>JAEYRD010000093.1 GCA_023435725.1 Pseudomonadota bacterium | reverse complement strand
CGCTGCTGAACCTGCGCCTGCTGGCTCGCCGCAATTTCGGTTTTGGCATGCTCGCGAACTTCCTGCTCGGCGTCGCGCTCTACGGTTCGGTGTTCATCCTGCCGCAATATCTGTCACGCATCCAGGGCTACAATGCCGAGCAGATCGGCATGGTGCTGGCATGGACCGGCCTGCCGCAGCTCGTGCTGATCCCGCTGGTGCCGCGCCTGATGCAGAAGTTCGATTCGCGCATCGTGATCGGCGTCGGTTTCGTCCTGTTCGCAGCCTCCAACTTCATGAACATTTATATGACCAACGACTACGCCGCCGACCAGCTCTTGTGGCCAAACATCGTCCGCGCGATCGGGCAGGCCCTGGTTCTGGCGCCACTGTCGGCGGTCGCGACCGCTGGCATCGAACCCGAGAACGCGGGCTCGGCCTCCGGCCTGTTCAACATGATGCGCAATCTCGGCGGCGCCGTCGGCATCGCGCTGCTGCAGACCGTGCTGACCAAGCGCGAGCAATATCACTCCAACGTGCTGATGCAATCGGTCTCCGTGTTCGAGCAGGCTACCCGCACGCGGCTGGAGCAGCTCACTCAGTATTTCATCAATCACGGCGTCCTCGACCGTGCGGACGCATCGCATCGCGCCTATGTCGCGATCGGTCATATCGTGCAGAAGCAGGCTTACATTCTCGCCTTTAGCGACACTTTCTACCTGCTCGGCATGGCACTGATTGTCGCCCTGATCGCCGTCTTCTTCCTGAAGAAGCCCGGGCAGGCCTCAGCCGGCGGCGCGCACTGAGATCACCCACCCAAGCAAGGAGAAAGACCATGAAACCCCGCATGAACTTCTATCAGGCCGCACCCGACACGATGAAGGCGCTGATGGCGCTGGAGACGCAGATCCAGTCCACCGGACTCGAGAAATCGCTGATCGAGCTCGTCAAGATCCGGGCATCGCAGATCAACGGCTGCGCCTTCTGCATCAACATGCACACCGAAGACGCCCGCAAGCGCGGCGAGACCGAGCAGCGCATCTACCTGCTCAATGCCTGGCGCGAATCCCCGCTCTACACCGACCGCGAGCGCGCCGCGCTGGCCTGGACCGAGTCGGTGACGCTGATCTCCGAGACCCACGCGCCCGACGACCTCTACGAGGAGGTCCGCGCACAGTTCTCCGATGAGGAAACCGTGAACCTCACCATGCTGATCGGCGCCATCAATGCCTGGAACAGGATCGCAATCGCGTTCCGTGCGGTACATCCGGTGAAGGTGAAGGCATCTGTGGCGTGAGGGATGCGATGACGGTTAGCGTGAGGAACGCGAAGCCGCCACCCCACACTCAACTGTCATGCCCCGCGAAAGCGGGCATCCAGTACGCCGCGGCCTCTCGATTCAATCACAACCGTCTCTGGAATACTGGGATCGCCCGGTCAAGCCGGGCGAAGACAGCGGAGTGTGTGGCGACCGGTCGTAACCGTCCGCGCACGGCGGTAAAGCCGGCCTAAACCGCCGTCGCCTTGGCGAACTCCACGTAGATCTCGCGCAGGCGCGTCGCCATCGGACCCGGCTTGCCGTCGCCGACCTTCTTGCCGTCGATCGCGATCACCGGCTGAACGAACAGGGAGGCCGACGTAACAAAGGCTTCCTTGGCGGCCAGCGCCTCTGCGACCGTGAAGGAACGCTCCTCGACGCGAAGCTGGCGCTCCTCGGCGAGCGCCACCACGGCCTTACGGGTACAGCCCGGCAGGATCGCGTTGGAGTTTTTCCGCGTCACGATGACGTCGTCCTTGGTGAGGATGAACGCCGAGGACGAGCCGCCTTCGGTGACATAGCCGTCCTCCAGCATCCAGGCTTCGCCGGCGCCGGCTTCGGCTGCGGCCTGCTTCGCCAGCACCTGCGCCAGCAGCGCCACGCTCTTGATGTCGCGCCGCTCCCAGCGGATGTCGGGCACCGTAATCACGTTGATACCGGTCTTGGCCGAAGCGGCGTTGATGATGTCCTTCTCGGAGGTGAACATCACCAGGCTCGACTTGACGTCGCCCTTGGGGAAGGCGAAGTCGCGGCCCTTGTCGGCGCCGCGCGTGACCTGGAGGTAGACGAGTCCATTCACGACCTTGTTGCGCGCAATCAACTCTTTCTGAAGCTCGGTAATGCGCTCGACCGTCTCAGGCAGCTTCAGCTTGATCTCGCCGACCGAGCGCTCCAGCCGCGCCAGATGCGAAGCGTTGTCGATCAGCTTGCCATCGAGCACGGCCGAGACCTCGTAGATGCCGTCGGCAAACAGGAAGCCACGATCGAGCACCGAGATTTTGGCATCCGAAAGCGGGACGAATGAGCCGTTGACGTAGGCGATCGAGTCCAAGGCAGGTCTCCTGGCGAGAAAGGGGGAATTTCGCGCGCTTATACGTCATTTGGGGGGAGCGATCACCCCTCTATTCGTCATTCCGGGGCGGCGCGAAGCGACGAGCCCGGAATCCATGACCACCAGCCGGGGTTATGGATTCCGGGCCTGGCCCTTCGGGCCATCCCGGAATGACAGAGGAGTTAATGCGACAAAATCTTCGACAAGAACTTCTGCGCACGGTCGCTGCGCGGCTTGCCGAAGAAATCGTCCTTCGGGGCGTCCTCGACGATCTCGCCGCGGTCCATGAAGATCACGCGGTTGGCGACCTTGCGGGCAAAGCCCATCTCGTGGGTAACGACCATCATGGTCATGCCTTCACGCGCGAGATCGACCATGACGTCCAGCACCTCGCTGATCATTTCAGGATCGAGCGCCGAGGTCGGCTCGTCGAACAACATGGCGATGGGATCCATGGCGAGCGCGCGCGCGATGGCGACGCGCTGCTGCTGACCGCCGGAGAGCTGCGCCGGGAATTTTTGGGCATGTTCCTTCAGGCCGACGCGGTCGAGCAGCGCCATGCCCTTGGTCACTGCCTTGTCGTGCGCCCGGCCCAGCACCTTCTCCTGGGCAAGGCAGAGGTTGTCGATGATCTTCAGGTGTGGGAACAGCTCGAAATGCTGGAACACCATGCCGACGCGCGAACGCAGCTTCGGCAGATTGGTCTTGGGATCGTTGACCTTGATGCCGTCGATGGTGATGTCGCCCTTCTGAAAGGGCTCGAGCGCGTTGACGCATTTGATCAGCGTCGACTTGCCCGAGCCGGAGGGGCCGCACACCACCACCACCTCGCCCTTGGCAACGCTGGTGGTGCAGTCGGTCAGCACCTGGAAGGTCGGGCTGTACCATTTGTCGACATGGCTGATTTCGATCATGTGTGGCTCAAGTGTATCAACGAACGCTGATCACCTCTCCCAAGGGAGAGGTCGACGCGTAGCGTCGGGTGAGGGGACAGGTCTATCGATCGAGCGAAACCCCTCACCCGGATCGCTAAAGCGATCCGACCTCTCCCTATGGGAGAGGTGAAGGGTAGCCCATTTCGACGTCTCAAGTGCACGTTTCCACCTAGCGAAGGATGGCGATGCGCGACTGCAGGCGGCGAACGCCGAACGACGCGATACAGGAAATGGTGAAGTAGACGACGGCGGCAAACAGATACATCTCGACCAGACGCCCGTCGCGCTGCGCGACCTTGCTCGCCGCGCCCAGGAAATCCGGGATCGACAGCACGTAGACCAGCGAGGTGTCCTGAAACAGCACGATGGTCTGCGTCAGTAGCACCGGCAGCATGTTGCGGAACGCCTGCGGCAGCACGACGTAGCGCATAGTCTGGGCGTAGCTGAGACCGAGCGCGCTCGCGGCGGCCGGCTGGCCGCGCGAGATCGACTGGATGCCGGCGCGCATGATCTCGGAGAAGTACGCCGCCTCGAACATGATGAAGGTGATGAGCGAAGAGGCGAATGCGCCGACGGTGATCGGGCGCGAAGCGCCGGTCAGCCACTGCCCGATGTAGGGCACCAGGAAGTAGAACCAGAAGATGACCAGCACCAGCGGCAGCGAGCGCATGAAGTCGACATAAAGGCCGGCGATGCGCCCGAGCGTCTTGTAGCCGGAGAGCCGCATCAGGGCGATCGCCGTGCCGAAGATCAGGCCGCCGATGGCGGAGAGCGCCGTCAGCGTCAGCGTGAAGGTCATGCCTTCGTAGAACAGATAGGGCAGCGCGCGGCGGATGACGTCGAAATCGAAATTGCCGAGCATGGCGCTATTTCCCCGTGATGTAGCCGGGGATCGCGACGTAGCGCTCGAGGAAGCGCATTGCGGTCACGACGACGGCGTTGACGAGGAGGTAGAGGAGGGTCGCGGCGGTGAAGGCCTCGAACACCTGGAACGAGAATTCCTGCATCGAGCGCGCCTGTCCGGTCAGCTCGAGCAGGCCGATGGTGATCGCGACCGCGGTGTTCTTGATGGTGTTGAGAAACTCGGAGGTCAGCGGCGGCAGGATGATGCGGAACGCCATCGGCAGCAGCACGTAGCGATAGCCCTGCACGGTGGTCAGGCCGAGCGCGGTCGCGGCCATCTTCTGCCCGCGCGGCAGCGAGCCGATGCCGGCCTGCAGTTGCACGGCGACGCGCGCCGACATGAACAGGCCGATGCCGATCGCAGCCGTCCAGAACGGCGCGTTCGGCAATTGCTTCAGCCACAGGCCCGCGGCCTTCGGCAGCAGCTCCGGCAGCACGAAGAACCACAGGAACAGCTGCACAAGCAGCGGCATGTTGCGGAAGAATTCGACGTAGGCGAAGCCGAACCAGTAGGCGCCCTTCGACGGCAGCGTACGCATCACGCCGACGATCGAGCCGGTGATCAGCGCGATGATCCAGGCCAGGCCCGCGGTCTTGAGGGTCAGCGCCAGTCCCGACAGCAGCAGGTCGAGATAGGTGCCGGTCCCCATCGGGTTCGGCTGGAAAAAGATTCCCCAGTTCCAGTTGTAGTTCACGTGTCCCCCGCGCGAACGCGCCGATCAGAGAAGTTCCGGGCGCCTATGCAAATGTCCGGCCACTCTGGTGTCAAGAGTGACCGGACATCATTCTGATCCCAAGGATGGATCGGGACTTACTTATAGTCGTCCGGGTTCGGCGAGTCCGAGGGCTTTGCGAACTCGTTCTTCAGCTCGGAGGAGATCGGGGTGTTGAGGTTCAGGCCCTTCGGCGGGATCTTGGCCGTGAACCACTTGTCATAGATCTTCTGGCCTTCGCCGGAAGTGTAGAGCGCAGCAGTCGCCGCATCGACCACCTTCTTGAAGGCAGCGTCGTCCTTGCGCAGCATGATGCCATAGGGCTCGGGCTTGGAGAACGCGTCCTTGGAGATGACGTAGTCATCCGGCGACTTCGAGCCGGCGACGAGGCTGGCGAGCAGGATGTCGTCCATGACAAAGGCGACCGCGCGGTCGGTCTCGACCATCAAGAAGGCTTCGGCGTGGTCCTTGGCCGGGATGATGTTGGCGCCGAGGCCTTTCGCAACATTGGCTTCGGTGAGCTGCTTGATGTTGGTGGTGCCGGCGGTCGAGACCACCGCCTTGCCCTTGAGGTCGTCGATCGACTTCAGGCCGCTCGACTTCTTGAACACGTAGCGGCTTGCGGTCAGGAAGTGGGTGTTGGTGAACGCGACCTGCTTCTGACGCTCGGCATTGTTGGTGGTCGAGCCGCATTCGAGGTCGATGGTTCCGTTGGCCATCAGCGGGATACGGGTCGCCGAGGTCACCGGGTTGAGCTTGACCTCGAGCTTGTCGAGCTTGAGCTCCTTCTTCACGGCGTCAACGATCTTGTAGCAGATGTCCATCGCGAACCCGACGGGCTTCTGATTGTCGTCGAGATAGGAGAACGGGATCGAGGAGTCGCGAAAGCCCAAGGTGATGGCGCCGGTGTCCTTGATGTTCTTCAGGGTGCCGGTCAGCTCCTCGGCCCCGGCCTGGCTGACGGCGAAGGTCGCGGCCAGCGCGAGCCCGATGCTACGGAAATGCTTCACTTTTTCTTCCCCTTTCAGGATGATGCGGCCGGATGCAAGCACAAATCGGGCCGGATTAGAATGTAACTTTCGACGGGATCGCGGCTCGGGTTAACGGCTCAGCCTAGCGGTCTTGTTAGTGGTCCTGGCAATTCCCCGAGATCCCAGAACAGCCCCGCCATCACCGTCAAGGCCTCTTCGGTCAATGGCAGCAGGATGTGCTCATTGGGCGCATGCTGGGAGCAGCCGGGATAGGAGTGCGGGACCCAGATCGTCGGCAGGCCCAGAATCTCGGAAAACACGTCATTGGGCAGCGAGCCGCCGAAGTTCGGCAGCACCGCCGGCGCCTTGCCGGTGGTTTCCTTCACGGAATCCGCTGCCCATTTGATCCAGGGGCTGTCGAAATCGGCGCGCGAGGCGGCGAAGCTCTGAGCTGCCCGAACCTCGATCATCGGAAAGCCCTTCTCGACCAGATGCGCGCGGATGGCCTCGATCAGCCCTTCAATTTTGGTGCCGACCACGAACCGCAATTGCAGCACGGCGTTGGCGTGGCCGGGAATGGCGTTCGCCGGCTTCTCGATATTGCCCGACGACATCGCCAGCACTTCCAGCGTGTTCCAGGCATAGAGCCGCTCGGCCGCCGACAAGCCCTCCTCGCCCCAGTTCTCCGCGAGCGCCGGCTCGTCCTCGGTCGGCACCACCTGCACGTCGGCGAGATAGCTGCGGATCTGGTTGGTGAGCCGCGGTGGCTTCAGCGCGTCGAGCAGGAGGCGACCGTGACCGTCGACCAGCGTCGAGATCGCATTGACCAGAATAGTCGCGGGATTGGCGAGCACGCCGCCCCAATTGCCGGAATGGTGGCCGCCGTCGCGCAAGGCTACGTCGAGATGGATGCGGATGCCGCCGCGACAGCCGAGGAACAGCGTCGGACGTTCGGCCGACAGGCGCGGCCCGTCGGAGGCCATGAACAGATCGGCCTTGAGCGCATTGCGATTGAGGTCGCAGACCTTGCCGAGATCGGGCGAGCCGATCTCCTCGCCCATCTCGACGATGAACTTGGCATTGAAGCCGAGCTTGCCACCGCGGGCCTCGCGCACCGCGCGCAGCGCCGCCATGTTGATGCTGTGCTGGCCCTTGTTGTCGGCGGTGCCGCGGCCATAAAGGCGAATACCTGACGTCGTCGTGCGCCAGGGATCGCGGCCATCGCGCCACTCGCCCTCCATGCCGTCGACGACATCGCCATGGCCGTAGATCAGCACGGTCGGCGCCGAGGCGCTCTCCTGATGCTCGGCGAACAGGAACGGCGCCTTGCCGCTCGGGGATTCGACGATATGGCTGGTAAAATCGAGCGCCGCGAAGGCCGGCTGCATCTCCTGTTCCAGATATGCGCGCAACTCCGCGCCGCGCGACGGGTTCTGGCTTTCGGTCTTGTAGGCGACGCGGCGGTCGAGTTCAGCGAGGAACGCGCCAGATCTGAAATCCTCACGGGCGCGGGAGATGGCGTCGGCTCTGGTCATGACTTGCTTTTCGGACTGCGAGGCGAAGGACCCTACCCGAGAAAGGGCGTCCTTCGAAAGTGGCGGGGACTTGGATAGTTCTTGGAGTTCTCTTGGGATTTCGTTCTTGCTCTCTTGAGATTGTCTTGCCAAGGGCAGGAGCGCTGCCGATTTTGGCCTTGCCAAGGTCGAGCTATATGCAAGAACGTCGCCAAGTTCGGGCGCACGTCTATCATTCGAAGAACGCCCAGTACAGCGTGCCGGGGGACCATCATGGCCAAGCAGATCAGGCTCAACGCCTTTGCGATGAATTGCGTCGCGCACCAGTCACCGGGCCTGTGGACCCATCCGCGCGACCGCACCGCCGAATATAACCGCCTGCCTTACTGGATCGATCTCGCCAAGACGCTGGAACGCGGCCGTTTCGACGGTTTGTTCCTGGCCGACGTGCTCGGCGTCTACGACGTCTATGGCAACAGCCCTGACGCGGCCTTGCGCAACGCAGCACAGACCCCATCGAACGAGCCGCTGCTGCTGCTCTCGGCGATGGCGGCGGTAACTGAGAATCTCGGCTTCGGCGTCACCAGCAACCTGTCATTCGAGCCGCCCTATCCGTTCGCGCGGCGGATGTCGACGCTCGATCACCTGACCGAGGGGCGGATCGGCTGGAACGTCGTCACCGGCTATCTCGACAGCGCCGCGCGCGGTGCTGGCAAGGACAAGCAGACCGGGCATGACGACCGCTACGACATCGCCGACGAATACATGGAGGTGGTCTACAAGCTCTGGGAAGGGAGCTGGGAGGACGACGCCGTGCTGCGAGACCGCAAGCGCGGCATCTTCACCGATCCCACGAAAGTTCACCGCGTCAACCATGAGGGCGCGAACTACCGCATCAACAACACGATTCATCTCAGCGAGCCGTCGCCGCAGCGCACGCCGGTGCTGTACCAGGCCGGCACCTCGCCGCGCGGGCGGCAGTTCGCGGCCCGCCACGCCGAATGCGTGTTCATGTCCGGACCATCGGCCAAGGTGATCGCGCCGCGCGTCTCCGCGATCCGGCAGGAGGCCGCGGCGCTAGGTCGCAACCCTGCCGAGATCCTGATGTTCTCAATGATGACAATCATTCTCGGCCGGACGGAGGCCGAGGCGAAGGAGAAGTATGCCGACTATCGCCGCCACATTAGCCCCGAGGGCGCGCTGGCGCTGATGTCGGGATGGACCGGCGTCGACTTCTCCGGCTACGACCTCGACCAGCAGGTGCGCCACGTCCAGAACGATGCCGGCCGCAGCGCAATGGACAACGTCACTCGCGCCGATCCTGATCGCGTCTGGACCGTGCGCGACGTCATCGAGCATGTCGGCATCGGCGGTGCCGGCCCCGTGGTGGTCGGCACGCCGGAGATGGTTGCGGACAAGATCGAGCAATGGTTCGAGGCCACCGACGTCGACGGCCTCAACGTCGCGTTCGCCGTCTCGCCCGGCGATTTCGAGGACATCGCCGACATGCTGGTGCCGGAACTGACCCGGCGTGGCCGGTACAAGTCGGAGTACGCCAAGGGCACGCTGCGGGAGAAGCTGTTCGGCGATGGCCGAACAAGGCTCGGCGCGCCGCATCCGGCGGCGGGGTATCGGGTGGGGAAGAAGGGGTAGAGCTGCCGCCGCGAGGTGTTTGCGGCAGAGGAGGCAATCCGCCTCCTCCTCGTCATTGCGAGCGGAGCGAAGCAATCCAGACTGTCGCCGCAGGAACGATTCTGGATTGCTTCGCTCCGCTCGCAATGACGGCGGTGGGTGAGTGCGCGCTGCCTACACCTTCCCGTCCACCATCACCTCGATCAGCTTGGTGCCCGGCCGATTGAACGCCGACGACAGCGTCGCCTTCAGCTCGCTGACATCGCTGACCTTGATCGCCTCGCAGCCGAGCGCCTTGGCGACGCCGGCGAAATCCACCGGCGGATCGACAAAGTCCATGCCGACATAATTGTCGTCGCCGTGGAAGGCGAGCAGGCGCTGCTTGATGATGCGATAGCCGCCATTGTTGGCGATGACGACGTTGAGCGGCAGCTTGTGATGTGCGGCCGTCCACAGCGACTGGATCGAATACATCGCGCTGCCATCGCCTGAGAAACACACCAAGGGGCGGTCCGGATTGGCGATGCTGACGCCGACGGAGGCCGGCAGGCCCCAGCCGATGCCGCCCGAGGCAAGGCCGTGATAGCCGTAGCGGTCGCGATGCGGATGCAGCGCCGTGATCTGGCGGCTGGAGGTGAGGCCTTCGTCGACGAGGATGGCGTTATCAGGCATCGCCTCGACCATCTGCAGCACCAGGAAGTCCGGATCGATCGGCGTGCGGCCGGCGCTCTTGCCGATCTGCTCGACCAGCGCAGCGCGGCGTGCGGTCCAGTTCTTCGGCGCGAGTTCGGCGAGGCGCTGCCTTGCGCGTTGCGCCAAGGCCGCGCCGCCCATCTCCTTCAGCACCGGGATCAGCGCGCGCAAAGTCTCCTTCAGGTCCGCCTTGAGCGCGATCTCGGCGCCGTAGTTCTTGGCGATTTCCCAATCGGCGAGGCCGACCTGGACGATGCCGAGGCCATCCGGCAGCGCGTCGACCTCGCTGTAGACGGACATCCGCAAGGGATCACCGCCGAGCGCGATCAGCAGATCGTAAGGTGCAAGCGTATCGCGCGCGACCTTCTGCACGCGGGCGAGCGTCCCGACGAAGCTCGGGCTCTCGGACAAGAAGTGCGAGCCATACGGCGTCGAGGATTGGTAGGCGGCGGCGCCGAGCAGTTCGGCGAGTTCGGCAGCCTCCTTCAGCGCGTCGCTCTTGACCACCTCGTCCATGGTGACGATCACCGGACGTTCGGCCTTGAGCAGCCGCGCAGCAAAAGCCTTCAGCGCTTCATCCGACGGCCTTACGCGAGCGTCGATGCGGGTGGAGCGGCCGAGGTCGATGCCGGCCTCGCTGTTCAGGATGTCGCCGGGCAGCGAGATGAACACCGGCCCGGTCGGCGGCGTCATCGCCACCTTGGCGGCGCGGCGCACGATGCGCGGCAGATCCTCCAGCCGCGTCACCTCGACCGCCCATTTCACCAGCGGCTCGGCCATGCGCACCAGCGGGCCGTAGAGCACCGGCTCCATCAGGCCATGCCCCTGCTCCTGCTGGCCGGCGGTCAGGATCATCGGCGTGCCGGTGAACTGGGCGTTGTAGAGCGAGCCCATCGCGTTGCCGAGGCCGGGCGCGACATGGACGTTACAGGCAACGAGCTTGCCCGAGGCGCGGCTGTAGCCGTCGGCGATCGCGACCACCAGGCTCTCCTGCATCGCCATCACATAGGTGAGGTCGGGATGGTCCTTCAGCGCGTGCATGATCGGCAGCTCGGTGGTGCCGGGATTGCCGAACAAGTGCGTAATGCCCTCGTCCTTGAGCAGCGCGAGAAAGGCCGAGCGGCCGGTGATCTTGTTCTTCATGTTTCCTCCAGGCCCCGCGGGTGCCGCAAGGACGGAAGCATGATGGACGAAGTCGCGGGAGGCGCGCAATGGAGCGCGGTCATGGCTGCGTTGCATGGGACAGGCGAGAGAGACAGATTCCACTCTCGTGTCCCGGACGCGGCGCAGCACGCAGTAATGCGACGCAGAGCCGGGACCCGGATTGCGCCGGGCTCGTTGATACATGGGCCCCCGGGCTCAGCAGTGCGGCACTTCGCGCCGCACTGCGTCCGGGGCACGAGAGTAGAATGCGCGACCCGCGCTACATCTCCTCGCGTCCCAATTCGAATGGATCCTCGCCGCCCGCGCGCTTCTTCTTTTTCGAGCGCTGCCAGACCACACCGGGAAAGCCTTTCAGCGGCACCAGCGGCTCGCCGGTATAGGCCCATTCCTGCAGCTCTTCGATGGCGATGTGATAAAGCGGCTGGCGGCCGGTGCGCTCCTTGAACAGCGCGCGCGGAATGTTGACCATGTGCGGGCCACGGGGGCGTTCATAGGCGATCGGCGTGCCACAATGCGAGCAGAAGCTGCGCGCCGTCTTCGTTGTCTTGTCCTCGTAGCGAGTGAGCGCAGTCTTGCCAGAGGTGATGCGAAAGCGCTTCTTCCAGCTTCCGACATAGGTCGCGTAAGCCGCGCCGTGGGCGCGGCGGCTGGCGGCCGAATGATCGTGCCAGGCCCAGCGCGCGGGGATATCGATCTCGAAGGTGACCTTGCCGCAGAGGCATTGGCCGGTGGCGATACCTGCGGCGACTACGGCTTTGGCCATGATGTTTCCCCGTTGTCATTGCGAGCGCAGCGAAGCAATCCAGACTACCTCAGCGGGAAGAACCTGGATTGCTTCGCTGCGCTCGCAATGACGGAGTTTGTGGTGCGGTCGGAGCAACAC
>JAEYRD010000049.1 GCA_023435725.1 Pseudomonadota bacterium | reverse complement strand
CGGCCGACGGCGCCCAGACGTGCCTTGTGTGACGATAGGTGAAATCGCGCCGTTGATGCACGTGCCCGCTGGCGATGAGGCGCAGATCGACATGCGCAAACATCTCGATCAGCCGCGCCCGTGCCGGCTGCGGCACGTAGCGGATCGAGGTCTCGACCGTCTCGGGGTCGTCGGGCAGGTTGAGAAACATCGGCTTGTGCAGGAACAGCGCGACCGGCCTGCCGTTCGTCCGCGATATCTCCTGGGACAGCCAGTCGAACTGCTTGGCCTCGAAGGCGAGCCCTGAATTCATCACCAGAGAGTTGAGGCCGATGAAGCGCCAGCCGGCGGCCTCGAACGACCAATGGTCCTCGCCGATGACGTCACAGAATTGCTGGCGGTGCGTTTCCGCAACCGGCGGCTTGGGTGCCGGCCCGATCGCGGTCGGATTGTCGCCGATGTCGTGATTGCCCGGCAGGTAGCGGCAGGCGACGGGCAGGGCGTCATGCAGGCGCTTGGCGAATGCAACGTCGTCGCGGCTGGTCGGCCCGTCGAACGAGACGTCGCCGGTGTTGATGACGAGATCGGGCCTGCCGGCGTCGATATGCTCGCTGATGCGGTGGAAATTCGCGATCAGGCCGGGGAAACGCTGACCAAGATGGGTGTCGGAAATCTGCGTCAGGAGAAATTCGGACATGGGCTGATCATAGCCCGGCCAGGCGTCGGAACGATGACATCACAACATGCGGTAGAGGGTCGTGCGCATCTCGCCTTGCGCCTCGAATGGGATGAAGAATCGCTTTAATTATCGGCAGTTGGCCGCCCCCTTTGGAACGCTGGTTCAACTGGTTGATTGTCAGGGGCGACGGTGACGGCTATGGACGCTTGCTGTGGGCGCTTGCTCGCCAATCCCGATCTGAAAGATTCAAATGACTCCCGCTGCCCGGCTGTCCGCAGCCATCGAACTGATCGACACCATCGAGAAGGACCGCGTGCCCGCGGCCAAGGCGCTGAAGGAGTGGGGCACCGCGCATCGCTTCGCCGGCTCCGGCGACCGTGCCGCCATTGCCGGCCTCGTCTGGGACGTGCTGCGCCGCTACGCCTCGAGCGCCTTCCTGATGGACGCCGACACCGCGCGGGCGCGGCTGATCGGCATGCTCCGCCTCGAGCGCGACATGGACACCGCGACCATGGCTGCGATGTTCGACGGCAGCCGCTTCGCGCCGGCGCCGCTGACGGAGGCCGAGCAGGCGGCGCTCGCTTCGCGCTCGCTGAAGGACGCCCCCGCAGCCGTCGCCGGCGACTACCCCGAATGGCTCGATCCGCATCTGGCAAAAGTGTTCGGCGAGGACCGCGTCGCCGAGGCCGCCGCGATGGCGAGCCGGGCCCCGCTGGACCTGCGCGTCAACACGCTAAAATCCAATCGCGACAAGGTGCTGCGCGCGCTTGCTCATCTTCACGCGAAACCGACGCCGTGGTCGGCAACGGGCCTGCGCATCGAGCTTGCGGCCGATGCGCGCAATCCCGGCATCCAGGCCGAAGAGGATTTCATCAAGGGCGCCATTGAAGTTCAGGATGAAGGATCGCAGCTCGCGGCGAGCTTCACCGCGGCCAAGCCCGGCGAGCAGGTGATCGATCTTTGCGCCGGAGCTGGCGGCAAGACGCTGGCGCTCGCCGCGCTGATGCAGGGCAAGGGCCGGCTGATCGCAACCGACCGCGACAAGCGTCAGCTCGCGCCCATCCATGAGCGGCTGTCGCGCGCCGGCGTCCACAATGCCGACATTCGCACGCCCAAGGGCGAGGCCGATCCGCTGGCCGACATCCGCGCCTCGGCCGATCTCGTCGTGATCGACGCGCCCTGCACGGGAACCGGAACCTGGCGCCGCAATCCCGATGCCAAATGGCGCATGCGCCCGGGCGCGCTGGAGATCCGGCTGCGCGACCAGGCCGAGGTGCTGGAGCGCGCCGTGCCGCTGGTGAAGCCAGGTGGCCGCATCGCCTACATCACCTGCTCGGTGCTGTCGGAGGAGAACGGCGAGCAGGTGAGGGCGTTCGTGGAGCGCCATGGCGAATTCACCATCGTTCCGCCCGAGCAGACCGCAAGCGTGCTCTGGGACAAGGCGGAGGCCTTCGCCGAAGCCGCGCTGCAATCGGCAGAAGGCTGGCTGATGACGCCGCGCCGCACCGGCACGGACGGGTTCTTCGTCTCGGTGCTGAAGAAGGCCGGCTGATCTTGCGTCGCCGTCATTCCGGGGCGCCCGCAGGGCGAGCCCGGAATCCATCGTGCGGCGTTGTCTGCGGCTCCATGGATTCTCTGATGCGCAATCGCGCATCATAGCTCTCGCTTCGCGAGCCCCGGAATGACAACGATAGGCCCCAAAAACAAAAGCCCCGCGAACCGAATCCCGGTCGCGGGGCCTGTGTTGGTTGCGCTTCTAACCGGTACGTCCGCGGCTGGAAGCGCAGTGCGCCGGCGATTAGCCGACGCGGAGATTGTCAGCCGAGGACTTGCCGCTGCGGCGGTCGGCGACGATGTCGAACGAGACCTTCTGGCCCTCGTTGAGGGAGGAGAGGCCGGCGCGCTCGACCGCGCTGATGTGCACGAACACGTCCTTTTGGCCGTCGTCCGGCTGGATGAAACCATAACCCTTTTGGGTGTTGAACCACTTCACGGTGCCCATAGCCATGGGAATTTCCTTTGTTAGAGAAGGTACGCACGCAGACCGGTACGCACCATTGCGCCCTTGATCCTGATCAGTCGATGGTTGGGGAAATCATCTGAAGCGTGCGCGCCCGTCTGCAACGAAGCGAAGCGGCCCAGTCGTTCGGCCAATATCGATGATCACAATCTAGCGAGTTATTGGGGCTTCTTCAAGGCACCACCCGTGGCTCGGGAGGCCGCGAGAATTTTCTATTTTGCGCTGCAAATTAACCACCTCGCGCGTCTCAATCGACGATGAAAAGCGTCGCGCCCGTCACCGTCGAGGACCGGTGCGCGGCATCGCCGAAATCCGAGACCTGGTAGCTCATGCCCGGCATCAGCTTGAACTTGCGCCCGTCGCGCAGCTCGGTGGCGAGCTCGCCCTTGAGCACGTAGAGCACGTGGCCGCGATCGCACCAGTGATCGGCGAGATAGCCCGGCGAATACTCGACCATCCGCACCCGGAGATCGCCGATGTTCAGCGTCCGCCACAGCGCCTCGCCAATCTCGCCAGGGTGCGTGGTCGGGGTGACCTTGCTCCAGTCGGTGACGGTGAAGGGCGAAGCGGGGAGTTTCATGGTGGTGGTCCTGGATCGATGCTGGCAGCACTGTTGTTATCAGTTAGCGCACGCTACCGCCGTAGTCTCCGTCATTGCGAGCCAACGGGCGGACCCGTTGGCTCGCTGTGACGAGGGACGCATCACTGCGGCAAATGGTTCGCCGACCCCTGCACGATCAGCCCTGAAACATTCACCCGCAGATATTCGCAGATCCGCTTGCCCCGCTCGTTTTCGTAAAACACCACGACACTATCCGGGCTGACGAACACATCGATCAGCGTGAAATGCAGGTTCGGCAACAGCCCGAGCGCTTGCCCCAATAGGCGCGAAGAGCGTCCTTGCCGCGCACGGTGCCGCTGGGGTCGAATCCCATCGCCGGGATGCGGTCCGAGGTCATCAAGGCGTCGTCGTCGTAGAGCGTGAGCACGCGCTCGAGATCGCCGGTATTCCAGGCCTCGACCCAGGTCCGGCCGAGCGCGGCGAGCACGTCAGGCTGATGATGCTGTGGCATGGCGTTCTTCTCCCTGATTGGCCCCAGTTTGGCGAGCGGGACAATTTAGGTCAATAATACTTACCTATATCCGTTTGTCCATGCCCAAAGAAGAATGTGGGCGTGCGGCGCGCGCGGTTGCGAGGAAGGGCGTGGTCGCGTATCTGCTTGCCATGACAGCAGCACAGAACGACCGCTCCGCGTCGACGCCCTCCGTGGCCTCGGCGCACGACAAGATTCTCATCGTCGACTTCGGCAGCCAGGTGACGCAGCTCATCGCGCGTCGCGTGCGCGAGGACGGCGTCTATTGCGAGATCGTCCCGTTCAACAAGGCCGACGCGGCCTTCAGGGAGATGAAGCCGAAGGCGGTGATCCTCTCCGGCGGACCGGCCTCCGTGCTCGACGACAACGCCCCGTCCGTGCCGCTGCCGATCCTCACCGCCGGCGTCCCGGTGCTCGGCATCTGCTACGGCGAGCAGACCATGGCGCAGCAGCTTGGCGGCACCGTCGAGGCCGGCCATCACCGCGAGTTCGGCCGCGCCACCATCGAGGTCACCGACGACTGCGCGCTGTTCGAGGGCGTCTGGGAGAAGGGCGGCCGCTACGACGTCTGGATGAGCCACGGCGACCGCGTCACCAAGCTGCCCGAGGGTTTTCGCGGCGTCGCCAAGGCTCAGGGCTCGCCGATCTCCGTCATCGCCGACGACAAGCGCAAGTTCTACGCGATGCAGTTCCACCCCGAAGTGGTGCACACGGTCGATGGCGCCAAGCTCATCCGCAATTTCGTGCGCAAGATCGCAGGCCTCTCCGGCGACTGGACCATGCGCGCCTTCCGCGAGGAGGAGATCCAGAAGATCCGCCAGCAGGTCGGCAGTCGCAAGGTGATCTGCGGCCTCTCCGGCGGCGTCGATTCGGCCGTCGCGGCCGTGCTGATCCACGAAGCCATCGGCGACCAGCTCACCTGCGTCTTCGTCGATCACGGCCTCTTGCGCCTCGACGAAGCCAAGACCGTGGTCGACCTGTTCCGCCACCACTACAACATCCCGCTCGTGCACGTGGATGCCTCGAAGCAATTCCTCGGCGAACTCGAAGGCGTCACCGATCCCGAAGTGAAGCGCAAGACCATCGGCCGCCTCTTCATCGAGGTGTTCGAGCAGGAGGCCAAGAAGATCGGCGGCGCCGACTTCCTGGCCCAAGGCACGCTCTACCCCGACGTGATCGAGAGCGTCTCCTTCACCGGCGGCCCCTCGGTGACGATCAAGTCGCACCACAATGTCGGCGGACTGCCCGAGCGCATGAACATGAAGCTCGTCGAGCCCCTGCGCGAGCTGTTCAAGGACGAGGTGCGCAAGCTGGGGCGCGAGCTCGGTCTTCCCGAAATCTTCGTCGGCCGCCATCCGTTCCCGGGCCCGGGCCTCGCAATCCGCTGCCCCGGCGACATCACCCGCGACAAGCTCGACATCCTGCGCCAGGCCGATGCCGTCTACATCGACCAGATCCGCAAGCACGGCCTCTACGACGACATCTGGCAGGCCTTCGCCGTGCTGCTCCCGGTGAAGACCGTCGGCGTCATGGGCGACGGCCGCACCTATGACTACGTCGTGGGCCTCCGCGCCGTCACCTCCACCGACGGCATGACCGCGGACTTCTACCAGTTCGACATGAAGTTTCTGGGCGAGACCGCCACGCGCATCATCAACGAGGTGAAGGGCGTGAACCGGGTGGTGTACGACGTGACCAGCAAGCCGCCTGGGACGATTGAGTGGGAGTAGGGGCCACATTCGTAGGCCCTCTCGTCGGCTCCTGCGTTTGGGGCGGCTAGAGCGCAGCGAAACCCATCGCGATTGTGCGAACGTAGTTGGCTAAACGATGCCACGCGCAAACTTGCCCGGTGGACAACCGAGGCGCTTGCGAAACGCAGTGCTGAATGCGCTGGCCGATTCATAGCCGATGTCCTCCGCGATCTGATCCAGCGACCTCGTCCCGCGCGAGAGTGCGGCCTTTGCGATCGCCATCCGCCAACGCGTGAGATATTCGATTGGCGCGCAGCCCAGGACCTGCCCGAACCGCGCGGAGAAGCCTGACCGGGACATGCCCGCAATCCTGGCAAGATCGGCAACGGTCCAGTTCGCGCGAACATCGGCGTGCATGGCTTGAAGAACCCGTGCGAGCGGCGGGTCTTGCATGCCGCTTAGGAGGCCCGTCGGTGTCGCTTGGGGGCTGCGCCAGCGCAATGCCTCGACCAGCAACACTTCGAGCATGCGCTGGATGATCAACTCCTTGCCGGGATGATCGGTGGCGCATTCTTCCGAAAGCCATTCGATGAGGCGGCCGAACCGCGTCGCGCGCCCCTCGGAAGCCGGAATGTGGATGAGGTCGGGCAGTAGTGCGAGCAAGAGAGGCGCGTTGACCCGCTCGAACGCAAAGCTGCCGCCGAGCGCGACGAAGTCGGAGGCGCCCTCCTGTTCGCCATGGCGCACCGCTTCGTTTCGCGGCTCTACCGGGATGCATTCAGTCCCCACCGCATTGCTCAGGGAGAATGCTGGCGTCGTCGGGAGGAGCACGAAATCGCCTTGTGCGAGCTGGAGCGGCTCCTTTCCGTCGAATGTGAGCCACGCTTGGCCGCCAAGTACGACCGTGAATCCTGGCGCGTCGTGAGGTTGATACCGAACGCCCCATTGGCCGCGGGCGGAGATCGGCTTCGAGACGGCGGCGGTCGGGCGGAGCAAGCCAATTAAGTCGCTAAGTGGATCCATTCCTGGACGATCGATAATATATTCTGGAGAATAGATTATAGATCGTGCATGTCGGCTTGTCTATCTTCGAACCATCGAACACAGGGAGATAGACAATGAGCAAGACCATCCTCATCACCGGCACCTCGTCGGGCTACGGCAAGGCGACCGCAGACCATTTCCTTTGGAATGGTTGGGACGTGATTGCCGCGATGCGCCGTCCAGACCCAAGGATCTTCGATGACCAGAGCGACCGGCTGCGCGTGCTGCCCCTCGACGTCACGGACGAACGGAGCATCGCTGCACTTATCGAAGCCGCAGGTCCGATCGACGTTCTGGTCAACAATGCGGGCGTCGGCGGAGTCGGCGCTTTTGAAGCAATGCCGATGTCGCTGATCCGACAGCTCATCGAGACCAACACGATCGGAGTGATGGCGATGTGCCAGGCAGTCATCCCTCAGATGCGGGAGCGACGGTCGGGCACCATCATCAACGTAACGTCGAGCGTGACTCTCGGAGAGTTCCCGCTCGCGGCGGCCTACACCGCGTCCAAGCAAGCGGTCGAAGGTTTCTCCGGCTCGCTCGCTCACGAACTCGGCCACTTCGGCGTAAAGGTGAAGCTCATCGAGCCCGGCTATGCACCAACTACCCGCTTTGGCGCGAATGCGATCATCTCGGTCGAGAAATTGTTGCCGACGGCATATGCCGAGTTTGCCCGACCGATCCTCGAAGCGTTCGCAAAGCCGGAGCTGACCACGCGCGAAAGCGATGTCGCGGAGGCGATCTGGGCCGCCGTCCATGACGTCGGCGGGCAGCTCCGCTTTCCTGCCGGCCCCGATGCAGTCGCGCTTGCCCAAGGTTGCTGACAGATGGTCCCGTGCCTGCTTCCCCACTGGGCAAGGGACGATGCCATCCTCGCGTTGATGCGCATCAGAGGATAGGGTTCGACATGCGAGCAGGATATGGTCACGCCGACGTCGGCTAGCCGCCATTCTGGAGATATGGGTACCGAATGGAGCCAAGCATGAGGATGCACGAAAAGTCGAAAGGATATCACGAGGGCGCCAAAGACTATGTCACTGGTCGTCCAGGCTATCCGGTCGAAGCGGTTGCTTGGCTCCGCGACGTCATCGGTGTCGTACCAGGTCGGAAAGTTCTCGAGGTCGGCGCTGGTACGGGCAAGTTTCTACGGACACTGAAGGAAACTGGCGGTGAGATCATCGCGCTCGAACCTATTGACGAGATGCGCGCTGAATTGGTGCGGGCTTTCCCGGGCGTCACCGCTCTTTCGGGGGTAGCGGATGAGATCCCGTTGCCCGACAACTCAGTCGATGCCGTGGTCTGCGCGCAGGCGTTCCATTGGTTCGCAACCGCTGAAGCCCTCGAAGAGATGCGGCGTGTGCTGGTGCCTGGGGGCATGCTCGGCCTGATTTGGAATGGCCGCGACGAAGACGTTCCATGGGTCGCCGCACTGTCGGAAATCATCGACCGACGTGAGGGGGACACTCCGCGCTATCGTAGCGGCGCTTGGCGAAAGGGCTTCCCAGCGCCCGGGTTGGAGTTCGTCGACGAGCGTCGTGTCCGCAACAGCCATGTTGGCACTATCGAGCAAGTTGTCATCAAACGCACGCTCTCCGTGAGCTTCATTGCTGGGCTTCCGGAGGAGCAGCGCAGTGAGGTGGAAAACGAGGTAAGAGCGCTGATCGCGCGCACTCCCGAACTAGCCAAGGGCGGTGAGATCGCATTCCCCTACGAGACCAGCATGTTCGCGTATCGGAAAGTCTAGTAGCGTTAACAGACGTCGGAGCGACGATCTCCTCCGCGCAAACGCTGGATGTGGGGCACGTGCTCTCATGATACGACGTGAGCGTCCGCCTCGGAGCCAGTGTTCATGCCAGTCCAGCCCAACGCCAGCCAACAAACCTCCGCCGAAACCGACCCCGAATCCCTCGGCTGGATGCGCGGCTTCCCGCCCGCACCCGCCCGCACCATCACCTTCCAAGACGGCTCCTTCCGCAGCTTCCCCGAGCTGCGCTGGGCGTGGAGCAACATCCGTCAGCTGGTGCCGACCGTGAATGTCTGGCGCGGGGCAGGGCCGGCGTCGGTGCTGCCGCGCCAGGATCATGACATCGGCGAGGTCGCCTCGACCACCATGGACGGCCGGCCCATGACGTTCGCGAAGATGCTGGAGGAGACCTATGCCGACGGCATCGCCGTGCTGCATCGGGGCAAGCTGATCTATGAGCGCTACTTTGGTGCGCTGAAGCCGCACAAGCCTCATATCGCGATGTCGGTGACGAAGTCGTTCACCGGCACGCTGGCCGGCATCCTGATTGCGGAGGGCAAGATCGATCCGCAGGCGCCGATCACCGACTATGTGCCGGAGCTGAAGGCGAGCGCGTTTAGCGATGCGCGCGTGCACGAGGCCATGGATATGACCACCGGGCTCGCCTACACGGAAGTTTACACCGACAAGAATTCGGACGTGTGGGGGCTGCGGCGGGCGAACGGCATGGCGCCGATCCCGGAGGGCTATGACGGCGCGACCAATATTTTCGATTTCCTCATTGCGCAAAAGAAGCAGGGCGAGCACGGCAAGGCCTTCGCCTACAAGACCGTCAATACCGACGTGCTGGCCTGGATCATCAGGCGCGCGAGCGGCATGACGCTATCAGACCTTCTCTCCGAGCGCATCTGGACTCCCATGGGTGCGGAGGAGGACGCGCACTATCACGTCGATCGCATCGGCACCGAGAGCGGCGGTGGCGGCCTCTCTACCACGCTTCGCGATCTCGCCCGCTTCGGCGAGACCATGCGCAATCACGGCCGCTTCAACGGCCGCCAGATCGTGCCTGAAACCGTCGTCGAAGACATCGCGCGCGGCGGTGATCCCGAGAGGTTCAAGCCGGCCGGCTATACCACCTTGCCCGGTGCGTCCTACCGCAATCAATGGTGGGTCACGCACAATGCCCACGGCGCCTACATGGCGCGCGGCGTTTACGGCCAGGGCATCTACATCGATCCCAAGGCCGAGGTGGTGATCGCGCGCTACGCATCGCACCCCGTGGCGGGTAACGCCGCCAACGATCCCGTGACGCTGCCGGCCTACATGGCGCTGGCGAAGGCGCTGATGGCGGGCGGGTAGGGGCGGGTTGCGTAGCTTGTAGGATGGGTAGAGCGCAGCGAAACCCATCATCGCCCCTCCGCAAAGAAGCCGATGGGTTTCGCTGCGCTCTACCTATCCTACGCGTTCCAAACCGCAAGATCGGTCGAGCGCGTTGTGACCGTCAGCGCCTAACTGGAGCCGCCACGGAGGAGGGACGATGAAGGCGGCGCTGCAAAACTATCAGGACCGGATGCGGCGGGTGCTGGACCATATCGACCGGCATCTCGACAGCGATCTGGACCTGGAAACGCTGAGCGGCGTTGCGGCCTTCTCGAAATTTCATTTTCACCGGCAGTTCACGGCGACTTTCGGGTTGTCAGTGCATCGTTATGTCCAGCTGGCCCGTATGAAGCGCGCTTCGCATCAGCTGGCCTACATGGACGCCCTCGGCGTCACGGACATAGCGATGGATGCCGGCTACGCTGCACCGGATGCCTTCGCCCGCGCCTTTCGGCAACGGTTCGGGCAATCGCCGTCATCGTTCCGGAAATCTCCCGACTGGGAGCCGTGGCTTGCGGCCTTCGGGCCTCTCGATATTGCGAGGAGCAAGCTCATGCAGAAGACCTTTACCACCGACGACGTGATGATCCGCGATGTGCCCACCACAAAGGTGGCCATCATGGAGCACCGAGGCGACCCGGCGACGCTTCGTGCCACCATCAATCGGTTCATCGCGTGGCGCAGGTCCGCCGGCCTGCATCCCAGCACAAGCCCGACCTTCAATGTCTGGCGTTCCGAGCGGCGTCCTGCCTCGCCCGCCGATTATAGCGTGGACCTCTGCGTCGGGACCGACCAGCCGATCGAGGCGAATGGCGAAGAGATCAAGCCCGGCGAGATTCCTGGTGGACGCTGCGCCGTGCTGCGCGTCGTCGGCTACACCGACAATCTGGAGCCCGCCGCGCTCTATCTCTATCGCGACTGGCTTCCGGCCAGCGGCGAGGAAGCGCGCGACTTCCCGATCTACTGCCAGCGGCTGAGCTTCTTCCCGGAAGTGCCGGAGCATGAGACAGTTGCGGAACTTTTTCTGCCGCTGAAATAGCAGCCACTGGCGGCGGCCTGCGTCGTACGGTCGCAAGCCGTGCCATGATCCCCAGCCTCGTGGCCGTTGATTGTCGTTCTTTTGCGAAACGGCCCGGGCACTGTTGGTTGAAGCTCCTGTACGCATCCATCAAGGTCCGCCTGCAAAAGTTTGTCGGCTTGCGGGGCGATCGTGGGTTTCGAGACGATGGGGAATCGAAGGCGCGATGCCTGCGAGTTGCATAGTCGCAACGACCGATGGCCTCTCATCGTCGTCGAACGCCGCACCGACGTGACCGACGCCGACATCTCGAAAATCTTTCAGCAGATCTATGACGACGGCTTGAGAGCGCTCAGCGATCATGACGGTCGCTGCGCCGGCTAACAGGAGAAGGTCTATGAGTGAGAATGAAAAGCGTGATCTGGCGGATTCGGGTCGCCGCGACATGCTTCTTTCGACCGGCGCTGCAGTGATGACCGGCATCGTGGCATCGGGCGGTGCCCTCGTCGCGCCCGCATCCGCCCAGGGGACCGATCGTACGGATCCTGCGACCCGCAACAGCGGGCCGCTCGGCACGCGGTTGCAGGGGGTCCAGCATTTTGGGCTGACAGTGCAGAACATGGAGCGCGCCTTCGAATTCTATACCCAGGTGCTCGGTGGGACGGAGGTGTTCCGCCACGGCGACTTTCAGGGCGATGCGGTCCAGAACACGCTGCTGGCGGACCAGGAGATCCGGGCGAACGAGCTTGCCGTCAATCCGCGCACCATCGGCGTGCCCGATCTTCGTGGCGGCGCGCAGCGGCTCGACGTTCGCTTCGTCCAGTTCGACAATGTCGTGATCGAGCTTCTGCAATATCGCGACGCCGACCAGCCGATGGGGGGACCCAACGCCTTCGCGGAGCCGGTGCACAACATGAGCCCGGCCTTCCCGCGGATGATGCACATCTGCTTCTATGTGCGCGACGACGTCGACTTCAACAAGTTCATCACGGACCTCGAAGCCGAATCCGCCCGTCGCGGCATGACCCAGGTCCGCGCCAACCGCACGATCCGGGTCTCCACGGAACAGGAGCGACTGGCCGCGCCGGAAAGCACCCATACCAACAAGGTGACGGCGGCTCCGTCGGATGGCTGGGAACTCATCTATTGCAAGGGACCGGAAGGTGAGCAGCTCGAATTCGTGAAGGCGCTTGGTCCGGTCAAGCAGCGCTTTGCCGACGCGCTTTCGGCTCGGCGGCGCGCGCTCGGCGTGCAGTGATCCGGCGGGAGACGGGAATGAGATACAGGACCAGCGTTGCATTTCTGTGGAGCGCGTTCATTGCGGCCGACCTTCTCATGCCGCTCCCGGCGGTGGCTGAAGAGTCGACCGGAATTCGCTACGCGCAAATTCCTGCAGGAGCCTATTCGATCCTTGCCGAGGTTCGGGCCAGGCCAGGGAAGGAGGCGGAGCTCCGAGCTGCAACCTTGCCGCTCGTCTCGCTGGTTCGGAGCGATCCCAACAATCTTGTCTATTTTCTGCAGGAGGATCGCGAGGCGCCTGGGCATTTCATCTTCTACGAGGTTTTCGCCAATCGGGCTGACTTCGACGCCCACAATGCCACGCCCTACGTCAAGCAGTGGTTCGCCAGGCTGCCGGAGCTCGCAGATGGCGGGGTCAAGGTGATGCGCATGGAAGTTCTGGGTCACGCTCCGAAGTAGCTCACCGCATCAAGAAGACGGACGGGACGATGGATACGCATCATCATCCGCGCGACATCTTCTCGAACTTCTTGATCAGCCGCTCCCGCTTCAGCCGCGACAGCCGCTGGATCCAGAACATGCCGTCGAGCTGGTCGATCTCGTGCTGGTGACACACGGCGCGCAGGGCCTCCGACTCTTCGGTTCGTGTGTTGCCGTCGAGATCCCGATAGTTGACCCGCACGCGCGCGTGGCGTTGCACCTCGTCGTTGACGCCGGGCATCGAGACGCTGCCCTCGCGGTGCATGATCATCTCGGGCGAGGCCCATTCGATTCTAGGATTGACGTAGGTCTGCACGCCGTCCTTGGCGTCGAGCTCGAGTACGACGACGCGCAGGGGCACGCCGATATGCGGCGCCGTGATGCCGATGCCGGGCGCGGCGCGCATGGTCTCCAGAAGATCCGTTGCAAGCTCACGCAAGGAATCGTCGAATGCAGTGACGGGCCGTGCCGGGATCGCGAGGCGGCGGTCTGGGTAGCGGACGAGGGGGCGGATGGTCATGCAGGCTCCTACCACTCACGGATGGTTGAATCACCCGGTTCTTGACCGCCTACCAACTGGAAGGTAGTTAACTGGCCATGACCAACGTTTCCTCGACTGCCGACGACATCCTGGCCTGCGCACGCTCGCTGATCATCGCGGGCGGCTACAACGGTTTCAGCTACGCCGACGTGGCCGAAGTCGTCGGCATCCGCAAGCCGAGCATCCATCACCACTTCGCCAGCAAGGTCGATCTGGTCCGCACCCTCGTGTCGCGCTACCGCGAGGAAGCCGAGGCGGGACTGGCGGGACTCGAGCGCAATATCCCTGACCCGCGCGAACAGCTCAAAAACTATGTCGCGTACTGGGAGGCGTGCATCAATGATGCGACGGCTCCGTTCTGCGTCTGTGCGCTGCTTGCCAGCGAGCTTCCGATACTGCCTGAAGAGGTGGCGCTTGAAGTCCGGGCGCACTTCCGTTCGCTGGCTTCGTGGCTGACGTCGGTGATGGAGCGCGGCAAGCGAAAGGGGCGGCTGCAGCTCTCGAGCACAGCGAAGGTCGAGGCTGAAGGATTCATGGCGACGATCCACGGCGCGATGCTGTCGGCGCGCGCCTATGGCGATCCCAAAATGTTCGGCGTGATCACCGGGCCGCTGCTGGATCGGCTGTCAGCCAAACACTGAGAGACATTGGCGAGACGATAACGACACCCCGCAGGCAATCCGGGGCGAAGGCGATTTCGCGCGCGTGCGAAAACTACCAACTAGTAGGTAAAGGAGAAAATGCAATGACGCATCATCAAATGGACCTCGTTCTTGCCGATCGCGAGCGATGGCTGAAGCAATACTACTTCCTGCGGGCGGCGTTCTCTGTCGCCTGGGTCGTTGCCGCGTTTTCAGTCGGCCCGTCATCCGCGGTGATCGCCGCTGCCTTGCTCGTGCTCTATCCGGCATGGGACGCCGCAGCTAACTTCGTGGACGCGTTGCGCAGCGGTGGGTTGAAGCAAAACCGCACGCAGGTTCTCAACGTTGTGGTCAGTCTGGCAACCACGATCGCAGTTCTTCTCGCCTTGCAGATGAGCATGAACCGGGTGCTCGGAGTCTTCGGGGCCTGGGCGATCCTGTCCGGATTGCTCCAGTTGGGAACGGCACTCCGGCGCTGGAAGAGTTCTGGCGCGCAGTGGGCCATGGTGCTCAGCGGTGCGCAGTCGGCCCTTGCAGGCGGCTTCTTCATCGTCCAGGCCTCGATGCCCGTGGTGCCGTCGATCGCGAATGTTGCGGGCTATGCCGCAGTCGGTGCGCTCTATTTCCTGGTCTCGGCAATATGGCTCACCGTCAGCGAGTGGCGCCGGCGCGCCAAGCTGACTCAGGTGGGGTGAAGCGACCGTGTTGGCGGGACGATGACATCGTGCCGGTGTGTTGCCCGACGAGTCAAATCACAGCCCGGCATCGCAAATCAACGGCATGGCAAGTTGGTGGCATCGTAAGTCCTTGATCCCGCAGGGGCCGGCTACTGTGCATGGGGTTGTTTTCGATGTTTTTATTCGAGCCCCGCGAATTAAAGTACACTCGTCCTGTCGGTCCGCGCCGTTCCCAATCGTCTTCCACCCAGAGAGACCTGACGGGAGACCAACATGAACTCCTCCAACTATCGCTGGGTGATCGTCGCGGCGGGCGGCCTGCTTGGCTGCGTCGCGATCGGCGGCATGTTCTCGCTGCCGGTGTTCCTGAAGCCGATCGCCAACGACACCGGCTGGTCGGTGACCGGCATTTCCAGCGCGATGACGATCGGCTTTCTGGCGATGGCCTTCACCAGCATGGCCTGGGGGACGCTCTCCGACAGGTTCGGGCCGTTGCCGGTGGTGCTGACGGGATCGACCGTGCTGTCCCTCAGCCTGTTCGCGGCGAGTCATGCGACCTCGCTTCTGGTGTTCCAGTTCGTGTTCGGCCTCTTGGTCGGCGCGTCCTGTGCGGCGATCTTCGCGCCGATGATGGCGACGGTCACCGGGTGGTTCGAAACCCATCGCAGCCTTGCGGTGTCGCTGGTGTCGGCCGGCATGGGCATGGCGCCGATGACGATGTCGCCACTCGCGGCTTGGCTCGTTTCCAACCACGACTGGCGCACCTCGATGCAGATCGTGGCGCTGGTGGTCGGGGCCATCATGATCCCGGTGTCGCTGCTGGTGCGCCGTCCGCCCGCGCTCGCGCACGCCGTGGCCGCGCCGTCGGGCGAGGGAGCCGTGCATTCCGAGATGTCGATGGCCGAGGCGCTGCGCTCGCCGCAATTCCTGATCCTGCTCGCGACCAACTTCTTCTGCTGTGCCACCCATTCCGGCCCGATCATCCACACCGTCAGCTATGCCGTGAGCTGCGGCATTCCGCTGATCGCGGCGGTGACGATCTACAGCGTCGAGGGCTTTGCCGGCATGGGCGGCCGCATCGCTTTCGGCCTGATGGGCGACCGCTTCGGCGCCAAGCGCGTGCTGGTCTCGGGCCTCCTGCTGCAGGCATTCGGCGCGCTCGCTTATGTCTTTGCGCATCAGCTTGCGACGTTCTACGCGGTCGGAGCTGTCTTCGGCTTCATCTATGCCGGCACCATGCCGCTCTATGCGGTGCTCGCCCGCGAGAACTTCCCGCTGCGGATGATGGGCACGGTGATCGGCGGCACGGCGATGGCCGGCAGCCTCGGCATGGCGACCGGGCCGCTCGCCGGCGGCCTGATCTACGATGCGTTCTCCAGCTACGCCTGGCTCTATATCGGCTCCTGGGCGATGGGCCTCGGTGCCTTCCTGATGGCGATGATGTTCCGCCCGTTCGCAAAGCCGCAAGGCGAGGCGGCGCCGGCGACAGCGTGATTGGGATCGTCGAGGCGCGGCGTCAGAGCTGCGCTTCGATCGCGGCCTTGTCGACGACCGACCACACCTGCCAGATCTTGCCGTCGCGGAACCGGTAGAACACGTTTTCGCAGAACGACACGGGCTTGCCGTTGACGGCAAGCCCAAGGAACGTCCCGACCGGCGTGCAATCGAATTTCAGCCGGGCAGCGATGTCGGGTGGATCGGAGATCAGCAACTCGATGTTGAAACGCAGGTCCGGAATTTCGCGAAAGTCCTGCTCCAGCATGGCGCGATAGCCTGACAGGCCGAGTGGCCGCGCGTTGCGGGCGACGTCATCATGCACGAACTGTCCGAGCGCCGGCCAATCCTGCCGGTTCAGGCAGGCGATGTAGTCGCGGTAGATGTCGGCGAGGTCGGATCTTGTCATGGCAATTCTCCTGCGGTTCCGAGCACTAACGCGGCAGGAGGGCTTGAGCGACTCGCTCAGAGACGCTTTTCGAAGAACAAATCCGGATAGGGATCATCGTTGAAGCGAGGGATCTCGCGCCAGCCGGTGGTGCGGTAGAGCTGGCCGGCTTCGGGCAGCGCGCTGTTGGTGTCGAGCCGCAGCAGCGTGATACCAAGCTCGCGTGCAGCATCCTCGGCCGCGTCCATCAGGCGCCGGCCGAGCCGCAATCCGCGCGCGGCGGGGGCGACCCAGAGACGCTTGATCTCGGCGTAGCCGTGATCCGTTCCCTTCAGCCCAACGCAGCCAATCGGCAGCGTGTCCGACATTGCGACGATGAACGTCCCGCGCGGGCGGCGCATGTCCTTGGCATCGGGATCGCGCGACAGCGAGACGTCAAAACCCTGTTTGAAGCGGCGGCCGAGCTCGGAATAGTACTCGCCGAGGCAATAGCGCGCTTCGTCGCTCTGCGGGTCCATCTCCTCCAACGCGACGCGATCACGCGTCAATGCGGAGGCAATCAAGTCCATCGCCGTCAGCAGTGCATCGCGCTGCGCATGCTGCTCGAGGAAGCCCTCGGCCTGCGCGTTAGACAGCGCCTCATATGCCGCGAATTCGCGCCGGCCCGCGCGAGTCAGTTTGGCCACGCGGCGGCGTGCGTCGTCCGCATGTGCATTGGTCTCGATCAGCCCTTCGTCCTCGAGGCTGCGCAATAGCCGGCTCATCAGCCCGGAATCGAGGCCGAGATAGTCACGGATCTCGGCCACGTCCGAACGCCCGTGCCCGATCGCATTGAGCACGCGCGCGGCTCCGAGCGGCCGGCCGCGTCCGAGAAACGAGGTATCGAGCGCGCCGACGGCAGAGGTGACGGCGCGGTTGAAGCGGCGGACGCGGGAGACCGGGTCAAGCATATATCTGACTTTAGTCAGATATGTGCTCCGGGTCAATCGGAATGGCCGGGATCACTCCGCCAGCGTCAGCAGCGGCTCGTCCTTGGCGACGGTGTAGGTCGCAAGCTCGCTCGCCGTATTCTGGCCGACGTTCTTCGCCGCATGTACCGTCCCGGCCGGGATGAAAAGCACATCGCCCGCCTTCAGCGTCACCGGCGGCCTGCCTTCGACGTCGTATTCGATGGCGCCCGCCAGCACGTAGATGATCTCTTCGCCGGGATGGGTGTGCCGGCCGAACGCCACGCCCGGGGGCGAGATCGACGCGCACCTGCACGGCCGTAGAGGACATGTCTTGAGGCGCGACGCCCCGGCGCTTGCAGTTAGTCCAACCCCAGCGCCTTGCGCGATTTGCGCGTGAGCTTTGCGGCGATCAGCGTGTGGGCCTGCGCGAGATAGGCCGTGAGCTCCGCATCGGGTAGCGCGTTGTTGCCGATGAGCTGCACCCATTTGGCCCGTGCCAGATAAGGCGCCGGCCGCGCCAGGCCGTGCTCGATCAGCATCGCATAGGCCATGTTCGAGGCCTTGAACATGTAGCCGCCGGAGCGCGTAGCAAAGCCGCCGCCGAGCGCGAACATCTTGCCGCCGACCTTGAACACGGAAGTGCCCTCCCACTGCACCACCTTGGTGACGGCGGGCAGGCGCAGACAGCGTGCTTCGAATGTCTTGGGTGTCATGCGGTCGCAACCGCGAACGGGGACAGCGGCGCGCCGTTATGGCAGCATGCGCCCGCCAACCAGGGATGGAATGTCATGTCGCGAGTTTCGATCAAGACCAGGGACGACCTGCCGGAAGCGCTGAAGCCGCTGTGGGACAAGATGACGACCTACGGCGCGTTCGAGAACCAGGCTGGCGTCATGGCCCACCGCGCGCCGATCTTCAAGCACATGTGGTCGCTGCTGGTCGATCTCGCGAGCGAAGGCACGATTTCGAAGCGCCATCTCGAGCTTGCGCTGGTCACGGTCTCGCTGCTCAACAAATGCGACTACTGTGTTTCTCACCACGCGCCAAAGCTGGCAGTGCAGGGCGTGTCGGAGGAGGGCGCCGCGCGCCTCGTCGACTACAAGGATCATCCCGAGCTCGATGAGCTCGACAAGCTCGTCGTCGAATATTCCATCGCCGTCACCAACAACTGGAACAAGACGCGCGACGAGATCTTTGCGCGCCTCCGAGCGCATTTCTCGGAAGCCCAGATCGTCGAGCTGACCTGGCGCATCGCACTGTGCGGCGCCTTCAATCGCTTCAACGACATTCTCCAGCTCGAAACCGAGCAGGGCGTTCCCCACAGCGAAGCTGCCGAATAACGCCGCGCTGGCGGCGTCGGTCTCCGGCGTGGGACCGGCGCCACGCTGCTCGATCACAGACTTGTGGGTTGCGGCCTCTCTATCGAAAATTATATCGTAAGATATATTTTGTAAAAGGACTTACGATATGCACCACGGACGAGACCACAGAGACTTCCATTTCGGGCATTTCGCCCACTTCGCCATGGGCCGCCACGGCGGCGGGCGGCAGCGCTTCGGCCGCGGCGGGCATGGCTTTTTCGGGCGCGGCCCGGGCGGCGACTTTCCCGGCGCACGAAGGCTGTCCTCGCAGGACCTCCAGCTGGTGATCCTGGCGCTGCTGGCCGAGAAGCCGGCGCATGGCTACGAGCTGATCAAGATCATCGAGGAACGCTCCGACGGCTTCTACACGCCGAGCCCGGGTGTGATCTATCCGGCGCTGACCTATCTCGAAGAGGTCGGCCACAGCAGCGTCGCGCAGGATGGCGGCCGCAAGCTCTACAGCATCACGCCGCAGGGCGAGGCGCATCTGGCCGAGAACCGCACCACGGCGGACGCGATCCTTCAGGCGCTGTCGCGGATCGGGCGTCGCATGGACGAGGTGCGCGAAGCATTCGCTGGCGTCGCCGATCTCGACGGTGGGGCCTCGGACGAGCTGCACCGCGCCCGTCATGACCTCAAGCGCGCGCTGCGTAGCAAGCACGGCTGCGACTCCGCCGAAGCGCGCCGCATCGCCGCGATCCTGGATCGCGCCGCTGCGGAAATTCTCGCGAAGTGAGGCATTAGAAGCCATCTCGAGCTTCGATTTCGCATGGTTTTCGGGGGCTATCTCGTGGCGGAAATTGCCCCCACAACAATTGGCCCCTCTCCGTGCGAGGCGTCGTGCGGCGTGTCAGATCACGCCGCCATTGGCCCGAATGATCTGGCCGTTGACCCAACCACTGTCGCGTCCGGTGAGGAAGGCGACGACGCCTGCGATATCGTCAGGCTGGCCGAGGCGGCCGAACGGGTTCATGGCGGCGATGGCGCGCACCTGCTGCTCGCTCTTGCCCTCAAGGAAGAGCCGGGTCTCGACCGGTCCGGGCGCGACTGCATTGACCGTGATGCGGCGGCCGCCGAGCTCCTTGGCGACGATGTGGGTCATGGCTTCGACCGCGGCCTTTGTGGCGGCGTAGACGCTGTAGCCGGGCTGATAGAGACCGATGACGCTGGATGAGAAGCTGATGATGCGGCCGCCGTCGCGCAGGCGCCGCGCCGCTTCGCGCAAGGACCGGAACACGCTTTCGAGGTTGATCGATATCTGTCGCGCGAAGGCTTCATCAGTCACCTCGGCGAGCGGCCCGAGCTCCATGATTCCGGCATTGTTGACGAGGATGTCGACGCCGCCGAAGGTACCCTCGGCCGCATCGAACAGCCGCGCCGGGGTTGATGGATCGGTAAGATCGGCCTGCAGGGCAATCGCCCGTCCGCCCGCGGCCTCGATCTCGGCAACGAGTTCACCGGCAGCGGCGCGGCCGCTCGCATAGTTGATCGCAACCGCGACCCCGTCCTGCGCCAGCCGGCGGGCGATCGCTGCGCCGATGCCGCGGGAGCCGCCGGTGACGATGGCAGCGCGCTGATGTTGGTTGGTCATCGCGGGTCTCCTTGATGTCTTCTCAATATCTTGAACCTGAGAATAGCTGGTCGCTGTGGCCGGATAATCACCTGAAGCTTGCCATCACTTGTCGGCCGTGGTGAACAATCGGCCATGGACCGCTTTGACGCCATGCGCCTGTTCGTCCGCCTCGTCGAGCGGCAGAGTTTTACGGCTGCGGCTGCCGACCTCGGCATTCCCCGTTCGACGGCGAGCGAGGTCCTGCGCGGCCTCGAGGCGCGTCTGGGCGCGCGGCTGCTCGAACGGACGACGCGGCACGTCACGCCGACACTCGATGGTGAGGACTATTATCGCCGCTGCGTCGCCATCCTCGCAGAAGTCGAGGAAGCGGAAGCCGCGATGCGCGATGCGCAACCCCGCGGCCTTTTGCGCATCGACGCGCATCCCTTGCTGACCCGCACGTTCATCCTGCCGCACCTGCCGGCATTTCTGGCACGCTATCCGCAGCTCGAATTACAGATCGGGCAGGGCGACCGCCTGGTCGATCTCGTACGCGAAGGCATTGATTGCGTGATCCGGTCGGGTGAGCCTGATGACAGCGGGATGATCCAGCGCCGTCTCGGCACGATTGCCGAGATCACGGTGGCCAGCCCGGCCTATCTCGCCCACCACGGCATGCCCGCGACGCCGGATACGCTCGAAGGACATCAGATGGTCGCGTTCATTTCCTCGCGCACCGGCGATGTGCTGCCGCTGGAATTTTCCGTCGCCGGCGCGCTTCGGCAAATCGTGCTGCCGAGCCGGGTGCGCGTGAACAATTCCGACACCCTGGCCGATCTCGCACGGCTCGGCTTCGGCCTCGCGCAGGCCCCCCGCTATCGCTTTGCGGATGATCTCGCCAGCGGCGCGCTGGTCGAGGTGATGGCCGGCTACCCGCCGTCGCCGACGTCGCTCTCCGTGCTCTACCCGCAAAACCGCCAGCTCGCGCTGCGCCTGCGCGTCTTCCTCGACTGGATCGCCGGCATTTTCGCTGAGGCGAGGCTGTGAGGGGCAGCCGGTAGCGGCCGTCCCTCAATAGGCGTGAAAACGCCTTCAACCATACTCCTCGCCGATCCCGTACTCCTTGTAGATCTCGAGCGGGTCCGTGTCCGGAAACAGGCGGCATTTGGCCTGGGCGAGGTGCAGCCTCACGGCAGCCGGCTCCTTGCCGTTCGCGAGCATCTTGCGAATGTCGTCCATATGCGCGTTCGGCCGGTGCTTCGGTTCGAGCTGCTCGAGCGCGACGAGCGCGGTCGCGAGGGCCTCGGTGAGAACCCAGTCGTCGTGGCCCGTGATTCCCTTCCTCGGCATCGGCAGACCCCACATGCGGTGGCTGTGTCACTGTACCGTAGCTTGCGTTGAATCTCCATCGAGCTGCGGCAACCTCGCGTTTACTTGGAACAAGGCGCGTGGCGAAAAGGCGCCCAGCGGCGGGCGATCGTAATCCTTGTTGAAACAAAGTTGGCGTAGACGGGCCATGCCGCGTTCAGGCCGGCTGTTCCGTCCTGCAACCCATATCCCTGAATTCTAGAAAGCCACGGTCGTACCGATCAAGGCTGGAGCCAGCATGGTCCTTCTTAGCTTCGCCTACCGCTTCGTCACCAACTTCGCGTTTCTGGCGGTGGTCTATTTCAGCCTGAACTTCATGGAGAAGTATCCAAACCGGGCGATCCTGGCGATCCTGGTTCTGGTCTATACCGGCATGCGCGCGGCCTCGACGCTGCGCGCGTTCTACTTTTTCCAGAAGATCGAGAAGCTCGAAGCTGAGGCGAAGCGCCTTCAGGCCCCGATCAATGACGGTTCGGGCGCAACCCCGGCGCGCAAGCAGATCGTGACCGACGTTGCGCGACTGCGCCGCGACGGCGAGCGCAAGTCCTATATGGACCTGTTCTTCCTGGCACTGATCGTGCTGCTCTGCGTCGCCAACATCATGCGGCAGTAAGCGCCTGGAGCATGATCCGGAAAAGTGTGCAGCGGTTTTCCGAAAGATCATGCTCAAACAATAACCTAAAGCGCGATAACGATTGATCCCAATCTCATCGCGCTTCAGGCGCGCTTCTTCACGCGGGTGGCAACGTGGGTCGGGCGGGGCGTCGTGCCCTTGGCCTGCGCGGCAGGATTCGGTGTGGCATGCGCGGCCTGCGCGCTCCGGGGCGCGTGCGGCTTGCCGGCCTTGCCCTTGGCCCCACGGGGCGTCTGGGCCGCCATCGCCAGCCGCGTTGCGGCACGCCGCGACAAGGTCGTGGAGAGCAGCACCTCGATCGAGCCTTCCGGGATCGCAAAGAGATCACGGTCAGGCACGGGCAGGGTGGATGCGACATCCACCTGGGCCTTGGTCCGGCGCGGCAGCAGCGGCTGATGCGCCGTCTGCGCATTGAGATCGGCAAGAGAGGGCGCCGGAAGCGTTTGGGTCTGCGTGAACACGAAGTTCGGAATGCCCGGCCAGCGTGCGATCGGCACCGTCTCCGTCGGCGGATGCAGCAGCCATTCCACCGGCGCGGTCGGCGTCGCCGGCCGATCGGCGGTCGTGGGCACCACATGCACGATGCGATAGCCGCGTGCCTTGAGGTCGCGGATGATCTTCGGCAGCGCTGCCACCGTGCGGGCCTGGATGTCGTGCAGCAGCAGGATACCCTTGCCCTTGGCCTCCAGCCGCTGGATCGCGAGCTGGTAGACGCGGTCGGACGACACGTGGCGCCAGTCGTCGGCCGGGAAGTCTGCGCTCCAGACCTGGATGCCGCGCGAGATCAGATAGTTCTCGACGCCATCGGCGCGCATCAGGCCGGGGATCCGGAAGAACGGCGCAAGCTTGGACGGATCGGTCATGGCGGCCGAGGTCCACTCGATGCCGCCGTTGATCTCGGCCTCGGCCTTCTCGATCGGCATCCTATCGAACGTCAGCGGATGGTTCATGCTGTGGGTGCCGACGGTGTGGCCCGCCGCCACCAGCTTGCGCACGCCCTCGGGGTTCGCCTTGGCCTGACCGCCGATGATGAAGAAAGTCGCCTTGATGCACTCGTCGGCGAGGATCTGGAGCACCTGGTTCGAATATTTCGGCAAGGGACCGTCATCGAAGGTCAGGACGACCTCATGGTCCTTCAGCGGCAGGGTCTCGCGGTACTGCATCGTGCCAATGCGCGGATGCTCGCGCGGATCGACCACGAGGGTGCGGGAGGTGCCGAGCGCGTCCGGATGGCCGGGGCAGTCAGCCGCAAGGGCCGCTGGCGAGCCGACGGTCAGGAAACACAGGACGATCCACGATCGCGTCCGGAGAACAACGCTACTTCCGATCATGAACCCGGTCTGCCCTCATATGCGATTGCCGTCATAGTAGGTCGGAGACGCCCAAGAACGGTTCAGGCGCAAGTCCCCTTCCATCCTTGCATGGCGTAGCATGAACAGATTGTTAATAGACCCAAAATCACCCCATTTTGCGTTGGCGTGACATTCCGGCATCAATGCGCGTCGGCATTCTTCTGTGATGTGCTCGCCGGCACGACGTGGACGACGCGGTAGCCGTTCTCCCGTAAATATCGCAGGAAAGCGGGCATGATTGCGGCGGTTCGCGCCTTGGGGTCGTGGAATAGGATGATACCCTTGCCGGCGGCGGCGAGGCGCTCGGTGACGAGCTTCAGTTCCTGCTCCGGCGTCATCTCGTTCCAATCGCTGGCCCAGAGGTCAGCCCCGAACACGACGATGCCGCGCGACTGCAGCAGGTCGAGCTGTGCCGGCGTCGACTCGAAATAGGGGAAGCGGAAGAACGGCGTCGAGGGCGTCGTGGTCGACACTCCTTTCAGCGCCATCTCGTTGGCCGCGATGCCGCGGTCGATCTCACCCTTGGCCTTGTCGAACGGGATTCGCGCCATGAACGGATGCGACCAGGTGTGATGGCCGATGGTGTGGCCCTCGCGCGCGATGCGCTTGACCATGTCAGGATGTTCGGAGGCGTGCAGGCCGATCAGAAAGAAGGTCGCGCGCACGCATTCCTGCGCCAGCGCCGCCAGCACCTTCGATGTCGTCGGCGGGTGCGGACCGTCGTCGAAGGTCAGGACGACCTCGTGATCAGCGAGCGGCAGCGTCTGCGGGAAGCTCTTCAAGCCCACGCGCGGCGTGGTCTGGACGTCGACGCTCAGCACCCGTGAGGTGCCGAGCGCGTCCTTGCGCGGGCAGTCGGCGGCTTCAGTCGGGGCGATGCAGCTGAGGGCAGCAAGGACCGCGCCGATGGACACCGACATCCATCTCAGTCGAAGCATCTTTGTCATTGCGCTCGTTGTTGCCTTGTGGGTATTGCCTGAACCATCAGCTCAGACCACTCGTTCCAATCTGTCGAACGGCGAGCCGCGCCATGGATCAACATATCGAAGGTGCCGCATCCACCGAGGCCTCGGTACTCGACCACGTGCCGATGCGCAATGAAGACGGCGAAATTCGTCACGAATTCGTGGAGGAAATTGCCCATGCGATCGCGGCCGGCGACAGCGCCGCGCTGCGCGCCTGCGTTGCAGAGCTGCACGAGGCCGATCTCGGCGATTTGATCGCGGCCCTGGAGCCCGACGACCGCGTCCGCCTGGTCGAGCTGACCGGACGCGATTTCCACTTCTCCGCACTGAACGAAGTCGATGAGACCGTCCGCGAGGAGATCCTCGAGGAGCTGCCGCCGGAGACGGTCGCCGAGGGCGTCCGCGAGCTTGAATCCGACGATGCGGTCGAGCTCCTGGAGACCCTCGACGAGGCGGAGCAGGAGGAGATCCTCGAGAAGCTGCCCTTGCAGGAGCGCGTCGCGCTCGAGCGCAGCCTGCTGTATCCGGAAAATTCCGCCGGCCGGCGGATGCAGACCGAGTTCATCGCCGTGCCGCAGGATTTCACCGTGGGCCAGGCGATCGACTACATGCGCGAGACGCCGGATCTGCCCGACCGCTTCTACGAGATCTACGTCGTCGACAAGGACCGGCATTGGCAGGGCGCCGTGCCGCTCGACGTGCTGCTGCGCGCGCGCCGCCCGGTGCCGCTCACCGAGCTTACCGACGAGGATCGCCGCCGCGTCTCCGTCCTGGAGGACCAAGAGGAGGTGGCGCGCATGTTCGGCAAGTACAATCTCGTCGCCGCGCCGGTGCTCGATACCCAGGACCGCCTCGTCGGCGTCATTACTGTCGACGACGTCGTTGACGTCATCGAGGAAGAGGCGGACGAGGACCTCAAGGCGCTCGGCGGCGTCACCAGCGACGAACGGCTGTCGGACACCTTTCTGACGATTGCGCGCGGCCGCTTCAACTGGCTGCTGGTCAATCTCGCCACCGCTTTCCTGGCCTCCTCCGTGCTCGGCCTGTTCGAGGGCCAGCTCGAGAAGATGGTAGCGCTCGCCGTGCTCGCGCCGATCGTGGCGAGCCAGGGCGGCAATGCCGCGACCCAGACCATGACGGTCGCGGTGCGCGCGCTTGCGACCCGCGAGCTGGGCTCCTTCAACGCCTGGCGCGTGGTGATGCGCGAGACGCTGGTCGGCCTCGTCAACGGGCTCGCCTTCGCCGTGATTACAGGCATCGCGGCGGTGGCGTGGTTCAAGATCCCGGGCCTCGGCTTCGTGATCGGGCTCGCGATCATCTGCAACCTCGTCGCCGGCGCGCTCGGCGGCATCCTGATCCCGATGGCGCTCGAACGCGTCAGGGCCGATCCGGCGGTGGCCTCCGGCACGTTCGTCACCACGGTAACCGATGTCGTCGGCTTCTTCTCCTTCCTCGGCATCGCGACGCTCTGGTTCGGGTTGAGGTAGGGGAGGCGAATCTCGCTTCTCGTTATTGCGAGCGCAGCGAAGCAATCCAGAATCCCTCCACGGCGACAGTCTGGATTGCTTCGTCGCAAGCGTTCCTCGCAATGACGGGGGGCCGCGGAACGGGCAGCTCTCGTGTCCCGGGCGCGCTGCAACGCTCTTGGCGTTGCTGCGCAGAACCGGGCCCTAGAATCCGTAGCCCGGATGGGGCGCCGCGGAAT
>JAEYRD010000047.1 GCA_023435725.1 Pseudomonadota bacterium | reverse complement strand
GCTGATGACACCGTTTTCTCGCCCGAGCCTGCGCTATGGCACGACGCCCGTGCCGGAGACGCCCTACCAGAAAGCAGCCCAGGTCTGGGACGAGCGCATCGGCTCGGCCCGGGTGCAGGCCAGGAATTGGCGACTGATCGCCTTCGGCAATCTTGCGCTGGCCACCGGTCTCGCCGGCGCGCTGGTCTGGCAGGCCACACGCGGCACCATCGTGCCCTGGGTGGTGCAGGTCGACCAGCTCGGTCAGGCCCAGGCGATCGCGCCGGCCGTTGCCGACTACAAGCCGACGGATGGCCAGGTCGCCTGGCATCTGGCGCGCTTTATCGAACAGGTGCGCGCGATTCCGATCGACCCGGTGATCGTGCGCCAGAACTGGCTATCGGCCTACGCCTTCGTCACCGATCGCGGCGCGATCGCGCTGAACGACTATGCCCGCAACAACGATCCCTTCGCCCAGGTCGGCAAGGTTCAGATCAGTCTCGATGTCTCCAGCGTGATCCGCGCCTCGCCGGATTCGTTCCGGCTGAGCTGGATCGAACGACGCTACGAGAACGGGTCGCTTAGCTCGACCGAGCGCTGGAGCGCGATCCTCACCGTCGTGATCGCCCCGCCGCGCGACGCCGACCGCCTGCGGAAGAATCCGCTCGGCATCTTCATTCACGCCATCAACTGGTCAAAGGAGCTTGGCTGATGCGACCCCGGTCCCTGCTACACATTATATTCGTTACCGTGCCGGTCGCCGGCTGCGCCAATCAGTGGAAGCCACCCCAGATCAGTTATGACGATCCGGAACCGGCGGTGCTGCAGGCCGATCCGCCCAAGCCGATCCAAGTCGTGGAGGTCGCCAAGCCTCTTCCCCTTCCCGGGCAGCTCAAGCCGCTGCCGGGAAAGGCGAGCTCGAAACTTGAGCCGAAGGATCCGAAGGAGCGCGTCGCCAAGGCCAATGATGCCGCGCGCGTGCAGCCAACACGACATGGCTATCTCAACGCGGTCCAGGTCTATCCTTACTCCGACGGCGCGCTCTATCAGGTCTATACCGCGCCCGGTCAGATCACCGACATCGCGCTGCAGCCCGGCGAGCAACTGGTCGGCTCCGGACCGGTCGCGGCCGGCGACACCGTGCGCTGGGTGATCGGCGATACCGAGAGCGGGACAGGCACCAGCAAGCGCATCCATATTCTGGCCAAGCCGACGCGCTCGGAACTGACCACGAACCTCGTCATCAACACCGACCGCCGCACGTACCTCATGGAGCTGCGCTCGACCGAGAAGACCTATATGGCTTCGGTATCGTGGCAATACCCGCAGGATCAACTGATCGCGCTGCGCCGTCAGGCCGAAGCGGCGGACGTGGCCGCGCCGATCGACAGCGGCATCGACCTCGGCAAACTGCGCTTTCGTTATGCGATCGAGGGCGACAATCCGCCGTGGCGGCCGACGCAAGTCTTCGACGACGGCACCAAGGTCTATATCGAGTTCGCCCGCGGCATCAGCCAGGGCGAGATGCCGCCTTTGTTTGTCATCGGCGCCGACGGCGGCACCGAGCTTGTCAACTATCGTACCCGGCAGAACTACTACATCGTCGACCGGCTGTTCGCTGCGGCCGAGCTTCGCCTTGGCGGCGACGGCCAGCAGAAGGTCCGGATCGTGCGCACCGACGGATGGAGGCTGTAGTGAGCGATCCGCATCCTTCTCCCGACGAACGTCTTGCGGCGGAGCTTCGTCTGCGGCCGGATCGGCCGCGGGTGACGCGACTGTCGCGTAAGGTGATCGCCGTGCTCGGCGCCGGCGTCACCATTGTGGTGTGTGGCGCCGTCCTGTGGGCGCTGCAATCGCGCGGCCCGCGCCAGGAGAGCGGCGAACTCTATAACACCGACCACAAGACCACGGCCGACGAACTCTCGAAGCTGCCGAAAGACTATACCGGCCTGCCGCAGACGCCGCCGCCCGCACCTTCCCCGGCCGCCCCGCAACTCGGTCCTCCCCTTCCCGGCGACCTTGGAAGGCCGATCCTGCGCGCGCAAGGTCTGTCGCCGGACGAACAGCGCACCGCGCAGGAGAATGACGCGGCGCGGGTCAGCAAGCTCTTCAGTACGACTGGCGTGCGCGCGCCGGAGCCGATGCAGCATCCAGCATCGGCGGAGACGGCATCGGCCGGTAGCGACACCAAGCCGCCGCTCGATCCGGAGTCGCTGCAGAACGTGCAGGACCGCAAGATCGCCTTCGTCACCGCGACGCCGGACAAGCGCACGCTGAGCCCGGACCGTCTGACCAAACCCCCATCGCGCTATGTGGTGCAGGCGGGCGCTGTCATTCCCGCCGCCTTGATCACCGGAATCCGCTCCGACCTGCCCGGCGAGATCACGGCACAGACGACCGAGAACGTCTATGACAGCCCGACCGGCAAGTATCTGCTGGTGCCGCAAGGCGCGCGGCTGATCGGCCAGTACGACAGCCAGATCTCGTTCGGACAGTCGCGGGTGCTCCTGGTCTGGAACAGGATCATCATGCCCAACGGCACCTCGATCGTGCTGGAGCGTCAGTCCGGCGCCGACAGCGCCGGCTATGCCGGCCTTGAGGACGAGGTCGATTATCACTGGAGCAATCTGGTCAAGGCGGCGGCGATCTCGACCCTGCTCGGGATCGGCAGCGAGCTTGTCCTGAACGGAGACAATTCGCTGGTGCAGGCGCTTCGCACCGGCACCCAGGACACGGTGAACCAGACCGGACAGACGCTAGTGCGCCGGCAGCTCAACGTACAGCCGACGCTGACGATCCGCCCCGGCTTCCCGGTGCGGGTGATCGTCAACCGCGACCTGATCCTGGCGCCCTACAAGGCATGAGGAGGCCATCATGAGCAAACTGAAGCTGGCGGCGCCGCTGGACGACAAACCGGTCAAGGTCACATTCGAGGTGTCAGCCACGGTCCATCGCGATCTCGTTGCTTACAGCGAGGTGTTGTCGTCGCAGAGGCAACAGCCGGTCGATCCCACCAAACTGATCGAGCCGATGCTGGCCCGCTTCATGGCGACCGACCGGGTGTTTCGCAAGGCACTCCGCAACAGGCGTCGAGACACAAACGCGCCGTTGACAGACTCATGAGTCCCCGCCCGCTTTTCCGGAGAAGGTCAGGGCGAGGTGGCTTGCGCGCTGCGGGTCGGCGCGCAAGGATTGACGGAAGTCTCCTCCAGATTCAGATCCGCCCGCTCCTCGGGGCCCAAGACACCGGGAAAGGCGCCGCACGCCGCGGCGATCAGCTTGTCCACATCGTGCCAGATGCGCCAGATCCTGGCCGATTGACCGATATGTGTCGACAATATCGCGTCTGCGTTCTCCGAGAATTGCACGCTGGGCGGAGGCGCGTCCTGGGCATCCTTGTCTTCTTCGTTCTCGGTCCGGAAACGCGCGATCAGGCTCCTGCTGGCGATATCGATCACGCTGATGTCCGTGCCGGACGCATTGATGATGGCGAGGCGACGTGAATCCGGCGAGAACGCGATAGACCTGATGCGGCCTTGAGCCAAGGACAATGCTCCCTGCACGTTTCTTCGGAGCTCGGCCATATGGGCTGGATCTTGACCGACGGCCTGGTCGATCGTTTGAAACACCTTGCCGGTTTCCGGATCGATGATGGCGGTCTTGGAGAAGTCCGATGTCACCAGCCATTTGCCATCAGGCGACCATTCCGTCTGTGTGATCGGCGAGCGGCCGATCGACCATGTATGATCGATGGTATTGGTCGCTGTATTCCAAAGGGCGACCTGGCCATTGTGCAGGCCCAAGGCCACCATGGGCGTTCTTTGATCAGGCTGCGCCGATCGTACGATGGACGGCAGCGACGGCGACTTGAGCTTCACCTGTCCAAGTTTTGGGTCCCAGACGACGAGTTGATCGGCATGATCGCGATCGATAGCACCGTCAGGCAAGGTGATGTAGGAAAGATCGTCCTGCAACCACACGATGGTGCCGGTGCCTCTTACCGGAGGTCCGAGACGGTCACCGGCGGAAGCGAACGTCGCGGTCGTATGGTTGGCCATCTTGACCGTAAAGAGCGTGCCGGCGCGATTGACCGATATGTCCTCTGCGAATCCGGCCGCCCCGTCCCTTCCCTCTGGAACGACAGGTTTGGCATATCCCGTCGGGGTCCAGAGATCGATGGCCCCTTTCGCGGTCGTCGTGACGAACCATCTGCCGTCAGGGTCCATCCCGATACCCCGGATCTGCGAGGCAAGCCCTTTGCGGTAGACCCGCGAGAGGTCAGCGGCATTGAGAACCTCAAGCATCGGACCGTTCAGGACGATCAGGTGGCTGCCTGCCCGGTAGAATGATTCCGCCAGCGGGTCTGTGCTGCCTGCCGGCCGGACATGCTTGACCGCCTGCGTTGCCAGGTCGAAGACGCGGACAATTCCCGACCAATCCTGGGTGAGGACCGCCTGGTCTCCGACGAACGATGCGTCCGCAATAGCATGATGGCCGCCAAAACGTTTCGCGACCGCTCCGCCGGGGGCCGCGTTGTAGATCCTGATATGGCCCGCATCGTCAGAGACGTAGGCAAGCGAATGCTCATCATCGACAGCGACCGCATCCGGATCGCTGGAGCCGTGAGCGAGAGTTGCAAGATTTGTGGCGTCCGCGGTCCGGATCAGCACGACCTGGTCATCCGCGGTCACGGCAATGAGCTTGCCGTCGGTCGAAAATTGAATGGAGGGATCGTCGAATCTGCCGAGTTCATGCCGCGTCTGCGTTCCGACGTTCCAGAGATCGACGGTCCCGGTTGAGTGGGTCAGAACAACATTGCCGCCGTCAGGAGACAGGAGCGCTTCTTCCACGTCGGTTCCGACCTGAAGCTTCTTCACGAGGTCGCCGGTCCATGGATTGACGACTTTCAGCGCACCCTCCCTGTCTGGCAATTCGACCACTGCCCGCTTGCCATCGTCGGACATCGACGCAGAGAACGAACTTTCCGGATCGCCATCGACGACCCTTGGCATCGAGGGATGGTCCAAATTCCAGGTACAGACCGTCGCGGCGGACGAAAACAGCACCGTGTGACCATCCCCGCCCCAGGTGATATCCCCCGTCCCCTCCATGCATTTACCGGCGTTCAGGACGGTCTTCGCGGACGTTTGCAGATCGATCACCAGAAACCGTTTTCCCTCCGCCAGGACGAAGAGCCGTCGTCCTTCCGGATCAACGGACAGCGCGACAATCGGTGCCCCTATCTCGATGGAACGCGTCGCCCTGCTCGGCACGTCAACGATTTTCACGGTATTGCCGGGCGCTACCGCCACCAACGTCTTTCCATCGTCGCTCACATCCGCGCCAACGACACTATTGGGATCGTCGAGAGCGGGGGCGTCGGTCGGACGATGTGTCACCGAACACAGCTGTTTGTCATCGGCAAGCGCGAGCATGCCGTCAGGAGACAGCGCGAGGATCAGTTGCCGCTTGTCCAGATCCCACAAGCATACGCCTCGTCCCGTCGTCGTTGAAGCCAGGATGCCTCGTGGGGAAATAATGAACGAGGAGACATTGTCCGTATGCCGAAGCGAACCGAGCTCGCGGTTGTTTTCGATCGCCCGGTAGAGCGAACGCTCGAGTTCAGCCGAGTAAGGACGCTCGCGGCTGCGCGCGGCATCGGGCATGAACTCGAGCGCCAGCGCCATGGCGCTGCCAAAGTGGTACTTGTCGCTCTCGTCGTCGGCGATCCGGGCAATCGCCATCGACTGGGTGCGAAGAGCAGCATCCCGTTGTTCCTGCGCGCGCACGCGTTGCTCGTCGGCTAGGTCGCGCTGCCGGGCCACGTCTTTGAAGGCTTGTTGAAGCTCATCATTGGTCTTGAGAAGCTTGCCGTTCAGCGCAACAGTCTCTTCGGTCTTCTGAACGGCCGTTTGGCGCTGCGTCCACACCCAGATCGTGAAGAGCAGCATCGGCACGAGATAGAGGCTGAGTTTGACGGGTTCGGCATTGTTCGCCATCCACATCAGGATGCCGTTCAGCGCCCCCGGCTCCGGCAGATACTCGAACGGCGGAATTCCCTCGTCATTGAGAACAAGAGGACTCCAATGCGCACGCATATAGGCATCGTCGGGCTTGCCTTTTTCGTCCGTGAAGTATCCGCCGTGGCCGAATGGAGAATACCGGTTCCGAAAACGGCTACTGGTCATGGCCGCAAAACCGGTGCGGCCGGCCATGCCGGTAAACAGCACCAGAAACTGGCTGAGCAGCAGAACATTGTCCCGCGTACCGCAGTCGTTGACGATGCGTTCCACGCGCGAGCCGAGCAATTTCGACCAGTAGAAGCCGGCGCGAAGCACGCTGCCGGCGAGAATAACGGTATGAATTCGAATCTTTTCCTCGGCTCGCAGACCCCAGAGCGCCCAGGCGATGATGTGCGTACCGAAGCTATGCCCGACCAGATCGACGCGCGAAGGCTTAAGGTCTGCGATCACGCTTCTGAGCTCGTTACGAAATCTCCGCACGACCAACCAACGGGTTGGCGGGAATATGAATGCGGCTGCTGAGAAATAGCCGTATCGATAATGCAGAAACTGAATTCCGGCTGCGTTCTGATCAGCCAGGACGATTCTTTCTAACCGTTCTTGCCACGCTCCAAAGGTACGGATGCCGTGAACGGTGATGACGACGTGTGGCTGTTTTTCGCTCATCGCAACATCGGATCCGAGTGGCAATCTGCTGAGGCGACTTGGTGAGTATCTAAAGGGCTGCAATCATTTGTTGGGCACGACGCATACGTCTACTGATCCCGCAGATAGCAGAACCTTCGGGCCAGCAAGATGGGAATTCTTCCAGAATGCAGACTTCACTCGTGCCCCAAACGGCATGATGTTATTTTGCAACTTAGTTTCCTTCAAGAGGTGTTTGTCGCCGAAGCTAGCGAGGTTCATGGCCATCGATCGCGCCTTCAGAGGGCACATCAGACGAGACTGAGACCTCGAATCAAGCGATCGGGTCCTGAAGCTTCTGTGCTTGATGGCTCCTCGCCTGGCGCAGGAGATCAAGAAAGTTCTGCAGGGCCGGATTGTCATTCTCGCCGAGCCAGCAGGCGAAATAAGGAATGAGGCTCGGCCCGTGCACCTCGGTCATCTCGCGATAGACGACGTCGGGCCGCTCCGCACCGGCGTCGGCCTCATAGAGGAGCGTAATGTCATGCCCGAGGCCGACGAGGCTCAACGAAAAATCGCGTCCGACATTGTGGCGATGGATCGTCGGCACATGGCCGGACCTCTTGAGCTTTGCCATCAAATGATCCCTGAGATCGGGGCCAGTATCGCGACCAAGCACGATCTGTTCTTTACGCAAATCATCCCAGGTAACGCTCTTCTTGCTGGCGAGCCGATGTGAGCTTGGCAGCGCGACGAGGATCTTCTCCCGCCACAGCGTGACGACGTCATGCGATCCCTGGCGGGCGTGGTCGGCGATAATCGCAACATCGATCGCGCCGGCGTCGAGGCGTTTCATCAGATCCCGGCGTTCGCCGTCAGTATATTCGATCCTTACCTTCGGAAATCTGTGCTTGAAGGTGGCGAGCACTGCTCGCAGATGTCCGCGCCAGGGCGAGACATAGAGGCCCACCCTGAGCCGGCCGGCATGTCCGCGCTTGATATTGGAGGTGTTGACGAGGATGAGATCGAGATCGTCAAGTACACGGCGGATTTGGTCGAGGAAGCCGTCCGCGATGGCCGTGCGGCGAATGCCATGACGATGGCGGCTGAACAGCTTGACGCCGATCTGGGATTCGAGCGTACGGACCCGCCGGCTGATCGTGGATGCGGGTACGCCCAACAGAAGTCCTGCCTTGTGAAAGCTCCCCTGCTCTGCTGCCGCCAATGTCTGGATCAAGATGACGAGTTCGGTATTCCTGATCATTACGCCATACCCTGACAGGACTCCGTCATCGTCTCGTCGGGCGGCGAATGCTGCACCGCCGGGACGCTCTTCAGGTTTCCTGCTGCCCCATCTGTTGGGCGGTCTGCCTGCCGGTCACTCCCGACGGCCGATCTTGTTTTCTCAAGACGAGCTGCGGACACCTCCGCTGCCCGTCACCATTAACTGAAGACAACTGTGGAGGACGTAATCGGCAAAAATGGCTCAGACCCACGGCGCACAAGGACGTGATGAGCCGTCAACTCAGAATCACCAGTCCACCTGGCAACGAGGTGGCACGGGCGCCGGTGAGCTGCTGAACTTGGGTGACGAAGCTATCGAGCTTGGCGATCTCGAAATCACCGTTAACGGTCCGTTGACGCAATGCCGCGGTGACGATGACGATTTTTCCCCCCCGGTATCGATTGACTTCGTCAACGACGCTGGCGAGCGGCCGATCACGAAAGACCAGAAGTCCGGATTGCCAGGCCGTAACCTGGGCGGGGTCGACAGGGACAGGGCTCCCGAGCCCCGTCGAGGAATAAGTAATCTGCTCGCCTTGGCCTATTCTGGTGGCTTGATCCGCATGGTGGATTTGAACCGCACCAGTCAGGCACGCGACGGAGACGATCCCGTCCAAGCATTTGGCATCAAAGTGAGCTTCGGATGCTGTTACTTGTCCGTTGGCCGCGAGCAGAACCACTTCGCCCTGCGGCGGGCGGCGGGCGGTGACAACAACTTCGCCAGCGACAAGTGCGATGGTCGGGTTGAGATGCTCCGACCTCAATGCAATGCTCGTCTGGGTATTGAGATCGAGCGAGACTTCACGCGTCAGCTCCACACTACGTTGCTCGCCCTTCGCCGTGCGGTAGTCGGCCGCCAGTTCCTGCCATGACGGCCAGAGGCCGAGAGGCGGCTCGAGTATCGCATAGCCTGCTGCTGCGGCCGCGGCGAGGCCGCCACCGAGCAGCGCGCGACGGCTCAACCGACGGTGGCGCGCGGCGAGATCGGCGACGTGGGTGGCATCGGGCGCGGTGAGACGGCCGGCAACGATTCCGGCTCGCTGGTTGATTTGCGCCGCCCGTCTGAACGCGTTCTCATGGGCCGGGCTCTGACTGCGCCAGCGCTTGAAGGCGTCAAACTCGTCGCGGGTCGGTTCGCCGGTCTTGAGATGCACGATCCACGCGATGGCCTCGTCGAGAAGCGGATCGAGCTCCGGCGGGTCAGACGGGAGCGGCACGATGATCGCTCGTTTGCCGGACGCGCCGGTCGCGTGGCCCTCTGTGGCCGAAGGCATTTGCTCCGTACAACTGATCCTGGCCAGTCCGCGTGATTGCAACGGACGCCAACGATATCCTGAGCCCTCTTGCCCGTACCATGATCCCCCCGTGAGGGCGCCTTGAGGACGCCACCAGTCCCTTTTCCTGGCGATTACAACACATGCGCATGGAAGGCGACGGTATCCGTTCAATAGACAACTGAGAGGGGAGAATCACGAAACAAATGGTCGCCCGAAAGGGACTTATTTGCCGGGGGGCCCGCGCCGGCGGGACAATGCGGTATTCGCCGCGGGCAACCTCAATGTGTTACAGGCTGTATTGGGCTATCCGCGCGTCCGCGGACGACCGATCCGGCTCACGAGTGGCCGGCCGACGCTCCTGGCGCAATGTTCCAGAGCCTGCCGGTAATCACTGGTGAGGGTGCGAACGCTGATTCCGAGATATTCGGCGGCCTCCTGGGCAGTCTTTCCTTCCATTGCGATCAGGCGCAGCACCTGCCGCGGCCGCTCCGGCAGCTCCATTAAAGCCCGCTCGAACGTCGCAAAGTCGGACCTTTCCTCGGCGATTTGAGCTGGGGTCGGCGTTTCGTCAGCAACATTGAGCTCCGCATCGATCTCCGACGGCGGAACACGGTAGCTTCCAGCCTTGCGGCGATTTTTGGCGATGTTGACCGCGGCGCGGAAAAGATAGTCCGGCGGGCTTTGCACCTCGGTCGTGTCGGGCACGCGCTCAAGCCGCACGAAGGTCTCGTGGAGGGCCTCCAGGGCGAAATCGGTCGATCCCAGACGCCTGGACAGATTCCTGATCAGGGAATCATAGTTGTCGGCCAGATGCCGCCGCAATTTTACCGGATTGGACTCCGCCACGCTCGCGGCCCTCTACTCGACACCCCGATCTGAGCACAGCCGAGGTTAACTAGCTGGTAATGGCCGCGAATTGCAAATTTATGACAATGTAAAGACGGCGCCCGAAGGGGCCCAAGGTGTCGCGATCAGAACACGCTTTTGCCCTGTTCAGGGCGGGTCGAAGCCGAGCGCGATGTCGACTTTCAGGGAATCCGGCAAGACCGGGGGAATGGACGGCAGCGGCTGGGCACGCTTGATCGTGTCGATCGCGGCCTGATCAAGGATCGGCTGTCCCGAACTGGTTCTGACCCACACGTTGACAACTTTACCGGTGCGGTCCATCGAGAACTCAGCATGGACCGTGCCCTGCAATCGCTGGCGTTCTGCGGCCCTTGGATAGCGCTGGAAGCGCGCAATGTGGCGCAACAGCTCGGTCCTGAACGTTATCTTCGCGGGGCTTGGCATCGGGTCGGGCGTGGCCTTGAGACCTGCGCTCGGCATGGGAGGCTCGGACGCCGCTGCCTCCTCGGCGGGCAGCGCGGCCAAATCCTGGTTCGAGATCGCGGCCGGCGTTGCGGTCGGTCCGTTGGCCTTGCTGGGCAGCGCGATCGTCTCCGACTGTGGGGCCTGCGTGACAGGGATAGAAAGCGGGTCTGGCCGCGGCAACAAGTGAACTTCGACCATGGTGGTCTGCTCGGGCGTGCCACCGGCGGCCTCGAGCTGAAACCTGAGCCAGAAGACGCCCCCAAAAAAGAGGATGCCGACGATCGCCGGAAACAGCATCAGCCGCAGCACTGTCGCGGCAGGTGACGCCCCGGGCGTATCGTCGGTGACGAGGGATCTCATTTGGAGGTGCTCACGGCGACCACTGCGCGGATCGGCTGGGGCGCGTCCGCCGGCGTCGGCTGGCTGATTGTGAGGCCCTGGAGGGTCGCGGTGATGGCACCATCGCGCGCGTCATCCCCGGTCGGCTGCAGAAGTGCGGCCTTGCGGATGGTGCGCGTGGGATCGATCCACAGATCGAGGACCGCGCGGTAATTTCCCGTCGCGCTGTGCGGGTTCTTCAACAGCGCGCGCTGGATCTCGTTGCGCACGGTTTCGCTGTAATCGACGAAGCGATCGAGATCGTTCGACCGCGTTGGCGCGCGCACACGCAGCTCTCCGAGCGACAGGTCGGCATCGGAGAGGACGTTTGGCGGCGGCGCATCCTGTTCGGGAGGCGTCGGTGCGACCAGCGTCACCGCATCGGCTGTTGCATGGCGTATCTCGAGATCGGTGTTGCCAAGGAGTCGCTTCAACGCCTCGTCCGGCGTCAGGCGTCCCTGCACCGCCACCGACTGACGGTCCGCGGCCGAACGGCTGTCATAAAGGACCTGGACCCCTACCCGACGACCATAGGCATGGAGCGCGCTCGGCAGAGGTTGTGCGGGAATGTCGAACACCATCGGCTGCGAACTTTGCGACGCTTCCGGTTGAGCGGCCCACACCACACAGGGGAGCGCCAAGGCCAACGCTGAGATCACGGTGATCCCGGGCCGACGAACTGCGATCGCATGCTCATTTCGTGATGAGTCCAGTACTGGCATTCCGTCGGTTTGTCTCTCGATCGTCAAAGGAACTCTTGCTGCCTAGACACGCCCTCTTCCTGAAAGGGCGGCCTTGCGGGGAGACTATAGCGATATAGCCCATTTGTGACAGCTATCTATCGGGGCTGGGTTCGCCTGCGATAGCATAAGAGCCTTGAGAGCCGCGCGGTTACCGGTGACCGAGTGGCGCCGAGTAGACCGGAGCCGGCGGCCGGTACGGGATCGCCGACTGGCCGAAGTTCTTGCCGTATTGCTGCTGCACGCCGGGGATGTTGATGACCCCGATTTTGGTATCCGGCGATGCGGCGTCGAGCGGCGGGCTATTGATGGTCGGATTGACCTCGTCGACCTTACGCTTGAGGTCGCGGTTTAGTTGCTCGAAGACCTTGCCCGCGTCCCCGTTTTTCTTGTCGTTTGTTCCAGCTCCGCTTCCTTCTCCCGGATTGCTCCCCGCTGGCGCCAAAGGCCGCGACGGCGGCCTCACCGTGACCGGGGGCAAGAGGGTCGGAACTTGCTCCTGGGCATGTACGACGGTCCCGGCTATCAGGGACAGAAGTAATGCAGCGGGTATGGCGTGCGCGGAACGCCCGGATGCAATCATCGCCCTGCCCAAATTTCGTCGGCGTTGAAGTGGACCGCATTCAGACGAGCCGCCAACGCTGTTGCAATCGACGTTTTGCCTGCACCCGGCAGTCCCATAATTAGTATCTTTCGGTACATCAGAACTCCTTACGCGTGACCGAGGGCGTCCTCGGCCCCTCGCCTTGCCTCCCATCAAGCCCCACATCACCGTCCTGCCCGCACTTGGACAACAAGCGCATTCAACTGCGTGTTGAGCGTGACGAGATTGATGGTGCCGATCCGGCCGGAGCCGATGCAGCGGCTGCGGCACCCCGCTCCACCTCGCCCTCCTCCCGGCTCGCCAAACGTTGCAACGGGGACCGTCCCCGTCACCCGAAATCCGCGCGCAAAAAGCTTGGTGCGCACAGCCACGCAATAGTTAACGGACAGATATGAGAACCGCGTCTCGCCATGGCCGGCACGATATTTCATCACCGCGGTACAGAGGTCGCCGCCTGCGAGCCGCCAGGCCCGAGCCAAGTAGGTCACACCGTAGCGGACGTTGGTGGCAGGTACGGCCAGGTCTGCATCGCTACCAACAAAGCCGAGCATGCGGGCGGTTGACGGCAGCATCTGCATCAGACCGATCTCGCCAGCGCCGCCGATCGCAGCCGGGTTATAGCCACTTTCCACCGCCATCACTGCTTCCGCAATCTCCGGCGCTAGACCTTCACGCTGGGCCTCCTTCTCGATCAAAACACGATAGCCTGCACGCGGATCGAGACCGCGCGACGGACCGTCGTCTTTCACGCTGGCGGGCGGCTCTTGATTGGCGCTCGTTCCCGGAGGCGACGCTCCAGCTTCATCGATCGTCGCGAGCACGAACCGATCTTTGAACGAAGGTTCAGCCCCGATCTGCTGCGACCGTGCCGGCTGTGTGGAGAACAAGCCGGCCGCCAATACCATGATCAGACCGATCATTCGCCGCGATGTGTGCATGCTACTGATCCTTGTGGGCATCATCGCCGGCACGAAGCGCGAGCCGCAGGTGCAGCGGTTGCAGCATGTCCGGTGGCGGAACACTCACAGCAGCATCCACCAGAAGGGCGCGCAGGTTGACCGCGATATCGGGCTCATCCAGTCCGTCGAGTTCGACCCGCTCTACCCTGCCGTTGGGAGTGATCCAGGTGCGGACCACAAGGAACTTTGCCGATCGGTTATCGTGCCTGGCCACAGCATCTCGCAATCGGCGGGCCGGGTCGTCGTCGCCGCTTAGCCGTTGCTGGAACTGCCCCTGCAATTCCATGGCGAAGGTTTGCCACGAGGAAGGAGCGGTCGCAGCCGAGCGATAGCCCGCGTCCTGTGCTGGCGCCACCGATGAGGTGGCCGCCACTGCGACAACACCGGTTGCCGCGCGTGCCGAGCGGAGTACCCTCGTCCACCAGGGAACGCGATGACCGTTATTGCTGTTTGCGGCGGTCATCGTTGTTATCCTGATCCGATCCTTGCGATCCGCCGTAGCCGATGATCTCGACGATCATCACCGAGGCCTGCCCATTGTTGCTGCCTTGGTTCGGTTGAACCGATTGCTGTGTCGCCGCGGTGGCGTTCGAGGCCGTTGCCAGCGCCGCCACCGGCGGCCCCTGCACAACCGGAACACCGGTCACCGTTCCCTGTCCGGTGATGTTGGCAGAGTTGACGATCTGCAGCGCGGCGAGACTGACGTTGCCGGAATGTCGGATGCCCGCCTCGCCTGCATCGATCGTGCCGATAGGAGCGTACAGATCAATATCACCCGGCACCACCTGCGGGATCGGATTGAGCGTCGCGATGCCGGCGCCAGCCGACGGCGCGGTCGGCGCAAGCGCGACATTACCCAAGTTGTCGTACGTACGCTTGGGCGGTGTGAAGATCGTCGTCGTCTTCGAGCCGCGGCCGGCGTTGATGTCGCCTTCAGCCGACCACACCAGGATATTGCCGCCGAAGGTGGTCATGATGCGGCTCTGGCCCAGCAGCACGCTGCCAAGCGAATAAATGTCGATGTCGCCGGAGCCCTGCGTGATCAGGCCGGCGCCAGCGCCCGGCGAAACACCTTCCACGCCGACCAGAGTCTTCCCGCCCGGATTGAGAATCTGGATGTTGCCGCCAAACAGCGTCTGGATGCCGGCATCAGCAATATAGGGGGTACCCAATGCATTCACCGTGGGGCCGCTGAACATGGTGAGCCCCCCCGAATAAGTGATCGGGTTGCCATGGGCGTCCCGGTCCGGGAATAGCGTCGCGATCGCATCGCGGCCTCGCAGATAGCTGCCGTGGCGGGGGCTGGCGGCCTCGTTGTACTCTCGGCCGCCCAGGGTGAGCTCCTGGTAGTAGACCTGACGCACGAAGATGCCTTGCTGCTCCATGGGCAGAGCCAGGAAGAAGGCGAGCGCATCGGCGGCCGTTCCGGTGTAGCCGAAGCGCTGCTTAAGCCACGCCAGCAATTCCTGATCATAGCTGTGGACCACCTTGCCGCTACCGGCGAGCGGCGTGTGGTCGCCCGGCAACTGGTTGGCCGGATCGAAATACAGCTTGGCGAAGCCGGTATAATCGGGACCATTGGCGCCGACTCCCGTCAGCACCGTGATACCCGCGCCGCCCGCGGTATTGGCGGGGTTGACAACATCACCTGCGCTGATCAGCGATCCTCTGTAACCTTGGTACACATTACGTCCAGCCTGCACCTCAAGCAGGCCGGGTCCTGCGATGGTGACGGACTGGTAGATGATGTCGCGGCCCGCCTGCATCAGCGAAACATCATTCGGACCGGTGTTCAGGAACACATCCGACGTCGCGCCCAGGCCCACGATGTCACGTCCGGCAAGCACTTCAAACGGCTTGGCGGCAAGGTACCAGGTGGTGGGTGACGGCACGAAGCCCAAGCTCGGCTGCAACGTCTGCATCTGACCAAGGCCGAGGTCGACGATATCGACACCGGCATAAACGAGCGCGGGCTGGGTGTCCCCCTGATGCAGATTGGAGAGCGGCGTATCCGGTCCGAAGGCGATCGGATTTGAGCTATTGAGCAGATAGGCCGCTGTCGGGCTTGCGTTGGTATTTCCACCATTCACGGTCGCCCCGAAGACCGGATGGAAGGGCGTGGCGAGCGTGCTCATGTCGGCGCCCGACATCGCCACCACGTGGCTTGAACCGTAGATCGAGCCGGCCGCTAGCAGCTCGAGCTGGCCGGTCGGCGACGGCATCAGTTCGAGAACCGGAGAACTCTGCCCGACGGATACAGGTTCCGCAAAACGGATATCTCCGTTGGCGGCCGCGACGATCAGTGTGCCCGGATAGAAACCGCTGCCGTTCTGGAGACCATTCTGGAAGCCCGTCCCCAACAACGGCGCGACGTCGCCGCCCGCCGCGTACAGATCGATCGAAGTGGTTGGCCTCCAGAGGGTGAATGCGGATTGCCCGCCGCTCTTGATGACCGGCGTACCATCCGGATTGAGCACGGTATAGGCGATGCCGTTCTGATCGACCAACGTCTCCATGCCGGCGTCGCCGGCGCCGCCGAACACGAGGTCGCCGCGCGTCTTGATGCTGACGCTGCCGTCGCCGGGCGTGAAGATCGGACCGGGCGTTTTCAGCGAGCGCTTGAACGTGGTGGGATCAAGCGTGCGCGGATCGAGCGAGGTGAAATTGGCACCGAAGCCGTTCGGCGCCAGCGCGCCGATGGCTCCTGCATTCACGCTGACATTGCCGCGCAGATCGGTGATGGAGCCATAGTAATCGGGAGCCTGTGTCGAAAGGTTATAAGGCACCACCGGATTGAGCTTACCACCGATCTTCAGAACCAGATCGCCGCCGCCGGTCTGGAGCAGCGTACCGTCCGCCAGCACCCGCCCGGTCGAAGCCACCGCGAGATCGAGCCCGGTCGAGCCACCCATCACGCCTGCGTTGCCGCCCGCGATCACGGTCAACGTACCGCCACCAAGCGTACCGATGCCCTGGAAGCCGACGAGTTGCGTACCATTGTTCGACGCAGACGTCTTGGTGTAGGAGGCAAAATTGATCCACCACGCCGTCGGGTCAGCCGATACGCCGCCACCCTGACGCCGGAGCCAGTTGCTGGTCAGATCCGAGTCGACAAAACGGGTGCTGTTATCGGTGATCTGGATGTTGCCGGTGACGTCCTGCTGCGCCGAGAGCAGGACGTCACCGCCGTGCTCAGGCTACCAGGCGTGCGAGCTGCCGCGGCCCGCGGCGCCGGCCACGTCATAGGGATTTGTGCCGCTGGACGACAGGATCGGCGACGATTGCGTGCCGGCGGTGTAGACGCCGTAAGGCGTGGCCTCGCTGAAGCTGCCGCCCGCCAGCAGATCGAGACTGCCGGTGCCGGTGCGGAGCACGCTGAAGAATGTGCCGTTCAGCGATGCATTGTAGGCGGGATCGTTCAGCGTGAGATTGCCGCGACCGGCGAGCGCCTGCGTGGTCTGCAGCAGGCGCTGATCGGCGGCGATGACATCGGCGCCTGCCACGAAGCGGATGGACGTGGAGAGCGAGCCGGGCGCAAGCATCGGGGCTGTCGCCGATGTCCCGGACGCCCCCGGAACCCCGGGTGATGTCATAATCGCCACAACGGGCGGCGGAGATCCTTCAAATGCGACCCCCCAACGGCCATCCAGTTCCGTTCCAGCCGGGATCGTATCTCCGGGCCTGTACAATTGCCCATCGACGCCCTTTAGGGGGCCCCACCAATTGTTGAAATAATCATCGTTAGGAATGGTCCATGCCGTCAGAATAGTTACGTTCTGGGCTGTGTCAGCCCAGCAACTGTAGGGTCCACACCAATCAGGACCGGTGTTAAAAAGCGGGCTATTGGTGATGTCGATAGTGGAATAAGTCGGCGGTGTTCCAGGCAGCGACCCGAACCCGTCGGAGATGCTTCCGTTGATGGTTAGGCCTCCGCTAGCGCGGACCACCAGCGCCATCGGCTCGCCCGCGCCGTAAGTGGCGGAGTTCGGATCACGATCGGCGTTCGCCCCGTAGCGATATTTGGCGAGGTCGACGTCGCCGGAGGTCGACAGGTCGCCGCTCGATGTGATCTGGACGCCCGGCCGCAGGTGGTAGGCGCCGCCATAGGCCGACAGGCCTGCGACCCTGCCTTGCAGCGCGCCGTTCGCCAGCGCGGCATTGATGAAGGACGTGCTCGCGGTGTCGTAGCCATCGAGCGTCGCCTGCGTGATGGTGCTGCCGCCCGGCAAGTCATAGGTCCAGAACGCATTGAGCGCGATGCTGTAGGCGCCCTTGATGGTGAGCGGACCGGCGGCGTCGATGGCGATGTCGCCCGAGGTCTCGCCGGTACGCTGCGCGTTCAGTTGGACGTCGCCATAGGCCACTCCATTCGGCGTGGTGAGATCGAGAGTGGCGCCAGGAGACAGCGTCAGCGTGCCGCCGGAAGCGGTCAGCTCGATATGGCCGCGGTTCTTCGCCTCGATCGCGTGTCCGTAGCTGTCGACCTGCAACACCGTGCCGTGGGCATCGAGCACCGCGTTCGAGGCCAGCGTCAACCCATTGCCGGCCGAGAGCCTGATGGTGCCGGGCGCCGCGCCGGAGGCATCGATGGTGCCGGCGACGGTCAGGCTGCCGCCATCGACCGAGACCGCAACGTTGCGGGCTTTCACGCCGTCGCCGATGACGAGATCGCCGGTGCGGACGTCGAAGCTGCGGGTATCGAAGAAGCCGCCCTGGGTCAGAAGCGCGTTGAGCGCGGCGAAGTCGGCATTGGAGAGCGTAGCGGTTTTGACGCTGAAGCCGCCGCTGGTGGCTCCCCCTGTCGCCGCGCCGTTCAGCATGCCGTGGAGCGCGACCGGTCCATTGACCGCGCTGATGCTGACCGACCCGGCATCGGCGCGGGTGGCAGAAACGTCGATTGTCGAACCCGCGGCCTGCGTCAGGCCGCCCTGCGCGCTGTTGAGGATCGCCGTGCCGCCAAACCCATAGACCGTCGCCTTCTGGATCTGAGACGGCTGGCCGCTGAGATCGATGCGGCTGCCGGCATTGAGAGCGATATCGTTGGTCGCGTCGACCACGAGCTTGCCGCTCGGCAGCAGGATCGTGCTGCCGATGGCGACGCTGTCGCCGGTCAGATCGATCTCGGCGCCCGACACCGTGCTCTTCGCCGCGCTCGGCGCAACACCTGTGGGCGCAACGACGTTGAGCGCGCCGCCTGCGACATAGGCCATGACCGATTTCTGCAGCCCGGTCAGAAGTGGCGTCGTCAATGTCAGGTTCCCGCCGGTCCCGCTCTGCCCGAATACGGCGGCAGGATCTGAACTCGGTGACTGATAGACGAACAGTTTGCTGTTGCCCGCCGAGACGATCTTGGAGCTGCCAATCATGTTGACGTTGTTGAAGCCATAAATCGCGCGGCTCGCCGTCGACGTGTCGAGCGAGGCGAAACGGCCGAGGTCGATCTCGTCGGCGAAGAGATTGAACGTGCCGGTTCCGGTGCCCGGTCCGCCCGCGGCGATGGCGGGAGGCGTCGCGCCGGCGATCCCGTTCCAGGTAATCTTGTTGGCGGCGATCGTGGCGCGATCGCCGGATGTGCCGTAGCCGTAGATCGCCGGGGTGTTGAGGACCAGATCGACGCCGCTGCCGGTGGCGTCGATCCCGGCGCTGCCGAAAAGGTTGATCGAATTGCCGGCGCTCAGCGTGATCCTTTCCAGCGCCGGGGCACCGTGCAGCGGATCGCCTTTGAGCAGCGTGTTGAGCAGCGCCTGGTCGAACAACAACCCGTCGGGCGCGCCGGCCGCGGCGATGCTGACGCTGTCGCCGACATTGATGGCGCCGACCGCGAGCGCGATGTTGCGCGAGCCGAAATGCGCCGATGGATCGATCGTCGATGCGCCGCTGGTGGCGAACGCCAGCGTTCCTTCCGAATAAAGCTGCGAGTTGGCGCCGACGGTGATGGCTCCGCCACCACCAGAACCGAGGAACTCGAGATTGCCGTTGGACAATGCCAGCACGGCAAAGCCGTGAGCGTCATAGCTGAGACCGGTGGAGTTGGTGTCGAACGGCGCAGCTCCCCGCCCCACCGTCGTCAGCGTGACGTTGTTTCCAACGGTGACGGTGCCCACCAGGAACAATTCGGCGGCCGTGAGCGTCACGCCGTCGCGGATGACGAGATTGCCGCCGCCGTTGAACGTGATCGTGTTGTTGGCGATAAACTCGTAGCCATTGAGCAGGAGCCGTGGCGCGGCAATCGCGTTCAGGTCGGCGGCGCGGACCGAGATCAGTCCATCCGCCGGGGCATCGGCATAGATCTCGCCGATACCCTGCACGACCGCCTGTCCTGCGACGCCGCCCTGCGCGCCCTGGAACAACGCCGTGCCGTCGAATGTCAGTGCCGAGCCTGTCGTCGCGGATGTCGGCGCCTCGAACTGCACCATCAACGCCTTGCCGTCGGCCGGCAGCAGCGGGCGCACCCCGCCGAACTGCGTCACTTTCGCGATCAGGAAGTCGGCGTAGCCCTGTTCGTTATATTGCGAATAATTGCGAACCGCCGTGCCCGATGTGATCAGCGCAGTCACCGGCAGGCTGCCGCGGATCGCGGTGTTGGCGATGCCGGTCGTAACCGAGGCGGCGTAGGTGCCGTTGCCCACCGCGATCGGGCTCGTGATCGGGGTGGTGCTGCTGCCCCCAAGCTCGACGCGGTACGCGCCGGGCAGGAGCGCATAGTTCGACGGCAGCAAGGTGTAGGTGCCGGCCGGCAAACCCGGCACGCCGGCCGGAATAGTGACCTGCTGGCCGATGGCGGGATCGCCCGCGCCGTTCTCGGGTGCGACCGGCGCGTAGCTTGACGCATAGCCGGGCAGGATGGCGTAGACCTTGTCGCTGGCCTTGCTGAGCGGGGCGGACGGATTGGCATTGACGAGCGGGGTGTTGAGCACGTTGACCGAGCCGCCGCGTCCGGAGATGAAGCCCGCACCACTGAGCGTGCCGCCGCCGGACAAGTCCAGGATCGCACCGCTCGCGACATTCGTCGATTGCGCGTCCAACGTGATGCCGGACTGCACTCGGCCGAAGCCATCGACGTTTGTCAGCCCTTTCCCTATGACACTCGAACCGGCGTAATTGTAGGTGACCCCGTCGACGGTGCCGCCATAAGGAATAGTCAGGCCCGCCATCGAGACCGAGGTCAGGCTGCCGGGCAGCAGGTCGACGCGCGATGTGAATATCGGGTAACCCGTGCCGAACGCCAGCGTTCCGAATGGCGCGCGGACAATGCCGCCCTGCTCGACGATCGGCGCCTGGAATGCGAGGCTGCCGGACGCCGACAGCGGCGCGTCGGGAATGCTGCTGGTGCTGCGGCCGATGGTCAGAGTCGGAGTCTGATCCGCTGTGTATCCGTAGTTGTTTTGACCGGCGATAATGGTCGCAGAAACGCCGGTGGCCGGGTAGATCTGGGCGGCGACGAGGTCGAGGTTCCAGCTCGTAGCAAGCTGCCCAATCGTCACTCCGGCCATCGGCAGAAAGCGGATGTCGCCGTGACTGACCAGCTTGGTCGTCATAAAGCCAGGCGCATGCATGTCGTTCGGCGCCCGCGCCGAGAAGAGGATCAGCCCCTGGATGTCGATCTGGCTGGCATTCGCCTCAAAGGTGGCGGCGGTCGGCATCGCATCCGCGCCAGGATTACGGATGGTGCCGCTTCTGGACCCATCCGGGACAACCGACGTGGGTTCGCTGAACAGGATATAGGGCGCAGACACCCGCACTTGATTGGTTGTCGCTGGCGTGGAGGAATCGACCGGCCCAGGCACCGGAGCCCCGGACGAGAAAGCCGCCGCGGTCAGGGTCAGGCTGCGGCCGAGTGCCAGTGACACATCGCCGGAGAACTGCATGTAATCGCCGGAGCTCAGCGTCAGGTTGTCGAACCCGCCAGCCTTGATCCTCTCGGCGCTGAACGCGGCCTCCCCGAAGTGCAGCGACGATGCACCGGTGCCGGGCACGATGTCGTCCGGCAGCAACGACGGTTGATAGGCCTGCGTCACGACCATCGTGCTCGGCGCGAAAGCGCTCTGCGGCAAGACGCGATCAGGATCATAGTAAGAGGGCGTGAACAGCGAAATCGACAGGTTGCCGCCCGCGGCCCCCGGGCCGCCGGCGAACGCATGCATGTCGCCGTCGAGGTATAGGCCGGCCTGCGAGGACAGCGTGATGGAGCCACCGTTGCTGGCGAGCGCAAGGGGTGTCTGCGCGTTGCCGCGGGCCGCGAGATCAATCGCGACCTGCGTCCCGTCGGCATCGAGTTCGGCGCCCGGACGGATGATCACGAAGGCGCCGCCACCGTTGACGGTGATCGCGCCGCCGTCAGTTGCCTGCCCGTAAGAGCGCCCGGCCGAGTCGGACGCGCCATAGGCCGTACCGGAGACGTCGAGCTTGGCCTTGGCGCCGATCCAGATCGACACGCCGCGGACGTTGCCCGCCGCATCGAAATTGCGTGCCGCGTCCGTGTTGCCGTCGGCATCATTGGCCAGGATGATGCTGCCGCCATGCGCGGTGAGGCCGCCGCTGACGGTGATCTGACCGAACGCATCGAGCTTGATGCTGCGGCCGGGATCCACCGTGAGCGATGCGTTGTCGCCGATCACGATGGAGCCGCCACCGGCAATGAGTCCGTTCCCCGACTTCGCCACCGAATGCAGCGTCAAGCTTGCACCGGACCGTTGCGCCAGGGTCGCGTTCATCGGGTTTTCGATGAACAGCGGGGGCGTCCACAAAGACATCGCCGTGGACGGATCGCTGCCTGTCGGCGCCGCATAGCTGCCGGCGGTGAATTGATACACCGGCACAGTCGCCGCGATGCTGGTGCCAGGCGTCACCAGCAGGCCCAATCCGGCATTGATGTCGTAGTTGGAAAAGCCCGCACTGAAGAAGGACGAGCCGAGCACAGGCGCCGGCGCCACCGCCACGGCCTCCGGCAAAACAGCTCCCGCCGGGACCGTGCTTCCGGCCAGATAGATCGTCGGCACCGATCGGACCGCCCCCGCCGCGTAGGTGAGTTGATACGGAACGATCGGGAAACCGTTCGGGAATATGCTGGCGTCAATCACCGTTCCGGCTTTGATCTGGCCGTAGGTGGACGTAATAACAGATCCAGCTGGGACGACGGGATTCCCCCCTTGCTCATAGCGACTTGACCCAACCCAGACACCCATGCCCGGAGGCACGGTCCAGTCGACGGGAACGAACAGATTTGTCACGGTCCCGAGCGGCAGATCGACCGGCGCCGGTTCGCCGGCGGCCAATGAGGTAAGGGTGTTCATTTGCGCGTAGGGCAGCGGTTGGCCGGCCGGCACAACCAGGTCCTGCTTCAAAGTCAGAGCGACCGGTGCCGGCGTACCAGCATTCAGCACGCCACCAGACAACGACGCGTCGCTGCCGATAAGAAGGTTGCCCGGTGAGGAGACCGTCAGCATTCCGCCGCCGGTGACGCCCCAGGCGCGGATCGTGCCGTCGAGGACCAGCGTCGCAGGCGCTGTCAGAACGCTGCTCGAATCGGGCGTCCCGGCCAGGATCGTGACATTGCCGCCCTTGCCGCCTTGCGTCTTGCCGTTGGCAAGGATGGCGCCGCCCGAGGAGACATCGACCGTGCTGCCCGCCGTGAGCGTCACGTTCTGGGTGGAATTGATGGTCACATTGCCGCCGTTCAGGAAGGCAAGGTTTGATTGACTATCAGGCTCCGTCAGCGCGTTGACCCACAGGCCGCTTGTATCGATGGTGACGCCCGCTTCCAGCGTCAATTGCGACGTGCCCGCTGAGGTGGTCAGTGAGAATGAGGTTGAACCGATCTGATCCGACTGCAGGAAGTTGCTGACGGTGACACTGCCGGAATGCGCGATGATATCGGCAGCGATGTCGACAGTCGGAGCAACGAGCTTGACTTGCGCACCGGGCGCGAATTGCAGCGGCGCCTCGACGGCGATCTTGTTGCCGGTTGCGATGTTGAGGCCACCGAGGTTGAAACTGTCGACCGAGTAGGCGTCAAACCAGGCCGTATTGACGCGGTCGGACGGCAGGACGCCGGTTGCGGTGAGGCCATTGGTGATCGACGCGACCGATCCGAATTTCACGTCGGTGTTGTAGCCGCCGGCCAGGCCGTAGCCATTATACTGTCCGAGCGCGAGCGTGCCGGCGAGCGGCGCGGTGTTCTGGGTGAGCTTGTAGCCGTCCGTGACGTTGGATGGACGGGCGCTGGTCTGCCGCGTGCCGGTGATGACGTCGGCGACGACGCTGCCTTCGAAGATGGACGTTGGGGTGGAGAGGATCAGCTTGCCGGCGTCACGGCCGATCGTGTAGCCATCTTCCCAGCGCACGTTCTTGTTGCCGCCGAGGTCGTGGGTATAGACCTCGACGACTCCGGCGCGTTCGTGATTGACCACGAAGCCGTCGACCGCCGCCACATAGGTCAGGTAGCTCGGCGCAGTGTTGACGCTGTAATAGCGCCCGTCGCTGCCCATCACGGTGCTCTGGGCAAGGTAGCCGCCCTGATACTGGAGCGAGCCGCCGGAGACATTGAACATCGAGCCCTGTTGCGCGACGACCTGCGGCGCCGACAGGGTGATGGTGCCGCCGACCGCGGTCCACTCGCCGATGGTGTGGCCAGTGGTGTTGAGATAGCCCGAGACCTCGAGCAGACCGCCAGGGGTGTAATAGCGGTCGGTGGCGTAGCCGCCGGTGCCGGCAGGCACCAGGATCAGATCGCGGGCGTCGATCCAGACGTTGCTGTTGAAGAGCTTGGTGCTGTCGCGGTTGGCAGGCGAGTCGCGCAGCTCATTGCCCTGGATGTTGACCTGGATTTCGTTCGACGACATCGCCAGCGGGACGTTTTGCACGCCTGATACGTCGACGGTTGCACCTGCCTCGGCGAAGACGCGCTGGCCGGCGCTGACTGCGACCTGCCCGCCCTGGGCCATGGTCAGCGAGCCGTTCTGGAGGTCGACGAGGCCACCGGTGACGATCTCGATGCGCGACTGGTCCGGTCGGTCGGCCAAAGTGGAGAGATTGTCGAACTGACCGGTGGCGAGGTTATTGACCCCGGCCGAGGCGATCAAACCATTTCGCTTCGAGTTGAGCGCGGTGGCCGTCGGATCGATACCCGCCAGCAGCGCCGCTGCGGCAGGCGTCTCCGGCAGGATGGCAGCGACGCTGTCGCCGGTGAGTGTGACGCTGCCGGTCGCGTCACTCGCGGAATTGAGCAAATGGATGGTGCCGCGCTGGTCCACCGATGTGGTCGAGAGCAGGATGCCGCCCTGCGTGATCGCATGACCGGCGAGCGTGATGTCGCCCTGCTGGGCAAAGATCAGGCCGGTATTGTTGACGGTGCCGCCACCCGGGGTGAAGGTGCTGCCGTTCCAGTTGCCGACGGAGATCTCGTTGCCGCGGGTGGTGGAGTTCACGTTGCCGGTGGTGGCAAAGCCTGGCCGCAGGATGAAGTCGGTGCCGGCCGCCAGCATCGCCTGGCCCTTTGGCGTCGTAATCGTGCCTGCGTTGTCGACCTCGGTCCCCATCAACAGCACGGTGCCGCCGCCCGAGGTCACCGAGGCTGGTGCGTTGGTGTTGATCAGCGCGCCGGCCTCGACAACGATCTTGCCCCCTGCCCCGGTGAAGCTCGGCCGATAGTTGCTGCCGCTCTGCGTCGAATAAATGCCGTTGGCGAGGAACTGGTTGTCGGTGATGTTTGCGGTTGACGCGATCAGCGAGCCGACATTGACCTGGCTGCCGCCGCCGAAGATGATGCCGTTCTGGTTGATCACCAGCACCTGGCCGATGGCGTTGATGTTGCCGAGGATCTGGCTGGGACCAAGATTGCCGGTGACGCGGTTCAGCGCGGTCCAGTTGCTCGCCTGCTGATTGAAGTTGACCGTGGTCTGGGAACCGACGTTGAACGTCTGCCAGCTCAGGATCGCCTGCGGCGCGGTCTGCTGAATGTTGACGCTGGTCGCTCCGTTGGCGCCGACCTTCTGTGTCGGCGCATTCGCCCCGCTCCATCCGGCAGCCGGATTCGGCACCAGTCCGCCCGGGGTCAGTCCGTTTGGCACGGCCACACCCGGCAGCGTCGTTGAAGTCTGGCGCGCCTGCGCTGCCGCGCGCGCGGCGGCCTGGATGGCCTGCATCGATTGCAGCGCTTGCGTTGCGCGCGACAACGACTGCTGGGCTTTCCGCGCCGCCTCTTGCGCCTGCTGAGCGGCAGCCCGGGCGGCATCCGACGCGATCGTCGTCGCGCTCGTCGTCGCGCTTGTGCCAGACCCGACCGAGATGGCGTGCGCACTCGGCAGTCCCAGCACCAGCGCCAGCAGGCTTGTTCCGGCAAGCAGCGTGCGGCGTGTGGCGATGGCCGGTCTCACGGACGGCCTGACCTGCACACCGCGATTGGCATTGCGATACGAACGGTGGGCACGGGAAGAATTCTTGCGGACCGACATGGACTTTCCTCTGGGCGATTTGCGGACGTCGTCGCGAACAGGACTGTTGTGAGCGGCGCCTGGCGGGGACGCCAGGCGATCGGATGCGGCTTTGAAGGTGATATCGGCCCGTACGATACGAACTACTGGACCGTGACAGGTGCGGCAGGCCTGGAGGGCTCCTGCTCCGAGCCGGTGGCGTGTGCTGCGGTCGGTGCGACCGGTGGGTTCTTGCCGTTGGCCGCAGTGGCTTTGGGCAGCTGCTCGCGCAGATAGGCGATCAGCTGTTGCACGAGGTGATCCCAGATCTCGATCTGGGCGCGCAGATGGTTCGGCGCGACGCCGCCGGCGACGGACAGATCGAGCGAAAGCACCAGGAAGGGATGGCTGAGCTGCAGGCGGGCGAAGCGGCGGGTCGCGTTCCAGTGGTTGACGAGATCGAGCGGCAATTCGCCTTGCACCTGGAGGACGGCCAGGAATGCGGCATCGAGGAATCTCTCATCGTCCCCGGTGAGGCGGTTGCCGGGACGAATATCGAACGCGAGGCCGTTGGTTGCCGAGCGCAGATAGGTCGTATTGCTGACCGGGTCGGTTACCGTTTCGCTCCGGTATCCGGCAAGTTGGATGATCTCGCGCAGGTTGTCGAGGGTGAGCTGGGTGATCGTGGTGTCGGACATAGCGGGCTCCTGAGACGATGTGCGTGAGACGAATAAGTCAGTGGATCGAGGTTGATGATTGAAGCGGAACGACGGGTGTGGTGGCAGCATCGCTTCCGGGACTCACCGACTGCGTGCGCGGCGGGACGACCGAATGAGACGGCAATGCCAAGCTTTGCGCGATGACCGCAGCCCGCCCCGCCCCGCATTGGGGCGACCGCTCCGGGCTGATGCCGTGGATTGTTCGCGCCAGCTCGGCGACGACATCGTTTGCAAGACAATCGCAGACGGCGGTGCTGAGATGCAGATGACGGCGGGCCACGCGAGGCATGACGGCAGAGCGCTTGCGCCCGGCCGCCGCCTGGGAGCCGACGATCCCACAGCGGCCGGCTGCGAGATCGCCGGCGAACCTGGCATCGATCCGCAGCACGGGTGCGTCGATATCCTGACCGGGCTCGTCATGGATCGGCAGCTCCTGCAGCGTGGCGCGCATATCCCCGATCAGCAGGCGCAGATGATGGTGGATCTCCTCGCTGTGCGACAGAAGCTCTTCGATCAGCACGCCGCTCCCCAGCAGCAGGTCCGCTTCGATCGCGATGTTCAGCCGAACGGTATCGAGGAGCACGGGAAATACCTTCCGGATCTGCCAGGAGCTGACACCAATCACGGATTCGTCGCCGCCGTTGATCACGATGCTGCAGCGGACGGTGAGGCACGTAGCGCCGTCGGCGCCTGTTGCGATCAGGTCGCCGAACTGCAACGACATCCTGCATCCAGCAGGGAGAACCCGAGCGCCGCCGAAGCGAACCGTGGTGCTACGGTAACCACACGCGTCGAGCACGGCGCGCACGTGGTCGGCGGTCAGCAGGGGCTCGGGCGCCAATGGCGGATTGAACGGAGCGATCGGCATCGGGAAGCTACCTCGCGGCCCCGACCTGCCCACCGAGCAGGGACGACAAGGCAAGCTCGTTGACAACCGGTGGATTCTGCTTGAGCAGCTCCGCCAGATAGGCGCGCCGCAGCACGGCCGCACGTTCGGATCGCATCTGCTGGACCAGCTGATCGCGCACTTCGGGCAGCGTGCGCGTGTAGGACGCCTTGGTGTCGATCAGCTTAAGGATGTGCCAGCCGTCATCGAGCCGGATGGGCTCGGAGACGGCCCCTTTGGTCAGTCCCATGATCTGGGTGCGGATTTCCGGACGGATCTGGCCTTCTGCGATCCAGCCGAGATCGCCGCTATTCTTGGTGCTGGTTTCGCCAGCGATCGCGGCAAAATCCACCCCCGGCGCCTTGAGCTTGCGCTGAATTTCGTCGAGGCTCTTGCGGGCCTTGTCCTCAGCCACCTTGTCCGCAGTGTCCTTTGGGCTCGCGACGAAGATCTGCGCGAGCTGGAATTGGCGCGGCATCACCATGGCGGCACGGTTGGCATCATAGACGGCCTGCAGCTCGTCATCGCTCGGATAGCTGGCCGGCGGCGTTGAGACTGCCTGCAAGTAGATCTCGACCAGGGCGCTCTCCCGCACCCGCTCGAGCTGTGCCGCCACGCCCGACTGCTGATCCCATTTTTTGGCCAGCACTTCCTGCAGGACAAGCCGGTTGGCGAGCAACGTGCGGACCGTCTGGCTTAGCAGCGTCGGATCTTGGGTAAGCGCGGCCTGTTCGCGCGGACCGAGAGCCGCGATATAGCCACGGACATCATCGGCCGACAGACTGGCATCGCCGACGCGCGCGATCACATCGCTGCTGCCCGTCTTTGCAGTTGTTGCGGTTGTTCCGCCTTGCGCCACGGTCGGCACCGCGGCCTGAGAGGACGGCCCCTGCGCAGCCTTCGGCTTGATGGGCGCAGCCTGCGCCGGACGCGGCGCTGCAGGCGAGGTCTGGGCTAGACCTTCGGCCGGCAGGCAGAACAGCGTGACCGCTGCCGCGACAATGGATGCCGGCTTCCCGACTTTGATGATGACCGCTCTGTTCATGGTGTCACCTTCTGATCGAGGATCTTGTCGCGGGCGTCCTGAATGGTGTTCTGGAGTTCGACGCGGCGCAGACCGAGCGCTGGCTCATGGGCCACGATGGTGTCGCCGATGGTGACCTCCTGGTAGCGATGCAATAGCTCGCGGCCGGCTTTGAGCAGCTGACCGTTCTTGGCGACGCAGCCCTTGGTGCTCGCCTTGTACGCGGTGGCCTCGCCCTCGAATTTGGCACGTTCGGCATCCTTGGTGCGGGCGACGGTGGCGGCCTCGTCGTAGGCGGTTTTCCACTTCTCAAGCGTCTCGTCGCGTTCGCCGAGACGCTTGTTGAATTCTTCCACCGCCTCGCGCTGCTCCTTGCGAACCAGCCGAACCTCGGCCTTTGCCGCATCGACCTGCGCCTTGGCCGCCGCCCTTTCGCGATCGAAATCGGCGACCTTGGCCTGGAGTGCGGTGCGTTCATCCTCGAGCTGACGCAATTGAGCGGTAGAACTGCGCAACGCCTCGCGCAGGCGATCCGCCTCGGTGTCGGCAAGCGCGGCCTGGGGCAGCATCGTTGCCGAGACCGACGCGAACAGGGCCAGACTGACTATCCGTGTCTTCATGATCAGAACTTCGCGTTGAGGTCGACTTGCAGAACGTCGACGGCGTAAGGGGAGCCGGAGATGTTGGTGGCGCTCATCCAGCGCAGGGACGCCCAGACGTTCTCGCTGAGTCCGAGATTGCCGCCGAGGAAATAGCCCTTGAGGTTGGTGCCGCCGAGCCCGAAGTCTGAATCGGCGAAGGCATCGATGGTCGCGTCCGATTCCAGGTATTTGTAACCGGCGTGGACGTTCCAATCCCACAGACGCTTGATTTCGCGATCACCGACCGTGACCCGGGTGAGCCAACCCATGTTGCCACCGTCGTAGACGCCAGGCATGTTGCCGACGCTCGGCCCGAAGTTGTTCACCGCGACCTGGCTGATAAAATTGCGATCGAACGCGCTGTTCCAGACATACTCGCCGTCGAGCACGATGTGCGCCGGATGGAAGTACCCGAGATCGAGCTGGGCACTTGCGACCAACGGTCGATATTGGCTCGCCAGGCCAAAATACTGGAACTGGTTGATGGCGCCGAAACTATTGAATGTATCGCCGATGATACTGCGGAGCTCCCGGTAGGTGTTGCCCTTCTGCGCGAACAAGGGACGCGTGATGTCCGTGTCGCAAACATCCGATGCATTGCGGACCGTGCAGGGACTGGACAGCTGGCCCTGGACATTGGTGAAGTCGTAGTACGCCACCGCAACACGCAGGCTGGATTGCGGGTCGAACTGGTAGCCGAAGCCGGCCTGTCCGCCGAACAGCCACCTGTCGTTGCTCGCGAATTTGTGTGGCAGGCCGGCATTGGGATCGCCGACGCTCGCGCCGGCCGAGCCGAGATTGATGCCGGCATTGAAATCTGTGTTGTAGATCGGAAACGCGCCGGCCACAGCGAAGGGCGTGAAACCTTGGGCGACTTCGTGCTTGGCCTGGACGGCGACACCATCGAAGCCGAGGTCGCGGTACCAGACAAGATCGCTCGGCGACCAGAACGGGTTGTCGAAGCGACCGACCGAAACAGACAGATCATCGAACGGCGAGTACTTCAGGAATCCGCGGTCGAGCCACAGCGCATATTTGGAGAAATTGCCCCCGTTATAACCGAAGGTCTGATTGGTCGAGACTGGCGAATTGTTCTCGCCGGTCGCGATGCGCAAACCCGCGGTGAATCCATTGGTCAGATCGGCATCCATCCCGAGCCGGGCCCGGAAGCGGAACTGGTTACGGTTCTGGGCGGTGTCGTAGGTCGGCGGCCAATAAGGATTGCAACCCGGAGACAGGCAGTTGTCAAACGGCGAACCGGTATTGATGGCGTTGAAGTTCGTGGTGCCGGCGGGATCGTTCCCGGTCGGAAAGAAGCTTCCTTGATAACGCGCGCGCAAATCGCCGTAGAAATGGATGCGCTGCGCCCATTCGGGATAGCGGCCAGGGGACGCCCAATTTTCTTTCTCTGCCTTGGCCATCACCTCACGTCTAATGTCCTCGCGTAACTGCCGTTTGACGATTTCCGGCACATAGGTGACATGCTTGGTGCCGGGAGGATTGGCCGCCGCGGTTGCCGCCGTGGCGGCCTTGGCAGCCTCATCAGCCTTCGCGGTGGCGTCCTTCGCGGCCTGCCGTGAGACATAGGCCTCGTCCTCGGCCTGTTTGATCAAGCCCTGGGCTTCGTCCTCACTGAGAAGCTTCCGCTTGACCATCAGGTTGAGGAGATTGACGGTCGTATTCGGCGAGGTCGGTTTGGCCTGCGAGACGGTAAGCTTCTTCGCCTCGCCCTTCTTCGCCGGTGCGCCGTCTTGATCGCTGGCACTTTGGCCGAGCGCCGGAGCCGTACAAAGCAGCGCGCACAAGGAAACCGCGAGCGGCAATGTGCGCCGGCGAGCAAACGAATTCATGTCGAACATCAGTCCCCAGTCCTTTTGCGTCATATCCGTTGTCGTAGTCGCTTCAGCTCGGCCGGCGCGCAGTGACGCGCGCGACCATCGGCATCGGCATGTCTTTCGGCGGCGGCTCGCGCAGCACCAGGCTGCCGAGCACCTCGTTGCGAATGATGGAATCGAGCTCAGAGTCGCCCGTCGAGGAGACCTGGATCCGGCTCACCCGGCCGGTGGCGTCGACCCACAGCCGCACCTGCACCTGCATCACCGCGTTGCGGGTTCGGCCGTTGGCGCGGAGCGCCGTCTCGATCTGGGATTGCACGATCGAGGCATACCAGCCAAAGCGGCTGCCCCCGCCGCCTCCGCCGCCATACGGACTGCCACCCGGCTTGCCGCCGAGGTTGAAGAGGTCGCCGGGTCCCGTCGCCTGTGCATCCAGCGACAGCGGTCCCGGCGGCTCGTCATTCTTGGCATCCTTGGCCGGCTCGTCCTTCGGCTGATCGACGGGCTTGTCTTCCTTGAACTCGGGCTCGGCCATCTTCGGCTGCTCGATCATCTTCTGCTCGGGCAACTTTTGTGGCGGCGGAGGTGGCGGGGGTGGCGGCGGCGTGACGTTGACGATCGTGATCTCGCGCACCTGCCGCGGCGACGGGATGTCATCGTGGCCGATCAAGAGATAACCTGCCCCACCAAACAGCAAGGCGATCACCGCGAGCGCGGCGCCATAGCGCAGATAAGAGCTGTGGAAGCGCGAGCGCAGACCCGTCCCGGCCGCCGCCTCGCCCGGCGGATCCCGGTCGTCCCTCAGCTTGCTCATGATGCGACCTCGACCTGCCGCCGATCGCCCTGCCGCTCGATGCAATATTGGGCGACGAATTCCACCAGGGTGGCGAACTCCTTCGTCTCGAGCGTCAGCCGCAGGACAGGCGCGGCATCGATCTTCAGATGAAAGGTCGCATCGTCGGCGTTGAACTCGACATAGGCATCGCGATCGAGCGACAGCCGCGGCCTGCTGCCCCGCGATATCGTCGCCAGCAATGGATCGTCCCCGGGCTCCGCGAACCTGACGCGCTCGCGGAGCGTGTTCGCGAGATTGACCAGCAGCGCTTCGCCCCGGATCGGAAACGGCAGGACGACGCCGCCTTCGCGATTGCCTCCAGTCGCCGCGACGGGTGCAACGTCACTGACTACCGGGTCGACCAGCCGCAGCCGGACGAGCGTTCGCAGCAGAGCATCGAGCACCCGTTCATAGGCGCTCTTGCGGGACGCGGGCGTGTGTGGAAACGGCACTTGCATCGGCATCGAACCGCGTCACTTCACCAGCGGCTTGGTAGCAAGCCCGACCTGGTTGAGGCCGACGCGGCCGAGCAGGTCGAGCACGTCCATCACGCTCTGGTATTGCGCCTGCGCGTCACCGCGCAACACCACCGGGAACTCCGGCGTCAGCGCCTTCTGCTGCACCAAGCGCTGTTCGAGCTCGGGCAAGCTCACCGGGATGGTGTCGAGAAAGATCTTGCCGTCGTTGGCCACCGTGATCGCCTTGGTGGTCTGTGTCGCCAGCGACGGCGCCGCCGAGGCCTTCGGCAGATTGACCTTCTGGCCCTGCACCGTCGCCGTGGTCATGATGATGAAGATCACAAGCAGCACGTAGGCGAGGTCCAACATCGGGGTGATGTTGATGTCGTCGTACGGCTTGGAGTCGCTCTGGAGCTGCATCGCCGTTACTCCGCGGCCATGCGATGATCAATCGGGTCGGGACGATCCGCGGAATAGAACTCCGCCATCTTCGTCACGAACTCGTCGACGAAGACCTGGATGTCCGAGCTCAGATCCTTGATCCTCGAGATCAGATAATTGTAGCCGAACAACGCCGGGATCGCCACGCCGAGGCCGGCGACGGTCGCGACCAGCGCCGCCGCGATACCGGGGGCGATCGCATTGACGTTGACGTCGCCCGAGGCTGCGATCGCCGCGAAGGTGATCATGACGCCGACGACAGTGCCGAGCAGGCCAAGGAACGGACCACCGGAGATCGCGATGGTGAGGATCACCATCA
>JAEYRD010000041.1 GCA_023435725.1 Pseudomonadota bacterium | reverse complement strand
CACCGTTTATGCAACTGTCGGCCGTGCCGTTTAGCACGCCGCTCAAGGGCACGAGGCCGTCGCCCGCGCTGATCGTCACCGATCCAGCATTGGCCCTGGTGGCGGAAACGTCGATCACCGAGCCTGCGGCTTGCAACAGGCCGCCCTGCACGCTGCTAAAGATCGCCGTACCGCCAAAGCCGTAGACCGTCGCCTTCTGGATTGTCGACGGCTGGCCTGAGAGATCGATGCGGCTGCCATCGTTGAGGGTGATGTCGTTTGTGGCGTTGACCACGAGCTTGCCGCTCGGCAGCAGGATCGTGCTTCCGATCGCAACACCGTTGCCGGTGAGGTCGATCTCCGCGCCCGACACCGTGGTCTTTGCCGCGCTCGGGGCAATGCCTGCGGGCGCGACGACATTGAGCGCGCCGCCCGCCGAATAGGCCATGATCGACTTCTGCATGCCGGTCAGAAGCGGTGTCGACAGCGTCAGGTTGCCGCCCGTGCCGCTTTGCCCGAACACGGCTGCGGGATCGGTGCTCGGCGCCTGATAGACGAACAGCCTGCTGTTGCCGGCCGACACGATCTTCGAAGTGCCAGTTAGATTGACGTTGTTGAAGCCGTAGATGATGCGGTTCGTCGAGGTCGCATCAAGCGAGACGAACTGGCCGAGGTCGATTTCGTCGGCAACGAGAGTGAACGTGCCGCTTCCCGTACCCGCGCCGCCCGCGGCGATCGCCGGCGGCGTCGCGCTCACCACCCCATTCCAGGTGATCTTGTTGGCGGCGATCGTCGCCGTGTCGCCGGCCGCGCCGTAGCCGTAGATGGCCGAGGTGTTCAATACCAGATTGACCCCCGTGCCGGTGGCGTCGAGGCTGGTGGTGCCGAACAGATTGATGGCATTGGCGGCGCTCAGCGTGATCTTCTGCAGCGCAGGCGCGCCATGGAGCGGATCGCTGTTGAGAAGCGCGTTGAACAGGCTCTGGTCGAACAGCAGCCCCGCCGGTGCGCCGGCCGAGGCGATGGTGGCGGCGTCGCCGATATTGATGGTGCCGACCGCGAGCGCAATGTTGCGCGATCCGAAATGCGCCGTCGGATCGATGGTGGACGCGCCCTGGGTGGCAAATGCCAGCGTGCCTTCGGAATAAAGAGATGCCCCCGCACCGATCGTGATGGCGCCGGTCCCTTGCGAACCGAGGAAATTGAGGTCGCCGTTGGAGAGCGCCAGCACCGAGACGCCGTAGGACGTGGTGTAACCCATGCCGGTCGTGTCCGAATCGAACGGCACGGCTCCCTGCCCGATCGTCGTCAACGTCACATCATTGCCGACCGTGATATTGCCGCCGACCAGGAAAATCTCGCCTGCGCTGAGCGTGACCCCGTCACGGATCGCGATGTCGCGGCCGCCCTGGATCACGATCGCGCCATTGATGATCCCGTCATAGCCGTTGACGAAGAGGCGCGGCGCCTTGAGCGCGTTGATGTCGTTCGCGCGAACCGAGACGCCCGTGAACGTCGCCGTGGACGGGTCGGAATAGACTTCATCGACGTTCGTCAGCAACGCTTGACCGGCGGCACCGCCATTAGTGCCCTGAAACAGGGTCGTGCCGTCGAAGGTGAGCGCAGAGCCAGCCGTTGCCGACGTCGGGGCTTCAAATATGATCTGCAGCGCCTTGCCGTCGGCCGGCAGCAGCGGACGCACGCCGCCGAACTGCGTCACGTTGGCGATCAAGAAGTCGCTGTAGCTCTGCTCGTTGTATTGCGAATATTTGCGAAGCGCCGTCCCCGACGTGATCAGCGCCGTCACTGGCAGGCTGCTGCGGATCGCGGTGTTGGCGATGCCGGTATAGACGGAGGCCGCGTAGGTGCTATTGCCGATCGACGTTGCGCTGCTGATCGGGTACGTGCTGCTGCCAGCGAGCTCGACGCGATAGGCGCCCGGCAACAGCGCATAGTTCGACGGCAGCAGGGTGTAAGTGCCGGCCGGCAGGCCCGGCACGCCCGCGGGGACCGTGATCCGCTGGCCGATGACGGGATCGCCGGCGCCGTTCTCGGGCGCGACCGGGGCGTAGCTCGACGCATAACCCGGCACGATCGCATAGACCTTGTCGGTCGATTTGCTGATCGGCGTCGTGGGATTGGCGTTGACCAGCGGCGTGGTGATGACGTTGACCGAGCCGCCGCGTCCGGAGATGAAGCCTGCACCGCTGAGCGTGCCGCCACCCGACATGTCGAGGATCGCGCCGCTCGCGACGTTCACCGACTGCCCGTCCAGCATGATGGCGGATTGATTCCCCCCATTGCCGTAGTTAGTCAGGCTGAGGGGCCGCACGCTGGCCCCATTGTAGGTATACGTCACCCCGTCGACGGTGCCGCCATAGGGAATGACGAGGCCGTTCATCGAGACCGAGGTCAGGCTGCCGGGCAGCAGATCGACCTCTTCAGTCGCCGGGTCGTTGATGCCGAGCTTAATATTGCCAAACGGGGCGCGGACGATGCCACCCTGACTGATGACTGGCGCCTGCAACGCGAGACTGCCGAACACGGAAAGCGGCGCGTCGGGAATCGTATCGGTGGTGCGTCCGATGGTCAGCGTCGGCGCCGATGGGGTCGTGCCGGGACGAGTGTTGTCGGCAGGGTTGTGCTGACCGGCGATCACGGTCGCGATCGTATTGGTCGCAGGATAGATCTGCGCGGCCTCAAGATCGAGGCTCCAGTCGGTCGCAAGCTGCGTCCCCTGCGGCGCAGTCGGCTCGTTCAGGAAGCGGATGTCACCCCGGCTATAGAGTTTAACGTTGCTGAAGCCGGGATAGTAGGTATTGATGAATTGGTAGGTCGAGCTGTCGTAGACACCGGTGCGGGCCCCGAACTGAACGAGACCCTGGATATCGATCTGGTTCGCGTCGGCTTCGAAGGCGGCAGCCGTTGGCGCGCCCCAGGCCGAGGGATGACCGATGCTACCGCTGGCGGTGCCATCTGGACCCGCGCCTAGCGGATCGGTGAACAGGATATATGGCGCCGACAGTGTCACATGATTGAAACTGAGTGGAGTCGACGGATCAATTGATCCAGTGACTGGAGCACCGGAGATGAACGTGCCTGCCGTCAGGGTCAGGCTGCGGCCGAGCGACAGCGAGACGTCGCCCGAGAACTGCATGAAGTCGCCCGACTTCAGCGTCAGGCTGTCGAAGCCACCGGCCGCGATTCTGGCGGCGCTGACCTTGGTCTGCCCGAATGTGAGCGATGACGCGTCGGTGCCGGGCGCGATGTCGGACGGTAGTGTGGACGGCTGATACGCCTGCTGCACGATCATCGTGCTCGGAACCAGCACGCCGTCGGGCACCTTGCTATTGGGGAAAGATTGTATGACGAAATACGGCGTGATCAGCGCGATCGACAGGCTGCCGCCCGACGCGCCCGCGCGGCCGGCGAAGGCATGCATGTTGCCGTCGAGATAGAGCCCGCTTTTCGAGGACAGCGCGATGGAGCCGCCGTTGGAAGCGAGGTTCAGCGGCTGGCTCGCCGCTGTTGCGCTGCCCGCCGCAAGATCGATCGTGAGCTGGGCTCCATCGGCATCGAGTTCGGCGCCGGGACGGATCAGCACGAACGCGCCGCTACCATTGATGGTAATCGAACCGCCATCGGTCACGGTGCCATAGCGATGCCCCGCCAGGTCGGTTGCGCTGTAAGCCATGCCCGAGACATCGAGCTTGGCCTTGGCATCGACCCAGATCGAGATGCCGCGGCCATTGCCCTGCGCATCGAAGTTGCGACCCGCGTCGACTTTCGAGCCGTCGGCGATATTGGCGAGCGTGATGCTGCCGCCATGCGCGGTCAGATCGCCGAACACGTTAAGCTGTCCAAAGGCGTTGAGCGTGATGCCCTGCCCCGGATCGACGGCGATCGACGCGCCATCGCTGATCACGATCGAACCTCCGCCGGTCCCGCTCTTGACCTGGGACCGCAGCGTCAGGCTGGCGCCACCACGCTGGGTGAGCGTGGCTTTGAGCGGATTCTCGGTGAACAGTGGCGGCGTCCACACCGGCATCGCCGAGGACGGATCGCGGCCGGACGGCATCGCATAGCTGTCGGTGTTGAATTGGTAGACCGGCATTACCGGCGCGAGGACGGAGTTGCTGGCAACCAGAACACCTTGCCCGCCATTGATGTCGTAGTTCGAGAATCCTGCGGTAAAGAACGAAGGGTTGAGCGCCGGCGCAGGCTCAATCGCAACCGTCTGCGGCAATATCGCACCTACCGGGATGACTGTGCCGACCGGATAAGTCATCGGCGTGGATTGGACCGATCCGGCGGCGTAGGTCACCTGATAAGGCGCGATCGGAAAGCCGTTCGGGAACACGGCCGATGGAACGATGCTCCCCTTCGGAAGATTGGTGCCGTAAAAATAGCTGATCACAGTACCGGCGGGGATCAGGTCTCCTTGCCCATAGAAGTTTCCATTGGAATCTCGCAGTCCAACGCCGTTGGGAAGAACCCAATCGGCCCCGGTCGGCCCGAGTGTCCAGGAATCGCCGCTGATCGAGATGTCAACGGGCGTGGGTGCGTCGAAGGTAACTGTGGCGAATGATTCCGTCAGCGCCGTCGGCAATGGCTGTCCCGCGGGAATGGTCAGCGACTGCTTGAGTTTCACCGCAATCGGCGCCGGCGTGCCGGCCGCCAGCACGCCGCCTGCGAGGCCGGCGTTGTCACCGATCACGATGTTGCCAGGCGAGGAGATCGTCAGCGTCCCGCCGCCGGTCACACCGTAAGCGCGGATGTGACCGTCGAGCACGAGCGTGCCGTCACCCGTGCCCGCGTTCTGCTGGGGGTCGCCCGCCTTGATGGTGACGTTGCCGCCCTTGCCTCCTTGCGTCTTGCCGTTGGCGAGGATGGCGCCTCCGGATGAGACGTCGATGGTGCTGCCCGCCGCCAGCGTGACATTCTGCGTGGAGTCGAACGTGACATTGCCGCCATTGAGGAAGGCGAGGTTGGCGAGGCTGCCCGGATCGGTCATGCCGTTGACCCACAATCCACTGGTATCAATGGTGGCGCCGGACGCAAGCGTCAGTTGCGCGCCGCCATCGGCATTGGTCAGCGCGGTGGTGCCGGTCGCTGTGGTCAGGATATTGCTGACAGTCACGCTGCCAGAATGTGCGGTGACGTCGGCGGCGATATCGACGACGGGAGCGATCAACTTGACCTGGGCGCCGGGCGCGAAGGACAGCGGCGCGGCGACGGCGATCTTGCCACTGGTGGCGACGGTCAATCCACCAAGCCCGAAGCTCGTGATCTGAGGCGCATCAAAATACGCCGTGTTGACGAGCTCAGTCGGGATGGCCGCGGTCGGCGACAAGCCGTTCGCGACCGCCGCGTTGCTGCCACCACCAAACGCCACGTCGGTGTTATAGGCGCCCGCAAGGCCATAACCGTTATACTGGCCGAGCGTGAGCGTGCCCGGCAGCGGCGCGGTGTTCTGGGTGAGCTTGTAGCCATCGGTGACGGTGGCCGGCCGCGCGCTGGTCTGGCGCTGGCCGGTGATCACGTCGTCGACAATGCTGCCCGCGAACAGCGCGGTCGGGGTGGAGAGGTTCAGCTGGCCGGCGTCGCGGCCGACGGTGTAGCCGTCCTCCCAGCGCGCCCGCTTGTTGCCGCCGAGCAGGTTGACATAGACCTCGGTCAATCGATCGTCGACCTGGCCGCCCTGGATGTGCTTGACCACGAAGCCGTCGCTCGCGACCGCCGTGTAGGTCAGGTTGGCAGGTGCCGTGTTGACGTCGTAGATCTGCCCGTCGCTGCCGAGCAGCGCTGTCTGCTGCAGCCAGCCGCCCTGATAGGCCACCGAGCCACCGGAGATGTTGAAGGTCGAGCCGGTCTGCGTCACGACTTCGGGCGCCGCCAGCGTGATGGTGCCGCCGACCGCGGTCCACTCCCCGATAGTGTGGCCACTGGTGTTGAGATAGCCCGAGACCTCGAGCAGGCCGCCAGGGGTGTAGTAGCGGTCGCTGGCATAGCCGCCGGTGCCCGCCGGCACCAGGATCAGGTCACGCACGTCGATCCAGACATTGGCGTTCTTGAGCACGCTGCCGTCGCGGTTCTGCGGGGAATCGCGCAGCTCATTGCCCTGCACGTTGACCAGCACCTCGTTCGAGGCCATCGGCAGCGTCGCGCCCTGCGTGCCGGAGACGTCAATGGTCGATCCGGTCTCCGCGAACACGCGCTGGCCGGCGCTGACCACGACCTGGCCGCCCTGCGCCGCGGTCAACGACCCGTTCTGTAAGTCGACGATGCCGCCGGTGACAATCTCGACGCGGGACAGATCCTTGCGGTCGGCGAGTGTGGAGAGGTTGTCGAACTGGCCGGCCGCCAGTGCGTTGACGCCGGAGGCCGCCATCAGCCCGTCGCGCTGGGAGTTCAGAGCGGTGTCGGTGGAGTCGAGCTCGGGCAGAATGATGGTCATGGCGTTGCCGGTCAGCGTGACGCTGCCGGTCGCATCGCTGGCCGAGTTCAACAGGTGAATGGTGCCGCGCTGGTTGACCGAGGTGGTCGACAGCAGGATGCCGTCCTGGATAACGGTGTGACCGGCGAGCGTGATGTCGCCCTGCTGGGCGAAGATCACGCCGGTGTTGGTGACGGTGCCGCTCGAACTGCCGGCATAAAGCACCGGCGCGACCTCGGTGCCGCCGGTCGTCGAATACTGGTTGGCGGCGGTGCCGTAGCCGGGACGCAGGATGAAGTCGTCGCCGGCCGCGAGCAGCGCCTGCCCCTTCGGCGTGGTGATGGCGCCGGCATTGTCGACCTCGGTCCCGAGCAGCGCCACGAAGCCGCCGCCCGAGGTCACCGAGGCCGGCGCATTGGTGGCGATCAGCGCGCCGTTCTCGACGATGATCTTGCCGCCAGCGCCGGTGAAGCTCGGCAGATAAGTGCTTCCGGTTTGCGCCGAATAGATGCCGTTGGCGCTGAACTGCTGGTCGGTGATATTGGCGGTCGAGGCGATCAAGGAGCCGACATTGATCTGGCTGGCGCCGCCGAAGATGATGCCGCTCTGGTTGATGACCAGCACCTGGCCGTCGGCCTTGATGGCGCCGAGGATCTGGCTCGGGCCCATGCTGGCATCGACCCGGTTCAGCGCGACCCAGCTGGCATGGCCCTGCTGGTCGAAGGTCAGGGTGGTCTGGGCCCCGACGTTGAAGGTCTTCCAGTTCAGGATGGCCTGCGCCTGCGTCTGCTGAATGTTGACGTTGGTCTGGCCGTTGGTGCCGGCGGTCTGGGTCGGCGCATTGGCGCCGCTCCAGCCGGCAGGCGGGTTCGGCACCAGCCCCCCCGGGGTCAGACCATTCGGGACCGCGACGTTCGGCAAGGTGGTCGAGCGCTGCGCGGCGGCCGCGGCCGCCCGCGCCGCCGCCTGGACCGACTGCAGGGATTGCAGGGCGTGGGTCGCGCGCGACAGCGACTGCTGCGCGTTCTGTGCTGCCTGTTGCGCCTGCTGGGCGGCGAACTGCGCCGCGTCCTGCGCGATCGTCGGCGCTCCAACCACCGCGCCGCTCGCTCCGCTTCCGACCTGGATGGCATGCGCGCCCTTAGGCGCCGCGAGCACAAGCGCCAGCACGCTCACCCCGGTCAACAGGGCCTGACGCGACGCGAGCCGCAGGATGACCGGGGCGGGATGCGACATCCGCACGGCCCGTTTGCGGGAACGACGCGAGCGAGCGGAACTGGTGGCTATGATGGACATGGCGGGCTTCTTTCGACCGGACGGGCGTTGCAGGGGGCTGGGATCGAATCTGAGTTCGCGCGCGGCGCTTACGTCGCGTTGATAGAGGACACAGTCGCGCCACGTTGATCGTCGGCCTCCGACGAGACCGGACGCTGCCCATTAAGTGCGGCCGCTTCAGGCTTTCCGCCGCTGCTCGCGGCAATCCTGGACAGTTCCTCGCGAAGATAAGCGATCAGCTGCTGCACGAGATGGTCCCAGATTTCGATCTGGGCGCGGATATGGTTCGGTGCGACGCCGCCGGCCACCGAGATATCGAGCGAAAGGACCAGCAACGGCTGACTGAGCTGCAAGCGCGCGAAGCGGCGCGTGGCATTCCAGCGGTTGATCAGGTCAAGCGGCAGATCGCCCTGCACCTGCAGCAAGGCGACGAGCGCGACATCAAGGAAGCCTTGATCGGTGCTTGTGAGGCGGCTGCCGGGACGGATATCGAACGCGAGCCCGTTGGTTGCCGAGCGCAAATAGACGGTGTTAGCGACCGGATCAGTCACCTCCTCGACCCGATAGCCGGCCTTCTGGACGATCTCACGCAGGCTATCGAGGGTGAGAGTAACAATGACCGAGTCGGACATGATGGGCTCCGTAGCAAATGCGTCGATGTTGGGTGAGGAGTTGGTGATCGAATTCATGCCGATCGCCCCTGTTTTGCGGGGTGGACCATCGGCACATGAGTTGCAGTTTGCAGGGCGTTCGCGCCTTCGTGTTGAGAGGACGACGGCAGTGCTCGCGTGCCCGGTTGCGGCGTCCCCTCGATGTGCCGGGTCCCGGCTTGAAGCTGCAAAGCCATGCGGCGCATGGCGCCTGCCAGAGCCGGCAGGACGTCGTCCTTGAGCCGATCGCACACCGCGCCAAGCAATCGCGGATGCTGAGCGGCAACCAACGCAGGCGGCGCGCCTTGCGGACCCGCCGTCGCGGCAACAAGGCCGCTGCGTCCGGCCACAAGATCGCCGAAGAACCGTGCCTCGATCCGGACGATGGGTGCCTCCCCTTTCTCGCCCGGCCTTTTGTCGACCGCAAGATCACACAGGGTGAGGTCTGCATCGTCGACCAGACGATGCAGGTGGTGGTAGACATGGCCGCCGTGGTCGAGTATCGCCGCGAGAGCGATATCGCCTGCCAGGACAAGATCCGCCTCGATCGCAAGACACCAATGCTCGGGCTCGACCGTCAAGGGGAGCGTCCTACGAATCCGCCATGACGTCACGCCGCGAACACACTCGTTGCCGCCATTGATCTGAATGCTGCAGCGGACGGTCAGACAGCGCCTGCCGTCGCCGTCGGCGACGATCGTATCGCCAAACTGCAGTACCAGGCTGCAGCCGGGCACGACCGCATGCGCACCAGAGAGCAGCGCCGTCGTGCAGTGATAGCCGCACGCTTCGAGACCGGCACGCAGCTGCGCGCTGGTCAGAAACGGCCCGGACGGGGCACTCGGCATCAGGGGGATCAGTGGCGGCGTCAGCATGGGAGCGTTACCTGGCGGCCCGGCTCTGATCGCCAAAGATTTTCGACAGAGCGATCTCGTTGACGACCGGCGGGTTCTGCTTGATCAACTCGGCGAGATAGGCCTGCCGCAGCATCCGGGCCCGCTCGGCGCGAAGCTGCGTCACGAGTTGGTCGCGCACCTCCGGGAGCGTCCGCGTGTAGGACGCCTTGGTGTCGGCCAGCTTGAGGATGTGCCAGCCGTCATCGAGCCTGACCGGCTCGGAGATGGCGGCCTTGGCAAGGCCCATGACCTGGGCCTTGATCTCCGGACGGATCTGGTTCTCGGCAATCCAGCCGAGGTCGCCGCCATTGGGGCCATCGCTAACCTTCGCGATGGCGGCGAAGTCCGCCCCCGGCGCCTTCAGCTTGCGCTGGATCTCCTCAAGGCTTTTCTTCGCCTTGTCGTCGGCGGCCTTGTCCGCGTCCTTCGGCGCGGCGATGAAGATCTGCGCCAATTGGAACTGACGCGGCATCAGGAAGGCGTTGCGGTTGGCCTCATAGACCTTCTGAAGCTCTTCCTCGCTCGGGAAGTTCGCTGGAGGCACCGAGACGGACTGCAAATAGAGTTCGACGAGCGCAGTCTCGCGGACGCGGTCGAGCTGCGCCGCGACCTTCGGCTGCTGATCCCATTTTTTGGCGAGCAGCTCCTGCAGGACGAGACGGTTGGCCAGCAACAGACGCACCGCGTGGCTGAGCACGGCGGGGTCCTGCGCCAGCGCCGCCTGCTCGCGTGGACCCAACGTTGCGACATAGGCCCGCACATCGTCGCTCGAGATGTTGGCGCTACCGACCCGCGCGATGACGTCGTCCGTCTTTGCCGGACTGGTCGTGCCACTCTCGGCCACGGTCGCTGTTCCAGCTTGGGCCGGGGCAGCCGCCTGCACCGGCTTCGGTTTTGCCGGCGCTTGCACCGGGCGCTGCGCGGGGGCGGTCGCGGTCTGGGCGAATCCCTCGATCGGGATGCAGCACAGCACGACGGCGGCCATCATGCACACCGGCTTTCTGGTTTTGATCACAATTACATCGCTCATGGTGTCGCCTTCTGATCGAGGATCTTGTCGCGCGTGTCCTGAATCGTGTTCTGGATCTCGACGCGGCGCAGGCCGAGCACCGGCTCGCGGGCGACGATGGTGTCGCCGATGGTGACGTCCTGATAGCGGTGCAGCAGCTCACGGCCGGCCTTGATCAGGACGCCGTTCTTATCCACGCAGCTCTTGGTGCTGGTCTTGTAGGTGGTGGCCTGCGCCTCGAACTTGGCGCGTTCCGCATCCTTGGTCCGCGCCACGGTGGCGACTTCCTCATACGCCGTCTTCCACTTCTCCAGCGTCTCGTCGCGCTCGGCCAGACGCTTGTTGAACTCTTCGATGGCCTCGCGTTGCTCCTTCCGGACCTGGCGCACCTCGGCTTTCGCCGCGTCAACCTGCGCCTTGGCCGCCGCCTTCTCGCGATCGAAGTCCGCGATCTTGGCCTGAAGGGCCGTGCGTTCATCCTCGAGCTGGCGCAGCTGCGCGGTGGCGCTGCGCAGCGCCTCGCGCAGTCGATCGGACTCGGACTGGGCGTTAGCGGGAGCGGCTGAGACCAAAGCGGCCATTACCACGCCTGCGATCATTGCAATGCGCATAAACATCATCAGAACTTCGCGTTGAGGTCGACCTGGAGGATATCGACGGCATAGGGTGAGCCGGCGATGTTGTTAGCGCTCATCCAGCGCAAGCTGGCCCAGACATTCTCGCTCAGACCGTAGTTGCCGCCGATGAAGTAGCCCTTGAGGTTGGTGCCGCCGAGCCCGAAATCTGAATCGACGAAGGCATCGATGGTTGCATCCGATTCCAGGTACTTGTAGCCGGCGTGCACGCTCCAGTCGCCGAAGTGCTTGATCTCGCGGTCGCCGACGGTGACCCGGGCGAGCCAGCCCTGATTACCGCCATCGAACACGCCCTTGGTGCCGTTGACGTCGGGGCCGTGGTTATTGACCGAGGTCGCGATCAGCAGATTGCGGTCGAACGCGGTGTTCACGACGTACTCGCCATCGATGACGATATGGGCGGGGTGGAAATGCCCGAGGTCAAGTTGTCCGGAGGCGACGACGGGGCGGAACTGGCTCGCCAGCCCAAAGTACTGGTATTGGTTCAGGGCGCCGAAGTTATTGTTCACGTCCCGGTTGATGTCGCGCAGGAGCATGTAAGTATTGCCCTTCTGGGCAAAGGACGGCCGCGTCAAATCGGTGTTGCAGGAGTCCGAGGCCGACAGCACCGTACAGGGACTGGAGGGTTGGCCCTGGACATTGGTGAAGTCGTAATAGGCGACGCCGAGGCGGAAGGCGTATTCCGGGCTGAAGCGCGCGTTGAAGCCAACCTGTCCGCCGAACAGCCATTTGTCGTGACTGACGAACTTCGAGGGCGCGCCAGTGACCGCATCTCCGAGATTGATGCCGGCGTTGAAATCGGTGTTGTAGGTCGGGAACGCGCCGGCGACGACGAAAGGCGTGAATCCCTCAAGCACCTCATGCTTGGCCTGCACGGCGACGCCGTCAAAGCCGAGATCCTTGTACCAGACAAGATCGGTTGGCGACCAGAACGGATTGTCGAAACGACCGACCGACAGCGCCAGATCATTGTCCCAAGCCTGATACTTCAGGAATGCGCGGTCGAGCCACAGCGCATATTTGGAGAAGTTGCCGCCGTTGGCGCCGAAGGTCTGATTGGTCGACACGGGCGAGTTGTTCTCGCCGGTAGCGAACCGCAATCCCGCGCTAAACCCGTAGAGCAGGTCGGCGTCCAATCCGAGACGCGCGCGGAACCGGAAGCGCTCGCGATCCTGCGCCGTATTGTAGGTCGGCGGGTAATAGGGGTTGCATCCCGGAGAGGCGCAATTGTTGAACGGGGAGCCGGTGTTGATGGCGTTGAAGTTGACGGCATTGATCGGATCGTTGCCGGCCGGAAAGAAATCGCCCTCGTACCGCGCACGCAGGTCGCCGTAGAAGTGAATGCGCTGAGCCCACTCGGGATAGGCACCCGGCGAAGCCCAATTCTCCTTCTCTGCCTTGGCCATCACCTCCCGTTTAATGTCCTCACGTAACTGCCGTTTGACGATCTCCGGCACATAGGTGACATGCCGGGTTCCCGGCGGATTGGCGGCTGCGCTGGCAGCCGTGGCCGCCTTGGCCGCCTCATCGGCCTTGGCGGTGGCATCCTTGGCTGCCTGGCGCGAAACATAGGCCTCGTCCTCAGCCTGCTTGATCAGGCCCTGGGCTTCGTCCTCGCTCAGGAGCTTTCGCTTGACCATCAGGTTGAGGAGATTGACGGTGGTGTTCGGCGAAGTCGGCTTGGCCTGGGACAGCGTCGGCTTTTTGGCATCGCCCTTCTTCGCCGGCGCGCTCTCCTGATCGGGTGCGCTCTGCGCCCATGCCGGCGATGCACACATTAGCGCGCACAATGAGACGGCAAGCGGCATCAGGCGCCGGTGTGCATTCATGGTGGTCGTCGACATCAGTCCCCCAGTTACTTTCAACATCGCATTCCCTAGTGAAGATCAGCTCGGCCGGCGCGCAGTGACGCGCGCGACCATCGGCATCGGCATGTCTTTGGGCGGCGGCTCGCGCAACATCAGGCTGCCAAGGACCTGGTTGCGAATGATGGAATCGAGCTCGGCGTCGCCAGTGGACGTGATCTCGACGCGGTTGATACGACCGGTGGCGTCGGCCCACAGCCGAACCTGCATCTGCATCACCGCATTGCGGGTCCGCTCGTTGGCCCGCAGGGCTGACTCGATCTGCGCCTGCACGATCGAGGCGTACCAGCCAAAGCGACTGCCGCCTCCACCGCCGCCGCCGTAAGGACTGCCGCCCGGCTTGCCGCCGAGGTTGAAGAGATCACCGGGGCCCGTCGCCTTGGCATCGAGCGACAGCGGGCCGGGGGGCTCGTCGTTCTTGGCGTCCTTAACCGGCTCATCCTTTGGCTGTTCGAGCGGCTTGTCCTCCTTGAACTCGGGCTCGGCCATCTTCGGCTGCTCGATCATCTTCTGCTCGGGCATCTGCTGCGGCGGTGGCGGCGGAGGTGGCGGCGGCGGCACGACGTTGACGATCGTGAGTTCGCGCACCTGTCGCGGCGGCGGCATGTCATCGTGACCGATCAAGAGATAACCGGCCCCGCCGAACAGCAAGGCGATCACCGCAAGCGCGGCGCCATAGCGCAGATAAGGGCTCTGGAAGCGCGAGCGTAGACCTGTCCTGGCCGCCGGCTCGCCCGGCGGATACCGATCGTGCCTCAGATTGCTCATGACGCGACCTCGACCTGCCGGCGAACGCCCTGCCGCTCGATGCAATATTGAGCGACGAACTCCACCAGGGTGGCGAACTCTTTCGTCTCGAGCGTCAGCCGCAGGACGGGCGCGGCATCAATCTTCAGATGAAAGGTCGCATCCTCGGCGTTGAACTCGACATAGGCGTCGCGATCGAGCGACAGCCGCGGCCTGCGGCCCCGCGATATCGTCGCCAGCAACGGATCATCCCCCGTCTCCGCGAAGCCGACGCGCTCGCGGAGCGTGCTCGCGAGATTGACCAGCAGCGCCTCGCCCCTGACCGGGAACGGCAGGACGACAGCGCCTTCGCGATTGCCTCCAGTCGCCGCGACGGGTGCAACGTCACTGACTACCGGGTCGACCAGCCGCAGCCGGACGAGCGTTCGCAGCAGCGCATCGAGAACCCGTTCATAGGCGCTCTTGCCAGACACTAGCGCGTGAGGGAAAGGCATTTGCATCGGCATCGAACCGCGTCACTTCACAAGGGGCTTGGTGGCAAGTCCGACCTGGTTGAGGCCGACGCGCCCCAACAGGTCGAGCACGTCCATCACGCTCTGGTATTGCGCCTGAGCATCACCGCGCAGCACCACCGGAAACTCCGGCGTCAGCGCCTTCTGCTGCACCAGGCGCTGTTCGAGCTCTGGCAAGGTCACCGGGATGGTGTCGAGAAAGATCTTGCCGTCGTTGGCGACCGTGATGGCCTTGGTGGTCTGCGTCGCCAGCGAGGGCGCGGCCGAGGCCTTTGGCAGATTGACCTTCTGGCCCTGCACCGTCGCTGTAGTCATGATGATGAAAATCACGAGAAGCACGTAGGCGAGGTCCAACATCGGGGTAATGTTGATGTCGTCGTACGGCTTGGAGTCGCTCTGGACTTGCATGGCCCTACTCCGCGGCCATGCGGTGATCGACCGGGTCCGGACGATCCGCGGAATAGAACTCCGCCATCTTCGTCACGAACTCGTCGACGAAGACCTGGATGTCCGAGCTCAGATCCTTGATCTTGGAGATCAGGTAGTTGTAGCCAAACAGCGCCGGGATCGCCACGCCGAGACCAGCGACGGTCGCGACCAGCGCCGCCGCGATACCGGGCGCGATCGCATTGACGTTGACGTCGCCCGAGGCTGCGATCGCCGCGAAGGTGATCATGACGCCGACGACAGTGCCGAGCAGGCCAAGGAACGGACCACCGGAGATCGCGATGGTGAGGATCACCATCA
>JAEYRD010000028.1 GCA_023435725.1 Pseudomonadota bacterium | reverse complement strand
TTCCGGGCTCGATGCTGCGCATCGCCCCGGAATGACGAGCTCTCTTCGTTCACTTAAGTTTCACCCCTGGCTTTCGGCAGCTCCGGAAAATCCTCTTCCCGGAATTCACGACCACGCAGGGGATCATTGCGGTCGTCGTCGCGCTCGAGCCGTCTGAGCTGAACGCGGCGGATTTTTCCCGAGATCGTCTTCGGCAGTTCCGTGACGATTTCGAGGCGGCGAATGCGCTTGAACGGCGCAAGGCGCGTGTGCAGGTGTTTGAAGATGGAAAGCGCCGTCTCCGGCGTCCGCTCCGCGCCCGAAATCAGCAGCACGAAGGCCTTGGGAATCGCAAGCCGGATCGGATCCGGGCTCGGCACCACGGCAGCTTCGGCCACTAGCTCATGCTCGAGCAGCACGCTCTCCAGCTCGAACGGGCTGATGCGATAGTCCGAGGATTTGAAGACGTCATCGGAGCGGCCGACGAAGGTGAGATAGCCGTCGTCGTCTTCGAACACCACGTCGCCGCTGCGATAGAGCTCACCCTCCGCGCCGGACAATTGGCCGTCGTCGCCTTGATAGCCCTGCATCAGGCCGGCGGGACGGTCAGTGCCCAGCACCAGCGCCACCTCACCCTCTTTGGCCGGATGGCCGTCGGCATCGCTGACCTGCACGCGATAGCCTGGCAGCGGCCGGCCCATCGAGCCGACCTTGATCTTTTGCCCCGGCGAATTGCCCGCGAGCGCAGTCGTTTCGGTCTGGCCGTAGCCGTCGCGAATGGTGAGGCCCCAGGCGGCCTGCACCTGGTCGATCACCTCCGGATTGAGCGGCTCGCCGGCGCCGCAGACCTCCCGCAGAGCGACCTTGAACGATGCGAGGTTCTCCTGGATGAACAGCCGCCACACCGTCGGCGGCGCGCACAGCGTGGTGACGCCACAGCGGCCGATGGTGGCGAGCAGGCCTTTTGCATCGAAGCGCGGCTGGTTGACCACGAACACGGTGGCGCCCGCGTTCCATGGCGCGAAGAAACAGCTCCAGGCGTGCTTGGCCCAGCCGGGCGAGGAAATGTTGAGGTGGACGTCGCCCGGCTTCAGCCCGATCCAGTACATTGTCGAGAGATGGCCGACGGGATAGCTGCGCTGGCTGTGCCGGACGAGCTTCGGCTTCGCCGTGGTGCCCGAGGTGAAGTAGAGCAGCATCGGGTCGTCGGCCTTGGTCGGGCCGTCGGGCGCAAAACTCTCCGGCGCTTTCGTCGCCTCGTCATAGGCAAGCCAGCCATCGGAGGCCGCGCCGACCACAATTCGCACGAGGCCTTCGGCGCCGAGCGCCGCAAATTTCGCGACCTGCTCCTCAGCGGCCACCACCGCCTTCGCCTTGCCGCGATCGAGCCGGTCGCGCAGTTCCTCGGCCGTCAGCAGCGTGGTCGCGGGAATGACGACGACACCGAGCTTCATCGCAGCCAACATGGTCTCCCAAAGCGGAACCACGTTGCCGAGCAGCAGCAGGAGATGATCGCCGCGCTTCAGGCCCTGCGCGCGGAGGAAATTTGCGACCTGGTTGGAACGGCGCGACAGCGCCGCGAAGGACAGCCTGGTCTGCCGGTCCTGCGCCGCGTCGACGATCCAGAGCGCGGGCCTATCCTTGCTGTCCGCATTCGCCGCCAACTCGGCGTCGAACCAGTCGAGCGCCCAGTTGAAGGGAACCGGATCTGGCCAGCGGAAACCTTTGACCGCCGTCTCGTAATCCGTGCGGTGTTGCAGAAGAAACGCGCGCGCTTCCTGAAAGGTTGTCATCTTCCAAGCCTGTCGAATTCACGCATGACGACGAGCGTCGCGTTCGAACGTAGCCCGGATGAAGCGAAGCGCAATCCGGGGCCGGTCGCGCCAACAGAAGAGCTGTCCCGGATTTCGCTTCGCTCCATCCGGGCTACAAGCGAAGGCTATTTCCCGGCCAGCCCCCTAACGTGCTTGATAATTCCGGAAAAATCCACCCCGCCCTGCCCGGCAGCATCGAAAGACTGATAGATCTCCTGCGCATGCTTGCCGAGCGGCGTCGCCGCGCCCGCGGCCTTGGCGGCATCCTGAGCCAGCGTCAGATCCTTCACCATCAGTGCCGAGGCGAAGCCCGGCTTGTAGTCGTTGTTGGCCGGCGATGTCGGCACCGGGCCCGGAACCGGGCAATAGGTGGTCAGCGACCAGCACTGCCCCGACGAGGTCGAGGCCACGTCGAACAGCGCCTGGTGCGAGAGACCGAGCTTCTCGCCGAGCGCAAACGCCTCGCTGACCGCGATCATGGAAATGCCGAGGATCATGTTGTTGCAGATCTTGGCCGCCTGGCCGGCGCCACCGCCGCCGCAATGCACGATCTTCTTGCCCATCTTTTCAAGCACAGGCTTTGCCGCCGCAAACGCGTTCTCTTCGCCGCCGCACATGAAGGTGAGCGTCGCGCCCTTGGCGCCGCCGGTGCCGCCGGAGACCGGCGCGTCGACCGAGAGCACGCCGTGCTTGTTGGCAAGCGCATGCGCCTGCCGCGCGCTCTCGACGTCGATGGTGGAGCTGTCGATGATCAGCGTGCCCTTGGTCATCGCGGGAACGATCTCGTTCCAGACGCCGAGCACGTGCTTGCCGGCCGGCAGCATGGTGACGACGACATCGGCGCCTTTCACTGCGCCCGTCGCGCTGTCGGCGATGCTTGCGCCATCGGCCTTGGCCTGGTTGCGGGAGGCTTCGACGAGATCGAACGCCACCACCTTATGGCCGGCCTTGACCAGGTTAGCGGCCATCGGGCCGCCCATGTTGCCGAGACCGATGAATGCGATCGTGGCCATCTTCATTTCCTCCGCTGTAGCGTTGTTAGTTGAACTTCAGCTCGTTGGCGCCGATCTCGGCGAGATACGGCGCCAGCATCTGCGGCGTGACATCCTCGATGCGTGGCGGCGACCAGGTCGGATTGCGGTCCTTGTCGATCACGGCGGCGCGCACGCCCTCGCGGAAATCGTCGCTGCGGAAGACTTCGAGCGCGGCGCGATACTCGCGCACCAGGCACTCTTCCAGGCTCGACGCGGTACGCGCGAGCCGCAAAAGCTTCAGCGTCACCACCATGCCGCGTGGCGACTTCTCATTGAGGGTCTTCAGCGTGCCGAGCGCAAACTCGGAGCCGTCGCGCTTGAGCGCGGCGAAGATGTCTTCCATCCGGTCAAAGCCGAACAGTGCGTCGATGATCGGCTCTTTCGCGGCGACCGGCCCAGCGGTCTCACCGGTCGCAAAGCCGTTGATAAGCTTGGTGACCTCGGTCGCAGTTACACCCGCTCGAACTTTGGTCAGCGCCTCGCGCAGTTCCGGCCATTTCGCCGCCGGCACCACGGCGTCCGCGAATTTCGCGTGGATCGCATCGGGGCCGTTCATGGTCTGCCCGGTCAGGCCGAAATAGGTGCCGATCTCGCCGGGCGAGCGCGACAACAGCCAGGTGCCGCCGACATCGGGGAAGAAGCCGAGCCCGACCTCGGGCATTGCGAGCTTGGTGCGATCGGTCACGACGCGATGGCTGGCATGGCCTGACAGCCCGACGCCGCCGCCCATCACGAGACCGTCCATGAATGCGACATAGGGCTTCGGATACTTCGCGATCCGCGCATTCATGATGTATTCCTGGCGCCAGAACCGCGCGCCGAGATCGCCACCTTCGCGCGAGCTCTCCCAAAGGCCGCGGATGTCGCCGCCGGCACAGAGCCCGCGTTCGCCGGCGCCTTCCAGCACGATCACGGCCACTTCCGGATTGGTCTCGAACCTATCAAGCGCCGCATCGATGCCGATGGACATCTCCAGCGTCATGGCGTTGATCGCCTTGGGACGGTTGAGGCGGATCACGCCCGCCGCACCCTCGCGGCGAACGATGAGATCGCCCTCTTCCACTGCATTCATCGCGCGCCCTCGATCAGTTTGCGCGCCACGATGAGCCGCATGATTTCATTGGTACCTTCGAGAATCTGGTGCACGCGCAAATCGCGCACGATCTTCTCGATGCCGTATTCGCTGAGATAGCCGTAGCCGCCGTGAAGCTGCAGCGCATGGTTGGCGACCTCGAAGCCGACATCGGTGCCGAAGCGCTTTGCCATCGCGCACAGCATGGTGGCGTCCGGGTCCTTGCGGTCGAGCGCGGCGGCTGCGCGCCACAGGAACGTGCGCGCGGCCTCGAGCTCGATCGCCATGTCGGCAAGACGAAACTGCAGCGCCTGGAATTCGTCGAGCCGCTTACCGAAGGCCTTGCGCTCCTTCATGTAGGCGCGAGCCTTGTCAAGCGCGGTCTGTGCGCCGCCGAGCGAGCACGCGGTGATATTGAGACGGCCGCCATCGAGGCCCGCCATCGCGATCTTGAAGCCGACGCCCTCCTCGCTCAGCCGGTTGGCCACCGGCACGCGGGCGTTCTCGAACATCACGGCGCGGGTCGGCTGCGCGTTCCAGCCCATCTTGCGCTCATTGGCACCGAAGGAGACGCCTGGCGTCTTGCCATCGATCACGAGCGTTGAAATGCCGCCGGGGCCGTCGCCGCCGGTCCGCACCATTGCGACCAGCAGATCCGTTCCGCCGGCGCCCGAGATGAACTGCTTCTGGCCGTTGAGAATGTAATGATCACCATCGCGCACCGCGCGGGTGCGCAAGGATGCCGCATCGGAGCCTGCGCCCGGCTCGGTCAGGCAGTAGCTGGCGATCAGCTCCATCGAGCAGAGTCTTGGCAGCCATTTGTGGCGCTGGGTGTCGCTGCCGAAGGCATCGATCATCCAGCTTGCCATGTTGTGGATCGAGATGAAGGCCGAGGTGGTCGGACACCCCGTCGCCAGCGCCTCGAAGATCAGCGCCGCGTCGAACCGGGTCATCGCGGAGCCGCCGACATCCTCGCGGATGTAGATGCCGCCCATGCCGAGCGTGGCAGCCTCGCGCATCACGTCGACGGGGAAATGCTTCTCCTCGTCCCAGCGCAGCGCGTGCGGCGCGATCTTCTCCGCCGCAAACGCCAACGCCATGTCGCGAACCGCGACTTGATCCTCATTCAGGGCGAACTGCATGGTAGGCGGCTCATTTCTCTCGTCATTGCGAGGAGCGAAGCGACGAAGCAATCCAGAGTCTTTCCGCGGTGATCGTCTGGATTGCTTCGCTGCGCTCGCAATGACGGGCTGGGCAACAGCCCTACTTCATCGTCGGGATCGAGAACTCCGCACCTTCCTTGACGCCGGACGGCCAGCGCGAGGTCACCGTCTTGGTCTTGGTGTAGAAGCGGATCGAGTCCGGGCCGTGCTGGTTGAGATCACCGAAGCCAGACTTCTTCCAGCCGCCGAAGGTGTAATAGGCGATCGGCACCGGGATCGGCACGTTGATGCCGACCATGCCGACATTGACCTTGGCCGCGAAGTCGCGCGCGGCGTCGCCGTCGCGGGTGAAGATGGCAACGCCGTTGCCGTAGTCATGATCGGACGGCAGCGCCAGCGCTTCCTTGTAATCGTGCGCACGCACGACCGAGAGCACCGGGCCGAAGATCTCTTCCTTGTAGATCCGCATGTCCTTGGTGACGTTGTCGAACAGCGAACCGCCGAGATAGAAGCCCTTCTCGTAGCCCTGCATCTTGAAGCCGCGACCGTCGACGGCCAGCGTTGCGCCTTCCTTGATGCCGATGTCGATGTAGCTCTTGACCTTCTCGACCGCCTCGCGCGTGACCAGCGGACCGTAGTCGGCCGACGGATCGATCGAGGTGCCGATCTTGAGGGATTCGACGCGCGGGATCAGCTTGTCCATCAGGCGGTCGGCGGTGGTCTTGCCGACGGGAACGGCGACCGAGACGGCCATGCAGCGCTCGCCGGCCGAGCCGTAACCCGCGCCGATCAGCGCATCGACCGCCTGGTCCATGTCCGCATCGGGCATGATGATGGCGTGGTTCTTGGCGCCGCCGAAGCACTGGCAGCGCTTGCCGGTCTGGGCGGCGCGCTCGTAGATGTACTGCGCGATCGGCGTGGAGCCGACGAAGCCGACGGCCTTGATATCGGGATCGTCGAGGATGGCGTCGACGGCTTCCTTGTCGCCGTTGACGACATTGAGGATGCCGGCCGGCAGGCCCGCCTCGATCATCAATTCGGCGAGCTTCATCGGCACGCCGGGATCGCGCTCGGACGGCTTGAGGATGAAGGCGTTGCCGCAGGCGATTGCGGGGGCGAACTTCCACATCGGGATCATGGCCGGGAAGTTGAACGGCGTGATGCCGGCGACGACGCCGAGCGGCTGGCGCATGGAGTAAATGTCGATGCCGGGGCCGGCGCCCTCGGTGTACTCGCCCTTCATCAAATGCGGGATGCCGCAGGCGAATTCCGCGACCTCGAGGCCGCGCTGGATATCGCCCTTGGCGTCGGGAACGGTCTTGCCGTGCTCTCGCGCCAGCAGCTCGGCGAGCTTGTCATAGTCGCGCTGAACCAGCTCGACGAATTTCGTCATCACGCGGGCGCGGCGCTGCGGGTTGGTCGCGGCCCATTCCGGCTGCGCGGCACGGGCGTTCTCGACGGCGGCACGAACCTCGGCCTTGGACGCCAGCGCCACCTTGGCCTGGACGTCACCGGTCATCGGCTCGAAGACGTCGGCGGTGCGCCCCGACTTGCCCTTTACTTCCTTGCCACCGATGAAATGTCCGACGTCGCGCATGAAGTCCTCCCATGGAACGGGTTAGATCGCTTTGACAAATCCTATTGACCTGCATTTTATAGGATTCAAGTCTGAGATATTGCACCATAGATGTGCGAAAATGCTGGATCAAGGCACCATCGATTGGGACGACTTTCGCTTCGTGCTGGCCATCGTGCGGGGCGGCTCGGTATCGGCTGCGGCAAAACAGCTCGGTGTCGACCATGCTACGGTGATCCGTCGCGTCGACCGGCTGGAGAAGCATCTTTCGGCCAAGCTGTTTGACCGGCGCAAGACCGGCTACCTCCTCACCGAGGCCGGCCAGCGCGTCGCCGACAGTGCGGAAACGATGGAATCGACCATCGTCGCCAACCAGGAGCAGGTCGGCGGCTCTGTGGCGCGACTCACCGGCACGGTACGGATCGGAGCGCCCGACGGCTTCGGTACCGCCTTCCTGGCGCCGCGGCTGGCCCCCTTCGCCGACCGCTATCCCGATCTCGATCTGCAACTCGTGGCCACCGCGCGGCTGTTCAGCCTCTCCAAGCGCGAGGCGGATATCGCGATCAGCCTGACCATGCCGAAGGAAGGCCGTATCGTCGGCCGCAAGCTGCTCGACTACCGCCTCGGGCTTTATGCCGCACCAGCATATCTCGATCGCTTCCCGAAGATCTCTTCACGGCAGGACCTGCCGCAGCATCGCTTCGTCGGGTACATCGAGGAGCTGCTGTTCACGCCGGAGCTCGACTATCTGCCGCAGGTGTCGCCGCGGATTTCCGCGCGTTTCCGCAGCGCCAATCTGATCGCGCAGCTCAACGCCACCCTCGCCGGCTTCGGCATCGCGGTGCTGCCGCATTTCATGGCGAGCGATTATCCGCAGCTCGTTCCGGTGCTGCCGGAGGAGGTCTCGATCACGCGGACGTTCTGGATGCTGATGCACGCCGACAGCAAGGACCTCGCGCGGATCCGGGCCGTGGCGGATTACATCAGCGAGATCGTGGAGCGCGACCGGGCGCTGTTTGCGGGAAGATGAATTCGCAGTTCTCGTAGGTGGGCAAAGCGAAGCGTGCCCACCACATCGATCGCAGTGGTGGACACGGCGCTGACGCGCCCTTGCCCCCTACGGCATCTGGCCCTAGCTCTGCTTCGGCTTCTTCAGCGGCGTCACCTTCGGCTCACGCCGCGCGCCATCGAGCGCGCTGTCCCTGCCCGCCTTCAGCACCTCATCCGACAACTCGCTGGAGCCGGCGATGCGGGCCAGCAGCATGGTGCCAGCCATCGTGGCCAGCGTCGCGATCGCCTGCTTGCGCGCGGCCTTGCGAGGCAGGTTGGGAACGAAGTCCGTCATCATCTCGATCATCTCGTCGAGCTTGCCGGCAAAGGCCTTTCGCGTCTTCGGGCTCTCGCGGGCGATCTCGGCGCCGAGCGCAGGGATCGAGCAGCCGTGGCCGGGATTGTCGCGGTGGAGCGCCGAGAGATAGGTCTCGACGATCTGGGTGAGCTGCTTCTCGGGCGCGACCTGATCCGACTGCTTGCGCCAGTGCTCCATCGAGCGGTCCATGGCGTAGGCAAAGGCCTCGATCACCAAGGCCTCGCGCGAGTCGAAATGCGCGTAGAAGCCGCCATGGGTCAGGCCCGCCTCCTTCATGAGGTCGGCGACGCCGATGCCGTGGGCGCCTTTCTCGCGCAGCCGCACCGAGGCCTTCTTCACGATGCGATCGTGGGTTTCCTGCTTGTGTTCCCGGGAATAGCGCATGCGCGTCTCATTGAATGTCGGAGATCATCTCATACCACAGAAACGCCGCGGGCGGAGCATTAATTCATGTTAAGACATTGCTGATCATGGAGAAGGTTGCAGTTGCATGGACCGCCAGCGCGCCCTTGCCGTCGCGCACGAACCCCTCGGTGTAGCTGGTCTGCCGCCCCAGCTTGACCACCTTGCCTTCGGCCGAGATCAGCCCGGACCGGACCGAGAGCGGGCGCAGGAAGGTCATTTTCAGGTCGAGTGTCACGGACGATTGCCCGGCCTCCTGCCGCGTCGAAATCGCGCAGCCCATGGCGGTGTCGATCAGTGCCGCTGCGGTCGCCCCGTGCAGGAGGCCGATGGTATTTTCGAGGTCCTCGCGCGGCTCCAGTTCCATCACGATCCGGCCCGGCTCGACCGCGGCCACGACGAAGCCGATCAGCTTTGCGAAGGGCGGCGGCGGCAGCCGGCCGTCGCGAATGCCGAGCATGACGTCCATGCCGGACAAGCCCACGGCCACTTTCGCAACAGGCGCAGGCACCTGCCAGTCCACCACGCGCTCGCGCCGGCGCGCAGGTGAAAACAAGTCGAGCTGATCAGAGTCGGTCATGGCGGCCTCTTTATATGATGATGTTCATACTATGCCACGGACTTCGCACTGGCAACTCCGCCTCTCATCCGCTTGACAAGCCCGGCTTTTCGGCACGGAAGTAGTCCTGACCGGCGCACCTTGCGCATGTCCACGAAACCTCCGAGATGCCACGATGGAAATGCTCAACAACCACTGCGGCGTGACGCGCGATGCGCGCGGCGTCGTTCATGTCGCGATCTGCAACGCCGGCTCGCTCAACATCCTCAGCTCGCCCGTGACCGACGCGGTCCGCGAAGGCCTGCAACAGCTTGCCACAGACCGCAGCATCCGCGTCGTGGTGCTGCGCGGCCAGAGCGAGAAGAGCATGATCGGCGGCGCCGACATCAAGGAGATGGTGAAGCTCGACCAGAAGTCGGCCGAGGCCTTCATCAGCCGTCTGCGCGATCTCTGCGAGGCCGTACGCGCCTTCCCCGCCCCAGTGATCGCGCGCATGCCCGGCTGGTGCCTCGGCGGCGGCCTCGAGGTGGCGGCAGCCTGCGATTTCCGGATCGCCGCGCATGATGCGCATTTCGGCATGCCGGAGGTTCGCGTCGGCATCCCCTCGGTGATCCACGCCGCCCTGCTGCCGCGCCTGATCGGCTGGGCCCGCGCGCGCTGGCTGGTGATGACCGCGGAGAACATCGACGCACCGACGGCGCTGGCCTGGGGACTGGTCGACCAGGTCGCGCCGGCGGGCGGCCTGGATGCCGAGGTCGAGCACACCGTGAAGGCGCTGCTCGAATGCGGCCCCGAAGCGCTGCGGTCGCAGAAGACGTTGCTGCGGCAATGGGAGGAACTGCCGCTGACGGAGTCGGTGAACCTGAGCGTCAAGGTGTTCGGCGAGTCGTTCCTGACCGACGAACCGACGCGACTGATGCAGGCGTTCGTGAACAGGAAGCGGTAGGCGTTGCCGCGATAGTGGCTCGTCGCCGGCGACATCTTATCATGGCGCACCGCGATCCATGTCTCGGCTTGTGAACATGCAGATCGATGGCACCAAAAAAGGCCGCGACGGTACGCGGCCTTTTCCGTGGGCAGATGCTTGATACGGTCAGAACCTATAATTGACGCCAGCCTTGACCGTGTGAAGCGTAGCGTTGACGTCGATGCCAGCTCCCGCCGAGAAGCCGTTCGCGACGTCGGAGATTGCGCTGGACACGACGGTTTTGCCGCCGAGGTCGAGGTAAAGGTACTCGGTCTTGAATGACCATGCTCGCGTCAGGGCATACTCAAGACCGGCTCCTGCGGTCCATCCCAAATGTGTGTTGCTCGCCGAGAATGCTCCCGTCAACGGACCGACAAGCCCATTGCCGTTAGCTAGATTGATGTTCGCGTGCGATGTGACTTTGCCATAGGCGAAACCGCCGGTGGCATAGAGAAGGACCCTGTCCCACGCATAACCAATGCGACCGCGAACGGTACCGAACCATTCGATCTCGGATCCCATGCTGAAGTTTGCATTGATCGGCTGATTGCCGTTGCCGGTCAGAGCCCCGGTGCCAGCAAGCTTCCCCTCAATGCCGGCCCCCTGAAAATCAGCTTCCAGTCCGGTCACCATGCCGTTATTGAACTGATAATTATAGCCGATCTGGCCGCCACCAAAAAATCCGCTCGAGTTCTGGCGAAGGCTGCCGTCGATTCTCGTCTCGAGCGCGGGAGCTTCGGCCTGAAGCTGTCTTTGAAACGCGTAGTAGGGATATTCAAACCTGTCGCCGCCGAATCCTACGTTGGCTCCAACATAGAAGCCAGTCCAACTGAAAGCCGGAACGCTCGCAACGAGCGGTGCTTTGACCGCAAGGGGCATGTCGGCGCCCAGCGCCGGAGAGGCCGCCAACAGACCGCACAGTGTACCGAATAGGATTTTCTTCATTGCCCTGCTCATCGTTCGCGTCAGAAATTTATCTGATGCATCGCCGTTGTGTTGCGCCGCACGAAGGCCGCGCGACCACGCCAAGACTTTCCAAGTTCGACACAGTCGTTTGCTGCCGTGTGCTTCAACATGGCAGCAGGCTTTGCGAGGGTCTTGTTCTCGAGCGCACCGGACTTGAGTCCAGGCGCACCGCGGCCAAGCTGTTGCATCGTGTTGCTATTGCGCAACGCGATAAAATCTGGGCGATGCGACGAAGTGACCTCTCTTGGTCCACACCTGCACGTCTATGGTTGGCGACCGGCAACGTTAAATTGAGGATCGATGCATCAAAAGCAGATCAGTACCGAGGATCTTGCCCCCGAATTGAATGACGATCAAAGATTCGCCACTTGGTACGAGAGTCTCGAGGCCCTCACGTGTTGCGTTGACATCTCGAGATTCGATGATCGGCCATTCTCGGCGTCCCTTCAGTGGGCAGGCTTTCAAGATCTTCATGTCACGCAGTTTGGAGGCAGCTTCAGTCGCATAAGGCGCTCACGAAGCGCTATCGCCCGCGACTTGGACGATGACTTTTGCCTCGTTTTTCATCGCGGAGATGGCGTGCTGCAGGTGGAACAAGCGGCCAGCGAGATCAATCTACATGCCGGAGGTGTGTTTCTCGGGGCTAACGGCATGCCAGCAGACATGAAATCGGCATCGCCGTTCGTCTTCACGACCTTGACTGTCAGCAGGGACCGCCTTGCTGCGCTGGTTGGAGGAGCCGACAATTTGCTGGCAAAACCTTTGGATCCAAGCCGTCCGGCGGTCATTCATCTCAGGCGCTCCATCGAAAGTGCGGTGGCGCTATCGCGCCTGCCACATGACCCGCAGCTCGACGCGCATATCAACAGGACTCTTTTTGATCTGGTCGCGTTGGCCCTCGGAGCGCGCGGGGATGTGGCGGAGCTTGCCGCGACCCGCGGTCTGCGCGCATCGCGAACGCAGGACATCCTTGCCGAAATCGACAAGAGCTTCACGAGTGCAACCTTTTCAGCCGAGCAAGTCGCGCGTCGACTGCAGCTCTCACCCCGATACGTTCAAGACCTTCTTCACCAAACCGGACAGAGTTTCACCGAACGATTGCTGGAGCGACGACTTCAACATGCTCGATTCTTGCTTACCAGCCCGTCAGGAGACCGCCTCAAGATCAGCGAGATTGCCCGGCTTGCGGGTTCAATGAAATTTCGTACTTCAACCAGCGATTCCGCAAGCGGTTCGAAATGACTCCAACGGAGTGTCGCCGGGAAGCATCTCGCTGAGGCCGGATGGAATTCTTGTTCTCGGGCAGATGGTGTCGCGAGAATAGGAAGGAAAGTTGGATTGCGAGCGAAGTTCCTCTGGAACAGAGGATCATCTGCCGGAGCCTGTCTTTCGGGTGCGCCGTTCGGTCGACCTGCTGGCGGCCGAGGACGGCTTTCTGCGCACCAACCGCCCGAATAGCCTCCAGAAACCTCATCCGACACACGATAATTTGTCATGACAGGCCTTATTGCTTTTCCTGCAGCGCATCATATGATGACCATCATCTAACATGATCGCCCTCGCCAGGAGTCCCGCCATGGCCGCCGCTTCCGATCCCGTCGTCATCGTCTCCGCTGCCCGCACCCCGCTCGGCCGCTTCATGGGCGAGCTTTCACCGCTCTCCGCGCACAAGCTCGGATCCCACGTGATCGGCGCAGCGCTGGAGCGCGCAAAGCTCGCCCCCGAAAAGGTCGATGAGGTCTTCATGGGCTGCGTGCTGCCGGCCGGCCAGGGCCAGGCACCGGCACGGCAGGCCGCGCGTGGAGCGGGCCTGCCCGACGCCACCGGCGCGACCACCGTGAACAAGGTCTGCGGCTCCGGCATGAAGGCGACCATGCTGGCGCACGACATCATCCGTGCGGGATCGGCCGAGATCGTCGTCTCCGGCGGAATGGAGAGCATGAGCAACGCGCCGTATCTCTTGGCCAAGGCGCGCGGCGGCTATCGCGTCGGCCACGACCGCATCATCGACCACATGATGATGGACGGGCTGGAGGACGCCTACGAAACCGGCCGCTCCATGGGCGATTTCGGCGAAGCCACGGCCGAAGCCTATCAATTCACGCGCAAGGACCAGGATGCCTACGCGATGGAGACCCTGAGCCGCGCGCGCAAGGCGGTCGAGGGTGGCGCCTTCAAGGCCGAGATCGCGCCGATCACGCTCACCGAGAAGGCCGGTCCGCGCATCATCGCCAATGACGAGCATCCGCTGAAGGTCGATCCGGCCAAGATCCCCGGCCTGAAGCCGGCGTTCCGCGCCAACGGCACCATCACGCCAGCCGCCTCCTCCGCCAACGCCGACGGCGCCGCCGCACTCGTGCTGACGACGCGCTCGCTCGCCGATCGCAACGGTCTGCCCGCATTGGCCGAGATCAAGGGCCACGCCACCCACAGCCAGGAGCCGCAATGGTTCACGACCGCTCCGATCCCGGCGATCCGCAAGCTGCTCGACAAGATCGGCTGGAGTGCCGGTGACGTCGACCTGTTCGAGATCAACGAGGCCTTCGCCGTGGTGGCGATGGCGGCGCAGCGTGATCTCGGCATTCCCCGCGAAAAGCTGAACATCAATGGCGGCGCCTGCGCGCTCGGCCACCCCATCGGCGCCACCGGTGCGCGGCTGATCGTGACGCTGCTGCATGCGCTCGAGGCGCAAAACCTCAAGCGCGGCATTGCGGCGCTCTGCATCGGCGGCGGTGAAGCCACCGCCATCGCCGTTGAGCGTCTCGCGCACTAACGCGCGATGTCCTTAATTAAGGGAAGTCTGTCATTTCAGACTTCCCTTTGCTGTGCCAGACTGCATCGATGACGCGGGTCCCGCAAAGCCCGCCAACCAACATTGAGGCCCAATGATCTCGAACTGGCTCGCGGCAACACTCAGCCGCCGCAATATCCACTACGGCTGGGTGATGGTCGGCGTGACCTTCCTCGCCGCGCTGATCAGCGCCGGCACTGTCGGCGCGCCCGGCGTGTTCATCGTTCCGCTGCAAAAGGAATTCGGCTGGAGCACGGCGCAGATCTCCTCGGCGCTGTCGATTCGCTTCATCCTGTTCGGACTGATGGCGCCGTTCGCCGCCGCCCTGCTCAATCGCTATGGACTGCGCAACGTCACGCTGGCCGCGCAGCTCATCGTCGTCTCGGCACTCGTCGCCTCGCTCGGCATGACCGAGGTCTGGCAGCTCGTGCTGTTGTGGGGCGTGGTCATCGGCATCGGCACCGGCATGACCGCGCTGGTGCTGGGCGCAACGATTGCCACGCGCTGGTTCGCCGCGCGGCGCGGCCTCGTCGTCGGCATCCTGACCGCAAGCGTCGCCACCGGCCAGCTCGTGTTCCTGCCGCTGCTGGCCAGCCTCACCGACCGCTACGGCTGGCGGCTCGCGCTCGGTTTCGTCTGCATCATGCTCGGCGTCTCCGCGCTGGCCGTCCTCCTCGCCATGCGCGACCGGCCGAGCGATGTGGGCCTGCGCCCGTTCGGCGACGAAGGCACCGAGCCCCTGCCCGCGCTGCCCGTGAGCCACGGCTCGATCACGGCAGTTGCGCTCGGCACGCTGCGCGACGCCTCGCAGTCGCGGGCGTTCTGGATCCTGTTTGCGACCTTCTTCGTTTGCGGCGCCTCGACCAACGGCCTCGTCCAGGTGCACCTGATCCCGATGTGTCTCGATTTCGGCATCCCGCAGGTGCAGGCCGCGAGCCTGCTTGCGGCCATGGGCATCTTCGACTTCTTCGGCACGATCATGTCGGGCTGGCTGTCGGACCGCTACGACAATCGCTGGCTGCTGTTCTGGTACTACGGCCTGCGCGGGCTCTCGCTGATCTTCCTGCCCTTCAGCGACTTCTCGTTCTACGGCCTGTCGATCTTCGCGATGTTCTACGGGCTCGACTGGATCGCCACAGTGCCTCCCACGGTACGGCTTACCGCGCAAAAGTTCGGACCCGAGCGCGCCAATCTGGTGTTCGGCTGGATCTTTGCCGGCCATCAGCTCGGCGCCGGCACCGCCGCATTCGGCGCCGGTCTGTCGCGGACGGTCTATCAGAGCTATTTGCCTGCGTTCTTCATCGCCGGCGCGCTCTGCGTGTTCGCTTCGCTGATCGTGCTCGCACTCTCGCGGCAACCGAAGCCGAAACCGCAAGCTGCGATGGCGTAACCCGACGCCCATGCTGGGCCCGCGCAAGCCGGCTCAGTACCTGATCGTGGTGGTGACCCCGAACACCGCGGCATCGCCGATGCGCGATGTGCCCGTCGGATCGTTCGGGCTGGGAATGCCGCCGGAGGGCCGGAACACGTATTGGAGGTAAGGCGCGATCAGCCAACCCGGCTTGACGTGCGCCTCGTAAATCATCTCGATCAGAGTCTCGTTGCTGCGCACGGGGCTCTCGATGCCGGTGAAGGCCTGCGTGTCGATATCGAGATTGCGCGCGGTGTTCGATATCCGCATGTAGGCCATCGCCACGCCGAAGCGGTCGAGCGGACGGCCAGGCACGAAGCCGACGAAGCCGATGCCGCCATCCAGGTAAAGGTCGATGAGATTGCGATCCGGCGGGCTGTAGGCGATGCGGCCGAACGCCGTGACGCCCGGGATCGAGGCCGACGTGGAGTTGTCCTTCACTTCGGGCGGGCGATAGAGCACCTGCTCGATCACCGCGAAGATCCCGTAATTGCCGCGAAGTCTTGCCGGAATGCCGCTGCCGCTGGGATCGGCGATCGACTGCCCCTCTGCGGTCAAGCGCTGGCTGCCAAAACTGCCGTAGTGCTTCCAGGCACCCGGCGTGAAGTTGCCGGCGAGCGGACGGTCACCGATGCCGATATCGTAGTTGAAGCGAACCTGCCCTATGACCCAGGGTGGATCGTTGACGCGGAAGGCGAGGCCATGATGGTCGCGCAATTGCGGATCGGCATCGCCCGGCCCTGACGGATCGCCATTGAACACCGCGCCATAGGCGGTAATCGTGTCCGATAGCGCCGCCTTGACGCGAATGCCGGGCACCGCGATCGGCGGCGCCGGACCGCCGGCCGGGAGGTTGCTCGCCTTGATCGCGGGCCAGCCGAAGGTGCCATTGATGAAGAGGTCGTCGGTCTGGCTGTCGAAGAACTCGACGTCGGCCGCCTGCTGGCCGGCCCTGATGTTCAGCCTGTCGTTGAAGAAGCTCTGTTCGAAATAAGCATTGTAGAGCCGCTGATCGGGTAGTGCCTCGATCTCGCTGATGGTCGCGAGGTTGTAGACATAGTTGCGGCTCAGCCCCTGGCCGTAGATCGCGAAAGCATTGGCGTAGAAGCGGCCGCCGCTCCAGCCGACGAGCTTGTCGAGATCGGCATCGACCGACAGATCGAGGCGGCCAAAATGGATTGCGCCGCGCGCGACGCCGCCGGAGGCGTTGGCGATGTTGTCGGCGATGTAGGTCGCGCCGAAATTCAGGCCCTTGTTGGCGAGCCCGTCATGCCATTCGTTGAACCATCTTGGAGCCAGCCATTCCGCCGCGCTCTCGTCCTTGGCGCCAGCGAAGGCACTCGTACTGACCGTCGTGCAGGCCAGCGCAATTGCGGCCGCGCGCCGCAACGGAGATCTATAGGCATTCCTACTCACGATCGATACCGACCGGCATACGCTATTTGAAGATGCCCATGCGCCGCATGAACAGATAAACGGCAACGACCGACGAGGCCATCAGGACGGCGGCCCAGATAAACCCCTCGTCGACATCGGTGAGCGGCAGGCCCTTGGTGTTCATGCCGAAGATGCCGGTGATCAGCGTCGGCGGCAGCAACAGCGAGGTCACGATCGAGAGCGTGTGGAGGTGGCGGTTGCTCTCCTCCTCGTTCTTGAATCGCAGCTCCTCCTCGAGCAGACGGCTGCGTTCCCTGAGCTCGACGATATCGTGATCGAGGCCGTCAAGGCGCTGCGCGAGCTTGCCGGCCTGAATCCGCAGAGCCGGCGACAGGTGGCCGGTGTTCTTCTGGTCGAGGCGGTGGAACAGCACACGCAATCCGGTGAGCTGACGATGCAGCCGGACGCAGGTGCGACGCAGACGGCCGAGGTTGCGGCGCATCTGCGGCTTGGCGTCATCGGCGAGAACCCGCTCCTCGATGTCGTCGATCTCCTGTCCGAGCTTGTCGGTCATTCGGTCCAGCGTGTCGGCGACTTCGTCGACGATCTTTTCGAGCAGATGGGCGACATTGTCGACGCGATAACCGCCTTCGAGGATCCGGCGCGTCGCATCCGCCGAACACAGCGCCTGATGACGTCCGCTGATCAGGAGCCGCTCGGTCATCGCGAAGCGCAGGAACGCGGTCTCTTCCGTTGCGCTGTCGATATCGCGAACGAGATCGGAGAACACCCCATAGACGCAGTGATCGATGACGTGAAGCTGTTGGAACGTGTCGTTCGACAGCAGCAGCTCGCGTGCGAGCGGCGGCAATTGTGACGATGCGATCCACGGGCGGACGCGACCGTCTGTCAAATTGAGATGCAGCCAGAGCCGGCCATCATGGCTGAACTTGATCGGCTGATTGATCGGAAGCGGCTCGGCACTGCCGTCGCTGTGCAGGCGGAACGCCCACACGAGGCCTGGGATCGCAGGTTCGGCGTTCGATATCGCGCTGACAAGCTTCGCCGGCTCGGCCATGCCCAACCCCACGTCAATGCAGCCCATGTCCGGGGGGCTATTGGAAACCTCCTCCGGATCTCTCGCGGGTACTCAATTACGCCAGTGTTACAGTTTGATGATGCAGAGCGAACCCCATGCAAAGTAGCGGTTGGCTCGCGGTTGAGGCTGCGCGCGTCCGCCAGACGATTTGACACGCCAGGCAAAACAGCGGCATCAATTGAGCATGCGCACACCCCTCAAGAGAGTCCTGCCGCACCCGCAGCGGGCGCGTTGCGGAGTGTCACGCATCGACACCGATGCCGCTTGTTTCCCTTGATGCAGAGTGTTTCCCTCAACTCACCGAGCCGCGCGGGTTGACGACCGTATAACCCCGCAACGAACGCGCATGCATTCTGGTTTGGTGTCCGCCCGAGTTGGCGTCGTACGCCATCCACATGTCGCCTCCGAGGTGCTGCTCCAGGACGAAGACGTGCCCGCGTCGCGCCGCAACCATTCCCGGCGCTGGCGCCGTGCGCGGGAAGCGCAGCCAGTTGGCCGCAAGGTTCAATTCCGGCACGTGATGACAGAGCCGCCCCGCAGCCGCAAAAGGAGGAAGGGCAACCCGCCGGGCGGCCGCCGACGACGCGGGCGCCAGAGACGTTCACTGTCGTGGCCGCGCTGCCTGCGTCAGTCACGGTCAGTTGCGTTGAGCGATATGCCTGCAGCGATTGCCGGGAAGCCCGCTCGCGCCGCGTCTTCGAATACGAGAAGTCGCAGGGCATGGTGACGTTGCATCCAAGAGCCTGAAGAACACGATAAGGCCGCGCTTCCGAAGCAATCGAACTAACGAGAACGAAGAGACATACAGAGATAACTTGCTTGATCATTGCGGGACCCCGAGTTGGAGATCCTGCCCCGGCGACGAGCAACCAAAATCGGTTTGGCCGAAATGGGCCTGAACAGCGGCAGAAAGTGGCGCCGAATGAGCGCACAGTTCGACCGAACCGCATTTTCGGAGCCGATGCAGACGACGTCGTTCGGCCCGCCCTGGTTCCACAGGTAAACTACAAAGATGATCTTTACAGTTTACCTGTATATCCGCTATTCTCACTTGCATGAACAGTCCACCTGATGATGCCGGGGCGGCGCGCACATCCGCGCTTGCCGAAGACTTTCGTTTGCTGATTGGAAGGCTGAAGCGCCGGCTTCGCGAGCAGGGCCAACGGGAGGACCTGCCCCCGTCCCAGGTCGCGGTATTGCTTCGCCTCGAAAAGGACGGTCCTGCAACCGTCTCCGGCCTGGCGCGATCGGAAGGGATGCGACCGCAATCGATGAGCGCGGCGATCGCCGCCCTGGAGGCTGCAGGCCTCGTCCGCGGCGCACCCGATCCCGACGACGGCCGCCAAACCATCATGTCCCTCACGGAGGCCTGCCGCGATCGGCTGCGCATCGGCCGGTCTGCGCGGCAGGATTGGCTGTCGCGCACGATCGCAACGAAACTGTCTCCGCGAGAGCAGCAGGAACTCGCCGCCGCGGTCAGACTATTGAAGCGGCTCGTCGAAGATTGACGCAGGCCTCGCCGCGCCGATCGCGAAAAACATCCGGCTGAAAGGACGATCATGGCCCTTACGACGCTCGATCCGATCACCGCCCTCATCATCGTCGATCTGCAAAGCGGGCTGGTCGGCTCGACGTTGATCCATCCGATCGATGACATCGTGGCGCGCGCCTGCGACCTCATCACCGCGTTTCGGCGGCGCGGGCTGCCGATCGTGCTGGTCAATGTCGACGGCGTTGCGCCGGGACGAACCGAGCGGCCGCGTCACGCGGGTCAGCTGCCCGATGGCTGGACCAACCTCATCCCGGAGCTCGGCCGGCAGCCTTGCGACATCGTGGTCACGAAGCGCACTTGGGGCGCGTTCGCGAGCACCGATCTCGAGCACCAATTGAGGGCTCGCGGAGTCACGCAAGTCGTGATCGCCGGCGTCGCGACCGGTACCGGCGTCGAATCGACGGCGCGGCAAGCCTATGAGGCGGGCTTCAACGTGACACTCGCGATCGATGCCATGACGGATGCGCGACCGGCCGCGCATGACTACAGCATCGCCAACGTATTCCCGCGCCTCGGCGAAACCGGCTCGGCACAGGCCATCATCGATCTCCTCGAAAGGACACAAGCGCATGAACTGGCTTGACCTCCTCGCCTACTTTTTCGGCGGCGCCTTCCTCACCAACGCCATCCCCCATGTCGTCGCCGGCATGATGGGAGAGCCGTTCCAGACGCCATTCGCGAAGCCGCCGGGCGAAGGTCTGTCCACATCGACCGTCAACATCCTGTGGGGCTTCTTCAACCTCCTTGTCGGGTATCTCCTGGTCTGCCGCGTCGGCGACTTCGGCTTGCGGAACACAGGCGACGTCGCCGCGCTCGGTCTCGGCGGCCTTGCAATCGGGATCTTCCTGGCGCGGCGGTTCGGTCGATTTCACGGCGGTAACGAACCCGGACGAACATGAGACGCATCTTTCGGTCACTGCGGAGCTTCAACTACCGGGTCTGGGCCACGGGCGCGCTGGTGTCCAATGTCGGAACCTGGATGCAGCGCGCCGCGCAGGATTGGCTCGTTCTCACTCAGCTGACCGATCACAGCGCGTCTGCGGTCGGCATCGTGATGGCGCTGCAGTTCGGGCCGCAACTGCTGCTGATGCCGTGGTCCGGCTTTGCCGCCGATCATTTCAACCAGCGCCGGCTGTTGATGGCGACGCAAGCGACGATGGGCGCGCTGGCGCTGATCCTCGGACTTCTCACCGTCACCGGCCTGGTGCAGCTCTGGCACGTCTATGTGTTCGCCTTCCTGTTCGGCTGCAGCGCGGCGCTCGATGCTCCCGTGCGCCAGACCTTCGTCGCCGAGCTGGTGGGCGATGCCGATCTGTCGAACGCGATCGCGTTGAACTCGACCTCGTTCAACGCCGCACGCATGATCGGGCCTGCCGTGGCCGGCCTCGTCATCGCCTCCGTTGGCACCGGCTGGGCATTCCTGTTCAACGGCGCGTCGTTCGTGGCGGTGCTGGCGTCGTTGTCCTTGCTGCGCACATCGGAGCTTCGTCCCAATGCGCGCGCCCACCGAGCCAAGGGCAGCGTCCTGCAGGGGTTTCACTATGTCTGGTCCCGCTCCGACCTCAGGGCGACCCTGATCATGCTGTTCCTGATCGGGACCTTCGGGCTCAACTTTCCGATCTTCATCTCGACCATGGCCGTCGGCGTCTTCCACACCGACGCCCGCGGCTTCGGCCTGCTGTCCTCGATGATGGCGATCGGAACGATGTCAGGCGCGCTCCTGGCCGCAAGCCGCGAGCGGCCGCGCTTCAATTCGCTGCTGGCGGGTGCGGCGATCTTCGGCCTCGGCTGTGCGCTGGCCGCGCTGGCGCCGGGCTACTGGCTGTTCGCCGCCGCGCTGGTCGTGATCGGCGTCGCCGCCCTCACCGTCATGAACACGTCGAACGCGCTGATGCAGCTCTCGACAGAGCCTGCGATGCGCGGACGCGTCATGGCGCTACGGCTCGGCGTCGCGCTGGGTGGCACGCCAATCGGGGCGCCGATCGTTGGATGGGTCGCCGACCACCTCGGCCCGCGATGGGCACTCGGCGTCGGCGCGGCCTCCGGTTTCGCGGCCGCGATGGTCGCGATCGGCGCGCTGTCCCGATCGAGCGGCGAAGCGGATCACGGTGGTCAGCTGCAGCAGCGGTGATCCCGCCGCGAAACGCGACCCCATCCTGAGGGCCCGCCGTAGGCGGGCGTCTCGAAGGATGGCCGCAGGCTAGCTTGCCGCCACGTTCTTCTTCATATGCGATAGCCCCCGCTTCCCGGTGCGCCCCATATTGCCGTTAGACTTCACGGCACAAACGTGGACAATGGCTGAAGCGCCTCACGCGCTCAGTACACATCAAGATGTGCTCAGGGGAAACAAAATGCCGGCTGCCGTACTGTCGTCCGAGCCTACCATCCCGACCGTTTCATTGACTGCCCAAATGCGAGATTCGTTGCGCGCGATCGTGGGCGACAAGGGCCTCATTGTGGACGAGCACGGCAAGCAGCCGTTCGTGACGGATTGGCGCGGATTGTTGGTCGGAGGCGCCGGGGCCGTTGTTCGCCCCGCCAGCACCGAGGAAGTCTCGAAGGTCGTCAGGCTTTGCCATGAACACGGCGTCGCGATCGTGCCGCAGGGTGGAAACACCGGTCTGATGGGTGGGGCCACGCCCTGGCCTGCGCACACGGGCATTGTGTTGTCGCTTGGCCGCATGAACCGCGTTCTGGACGTCGATGCCGTCGGATACGCGATGACGGTCGAGGCGGGCTGCGTTCTGCAGACTCTTCAGGAGACCGCGGCCGATCACGACAGATTCCTGCCCCTCAGCCTCGGCGCCCAGGGCTCATGCATGATCGGTGGCAATTTGTCGACAAATGCCGGCGGCGTGCAGGTGCTCCGCTATGGCAATGCCCGCAATCTCGTCCTGGGGCTCGAGGTCGTATTGCCCAATGGCGACATCTGGGACGGACTACGTTCGCTCAAGAAGGACAACACGGGCTACGACCTCAAGCACCTCTTCATGGGCGCCGAAGGTACGCTGGGCATCATCACGAAGGCCGTCCTCAAGCTGTGGCCGGCACCCAAGGACGTCTGCACATCGTGGCTGGCGATCCGCGATCCACGCGCGGCCCTGGAGATCCTGTCCGAAGCGCATGCTGCATCCGAGGACAATGTCGGCTCTTGCGAACTGATGAGCCGTGCCGCCATCGACATGGTGCTCCGCCATATTCCCGGCACCCAAGATCCCCTCAAGGCGGACACGCCATGGTACCTCCTGCTTGAATGGTCGTCCTCACGGGCACGCCGGGACGGGACTGAGGGCATGTCCGAGAAGATGGCACAATTTCTCGCCGATCAATTCGAGGCCGGCCGCGTGCTTGATGCGGCGATCGCTCACACCGGAAATCAATCGCGCAACATGTGGCGAATCCGGGAAGCCGTGGCCGAGGCGTCCCGCGCCGAGGGCCCGGGAATCAGTTACGATGTGTCGGTGGCCATCTCCCGGATTCCGGAGTTCATCGATAAAGGTACCAAGGCCGTGCTCGACATTCTCCCGAGCATCCGACCCTATCCGCTAGGACACATAGGAGACGGCAATCTGCATTTCTCCTTCATGGGGCCCAACGGCATGGATCCGCAGACGCTGACCCAATCCACGGCTGCCATCACCCGCGCCGTGAACGATCTCATTACCTCCATGGGCGGCTCGATCTCGGCGGAACACGGCATCGGCATGGACAAGCTCGACGAGCTCAGTCACTACCGATCGAAGACCGAGCTCGACATCATGCGAACCATCAAACGGGCGCTCGATCCGCAAAACATCATGAACCCAGGCAAAGTGCTGCGGCTCTGATGGAGTGACGGCTTCGCCGCCTTGTCCTCGGGCGCGTCGATGTCGGCGCGGTAGCAGCAGAACATGAATACTTGCCGTTGGCGCTTCTGACTCCGGCGACACACGACCAAGTCCGCTGCGGCACCTGCATCACACTAGAGCCATTTCCGTTCCGATGGATTCGGAAAGGCGCTCTAGATTCTTGTTTGACGCGTTTTCTTTACGCGAACCGGTATCCACTTCGCTCGAAAACGCTCTTACGCACCGCTTCATTCGCCGTTGTTATTCGACCCGTCGGCGCTATTCTGCGCGGGCGGCACAGCCGCGGCATTCATCCAATAATTCAAGTTATGGGAGAATCGCATGAAATTCATTACAACCTGGAGTGTACCTCAAGGCACCTTCAATGCAGCCGTCGCCCGTTTTCTGGAAACCGGCGGAGCACCACCTGAAGGCGTCAAGATGCTGGGCCGCTGGCATGGCATGAACGGACAGGGATTTGCGATCTCTGAATCGAGCGACCCGAAGGCGATGTATCGCTGGCTCGCACAGTGGTCTGACCTGCTCCCGTTGACCGTCACACCCTGCCTCGAGGACGGCGACGCGGGCGAAGTAATGGCGTCGCTGCCTAAGCGTTAGTCGCTAATCCTCATGTCACTGCCGCCGAAGACCGGCGGCAGTGCTATGCCCAACAGCTTCAAAATTTCTATCTGTCGCGCGGAAGATGTGGCGTTCCGTGCGGCGGCGTGCGGTTACTGTGTTTGCAGGTATTTCGATAGGGGCGTCAGTGAAGGCCGCGATTGCTTCTAGCGCTCAGGTGGTGAACGCGAAATCTCCCATCGCTCGAGGCGATCGATTGACGCCTCCCGTTCATGCTGGCCCAGCCAAATCGTAAAGAGGACCAGCGCGCCGGCGAGAGCACCGATGCCGAAATACAGGTTCCTCATGCCTCTTGAATGCGGAGCGCCGGAAATGGTTCCATGCACCGCGACTTCGCCGCGCTGCTACGCGCGGAGCCAAGCGCCGAAGCAATCCAGACTGACCCGCGGGTCAAGTCCCGATTGCTTCGCGGAGCCCGTCATCGGGCCACGCTTTGCGTGCACCCGATGACCGGAACCTACGGCCTGATCGTGATGTTCTCCGGCGGTCCCGGCTTTCGCAGCGGCTCCGCGAGCCTTGCGAACTCGCACAGCAGCGACCTTGTCTTCCTGGGATCGATGATCTCCTCGACCCAGAACTTCTCGGCCGAACGGAACGGCGAGCGCAGCCTGTTGAGACGCTCCTCGATCTCCTTCAGCTTCGCCGCCTTGTCCTCGGCCGCGTCGATGTCCGCGCGGTATGCGGCTTCGATGCCGCCTTCGAGCGGCAGCGAGCCCCAATAGGCCGAAGGCCAAGCGTAGCGGATCGAGAAGCGGTCTGCAGGTTGATGCACGACGCCGGCAACGCCGAAGGCGTTGCGCAGGATCACGGTGCACCAGGGCACGGTGGTCTGGTTCACCGCGGCCATCGCGCGCACGCCGTGACGGATGGTCGCCGCCTTCTCGGCATCGAGGCCGATCATGAAGCCGGGGCAGTCCATGAGATAGACGATCGGCAGATGGAAGGTTTCCGCGAAGTCGACCCAGCGCACCACCTTCTGGCACGCATCCGCCGTCCAGGAGCCGCCGTAGTGGAAGCTGTCGCTCGCAAGCAGCAACACCGCCCTGCCCTCGAGGCGCGCGAGGCCCACGATAATCGGCTTGCCGAAATTGCCGGCGACCTCGAAGAACGAGCCCTTGTCGACGACGGCGTCTATGATGGGCCGCATCTTGTAGACCTGCTTGCGCTTGCGCGGCACCGCATTCATCAGCGCCTCTTCGGTGCGCTCGGGATTGTCGGTGCAGGGCAAGGTCGGCGGCAGCTCGTAGACCGACGACGGCAGATAGGACAGGAACCGCCGCGCGCAGGCAAACGCCTCCTCCTCGGTCTCGACGGCGTGATCGATCGCGCCGGCGCGGGTCTGAATATCAGCGCCGCCGAGCTCCTCCTTCGTGAGGTCCTGTCCCAGAGCCTTCACCACCGGAGGCCCCGCGACGAACATCGCGGAGGACTTCGTCATGATGGAATAATGGCTGGCAGCAAGGCGCGCCGCGCCGAGACCCGCAACCGAGCCGAGGCCAAGCGCGACCACGGGGACGCGTGACAAATTCTCGAGCGTGAAGCGGTACGAGCGCGTGCCGCCGATTCCGCCTGGCAGGTTCGCCGCGCCTTTGGTCTCGATGGTCTTGACCGAGCCGCCGCCGCCGGAACCTTCGATGATGCGGACGATGGGCAGACGGAAATCATGCGCCATCTCCTCCGCCATCAATGGCTTTGCCGAAATCGACGCATCCGCCGAGCCGCCGCGCACGGTGAAGTCGTCGCCGACGACGACCACGGTGCGGCCGTCGACGCGCGCACGGCCGAACACGCAGTTCGCCGGCGTCACGTTCTTCAGCTCGCCCTTCGAATCGTATTCACCGATGCCGGAGACGGCACCGATCTCGTGAAAGCTGCCCCTGTCGATCAGCTTGTCGATACGTTCCCTAACAGTCAGTCGGCCCTGGTCATGCTGACGCTTGACCTTGTCAACGCCGCCCATCTCCCGCGCGAAGGCTTCGCGCCGGGCGAGCTCGTCGAGTTCCGGCTTCCAGTTCATTCACTCCCTCCGAATTGATCGGCTTGTTATTGTTATGCACGGCCATTGCGACCGGTCTGCGCGAGATACGGTTGTTGAAGACGTCGCCCTCCGCGCCCTCCATCAGGCTGCCGAGCGAGCGGCCGAGCGCGACCATCAGCGGCGCGACTTCGGCATGCAGACGCTGTTCGTCATACATCGCGGACAGAAGGCCGATCGTGATCACCACGAAGGTCTGGTACTGCGGCGACCAGATCGGCACCGCGAGCCCGTTGATGTGCGGGCTCCACAGGCCGCAGGCCACGACATAGCCACGCTCGCGCAGCGACTGCCGGTTGGCCTCGATGCGGGGCCTCAGGATCTTGGCAGCCTCGGGGGCTTCCCGTTCCATGTCCGCAATGAAGGCATCGCCGACCTCGGGCGCCAGTGCCGCGGTGTAGGCCGCGCCGGCGGCGGTCGAGGCCATCGAGATGCGGCTGCCGGTGCCCTCGTGCAGGCCGAGCGCGGCAGCCGAGCGGGCGAACTGGAGATAGACGAGATGGAAGCGATCGGGGACGACGAAGCCGACCGTGCCCGGCAATTGCTCGGCGACTTCCTGGAGCCGCTGCCGGATCATGCTGCGCAGCTGCGCGCCCTTCATCATCGAGGCGCTCATCGCCACGGCGCTCGGGCCGATACGGTACTTCTGGTCGCGCGGCAGATAGACGAGCTGCCCCATGCGCGTCAGCGTGTGCGTCAGTCGCGACACCGTCGAGCGCGGCAGGCCGCAGCGATTTGAAATCTCGAGATTGCCGAGCCGCGCCTCGTGCCCTTCGAAGCATCGCAACACGTCGAACGCGCGCGAGACCACCTGGATGACATCACCCTCGCCGGCATCGCCAGCGAGCATGCCTTGCCTACTCAACCGCTCCGATCGTCGTCCCATGTTCCCTACCGTTTGTTCCGCTGTGCGGAATTAAATTCCACTTGCAGACGACGCTACCTCAGGCATTTTGCAACGACAACAAAAAGGCGATGGCATGCCAGAAATTAAGATCGTCACGGAGATCGCGGGACGCATCTGCGCAACTCCCGTGCAAGTTGGAGGAACCGTCGCGAACGGCGATGACGTTGTGATGGTCGAAGCGATGAAGATGGAGATCCCTGTGCCCTCGCCGGCGAGCGGAACGATCACATCGCTTCTGGTCAAGCTCGACGACGTCGTTGCCGAGGGACAGGCCATCGCGATCGTTGCGAACTGACCGTTTTTCTCCGTCGATTCCGCGACAATCTGTCTGCTTCCTGCGCTCGCGGTACGGCGTTGCCATCGCCTGATCGCGGTGACATGATCTGTTTCAAACAAAGAAAGTCTTCGCGGCAAAGCGAGGATAACAGGAGGGAAACATGCTTCGTGGGCTGATCATGCTCGCGCCTGCCTTGGTTGCGGGCATTTCTTTTGCGTCTACACGCTATGCATTCGCCGATGACAGCAAGCTGCCGGCGACATTGACCTTCACCGCCTATGACACCGGCACCGCCGGCTTCAACATCGCCGTCGGCGTCGGCAAGATGATGAAGGACAAGTTCGGCACCGACGTGCGCGTGCTGCCGGCCGGCAACGACGTGGCGCGTCTTGCGCCGCTGCGTGCCAAGCGTGCGGCATCATCCGCGATGGGATCCGGGACTTATTTCGCGCAGGAAGGCGTGTTCGAATTCGGCAGCAAGGAATGGGGCCCGCAGCCGCTCCAGATCCTGCTATCGAGCGTCGACTGCAATTGCGGCTCGCTTGGCGTGGCCGCCGACGCCGGCGTGAAGGACCTGAAGGATCTCAGGGGCAAGCGAGTCGGATTTGTCGTGGGCTCGCCCGCGCTCAATCAGAACTCGCTCGCGGTGCTCGCCTTCGCGGGGCTGACGCAGAAGGACGTCAAGGTCGTCGAGTTCGCAAGCTACGGTGCGATGTGGAAAGGCCTGATCAACAACGACGTCGATGCCGCCTTCGGCACCACCATCACCGGCCCCGCCAAGGAAGCCGAGACCTCGCCGCGCGGCCTGATCTGGCCGCCGCTGCCCGCGAACGACAAGGAAGGCTGGGCGCGGATGCAGAAGGTCGGTTCGTTCTTCTTCCCGCAGACTGCGACCTGCGGCGCCGGCATCACGCCGGAGAAGCCGGTCGAACTCGGCAACTACCCCTACCCGATCTTCGTCGCCTACGCCTCGCAAGCACCCGACCAGGTCTATGCGATGACCAAGGCGATGATCGTGAACTACGACGCCTACAAGGACTCCGCACCCGGCGCCGGCGGCCTCGCAGCCAACCGGCAGACCAAGAACTGGGTCGTGCCGGTGCACCCCGGTGCGGTGAAGGCGCTCAAAGAGGCCGGGCAATGGAGCGACGCGCAGGACGCCCACAACAACAAGCTGTTCAAGCGGCAGGAGGTGCTCGGCGCGGCATGGGCGGAGTACGGCAAGTCCAATCCGCCGTCGGATGACAAGGCGTTTCTCGACGGCTGGATGAAGGCGCGCGCGGCTGCGCTTGCAAAGGCCAACATGCCGAACGGGTTCGAGGATTAGGGCGCGATGGGCTCGCTCGTTGCCACGCACGAGGTGCGTCCCCTCTCCCGCTTGCGGGGGAGGGTTGGGGAGAGGGTGTCTCCGCGGTGGGATTCCCCCAGAGGAGAAAGCCCTCACCCGGCGCTACGCGCCGACCTCTCCCGCAAGCGGGGGAGGTTGAGCCCGCGGCGGCATTCGCTTCAACCAATAGTCACTCTTTTCTAGTCAGTCGTTGCCAGCCCACGCGCGGGGTCGATCATGTCGTCTGCTTCAGTCTCCACCGGCCCGCAGGACGAAGCCAAGCGGATCGTGTTCGACGACCCCCACGGGGCCGCCGGCAACATGCAGGAAGCCGAGGTGACGCGCGTACGCAGCTTGCGCGGCGCCTGGCGCTGGACGCTGGTGGCCGCGACCGCGGCAACGATCCTTCTCTGCATCAACCAGCAGTTCTCGCTGCGATTCTTTATCGGCTACACCCAGCTCAACACGGAGTATTTCTATCTCCTGATCGCCCTGATGCTGCCCTTCACCTTCCTGATCTTCCCGGGCACGGAGCGCGCGCCGCTCGACCGCATTCCCTGGTACGACCTCGTCTTCTTCGCCGTGACGTTCGTGGCCGCGCTGCTCTTGATGTCGAGCGTGCGCAAGGCGGCGGAGGCCGGCTGGGAATTCGGCGGCGCGCCGAACACCGTGATTGCCGCGGGCCTCGTGATGTGGGCGATGCTGATGGAGGCGCTACGCCGCACCGGCGGCTGGAGCCTGCTGCTGAGCGTCTTCCCCTTCACCATCTATCCGCTGTTCGCGGAATCCGGCTGGCTCGGGCCGTTCCGCGGCACGCAGTCGACGCTGGAACAGGCGACCGCCTACCACGTCCTGTCCGGCGAGAGCTTGCTCGGCATTCCCATTCAGGCCTTTGCCGACACCGTGATCGGCTTCCTCGTCTTCGGCACCGCGTTGATGATGACCGGGGCCGGCAAGTTCTTCATCAATCTCGCCTTCGCGCTGTGCGGCACGTTCCGGGGCGGCGCCGCGAAGGTCTGCATCTTTGCCAGCGGCCTGCTCGGCATGATGTCGGGCTCGATCATCTCCAACGTGCTCACCGCCGGCACCATGACCATCCCGGTGATGAAGAAGAGCGGTTTTCGCGCGTCCTATGCCGGTGCGATCGAGGCCTGTGCCTCGACCGGCGCGGTGCTGGCGCCGCCGGTCATGGGTGCGACCGCCTTCGTGATCGCGCAGTTCCTCAATGTCAGCTACGCCGACGTCGCGGTCGCCGCGATCATTCCGGCCGCGCTCTACTACGTCGGCCTGTTCATGCAGGTCGACTCCTATGCCGCACGCCACGGGCTGAAGGGCATCCCGCGCGCCGAGCTGCCGCGGATCATGGATACCATCAAGGACGGCTGGTACTACGTCTTCGTCATCGCGCTCCTGATCGTGATGCTGCTGTACTTCAAGCGCGAGAGCCATGCGCCGTTCTACGCCACCGCGCTGCTGCTGGTTCTCAACCAGTTCTTCTCCAAGGACACGCGCTGGACGCTGGCAACGATCGGCAAATTCCTGGAGGTCAACGGACGCACCTTCGTCGAGCTCGTCGGCATTCTCGCTGGCTGCGGCCTCCTGATCGGGGCATTCTCGATGACCGGCGTGGTATCGAGCCTCGCCAACGATCTGTTGCACATTGCAGGCGACAACCCGTTCCTGCTGCTCGGCATGTGCGCCCTGACGAGCCTTATCCTTGGCCTCGGGCTGACGACGACGGCCTGCTACATCTTCCTCGCCATCCTGGTGGCGCCCGCGCTGGAGAAGCTCGGGCTCAACAAGATGGCGGTGCATATGTTCATCTTCTATTGGGGCATGTTGTCCTCGATCACGCCGCCGGTTGCGATCGCCTCTTTCGCCGCCGCCGGCATCGCTGGTTCGCCGGCGATGAAGACCGGTTGGGAATCGATGTGGGTGGGCAGCATCATCTATTTCATTCCATTCTTCTTCGTGCTCAATCCGGCGCTGGTGCTGCAGGGGCCGAGCCCCTATCTCGCCGGCCTGGGCCTGATGGCGCTCGCCGCGTTCGGCACGATGTTCATCTGCGGCGGCATCCAGGGCTACCAGGCCTTCGTCGGCGACCTCCGCGGCAGCGGCGCGCTGGAATGGCCGATCCGCGTGCTGCTGGTGATCGGCGGTTTCGTCGTTGCGACGCCCGGCGGCGGGATCATGCCGCTGTCGCAGATGCAGGTCACGCTGCTCGGCCTCGCCATTCTCGCGCCCACGGTTTTGATCGCTCTCCTGCTGGTCCGGCGGCAGGCCATGGTGCCGGACGGGTTGCGCGTACCCTGATTGCGTTGCACAAGAGGTGATGACACCGCTCTCGCCTCTCGCCTCCGCGTGGACCCGCTCGAAGCCGCCCTTGCTCCGGTTTCTGGAGGCCTGTCTCAGCGAATTCTCGGCCGAAACCTCCGGCCATGTGGCCGACTACATCCCCGAGCTCGGCAAGGCCGACCCTGCCCATTTTGGCATCAGCCTGGCGACCCTGGACGGCCATGTCTACGAGGTAGGCGACAGCCGGGTGCCCTTCACCATCCAGTCGATGTCAAAGCCCTTCGTGTTCGCGCTGGCACTGGACCTGCTCGGCGCCAACAGGGTCGAGAGTGCGATCGGCGTCGAGCCCTCGGGCGATCCCTTCAACTCGATCCGGCTCAATTCCGAGAACCACCCCTTCAACCCGATGGTCAATGCCGGCGCGATCGCCTGCACCGGGCTGATCCATGAGAGCAAGGGGGCTGAGGCCTTCGAGCAGATCCGCCTCGCGCTCAGCCGCTTTGCCGGACGCGAGCTCGATGTGGACGAGGCCGTCTACAGCTCGGAAAGCCAGACCGGTGACCGCAACCGCGCCATCGGCTATCTGCTGAAAACCAATGCGGTGATCTCGGACAACGTCGCCGGCGTCCTCAATGTCTACTTCCGGCAGTGCGCCGTGCTGGTCAGCGCGCGCGACATCGCGGTGATGGCGGCGACGCTCGCCAATCGCGGCGTCAATCCGGTCACGGGCGAGCAAGTGCTGACGCCCTACGCGATCTCACGCACGCTGTCGGTCATG
>JAEYRD010000025.1 GCA_023435725.1 Pseudomonadota bacterium | reverse complement strand
CCGACGCGGGTGATGTCGATCAGGTCGGAGCCGATGCCGATGATCATGCCCGGCCCCGGCCGCGATCCATCGCCGCGCGCATGCTGCGCACCGTCTCGGCGAGTCCGACGAACAGGGCTTCGCCGATCATGTAGTAGCCGATGTTGAGCTCCATGATCTCCGGCAGGGCTGCGATCGTCTCTGCCGTCGGATAGTCGAGCCCGTGTCCGGCATGGACCTCCAGCCCCGCGGCCTTCGCCAGCTTCGCCCCCGCCACGATCCGCTGCCACTCGGCTTCGGCCTTTTCGGTGTGGCCGTCGACGACAGCGTCGCACCAGGCGCCGGTATGGATCTCGATCACCGGCGCGCGCAGCCGTGCCGCCGTCTCGATCTGCGCGGGATCGGCGGCGATGAACAGCGAGACGCGGATGCCGGCGTCGTTCAGCCGCGCGATATAGGGCGCGAGCGCATTGTGCTGACCGACCACGTCGAGCCCGCCTTCGGTCGTCACCTCCTGGCGTCGCTCCGGCACCAGGCACACCGCATGCGGCTTCGTGGCGAGCGAGATACGCATCATGTCGGCGGTCGCCGCCATCTCGAAATTGAGCGGCTTGGATATCTCGGCCTTCAGCCGCGCCATGTCCTCGTCGCGGATGTGCCGGCGATCCTCGCGCAAATGCGCGGTGATGCCGTCGGCGCCGGCCTCGATCGCAAGCAGCGCCGCGCGCACCGGATCGGGATTGCGGCCCCCGCGCGCGTTACGCAGGGTCGCGACATGGTCGACATTGACGCCGAGGCGAAGCGGAGAAGCGGGCATTGCAAACTCACGAAATCGGAGGAACAGACGGATACAAAACGCGCCTATCCATTAACACGTTCGACGCGGGCAACGACCGCCTTCGCGCGCAACTGGGCGAGGATCGCGCTCAAATGCTTGAGATCGTAGACTTCGAGATCGATCGTCGTTTCCGTGAAGTCCGGTGAGCGGCGCTGCATGCTGATGTTGTCGATGTTGCCGTCATGCTCGGCGATCACGGTCGCGATCTGCGCGAGCGCGCCGGGCTCGTTGACGTTCTCGACCTTGATGCGGGCCGGGAAGCGCTGCGGCGCGGAGTCCTCGATGTCCCAGCGGACGTCGAGCCAGCGCTCCGGCTCTTCCTCGAAATCCTTCAGAGCCGGCGACTGGATCGGATAGATCGTGATCCCCTCGCCCGGCGTGACGATGCCGACGATACGGTCGCCGGGCACGGCGCCGCCGTTCGGCGCGAACTTCACCGGAAGGTCGGAGTTGATCCCACGGATCGGGATTGCGACCGGGCTGCGCGGCGGCTCCGACGATTTCTCCTTGAACTTGGCGGCGAGCCCCTTCTTGACGCCGTAGCGCGCGACGCGCTCCTCCTTGTAGTCGGGGTACATCGCACGCGCGACGTGGGACGCCTTGATCTCGCCGCGGCCGACCGCCGCCATGACATCCTCGATCGAGGTGCGGGCAAGCCGCGGCAGCGCCCCCTTGAGCTTGTCGTCGGCGTATTCGATCTTGGCGCGCTCGAACAGGCGCTCCACGATGCGCCGGCCGAGGCCGACATATTGGTCGCGCACGGCGGTGCGGGTGGCACGGCGGATCGCGGCGCGCGCCTTGCCAGTGACCGCGAGCGTTTCCCAGGCCGACGGCGGCGCCGATTGCGCTTCCGAGGTCAGCACCTCGACCTCATCGCCGTTCTGGAGTTCCGATGACAGCGGTGCGAACTTGCCGTTGATCTTGCAGCCCACCGCGCTGTTGCCGACGTCAGTATGCACGGCATAGGCAAAGTCGATCACGTTGGCATGACGCGGCAGCGCGATCAGCTTGCCCTTCGGGGTGAAACAAAACACCTGGTCGTGGAACAGCTCGAGCTTGGTATGCTCGAGGAACTCCTCGGGGTTGGCGCTCTCCGACAGGATGCCGATGGTGTGGCGCAGCCAGGCGAACGCGTTGGACTCACGCTTGAGGAACTCGGTCGGCGAGCCCACGCCTTCCTTGTAGAAGACGTGCGCGGCAATGCCGCGCTCGGCGATCTGGTCCATCGCCTCGGTGCGGATCTGGAGCTCGACGCGCTGGTTACCCGGGCCGATCACGGTGGTGTGGATCGAGCGATAGTCGTTCTGCTTCGGCGTCGAAATGTAGTCCTTGAAGCGCCCCGGCACGACCGGCCAGGTGGTGTGGACGATACCGAGCGCGCGATAACAGGACTCGATGTCGTTGACGACGACGCGGAAGCCGAAGATGTCGGACAATTGCTCAAAGCCGATCGACTTGCGCTCCATCTTGGTCCAGATCGAGAATGGCTTCTTGCGGCGGCCATAGACCCGTGCGCCCAGCCCCCGGTGGCGCAGATTGTTGGAGAGCTGGTCCTCGATCTCGCCGATCAAATTGCGGTTGCGCTCGGCGAGCGCGTCGAGCCGCTGCATCACCACCGAATAGGCTTCGGGATCGAGCGTGCGGAAGGACAGGTCCTCCAGCTCCTCGCGCATTTGCTGCATGCCCATGCGCCCCGCCAGCGGCGCGTAGATGTCGAGAGTCTCCTCGGCAATGCGCCTGCGCGACTCCGTCGGCACGAATTCCAGCGTTCGCATGTTGTGCAGGCGGTCGGCGAGCTTGACCAGGAGAACGCGGACATCGTCGGCAATGGCCAGCAACAGCTTGCGCAGGTTCTCGGCCTGCTTGGCCTCCCGCGACACCAGCTCCAGCCGCTTCAGCTTGGTCAGGCCCTCGACCAGCGCGCCGATCTCCGGTCCGAAGATCTGGTCGATCTCGGCCCGCGTCGCCTCGGTGTCCTCGATCGTATCGTGCAGCAGCGCGGCCACGATGGTGGCGTCGTCGAGTTTCAGGTCAGTGAGAATCGCCGCCACTTCGAGCGGGTGCGAGAAATAGGGATCGCCCGAGGCGCGGGTCTGCGAGCCGTGCGCCTTCATGGCGTAGACATAGGCGCGGTTCAGCAGGTCTTCGTTGGTGTTGGGATTGTAGGACCTGACGCGCTCGACGAGGTCATATTGACGCATCATGCGCGCGCGCGGCTTCGTCGGACGAGCCACCGGCGCAGTCGGGGCCACGGCAACCGATTCGGTTGCGGCCAGCATCTGCGTTGATCTCCGGCGCCGATACACCATGCCATTCCTGCCTTCAAACGGACCACGAGACAGCCCGTTGTATACATCTTAGCTCCGATCGCGCGCGTATCCGATCAATTCAGTGACAGGCACCGCGCGAACCGCAACGCTATGGTAACCACGAAAACGCCAACAAAAGCAAAGGCCCGAACACCGGTTCGGGCCTCTGATAAGATCACAAGAATTCGACGATCGCGATAGGACGATTACTCGTCTTCCTCGGGCTGCTCTTCCGGCGGCGCGAGGCCTTCGAGGCCCTTCAGGAGCTCCTCTTCGGTCATGCGCTCAACGGCAACTTCGGTATCGTCCGCATCGACGCTCGCGCCAGCGGAACCGATCAGCGGCACCGTATCCGGCTCGGGCTCGTCGACCTCGACGAACTTCTGGAGCGAGTGCACCAGCTCCTCGCGGAGGTCCTCCGGCGAGATGGTCTGGTCGGCAATTTCGCGCAAAGACACAACAGGGTTCTTGTCGTTATCACGGTCAACCGTTAGTTGTGAACCGGATGAAATCATGCGGGCACGGTGGGCGGCCAGCAGGACCAGGTCAAACCGGTTGTCGACCTTGTCGATACAATCTTCTACGGTGACGCGAGCCATGGACTGTCGCTCCGTTGTAGGTGGGACGAAATATGTGGATGATCGGGGCTAGTTATAGGGGGCGAGACGGTTTCGCAAGGCAAATTTGTGATTTGGCCTCGCCAAACGGCTCTGCTACCTCCACATTGGGGCTGGGTCGAGTGGTTTTCCGGGCTGTCGGACGGGATAGCGCCGGGTGTATCCGAGACCGCCATAACTATACCTTGATTGCCCCGACTTCTCCGGATTTGCGGTTTCGACGGGATTAGGCAGCACTCAGACCTGCGCGGCTTGCTGCCGCCGCGCCAACAATAAACGATCAATCACGAACACTACGCGAGCAAACTGAATGTCACCCACTCCTACCAACAAGATCGCGCTCTTCATCGATGGGGCCAATCTCTACGCGACTGCGAAAACCCTCGGCTTCGACATCGATTACAAGCGCCTGCTGAAGGAGTTTCAGAGCCGCGGGACGCTGCTTAGAGCGTTCTACTACACCGCCATCATCGAGGATCAGGAATACTCCTCGATCCGTCCGCTGATCGACTGGCTGGACTACAACGGCTACACCGTCGTCACCAAGGCGACCAAGGAATTCATCGATGCCTCCGGCCGCCGCAAGGTCAAGGGCAACATGGACATCGAGCTTGCCGTGGATGCCATGGAACTCGCCGAGCACATCGACCAGATGGTGCTGTTCTCGGGTGACGGCGACTTCCGCTCCCTGGTCGAGGCCGTCCAGCGTCGCGGCGTGCGCGTCACCGTGGTCTCCACGATCGCCAGCCAGCCACCGATGATCGCCGATGAGCTGCGCCGCCAGGCCGACGTCTTCACCGACCTCGTCGAGCTGCAATCCAAGCTCGGCCGTGACCCGTCCGAACGCCCCGCCCCGCGCGACCGCAGCGAGCGCGAGGGACGCCACCACGCCCCGCAATTCCTCCAGCGCGCGACCACGATGGCGCCGAGGGGCGATGACGACTTCGAGGAGTGAGGCGGCCCGGGCAAGCCGCCAGCCTTCCCCCCTCATCCCCGACCGTGACTGTCCGCTCTGCCCGCGATTGGTCGACTTTCGCGAGGCGAACCGCGCGCGCGAGCCGTCCTGGCACAATGCGCCGGTTCCGCCGTTTGGTGACATCAAGGCGCGCCTGCTGATCGTCGGTCTCGCGCCGGGGATGCAGGGCGCCAACCGCACCGGCCGGCCGTTCACCGGCGACTACGCCGGCGACCTGCTCTACGCCACGCTGCTCGAATACGGATTTGCCAGAGGCACCTATCAGGCGCGTCCCGACGACGGCCTGAAGCTGATCGACTGCCGGATCGCCAATGCCGTGCATTGCGTGCCGCCGCAGAACAAGCCGCTACCGGTCGAGATCAACACCTGCCGCCAGTTTCTCGCGGCGAATCTCGCGACGATGCCGAAGTTGCGCGCGATCGTTGCGCTCGGGCGGATTGCGCACGACACCGTGCTCAAGCCGCTGAACCTGAAGGGCTCGCAGGCGCCTTTCGGCCACGGCGCTGTGCATCAGGCCGGAGCGCTCAGGCTCTACGACAGCTATCACTGCTCCCGCTACAACACGAACACCGGCGTACTGACGCCGGAGATGTTCAGGTCCGTGTTTGCAAAGGTGAAGGCGGATCTCGATTAGAGCGTTTGCGAGCGCAAGCGGATACCGGTTCGCGTGAAGAAAACGCGGTTAAAATAGCAAATCAGGCCTTGGCGGGATTGGCCTTCAGCCAGTCCAGGACATCGCCTGCGTTCCGGTCGGGCGGAAACACCGGGTAGAAACTGTGCGTGACCTTGGCGTCGTCGATGATCAGCGCAAGGCGCTTGATCAACGTCAGGCCTGCGACTTCCATGGTCGGCAAATCGAGGGCGCGGGCGAGCGCCAGCTTTTCATCCGAGAGCACCGGAAACGGCAGATGCAGCCGCGACGCCATCTCGGTCTGATACGCATTGCTCTGGGTCGAAAGCCCGAACACCTGCGTGGCGCCAGCGGCCTTCAACTCGGCAAACAGATCACGAAACGCGCAAGCCTGCGGCGTGCAACCGCGCGCGCCCGGGATCATGTCCCAGTCGTCGACCAGTGCGATCTTACCGGGCTCGCCGGTGCGCGGATAGCCGAACACGATGGTACGACCGGGCAGCGTCGACAGCGTCACCGACGTATCGTCAGTTGCAAGCAGGCTGATCGGCGGCAGCGTCATGCCCTTCAGGTGCGCGGCGCCACCGTCATCGGCGGGTGCAGGAATCTGGCTCCAATCGACCTCGAGCAGGTTCTTCTGAGCCATCGCGCTACCCCCTCGCCCGCATCAGCCGGCCCTTCTCCCGGCTCCAGTCTCGTTTCTTCTCGGTCTCGCGCTTGTCGTGCAGCTTCTTGCCCTTCGCAACCGCGAGCTGCAATTTGGCGCGGCCGCGCTCGTTGAAGTAAAGCTTGAGCGGGATCAGCGTCATGCCCTCGCGGTCAACCGCGCCCATCAGCTTGTTGATCTGCCGCCGATGGAGAAGCAGCTTTCGCGGCCGTTTGGGCTCGTGGTTGAAGCGGTTGCCTTGGAGATATTCGGGAATGGTGGCGTTGATCAGCCAGATCTCGCCATCCTTCGAATCGGCATAGGACTCCGCGATCGTGCTCTTGCCATTGCGGATCGACTTGACCTCGGTGCCGGTCAGCGCAATGCCGGCCTCGACCGTATCCTCGATGGCGTAGTTGAAGCGGGCCTTGCGATTCTCCGCCATGACCTTGATAGGACGTTCGTTCTTATCAGCCATCACAGTCAAAACCTGGCAGACAAACCTGATCGAGATGCGCTTGAGACGCTAACAGTTTGGATGAAGCGCGCGCGTCAAGACTTCTTGAGGAGATCGCGGATCTCGGTCAGCAGCTCGACCTCGGCCGACGGCTTCGGCGGAGCGGCGGGTGCCGCCTCGTCCTTGCGCTTCAGCGTGTTCATGGCGCGGATCACGAGGAACAGCACGAAGGCGATGATGATGAAGTTGATCGTCAGCGTGAGGAAGCTGCCCCAAGCAAGCACGGCGCCTTGCTTTTTCGCATCAGCTAAGTTGGTGGCGGTGACCGCCTTTGACAAGGGAGTGAAGTAGTTCGAGAAGTCGAGGCCGCCGGTGGCAGCGCCAATGACCGGCATGATCACATCGCCGACCAGCGAGTTGACGATGGCGCCGAAGGCCGCGCCGATGATGACGCCGACCGCGAGGTCGACGACATTGCCCTTCATGGCGAACTCGCGGAACTCCTTGAGCATCCGCGTACCCTTCTCTTCGACCCCCATGAACAGTTCCCCGATCGGCTAGCGCATCAGTTGATGAGGCCAGCATGGACCATGGCGGCGCGCACGGCAACGCGTGTCGGCTCGGTGACCGGAACCATCGGCAGCCGCAACGTCTCGTCCAGCTTGCCGAGGAGCGACATCGCGTACTTGATCGGCGCCGGATTGCTCTCGATGAAGAGGTTGTTGTGCAGCGGCATCAGCTTGTCGTGCAGCTTCAGCGCGGTGGCGTGGTCGCCCTTCTGCCAGGCGACGTGGAACTCCGAGCACAGGCGCGGCGCGACGTTTGAGGTCACCGAGATGCAACCGTGGCCACCATGGGCCATGTAGCCGAGGATGGTCGCGTCCTCGCCGGAGAGCTGGTTGAAATCCTCGCCCATCGCCGCGCGCTGCTGCGAGACACGGACCATGCTGGCGGTGGCGTCCTTGACGCCGGCGATGTTCTTCAGCTCCCACAGCCGCTTCATGGTGTCGACCGACATGTCGATTACCGAGCGCGGCGGGATGTTGTAGATGATGATCGGAATCCCGATCGCGTCGTTGATCGCCTTGAAGTGCTGGTACATCCCTTCCTGCGTCGGCTTGTTGTAATAAGGCGTCACGACCAGCACGGCGTCCGCGCCCGCCTTCTCGGCGTGCTGGGCGAGCTCGATCGCCTCCTTGGTCGAGTTGGAGCCGGCGCCTGCGACGACGGGCACGCGGCCCTTGGCCTCGCCGATGCACCATTCGACGACCTTCTTGTGCTCGTCATGGCTGAGCGTCGGGCTCTCGCCGGTGGTGCCGACCGGGACGAGCCCGTTGGTGCCTTCCGAAATCTGCCAGTTGACCAAGGAGCGGAACGCGGCCTCGTCCAGCGAGCCGTTCTTGAACGGCGTGACCAAGGCGGTGAACGACCCCCGGAACTTCGTCTTGGCTGCCATGGACTTCCTCCGTACGCGGCGATCTTGAGAGCAAGCCCCATTCATACCGGGTCTGCCCCGCCGGTAAAAGGGCTGCATCCGAGTGACGCACCGTTTAGGCCGCGATTTTGCCGCGGTGGTGGTGCAAACCCGACCAAAGTAAGCGGCTGTTGGTATTTTGTCCGCATATTCAATCAAATACATCTAGGTCTTGAGCCATCTGACTGATTCGGGGCGACGAACGCCGTGACCTCCTTTCCTCGTGCCGCATGGCGATCCGCTTGTCTGATCATGTGCCTGATGGCAGGCCTGTCGATCGGCTGCGCCGCCTTGGCCAAGTCCACCGAGACGACCGAGGACGGTGCCAAGGCGGCCGCGAAACCGGCCGCCGCCAAGGACAGCGCGAAGGGACCTGCCAAAGGGCCGGCCAAAGAAACCAAGGGAACAGCGAAGGGAGCCGGCAAGGAAACAGCGAAGGGCACGGGCAAGGGAGCGGCCAGCGCCCCGGGCAAGGATGCCGCAAAGAAACCTGCCAAGGATGTTGGCAAGGATGCTGGCAAGAGCACCGGCAAGGACGCCACTAAGGACAAGCCCAAGCCTGCGGCGGCAAGCCCCGCGCCGAAATCGCAGCCGACCGCCAACGGCTCGCCCCCCAAGACCGCACCCGCCCCGGCCGCGACAGCCACCGTCAGACCGACCGCCCCGGCCGCCACCAGACCGGTCGCAGCTCCCGTGCTTGCTCCGGCGACCCGCCAGCATGCCGCGCCGCGCAAGCCGGTCACGCCGGCCGCGGTCGCCGCGACCTCGTCGACGTCGCAAGCCGACAAGGACACGCTGGAGAGCGTCATCGAGCTCGTGCGCAAGCGCAAGCCGGGCGATGCCACCAACGAAGCAGCTGCGATCTCGGATCCCGTTGCGCGAAAGCTCGCGGAATGGATCATCCTGCGCAGCGAGGACAATGGCGCGACCGTCGAGCGCTACCGCGCCTTCCTCTCCGCCAATCCGAGCTGGCCGTCGCAAACGTTCCTGCGCCGGCGCCTCGAAGCCGCGATGTGGGACGACAGGCGCGACGATGCGGTCGCGTGGTCGTGGTTCGAGAACGAATCCCCCGTGTCCGCCAAGGGCCGCTTCGCGCTCGCCAAGGCGATGCTGGCGCGCGGCGACCGCGCCAATGCCGAGCGGCTGGTGCGCGAAGCCTGGCGCAGCGATCCGATGTCGGAGGACACCGAGAACAACGCGCTCGATCAGTTCGGCGCACTGCTTGCGCCGGGCGACCAGAAGGCGCGGATGGACACGCTGCTCTATGGCAGCGAGAACGAGGCCGCGCTGCGCGCCGCCAAGCGCCTCGGCGCCGGCTATGTCGCGCTCGCCAGGGCCCGCATCGCTTCCGTCAAGAAAGCTCCGAACGCGCGCGCGTTGCTGGAGGCGGTGCCGCGCGAGCTGCACAATGATCCCGGCTTCATCTTCAGCAAGATCCAGCTGCTGCGCCGCGAGGAAAAATTTGCCGAAGCCGCCCAGCTCATGCTGTCGGCGCCGAAGGATCCGAACCGGCTCTACAATCTCGACGAATGGTGGATCGAGCGGCGCCTCTTGGCGCGCAAGATGATCGACACCGAGGAATTCCGCAGCGCCTATCTGATCGCGCGCGATGCGGCCCTGCCTTCGCGCGACATCTACAAGACCGAGCAGGAATTCACCGCGGGCTGGATCGCACTGCGCTTCCTGGGCGATCCCGCGGCGGCCTCCCAGCATTTTGCCCGCATCGGCGTCGGCAGCGTCAATCCGACTACGCTGGCGCGCGCCGGCTATTGGCAGGGCCGCGCCGCGGAAGCCGCGGGCCGCCAGCAGGAGGCGCGCAACGCCTTTGCGCGCGCAGCCGAGCAATCGACCAGCTATTACGGCCAGCTCGCGCGTGCCAAGCTCGGCCTGCCGCAGATCGAGCTCAACAGCCAGCCGCGCGGCCGCGGCGCCGAACGGCTCGAGATCGTGCGCGCCGCGCAACTGCTCTACGAGCTCGACGAGCGCGAGATGGCGGTGCCTGTTCTCGCCGACATGGGCGAGAACGGCGATCCCGAAGCCCTCACCGGCCTCGGCGAGCTGACCCAGCGCTACAGCGATGCGCGCGGCATGCTGCTGGTCGGCAAGGCCGCGCTCAACCGCGGCCTGCCGTTCGATTTCTACGCCTACCCCGTCAACGGCATTCCGCAGTTCACCCAGATTGGCCCCGAGGTCGAGCGCAGCATCGTCTACGCCATCGCGCGGCAGGAAAGCGCGTTCAATCCCTCCGTGGTCTCGCCCGCGCAGGCCTATGGGCTGATGCAGGTGACGCCGGACGCCGCGCGCTATGTCTGCAAGCGGCACGGCGCGACCTACGATCTGGGGCGACTGAGGAACGATTCATCCTACAACGCCACGCTCGGCGCGGCCGAGCTCGGCGGTCTGCTCGAGGACTATCGCGGCTCCTACATCATGACCTTTGCGGCCTATAACGCCGGCCGCGGCAGCGTGAAGAAATGGATCGACCGCTACGGCGACCCACGCAACCCGAAGGTCGATGCGGTCGACTGGGTCGAGCTGATTCCGTTCTCCGAGACGCGCAACTACGTGCAGCGGATCATGGAGAACCTTCAAGTCTACCGCGCCCGCTTCGGCGGCGGCACCCGGCTGCAGATCGAGGCTGACCTGCGCCGCGGCGCCGGCAGCGTCGAATAAGGCACCGCCCTCGACTCGCTGGCGGGGAGCATCGATGGCCGGCGCGCTGCCGTCGTCCGGGCGCGAGCCGCCCAAGGCCGACCGTCGAACGTGATCGTCACGCGTGCTTCGAGAGGCTGCGAGGATCGCAGCCGGATCGGCAGAGGCGTCATCATTCCGCACCAAGTCATCGATAGGACGGCGATGGAAGGCCGCCGATCGCCTCCCACTTGAGGGCGAATCGGCGCACCGCTTTGCCGGCCGCACCGGTCAACGGCAGGCAGACGATACCAACCTTAACGGCGTGGTGTGCGGCGAGGAGATCCCTCCCCCTGCGACCGGTTTCGTTCGACCAAGCCGCTACGCACGTTGGCTCGACGGGATCGACGCACAACTCGCAAGTCTCGCGCGCACGAACGCAAGCACCACAAACAACAAGAAAAGCCCCGGCGGTTTCCCGCCGGGGCTCTCAGTCAGGTCGTTAGACCGAAATCACCAGTTGCGCTGAGCGCGGAGGAGAAGGGTCAGAGAGTCCTGATCCTTCAGCTCGTAGAACGCAGCCGGCTTGGCGTTGTTGAAGTTGTTGCCAGCCGCGACGACGCCAGCATACTTCTGGTCGACGTGGGTCCAGGTGAAGTCAGCCGAGAACGTGAGGTTCTTGACCGGAGTCCAGCGAGTGATCAAGCCAACCTGACCGATGTTGAAGTCAGGGTTGCACGAGGTCACGCCAGCGACCGACGAGAAGACGCCGGTGGCGCCGCAGAGGAACGTCTTGGCATTGCCGCCAAACTGAGCCGCAGCGTACGCACCGTAGATTGCGGTGTTCCAGTACGGAT
>JAEYRD010000149.1 GCA_023435725.1 Pseudomonadota bacterium | reverse complement strand
ATCAACACCATGGTCGACCAGCTCAACGCCTTCGCCGGCGAAGTGACGCGCGTCGCCCGCGAAGTCGGCACCGAAGGACGGCTCGGCGGCCAGGCCAATGTGCTCGGTGTCGCCGGCACCTGGAAGGATCTGACCGAGAGCGTCAACTCGATGGCCGGCGACCTCACCGCGCAGGTCCGCAATATCGCCGAAGTGACGACCGCGGTCGCCAACGGCGACTTGTCCAAGAAAATCACCGTGGACGTTCGCGGCGAAATCCTCGAGCTGAAGGACACCATCAACACCATGGTGGACCAGCTCAACGCCTTTGCCGGCGAGGTCACGCGCGTCGCCCGTGAGGTCGGCACCGAAGGCAAGCTCGGCGGCCAGGCCGTCGTGCGCGGCGTCGGTGGCACCTGGAAAGACCTCACCGACAGCGTCAACTCGATGGCCTCGAACCTGACCGGCCAGGTCCGCAACATCGCGGAAGTCGCGACCGCAGTCGCCAAGGGCGACCTGTCCAAGAAGATCACCGTGAACGTCTCGGGCGAAATCCTTCAGTTGAAGGAAACGCTCAACACCATGGTCGACCAGCTCAACGCCTTCGCCGGCGAAGTGACGCGCGTGGCGCGCGAGGTCGGCACCGACGGCAAGCTCGGCGGACAGGCCGACGTGCCCGGCGTCGCCGGCACCTGGAAGGACCTGACGGACTCCGTGAACTCGATGGCGGGCAACCTCACTGCCCAGGTCCGCAACATCGCGGAGGTCGCGACCGCGATCGCCGGCGGCGATCTATCGCGCAAAATCACGGTGGACGTGCGCGGCGAGATCCTTCAGCTCAAGGACACCCTCAACACGATGGTTGACCAGCTCAACCGCTTCGCGGGCGAAGTCACACGCGTGGCGCGTGAGGTTGGCACTGAAGGCCGTCTCGGTGGTCAGGCCAACGTGCCCGGCGTCGCCGGCACCTGGAAGGATCTCACCGACAGTGTGAACTCGATGGCGGGCAACCTCACCGCCCAGGTCCGCAACATCGCCGAGGTGACGACCGCTGTGGCGCGCGGCGACCTCTCCCGCAAGATCACCGTGGACGTGCGCGGCGAGATTCTTCAGCTCAAGGACACCATCAACACGATGGTGGACCAGCTCAACGCCTTCGCCGGCGAAGTCACGCGCGTGGCGCGCGAGGTTGGCACCGAGGGCAAGCTCGGCGGCCAGGCCGAGGTGCCTGGCGTCGCCGGCACCTGGAAGGACCTAACCGACAACGTCAACTTCATGGCATCGAACCTGACGGCGCAGGTCCGCAACATCGCGGAAGTCGCAACCGCCATCGCCGGCGGCGACCTCTCGAAGAAGATCACCGTGGACGTACGCGGCGAGATCCTGCTGCTCAAGGACACCCTGAACACGATGGTGGAGCAGCTTCGCTCCTTCGCGGCCGAAGTGACACGCGTCGCGCGCGAGGTGGGCACCGAGGGCCGCCTCGGCGGTCAGGCCGTCGTGCCCGGCGTCGGCGGCACCTGGAAGGATCTCACGGACAACGTCAACCTGCTCGCCGCTAACCTCACGACCCAGGTCCGCAACATCGCCGAAGTCACCACGGCCGTGGCGCGCGGCGACTTGTCGCGCAAGATCACAGTGGACGTGAAGGGTGAGATCTTAGAGCTGAAGAACACCATCAACACCATGGTGGACCAGCTCAATGCGTTTGCCGGCGAAGTGACGCGCGTGGCGCGCGAAGTCGGCACCGAGGGCGAGCTCGGCGGCCAGGCCCAGGTGCCCGGCGTCGCCGGTACCTGGAAGGATCTCACCGACACCGTCAACTTCATGGCGGCGAATCTGACCGAGCAGGTCCGTGGCATCGTCAAGGTGGTGACCGCGGTCGCCAACGGCGACCTCAAGCAGAACCTCACGGTGAAATCCAAGGGCGAGGTCGCGGCGCTCGCCGACACCATCAACAACATGACCTCGACGCTCGCGACCTTCGCCGACCAGGTGACGTCGGTGGCGCGCGAGGTTGGTGTCGAGGGACGGCTCGGCGGTCAGGCCGACGTGCCCGGCGCCGCCGGCACCTGGAAGGACCTCACTGGCAACGTCAACCTGCTGGCGGCCAACCTCACCTCGCAGGTGCGCGCGATCGCGGAAGTCGCAACCGCCGTGACCAAAGGCGACCTGACACGGTCGATCCAGGTCGATGCCCGTGGCGAAGTGGCCGAGCTGAAAGACAATATCAACACGATGATCACGAACCTCCGTCTCACGACGGACGTGAACACCGAGCAGGACTGGCTGAAAACCAATCTTGCCAAATTCACCAACATGCTCCAGGGCCAGCGCGATCTCGCTACCGTCGGCCGGCTGCTGCTCACCGAATTGTCGCCGCTGGTGAACGCCCACACCGGCGTGATCTACCAGGTCGAAAGCGAGGACAATCCGCAGCTCCTGCTGCTCGCTTCCTACGCCAGCGACGGTGTCTATCCGTATCAGCGCGTGCTGCAATTCGGCGACGGCCTGATCGGCCAGTGCGCGCTCGACAGGCGACCGCGTCTGGTCAGCGACATCCCGTCCGACGTCGCGCCGATCAATTCGGCGCTGTTCCGCGTCGCGCCGAAGAACCTCGTGGTGCTACCGGTGCTGTTCGAAGGCCAGGTCAAGGCCGTGATCGAGCTCGCCTCGCTGGCCTCCTTCACGACATCGCAGATGACGTTCCTGGAACAGCTCACCGACTCCATCGGCATCGTGCTCAACTCGATCGAGGCGACGATGCAGACCGAGGGCCTGCTCAAACAGTCACAGCAGCTCGCCGGCGAGCTCCAGACACAGCAGCGTGAGTTGCAGCAGACCAACGACCAGCTCGAACAAAAGGCCCAGCAGCTCGCCGAGCGCAACGTCGAGGTCGAGCGCAAGAACCAGGAAATCGAGCAGGCTCGACGCGCGCTGGAGGAGAAGGCGACGGAGCTCGCGCTGACCTCGAAGTACAAGTCCGAATTCCTCGCCAATATGAGCCACGAGCTGCGCACGCCGCTCAATTCGATCCTGATCCTTGGCCAGCAGCTCACTGACAATCCGGACGGCAACCTCACCGCCAAGCAGGTCGAATTCGCCCGCACCATCCACGGCGCCGGCACCGATCTTCTCAACCTCATCAGCGACATCCTCGATCTCTCCAAGATCGAGTCCGGCACGGTGACGGTCGATGCCGAGGAGATCCTGACCGCGAACCTGCTCGAGACCGTCGGCCGGCCGTTCCGGCACGAGGCAGAAAACCGTGACCTGTCGTTCAAGATCGACGTCGATCCAAACCTTGCGCGCAGCATCGTCACCGACTCCAAGCGCCTGCAACAGGTGCTGAAGAACCTGCTCTCCAACGCCTTCAAGTTCACCGCCGAGGGCGAAGTGCGCCTGAAGGTCACCGGCGCGGTCGGCGGCTGGGGAACAGATCACCCGGTGCTGAATGCCGCGCCGGCCGTAATCGCGTTCGAAGTGTCCGATACCGGCATCGGCATTCCGCTGGAGAAGCAGAAGCTGATCTTCGAGGCGTTCCAGCAGGCGGATGCCGGCACCAGCCGCAAATATGGCGGCACCGGTCTCGGCCTTGCCATCAGCCGCGAGCTCGCGAGCCTGCTCGGCGGCGAGATCCATCTGCACAGCGCGCCGGGCAAGGGCTCGTCCTTCATACTGTACCTGCCGCTGAAATATTCCGGTCCGACGCTCGCGCCGCGCGCGGCGCCCCAGCAGTACAGCCAGCCGCCGGCGCTCCAGCCGGCCGCGCCGGAACAGCAGCGCGTCATCGAGCAATTGCCCGACGACCGGCTCGGTATCGAGCCCGGCGACAGCATCCTCCTGATCGTCGAGGACGACCCGCATTATGCGCGGGTGCTGGTCGATCTCGCCCGTGACAAGGGTTTCAAGGTCCTGGTCGCCGCGCGCGGCGCAGAGGCGCTCGAGCTTGCCAAGCAATACCAGCCGCGGGCCGTCTCGCTCGACGTGTTCCTCCCGGACATGCTGGGATGGACGGTGCTGAGCCAGCTCAAGCACAATCCGCTCACGCGCCACATCCCCGTGCAGATCATCACGCTCGACGAGGACCGCCAGCACGCGCTGGCGCGCGGCGCCTTCTCCTTCGTCAACAAGCCGACCACGACCGAAGGCGTTTCGGCCGCGCTGACGCAAATCAAGGAATATGCGCGGCCTCGCCGGAAGCGGCTCCTGATCGTCGAGGACAACGAAGCCGAGCAGCTCTCGATCCGCGAGCTCCTGCATCACAACGACATCGAGATCGTAACGACCGACACCGGCGCCGGTGCGCTCTCGACGCTGCGCGAGGCGCCCTGCGACTGCGTGGTACTCGACCTGCGGCTGCCCGACATGAGCGGCTTCGAGGTGCTCGACCAGATCCGCAACGACGAGACACTATCGAACATCCCTGTCGTTGTCTTCACCGGCCGCGAGCTTTCGGCGGAGGAGGATGCCGAGCTCCACACCATGGCCCGCAGCATCGTGGTCAAGGGCGTGGAATCGCCGGAGCGCCTGCTCGACGAGACCGCGCTGTTCCTGCACCGCGTGATCACGGAACTGCCGCTCGAGAAGCAGCGCATGCTCGAGAAGCTGAACAGTTCCGACGAGGACCTGATCGGCAAGACCGCCCTGCTCGTCGACGACGACGCCCGCAACATCTTCGCGCTGTCGAGCGTGCTGGAACGACGCGGCATGAAGGTGCTGACGGCAACCACCGGCAGCGAGGCGGTGACGCTGGTCGAATCCAATCCGGAGATCGCCATCGTGCTGATGGACATCATGATGCCGCAGATGGATGGCTATCAGACCATCGGCGTGATCCGCGAAAATCCGGCCTTTGCGCGCTTGCCCATCATCGCACTGACCGCCAAGGCGATGAAGGGCGACCGCGAGAAATGCCTGGAAGCCGGCGCGTCCGACTACCTCGCCAAACCCGTCAACACCGATCAATTGCTGCTTGCGATCCGCATGTGGCTGCACCGCTGAGTTTGGATCCGCGAATGGACCACGAAAAGGTCAACATCCTCCTCGTCGATGACCAGCCGGCCAAGCTGCTCGCCTATGAGGTGATCTTGAAAGATCTCGGCGAGAACCTCGTGATCGCCTCGTCGGGCCGCGAGGCGCTGGAGGTGCTGCTCAAGACCGAGATCGCGGTGATCCTTGTCGACGTCTGCATGCCCGAGCTCGACGGCTTCGAGCTCGCCGCGATGATCCGCGAACATCCGCGCTTCCAGAAGACAGCGATGATCTTCATCTCGGCCATTCAGGTCAGCGACATCGATCGGTTGCGCGGCTACGAGATGGGCGCGGTCGACTACGTGCCGGTGCCGGTCGTGCCGGAGGTGCTGCGCGCCAAGATCAAGGTGTTCGCCGAGCTCTATCGCAAGACGCGACAGCTCGAGCGGCTGAACCGGGAACTCGAGGACCGCGTCCGAGCTCGCACGGCGGAATTGGAAAACTCGACAGCGAAGCTGCGCGAGAGCGAGGAGCGGCGCAGCATGGCCATCGCTGCCGGCAAGATGGGATCCTGGGATTGGGACTGGAGCAATGGCGACTGGATGTGGGACGAAGGCCAGTACCGCATCTTCGGGGTGACTCCGGAGACCTTCAACGTCACGTCGGCCAACATCCAGGCCCTGCTGCACCCCGGCGACGCCGAACGGTTCAGCCAGGCCATTGCCGCGTTCAATAGCGGAGCGCGCGCCTATGAAGGGGAATTTCGTGTCAGCCGGCCCGATGGCGAGGTGCGCTGGTGCGTCGGCACGGCGGCCGCGACGGTGGACCAGGCCGGTCGCGTGGTGCGCGTGAGCGGCGTCACCGTGGACATTACCGAGCGCAAGCGCGCCGAGGAGCGGCAGAATCTCCTCGCGCGGGAAGTCGATCATCGCGCCAAGAATGCACTGGCGCTGGCGCAATCGATCGTGCGCCTCACCCGTGCCGACGAGGTCAAGGCTTACGTCAACGCCGTCGAAGGACGGATCAATGCGCTGGCGCGCGTGCACACGATCCTGTCGCTGTCGAGCTGGCAGGGCGCCGAGCTGTCGAAGCTGATCGAGGAAGAGGTTGCGCCCTATTCGATCGGCGACCAGATCAAGTTGGCAGGTCCCGAGGTCCAGTTGCAGCCGGCGACCGCCCAGACGTTGGCACTGGCGCTGCACGAGCTCTTCACCAATTCGGCAAAGTATGGCGCGCTGTCGACGCGGTCGGGACGGCTCATGATCGGCTGGCAGGTCGACGACCACCTCCTCGCTTTGACCTGGGAGGAAACCGGCGGCCCGCGCGTCAAGACGCCGAAATCTCGCGGCTTCGGCACGCGGAGCCTGCTTGCGAGCGTCGAGTCCCAGCTTGGTGGACAGGCGCAATTCGAGTGGCGTGCCGAAGGCCTGTTGTGTCGCCTGGAAGTGCCCTTGACGCCCAAGACTGCGGCGACGGCCGCTGCCGGAAAATTTGACGCCGCCAGCTCCGCCAAGTTGCAACGTGCATCCGGCTAGCCGGACGCTGCGGTCCTCATTCGCTGCACCGACCGAGGTTCATCGGCGACACGCCCTTCGAGCCAGGCCTCCGTCTGCGAAAGATCGCGCAGCGCCGTGGCATAGCGCCGGGCCGCGCTGCGTTCCGCCCCGAGCGGCAGTTTCCGCGCCCTGCGCAGCATGTCCGCGGCCGCGTTGCGATAGGCCAGCGAGCGATAGAGAAAGATTACCTTGCCCATATCGAATGTTCCCGTGTTGATGGCGCTCATCCTCGCAATACCGGCATGAACGCCGGATGAAGCGGCAGATGACAATTCCTTCATGCCGACGGAACCAGCGATCGGTTGCGCGCGTTTGCATGCCAGATCGAGATGCAGTTCCATGCGCGTAAAGAAGTCGCCAGGCCTGATCTCTCCCACAGGCGCCATCAAGCTGATGACGCATGCAATGATGGGCGCGGCCCTCGGCCTCGCATTCAGCCTCGCTCTCATTCTGTCCAATCCGGCCGTCGCCAAGTTGCTGAGCGATGGCGGCGGGCAGGCTGTCATCGTCTTCGTGCTCACGCTGGTAACGACGTTCGCAATCGGCGCGACGCTCACGGGGATCGTGTTCATCCTCGCAGAGGACAAGGAATCTTGAAGCGGATGTGAAACGCGGGAGATGCTTTTGTTCGGAACTCCTGCTTCGAACGGCGGTTGGCTGCCTGCGTCAATTTAACCCAGGGAGTTCCCGCGCATGAAGATGATCAAGCTCGCCCTCGCCGTGATGTTGGTAACCGGCCTTGCCGCCACTCCGTTCGCCGCGCAGGCCAAATCGCACAAGGCCAAGCATGGATCCTCGATGTCATCGTCGCAGACCACGGGTGCCAATACCAAATCCTCGAAGGGCGCCGACCCATCCGGCCAGGGCGGCTCTGGCCCCGGCTCCGACCAGGGCGGCACCATGACGAACAAGGGCGGCATGAGCAACACCAAGTGAGCGTTCGTCCAGGCTGATGGAAGGCCCCGCGCTCGCGGGGCCTTTTGGCTTTGCCACCCCTATCGAAAATCCTTCAATCACCGCATCGTCGGCGTACGCGTCAGCTCACCGCGGGCTCTGCGTTTCAAATCCTCGACTGAGCAATGCTCCAGTTTCACAGCAACGCGCTCACGCGTCGCCACCTCGGATGCGCGAACGTCGGCACAGATTTCTTCGAAAACCGCCCGGCATCGAGACCATGTCGGCATCCGACATCAACGCACTCCCGCGTGTCGCCTGCGCGCACGCTTTAGCCGTGACGGATATCAGTGATGTTAAAGTGGTCGTCCCGCGGCATTCGCCTTCACGAGATGCTCGAGCTGTGCGCGCTTGCGCGCGATCAGGAGCTGGGCCGCGGCATCGTCGAGGCCTTCGCGCTGCAATTGCCGGATCGCGGAGCCGAGTTCGAGAATCTCGGCGCGCAGTCTCAAGATCCGGTACGTGTCCGGGTCTTCCACCACCGCGCGCTCCCAAGGGTCTCAGCGGCGCGCGATCGCGCGCACGGGATTGCCGACTGCCTTTACGGGACGAAGGCGCACTCGGTTGCGAACATCCGGCAGGACGTCGCCGCCACCGGCGGCCTTCCATTCGCCGATCAGCAGGTTGATTTTCTGGCGCAGATCCATCTGCGCCAGGGCCTTCTCTGTGCAGTCGCGATCGCGGTCGACGAGGTCGCGGACAGACACCTCGATGTCGGCCATTTCTAGCCGCAAGGCTCTGATTTTACGCCGAATTTCATTAATTCTGTTATCCATGGCTTGTTAGAACAAAATAAGAACATATAGTCAAGTCACGATTTCAGGACGGAGCAGTAACATGCAGGTTCAAGGTAAATACGACGCCAGGATTTTCCTCACCGAGCAGATGACCCGGGCGCAGGGGCTCAGGCTGAAGCGGCTAAGCGATGAGGCGTATCAGCCCGCACAATATGCGCGGGATCTGTCTTTCGCCGAGGCTTCACGCCGCATCCAGGTCCTGGAGGCCGAGATCGAGCTAGCAAATTCCTTCTAGGCCGTTTCGCAACGACGCTGCGCTGGCGCGTTCGGAACCTTGCCTGTGCCGATTGGTTCTCCCTCGGCCAAGGGAGAATATGCATGGCACGCAAGGCGAAGAAGCGCCGCTACTCGCGCAGCGCCAGTGATGATGTCGAGCGCGAGATGCGCCGTTACAAGAAGGGTACCGCGAAGAGCGGACCCGGCGGTCGTGGCGGACGCGTGAAGACCCGCAAGCAGGCGATCGCGATCGGCCTGTCGGAGGCGCGCCAGAAGGGCAAGAAAGTCCCGAAGAAGGCATCGACGCAAAAGACGTCCAAGAGAAAGGCGTCCAAGAAGACAACCAAGAAATCGTCGAAGCGAAAATCCAGCAAGCGGTGACGCCAATCGGCGTCAGATCATGCTGCCCGGCATGAAGCAACGGATGGAAATTCCGAACGCGGTCTTCACCGGCCAAACCATGGTGCGGCCGGCCCGGTTCGGCTCCGTGATGACGGCTTCATCCGGCACCTCGACCCACTGGCCATCGAGACGCACCCGATAATGCCCGTCATGCGACTCCCAGTCGGGATCCGAGACGGCAAATCCATCTGCATCCGAGCAGCACGGGCCGAGATGGCTGCGCAGGCTGTCGAACCACGGCTTGAGCGGAGAGTCGGCGTAGCGGCCATCGTCGCGCCCCAAGGCGCTTCCGGTCGTCAGCACCAACGGCGCCACGAGCAGCGCACGTCTCAGCGAGAGCTTCAATCGATCCATGTCGGCACCGATCAAATGCGAACGACCGGCCGGTTCCACAAAGCGGCCGGACGTTCGGAGTTTCACTCTTGCAATTTCGCCTCGGCATCTTCATTGGCGCCAAGACTCAACACGCTACTTCGAAATCTGCCAATTGAACGAGGGCTTTTTCGGACGAACCGGGTCATCATCGCTGCCGTTAACGAGAATGTTATCGGCGGCCTGTGGGTATCTCTCAGACGCGCAAGAAAAAGGCGGCCCGCAGGCCGCCTTCAGGATTGCGTAGATCAGCTCGAATTAAGCGAGCGGCACCGCGACAAACCGCGTCGCATCTGCGCTCTTCACCTGCAACAGCACGCTGTTCTTGCCGGACGACTTGGCCTGCGCCAGCTCGGAGCGGACGTCGCCGACATTGGCGACGGCCTTGCCGCCGACGTTGAGGATGACGTCGCCGGTCTGGATGCCGCGCTGCGCGGCCGGCCCCTGCGGGTCGACCTCGGTAACGACGACACCCTTCTGGCCCGCGCCCTGAACCTCACTGGCCGGCGCCAGGCTGAGGCCGAGACGCGGCGTGCCGGTGCTCGACTGAGCCTTGCCCTGGTCGGCCTTGGCCTGCCGCTCGTTCGGCAACTCGCCGAGCGCGAGCGTCACCGTCTTGCTGTCGCCCTTGTGGACGACGTCGAGCTTCACCGAGGTGCCCGGTGCCAGGGTGGCGATGGTGCGGGCGAGATCGCGGGAATCCTTGATCGCGGTGCCGTTGACGGCGGTGATCACGTCGCCCGCCTCGATACCGGCCTTCGCCGCCGGGCTGCCGTCCTGCGGATTGTCGACGATCGCGCCGCGCGCCTCTTTCAGGCCGAGGCTGTCGGCGATCTCGGCAGTGACCGGCTGCACCTGCACGCCAAGCCAGCCGCGGGTGACCGCGCCCTTGTCCTTCAGCTGCGCGATGACGAGCTTCGCGGTCGAGGCCGGAATGTCGAAGCCGATGCCGACGGAACCGCCGGAGGGCGAGAAGATCGCGGTGTTCACGCCGATCACGGCGCCGTTCATGTCGAAGGCCGGACCGCCGGAATTGCCCTTGTTGATGGGCGCGTCGATCTGGATGAAGTCGTCATAGGGACCATTGCCGATGTCGCGGCCGCTGGCCGAGACGATGCCGGCCGTGACGGTGCCGCCGAGGCCGAAGGGATTGCCGACCGCGACGACCCAGTCGCCGATCCGCGGCTTCTGGTCGGAGAATTTGACGAACGGGAAGTCCTTCTTGCCATCGACCTTGATCAGCGCGAGATCTGTCTTCGGATCGGTGCCGACCACCTTCGCGGTGTAGGTCGTGCCGTCATCCATGGTCACCTGGACGGACGCGGCGTGATCGACGACGTGATTGTTGGTCACCGCATAGCCGTCGGCGGAGATGAAGAAGCCGGAGCCCTCACCCGTGACCATCTGGTGGCGCTGGCGCGGCATGCCGTTCATGCCACCCGGGCCGCGGAAGCCGAACTGCCGCGAGAACTGGTCGAACGGCGAGTCCTCGTCCGAATCCATCCGGTTCTGTTGCATCATCGCGTTCTTGTCGTTGTCCTGGTCGATCTTGACCCGCACCGAGATGACCGCAGGCTTGACCTTCGCAACGAGATCGCCAAAGCCGGTCGGCGTTCCAGCCGCTTCGGCAGCCTGGGCCGGCGCGATGAACGAAGTAACCCCGAGCTGCGAAGAGCCGGGGGAGCCAGCCAGCACGGCCACGCCAAGCGCGGCCACAGTGCCGAGCAGCGCCAGCCGGCGCGGCTTCAGAATCCTGCGGGACGTAGTGTCGGAATTGACGTGATCGTTCATGTCGAAATGTCCATGTTGGGTAAGTCGCCTTGCACTCAACATGGCCACTGCCACCTTACGGCGTCCCGTCCGGCCGATTAAATCTTGGCAAAGAAACTGTGGCCGGCGACCGCGGGCGAAAATCGCTGCAGTACATTTGATGCAGCTCAACGCAGGCCACGCGGGCAGTGAAAAACTGCGGCCATCGGATGATGTCCATCGGAGGCGCCGCCATGTACAAAGACATTCTCGTTCACATTCCGACCGAGCGACCGATGCGACCCGTGATCGACGGCTCGATCTCGCTCGCAGCGCACCTCAACGCCCATGTCGATGCGGTCGCCGTCGGCTATGTCGCAACCAGCGCAGCCTACGTGGTTGAGGCGGGCGCCGCCGCGGCAGCCGTATTCGAGATGGAACGCGAGCGCGCAGTGGAGAAGGCCGAGGCAGCGCTGGCAGTGTTCGAGAGCGAAGCCACGAAGGCCGGCATTTCCTATACATGCCACCCGCTTGGCGCGATCCCGGTCGACGCAGCCGGCTCGCTCGGCGTGATGGCGCGGCTACACGATCTCAGTATCGTGGTGCAGCCCGATCCTGCTCAAGGCTCGTTCGACAACGACGTCCCCGGCGAGATCCTGTTTCAGGCGGGCGGCCCAGTGCTTTTCCTGCCTTACACCTTCCGTGGTGCATTCAAGGCGAACCGGATCGGCATCTGCTGGGACGGCAGTCGCCTCGCCGCCCGCGCGATGCGCGACGCCGCACCGTTCCTAGCCCGCGCCGAGGGAATCGTGATCATCACGATCAACGAAGCCGACGCCGTTCCCGACGAAATCTCAGCGAGCAATCTTGCAAGACATCTCGGCCGGCGCGGCCTCTCGACCCGCACCGTCAGCCTGTCGGCCGGACGCGCCGATATTCAACCGACCATCCTGTCGCTGGCCGCCGACGAGAACCTCGACCTGCTGGTGATGGGCGGCTACGGCCATTCCCGATTGCAAGAACGCGTCCTCGGCGGCGTCACCCGGGCCATGCTGGAAGCCATGACGGTTCCGACTTTGATGTCGCACTAGCTAGACTGGTGCAGCATCCTCACGCCGCGGCGGGCGTCTCCCATCCCGCAGTCGCGACTGTGTTCTCGTCGCGTTGCGCATTGCACGCATCGAAATGCGCCTTCAGCGCGATCTCGGCGAGATATTCGAAATGTTCGGCCTGGCCGAGAAGTTGCCAGTTCTGGAGCGGCCGGTAGGCCGCCTGCTGGCGACAGAGGGACGCCAGCGCGCGGTAGCGACGTACGTTCTCCATGAGACCCTCCCTCGCATTCACAGGCCTTATTGCCCGAATTTGCGTCAGGCCGATGGCAGTTATGCAAAACATTTGCTGCGAGCCCGGTCTGCCCAACCTGGGTTAGTGTCCAGAAAATGCGCAGCCGGGCATTGGTTCCTATCGGCTGAACCGGGAACTCGCAAAGCCGGCCAAGCTAGCGGCGGCGTCCGACGTTGATGCCGATCACATCGAGATATCGTTCGATGGGTTCGAGCCGACCGATCAGATGGCCTCTGCATCTTCGCAGGCCTCGCGCGCAGGGAAGGCACGCTGCGCTTCGGTCTCGACTTCCTCCGCTACCGGATGAGCACATCCTGGTCGGCCCGCACCGGCTGCGCGGAAGTATCTTGCAGCTTTGGACGACGGCCAGCTTCCGCAGCAGCACGAATGGCCGCGATATTGGCGGCATAATCGGCGCTGCTCTTGCCGCGGAACACCGCGGAACCCGCTACCAGCGTATCGGCGCCCGCGGCGGCAACGGTCGCGGCATTGTCGCGCGTAATACCGCCATCGACCTCGAGCCGGATCGGCCGGTCGCCAATCATGCTTCGGATGCGCCTGATCTTCTCGACCTGCGATTCGAGGAAGGATTGACCGCCAAAGCCGGGATTGACGGTCATCACCAGCACGAGGTCGAGACGATCGAGCACGTATTCAATCACGCTTTCAGGCGTTGCCGGACACAGGCTCACCCCGGCCTTCTTGCCGAGCGCACGGATCGCCTGGAGCGAGCGATCGAGATGCGGGCCGGCTTCGGCATGGACCGTGATGACATCGGCCCCGGCCCTTGCGAACGCTTCGAGATAAGGATCGGTCGGTGCGATCATGAGGTGCACGTCAAAAATCTTCGCCGTCAGCGACCGGACCGCCTTGATGACATCAGCGCCAAAGCTGATGTTCGGCACGAAGTGTCCATCCATGACATCGCAATGAATCCAGTCGGCGCCAGCTGCGTCGATAGCTGCGATCTCCTCGCCGAGGCGCGCGAAATCCGCCGCGAGAATCGAGGGGGCGATGATGATCTCTCTTGTCATGGCTTCGCGCTCCGCGCGTCGGCTCCGCCGCTGAAGACGCGGCTTGCAAGGACATCCGCCGGGTCGATCGTTTCGAGATCCGCGACGTCAAGCATACGGTCGAGATCGGACACCAGCCGATCAGCCTGACGCAGGCGTATGCGATCGACCGCGTTGCGGATCGAGCGCGCATTGGAGAAGAACGGCTGGGTCCGGCGCAGCGCGATGTATCTTTCGAACGCCTCGCGCGCCGCGGCCGAGAAACGGTAGCCGCGCTCCCTGAGCATCAGTTCAGCGATGACAAGCAGCTCGGTTTCCGCATAGTCGGGGAATTCGATGTGATGGGCAATGCGCGAGCGGAAGCCGGGGTTCGAGGCAAAGAAGCTCGTCATTCGCTCGCCGTAACCGGCGAGGATGACTACGAGGTCTTCGCGCTGGTTCTCCATCACCTGGAGCAGGATCTCGATCGCCTCCTGGCCGTAGTCGCGCTCGTTGTCGGGGCGGTGCAGGTAATAGGCTTCGTCGATGAAGAGAACACCGCCCATCGCCTTCTTCAATATCTCTTTGGTCTTCGGCGCGGTGTGGCCGATATATTGCCCGACGAGATCGTCGCGCGTCACCGAGATCACCTGCCCGCGCCGTACGAAGCCGAGCCCATGCAGGATCTTGGCCATGCGCAGCGCCACCGTGGTCTTGCCGGTGCCGGGATTGCCGGTGAACGACATGTGCAGCGTCGGCGGCGCGGAGGCCAGCCCCGCACGCTGGCGAATGCGTTCGATCAGCAGCAGCGACGCGATCTGGCGCACGCGGTTCTTGACTGGCCGGAGGCCGATCAGCTCCTGTTCGAGCTGTTGCAGGGTAGCCGTGATCCCGGCCGCTTCGGCTTCCTTGCGGAGATCGAAACTGGTCTCGCTGCTTGCAGCGGTCGTTGCGTGGGGGACATCCAGCATGGGCACCTCGAAGAAAAGAGCTTCGCCGCGGGGGGGGGAGCGGCGAAGCAGTTGCCCGCCAAGGATGCGGAGCAGGGAGCGCTCCGCGCGGAGGAGGACGACTTAGGGTGAAGCGTGCGCGGCCGGCCGGCGAACTGTGGTGTAGCGGATCGCGCGTCCCCCGGCCTCTTGTCGCACCAGTTCGAATTCCGCCTCCTGCGGCGGCCGGTTGACGAGGAAGGAGATCCGCACCGACTCCCAGCCATGGCTGGAATCGAAGCCGCTGATGCGGATGTAGCTGTTACCATAGACCCGGCGGCATTCGGCGAGTTCCATCATCACGCCAGCGGCGTCCTGGAGATCGAACATCGGCAGGCCCCACATCTCCCAATAGGTGTTGCGGGGATGCGGATCGTCGGTGAACTCGATGTTCACCGCCCAGCCCTTGGTCAGGCAATATTGCACCTGCTTGTAGATCTGGTCCTCGGTGAGGTCAGGCAGGTATGAAAAGCAGCCTTGAGTCATCTTCATGTTGAAACTCCTCAGACGGTTTCGAGGGCGGTCGGCACGAAGTCCGGCGTGTCGGTGGATTGATAGTTGAAGGTGACGTCCTTCCAGACGTCGAGCGCGGCCTTCAGCGGCGTGCAGGTCTGAGCCGCCTTGGCCAGGATCTCCGGACCTTCATGCACGTAGTCGCGGCCCTCATTGCGGGCGAGGATCATTGCTTCCAGCGCGACGCGATTGGCGGTCGCACCGGCAGCGATGCCCATGGGATGGCCGATCGTGCCGCCGCCGAATTGCAGCACGACATCTTCGCCGAGCAGGTCGAGCAACTGGTGCATCTGACCGGCATGGATGCCGCCGGAGGCGACCGGCATCAACTTGTTCAGGCTTGCCCAGGACTGGTCGAAGAACAGGCCATGCTCGAGCTTGGTCGGATTGAAGTCCTCGCGGCAGACATCGTAATAGCCGCGCGTGGTGTTGGGATCGCCTTCGAGCTTGCCGACCACGGTCCCGGCATGGATGTGATCGACACCGGCAAGCCGCATCCACTTCGCGATGACACGGAACGACACGCCGTGGCTCTTCTGCCGCGTGTAGGTCGAGTGACCGGCACGATGCAGATGCAGGATCATGTCGTTGCGGCGCGCCCACTTGGCCATGGACTGGATCGCGGTGTAGCCGATCACGAGGTCGATCATGACAATGACCGAGCCGAGCTCCTTGGCGAACTCCGCACGCTCGTACATGTCCTCCATGGTGGCGGCGGTGATGTTCAGGTAGGTGCCCTTCACCTCGCCTGAAGCCGCCTGTGCGCGGTTCACGGCTTCCATGCAGTAGAGGAAGCGATCGCGCCAATGCATGAAGGGCTGCGAGTTGATGTTTTCGTCGTCCTTGGTGAAGTCGAGCCCGCCCTTGAGCGCCTCGTAGACCACGCGGCCGTAGTTGCGCCCCGAAAGCCCGAGCTTCGGCTTCACGGTGGCGCCCAGCAGCGGCCGGCCGAATTTGTCGAGGCGCTCGCGCTCGACCACGATGCCGGTCGCAGGTCCCTGGAACGTCTTCACGTAGGCGACCGGGAAGCGCATGTCTTCCAGGCGCAGCGCCTTCAGCGGCTTGAAGCCGAAGACGTTACCGATGATCGAGGCCGAAAGGTTCGCGATCGAGCCGGGCTCGAACAGGTCGAGATCATAGGCGATGTAGGCAAAATACGAACCCGGCGTGCCCGGCACCGGATCGACGCGATAGCATTTCGCGCGGTATTTCTCCGCGGCGGTCAGGCGATCGGTCCACACCACCGTCCAGGTCGCGGTCGAGGATTCGCCGGCGACTGCGGCCGACGCTTCGATCGGGTCGACCCCCTCCTGCGGCGTAACGCGGAACAGCGCGATGACGTCGGTGTCCTTCGGCACATAGTCGGGCTCCCAATAGCCCATGCGCTTGTATTCCATCACGCCGGATCGATAGCGCTCTTTGCCGCGAACGGTTCCTGCATGTGCATTCATGACTCTCTCCTGCTCTGCTCTCTCTGAATGACTAGGCGGCGACTGGCTCGCGGGCATCGATACGCGGGTCGAGTTCGCCGGCGCGATAGCGCCGCGCCATCTCGCTCAATGGCACGACCTTGATCTTGCTGGCGTGGCCCGCGGTGCCGAACTGCTCGAAACGGTCGCGGCAGAGTTCACGCATCGCGTCCATCGCGGGTTTGAGGAATTTGCGCGGATCGAACTCGTTGCGACTTTGCGTGGCGACCTTGCGAAACACGGCGGTCATCGCGAGGCGGCAGTCGGTATCAATGTTGACCTTGCGCACGCCGCTCCTGATGCCACGGACGATCTCTTCGACCGGCACGCCCCAGGTCTGCGGCATCTCGCCGCCATATTCGTTGAACATGTCCTGGAGTGGCTGCGGCACCGAGGACGAGCCGTGCATGACAAGATGCGTGTTCGGCAGCCGGCGGTGGATCTCCTCGACCACCCGCATCGCCAGGATGTCACCGTCCGGCTTGCGGCTGAACTTGTAGGCGCCGTGCGAGGTTCCCATTGCGATCGCGAGCGCATCGACCTTGGTGGCGCGGACGAAATCGACCGCCTGGTCAGGATCGGTCAGCAACTGGTCGTGGCTGACCTTGCCCTCGACGCCGTGGCCGTCCTCCTGTTCGCCGCCACCGTGTTCGAGCGAGCCGAGCACGCCGAGCTCGCCTTCGACGGAGGCGCCGACCCAATGGGCGAGATCGACGACGCGGCGGGTGATCGCGACGTTGTAGTCGTAATCGGCGGCCGTCTTGGCGTCCGCCTTGAGCGCGCCGTCCATCATCACCGAGGTGAAGCCATGGGCAATGGCGGAGGCGCAGGTCGCCTCGTCATTGCCGTGGTCTTGGTGCATGCAGAGCGGGATGTCGGGATAGGTGCGCTCCAGCGCGTCGATCATGTGAGAAAGCATGAGATCTCCGGCATAGCTGCGCGCGCCGCGCGAGGCCTGGATGATCACGGGCGCGTCGACCTCGGCCGCCGCCTGCATGATCGCGATACCCTGCTCCATGTTGTTGATGTTGAACGCCGGCACCGCGTAGCCTTGGTTGGCGGCGTGATCGAGCAGTTGGCGAAGGGTGATACGAGCCACGAAGATTCCTCCTGTTATTGCTCGGCTGCGCGTGCGATCGCCCGGCGGGCGGCTTCCGCAATGCTCTGTGGTGTGATGCTGAATTCGCGGTAGAGCACGGGCGCAGGCGCCGAGGCGCCGAAGCCGCGCATGCCGACGAATTCGCCGTCGGCGCCGATCCAGCGCGGCCAATCGCCTGCTACCGCCGCCTCGATGCCGACGCGCGGCACGGTCCCGAGTACGCAGGCGCGGTAGTCTTCCGGTTGCTCCTCGAACAGCGCAAAACAGGGCGCGGAGACCACGGCCGCACGAACGTGCTCGGTCGCGAGCAGGCGCGCGGCTTCCAGCGCAATCGACACTTCCGAGCCGGTGGCCATCAACGTCACATCGCGGCCGCCGTCCGGCGAGACGACGAGATAGGCGCCACGCGCGACGCGGTTCTTGCCGCGCGCATCACTGCGAAAGGTCGGCAGGGCCTGGCGCGACAAGCACAGAACGGAGGGACGATCCTCGGCTTCGAGCGCGCAGTCCCAGGCTTCCAATGTCTCGACCGCATCGGCGGGGCGGAACACGAGGAGGTTCGGAATGACGCGCAGCGCGGCGAGATGCTCGACCGGCTGGTGCGTCGGACCGTCTTCACCGAGACCGATGGAGTCGTGGGTCATCACATGAATGACCCGCAGCCGCATCAGCGCCGCAAGGCGGATCGCCGGACGGCTGTAGTCGGAGAAGGCGAGGAAGGTTCCGCCATAGGGAATGAAGCCGCCATGCAGCGCGAGGCCATTCATTGCGGCGGCCATGCCGTGCTCGCGGATACCGTAATGAATATAGTCGCCAGCGAAAGCGTCGCGCCTGACGGGCGTCTGGGCCTTGGCGTGCGTCAGGTTCGAATGCGTCAGGTCCGCGGAGCCGCCGACAAATCCGGGGATCGTTCCGGAAATGCCGTCGAGCACCTGTTGCGAGGCCTGCCGCGTCGCGAGCTTCGGACGCTCGGTGGCAAAGCGCTCGCGCAATTTCGCCGAGGCCTGGGCATAGGCGTCCGGCAGGGCAACCATTTTACCCTCGATGAAAAGGTCGCGCTGCCCGGGCGTCGCGCATTCGTAACGGTCAAGCCAGGCGAGACGCTCGACCTGTCCGCGTTGTCCGATCATCCGCCACGCCTTGAGGATCGGGATCGGCACCACGAAGGGCTGATAGTCCCAGCCGAGCGTTCGGCGCGCCGCTGCCGTCTGCTCGGCGCCGAGCGGCGCGCCATGAGCTTTCTCGGTGCCCTGGCGGTCGGGCGCACCATAGCCGATGATGGTGCGGCAGGCGATCAGCGACGGCTTTGCGGTCTCCCGTTCCTCCGCAATCGCCTGCGCGACTGCTTCGGGATCATGCCCGTCGACCCGACGCACAGACCAGCCGGAAGCCGCGAAACGTGCGAGCTGGTCGTCGGAAGTCGCCAACGACGTCGGCCCATCGATAGAGATGCCGTTGTCGTCGAACAGCACGATCAGACGGCCGAGCTGAAGATGGCCCGCGAGCGAGATCGCCTCCTGGCTAATGCCTTCCATCAGGCAGCCGTCGCCAGCGATCACATAGGTGAAGTGGTCGACGAGGCCGTCGCCATGCCGCGCATTGGCCATGCGCTCTGCGAGCGCCATGCCAACGGCGGTCGCAATCCCCTGCCCCAGCGGCCCCGTCGTCGTTTCCACGCCCGGCGTGTGGCCATATTCCGGATGCCCCGGCGTCTTCGAGCCCCATTGCCGGAACGCCTTGATGTCATCGAGGCTGACATCGCCGCCGGTCAGGTGCAGCAGCGCATAGAGCAGCATCGAGCCATGGCCCGCCGACAGCACGAAGCGGTCGCGGTCCGGCCAGTTCGGATGAGCCGAGTCGAATTTCAGGAAACGCGAGAACAGCACGGTCGCAACGTCGGCCATGCCCATGGGCAGGCCGGGATGGCCGGACTGCGAGCTCTCGATGGCGTCGACCGCAAGGAAGCGGACGGCGTTGGCGAGATCGTTGTGCGTGACCGCCGTAAGGTCGGCTTCGGCATGAACCGAGATGTTCATCACATCCTCCCGTTGTTGATATTGCGGATCATTTCAGGCTCCGCTTGCGCTCGATGAGCTGCATGATCAGCGGCGTCAGGATGAGCTGCATCGCGAGATCGAGCTTCGCACCGGGACATACGATCGAGTTTGCGCGCGACATGAAGCTGTGCGGCAGCATCGAGAGCAGATAGGGAAAGTCGATTCCGCGCGGATTCTTGAAGCGGATCACGACCATGGATTCGTCCGGGGTCGGGATCCAGCGCGCGATGAACGGATTGGACGTGTCCACCGTCGGCACACGCTGGAAGTTGATGTCGGTTTCGGTGAATTGCGGGCAGATGTAATGGATGTAATCAGGCATCCGCCGCAGAATGGTGTCGGTGACGGCCTCGGTCGAATAGCCACGCGCGCTGCGGTCGCGATGCAGCTTCTGAATCCATTCGAGATTGATCACGGGAACGACACCGATCTTGAGGTCGGCATAGCGCGCGACGTTGACCTTGTCGGTGACCACGGCACCGTGCAGGCCCTCGTAGAACAGTAAGTCCGAGTTCTCCGGCAGCCGCTCCCATTCGGTGAAGGTGCCTGGAGCGACGCCGTGCAGCGTGGATTCTTCGGCATCATGGACATAATGCCGGGTCATTGCGGTGCCTGTCTCGCCATAGTCGCGGAAGGCACGCTCCAGCTCCTCGAACAGATTGGTCTCGGGGCTGAAATGACTGAAATGCTTGTTGCCGCGCTCGGCCTCCGTCGCCATCTGCGTGCGCATTTCGGCACGGTCATAGCGATGGAACGCATCGCCCTCGATGTAGACGGCGTTGACACGCTCGCGGAAGAATATCTGCTCAAAGGTCTTCTTCACCGAAGTGGTGCCGGCGCCGGACGAGCCGGTGATGGAGATGATCGGATGCTTCCTGGACATGGGACACCTCGCTCACAACCGGAAGAAGCCGCGTCGCGCGAACAGCGGCGCGGAAACGCTCGCCACCAGCAGCGGATCGCAGTGCAATTCGTCGACGCGGCGAACTTCGTTGCTCGAGCCCATGATCAGCGGCACGCGCTGATGCAGATTGTGCGCCGAGAGGTCGAGGATGCGCTCGCGTCCGGTCGAGGCCGAGCCGCCGGCCTGCTCGATGATCATCGCTATCGGGTGTGCCTCGTAGGTGAGGCGCAACCGGCCGTCGCCATAGCCGGGCCGCGCGTCTGAGGGATAGAGAAACACACCGCCGCGGGTGAGGATGCGATAGGCTTCCGCAACCAGCGAGCCGATCCAGCGCATGTTGAAATTGTGGTTGGCGGGCCCTTCGACGCCGGCGAGGCATTCGTCGATGAAGGCGCGCACCGGCGGATCCCAGTGACGACGGTTGGAGGCGTTGATCGAGAACTCCTCGCAGGTCTCGGATATCTGCACGGCGCTCCGCGAGAGGCGGAAGCAACCCGCCTTGCGGTCAAGCGTGAAGATGTCGACGCCATCGCCGAGCGTCAGCACCAGAGAGGTCTGGGGACCGTAGGTGACGAATCCCGCCGCGAGCTGCGCCGAGCCACGCTGGTGAAAGGCGAGCGCGAGATCGTCCGGCGCGGGCAGGATCGAGAAGATCGTGCCGACAGTCATGTTGATGTCGATGTTGGAGGAGCCGTCGAGCGGATCGAATGCAACGCAGATCTTCGCCTCGCGGTCGCCGATCTGCGGCTCGCGCATCTCCTCCGACGCCAACGCCGCGATCGGCGATCTGCCGAGACAGCGGCGCAGGATCGCATCCGCCTGTACGTCGAGATCGCGCTGAAGATCGCCGTCGCTGTTGCGGCCGGTGGTCAGCCCCGACGCGTCCGCGAGATCGCCGCTTGCGATGAGGTCAGCGATCTCGATCACCGCCGACGCGATGGCATCGACCGCGGCCGCCACGGCCAGCGCATGGGGTGCGGTCTCGGAATACCGCTGAAGGTGATCGTCCAGTCTGAGTTGCCCGGTCATCTGCGTCCATCCCCTTTGCTGACGCCGCATCCAGTCGCTCCCCGGTGGAGGTCGGTGCGGTCAGTCCCAGCACGATGAGATTGACAGGGCCGGCTTAATAAGGAAAATTTCTATTCATAATGAGCGCCAAAGAATTTCCTTATAATGGTTCAGGCCATGCGGCGACCCAGCTCCGGCACCTGACGATCCGGCAGCTCCGCTCGCTCGCGGCGCTTTCCGCCAAGGGCAGCGTCACGGCAGCCTCGGGCCATCTCGGCCTGACCCAGCCGGCCGTTACGCAGCAGCTGCGGCAGCTTCAGGACCTCGCCGGCCTGCCACTGGTGCAACGAACCGGTGACGGCATGTTGCTGACCGGAGCGGGCAAGGAAGTGCTGGCGCTCGCCGAACGCGTCGAGGCCGCGATCATGGATTGCCAGGGCGCGCTCGACCTGCTTGCGGGGCGGACCGGCGGCACGGTGCATCTCGGCGCGGTCTCGACCGCTAAATATTTCGTGCCGCACGCAATCGCGGCGTTCTCGAAGCGGTATCCAAAGATCGAGATCAAGCTCACCATCGGCAATCGCGAAGACATCCGCGAGGCCATGCACGGTTACGACCTCGATTTCGCGGTGATGGGTCGGCCACCGGCCGACGTCAGCGTCGACGTGCGCCAGCTCGGGCGCAATCCGCACATCATCGTCGCCCGCAAGGGACACTGGCTGGAGAAGGATTCCGGCCTCAGCCTGACCGACCTCGTGCATGAGACCTTCCTCACTCGCGAGCCGGGATCAGGCACGCGTACGCTGATGGAAGGCATGTTCCAGAGGTCCGATCTCGAGCCGATCATCGGCATGGAGATGAGCAGCAACGAGACGATCAAGCAGGCTGTCATCGCCGGACTCGGCGTCGCCTTCATCTCGGCCCACACGGTCGCGCACGAGCTCGCCGAGGGCCGCCTCATCGTGCTCGATGTCGCTGGCCTGCCGATCGTCCGGCAATGGTACGTGATCCGCCGCAGCGACAAGGTGCTCCTGCCGCCGGCGCAGGCGATGTTCGATTTTCTCGGCTCGGAGGGCTCGAATTACCTGCCCGATGTGCCGACACTCGGCGGGGGATAGCTGACTGACGCTCAGCTCATCAACTTCATGGCGATGGTCGCCGCCAAAATGACGATGATCTGAAGCAGACGCTCCGTCGTGAAGATACGGTTCAAGGTGGTCATCGCTCGCCCCGGCCGACGTGAAGGATCTCGATCAGTCGGGTTGCTAGCATAAACGGCCGCCGCGGTAACTCCGTGGTTGCCACGGGTGTTGCGGCACGGCCAGAGTGGCGCGAACGTCTGCGACCGCCTCGCATGTCGTTCGCGTTGTTCCTCGCCGGTCTCGATGCCGCGATGGTTAACGTTTAGGCCGCAAGCGGTGCGGCGTGATCCGCGCGCGCAGCAAAATAGGTTTCCAGCTCCGACAACGCCCGCGCTTCCCAATCCTTCGCCTGTTCCAAGAGCGACCAGCTCTGGCCCGGGCGGAATGCGGCGGTCTGGCGATAGAGCGATGCGATCCCGCGGTAGCGGCGCACGTTCTCCAAGATGGCCTGGCCGTTCATGTCCAAAAACTCCCTCGTCATTCCCGGGGGAGAAACTGCGGCCAAATCTTTTTCGAAAAGTTAGCGGCACGCGGCAAACGCGCGGATGGTTGCCGGACTGTTGCGCATGCGCAACGCGTCGCTCCCGCTCGCGGCTCGCTTATTGCGAATTCGTTGCCGCGCCCTCGCCCGAGGGCTCCAATCTGCCGCGGCTGTTAATCGTCATCGTCTCGCGGCAGAGATCGGCAAGGCCGATCAGCAATACGGCAAGCAGGAAGAACAGGTTGATGGAATCCGCATCGGCACTGGTCAACGGGCTTACCTCGAAGAAGGGCGGCATGAATGCCCACCACACCAGCGGAACGGTGAGCAGCGCGGCGAACGCCGCCGCCGGCGCGCCTGCGAGAATGGCGACGATGAAGATGCTGGGCACAAACGCGGCGAAATAGAGTTTTGCGCCGAGCGCAACGCAGGCGCCTTGAAGCGCAGCCGACGCTGCGACGATGCCAAATCCGAGCAGAAACGCCTGCCACGACCATGGCCGTACTCGCGGTACGCCATACAGTCCCGTACGCCTCATAGGGCCTCCCCTGCCGCCTGTTAACCAGGTCCGGTTGCGACCAAAGTACTACGGCGGCTGCGAAATCGCGAGGCGGAAATTGCACTGCTTAGGACTTCGCATCGAAGGCCTGGTAAACGGCCGCATTGCACAATTCCGACCAGCCCGGCCGCTACTCGGTAGCCGCATAGAGCAAGCCCGCGACGGGCATGGCGAGGCCAATGGCCGATGCAAGCATCCAGCCTCCTTGCGCGAAGGCCCAGGCGCCGAGCGCGGAGCCGGCAGCGCCTGCCGCGAAGAACGTCGCCATGTAGAGCCCGTTGAGACGGCTGCGGTGCTCGTGGCCGAGCACGAAGATCGCGCGGAAGCCGAGCACGACATTGCCCTGGACACCGATATCGATCGCGATCGCGGCGACGACCAGGCAGGCGAGGTTCAGCATCGAGCCGGTCGCACCGACGTGGGTGATGAGAAAGCCCGCGGCCGCAAGCAGCAGTGCCATCAGGGTTGCCATGCGGCTATGGCCGCGGTCGGCGAGCCTCCCCGCGATCGGGGCCGCGAACACGCCGGCGACACCGGCGAGCGCGAACAGTGCGATGCCGCGCTGGGAGAAGCCGAACTCGCTCGCGAGTTGGAGTGGGGCCACGGTCCAGAACAGGGTGAAGGCGCCGAACAGGCCAGCCTGATACAGTGCGCGGCGCCGCAGCAGCGGCGTGGTCCGGACCAGGTGCGGCATCGACAACAGCAACGTGCCATAATGCATGCGCGCGACCGGCTTGCGCTTCGGCAGCGTCATCCACAGCACGGCGGAGAGCACGATCATCAGCGCGGCCGAGCAGAAAAACACCGCATGCCATGACAGTGCCGCCGTGACGAAGCTCGACACCGGGCGCGCCAGCATGATGCCGAGCATCAGGCCGGTCGAGACGTTGCCGACGACGCGGCCGCGAACGACCTCTGGCGCAAGATGCGCCGCATAGGGAATGATGATCTGCACCGCGACCGAACCGACCCCAATGAATAGCGCTGCGATCAGGAACGGCAGTGCGTGCGTCGCGAACGCAGCAGCGAGCAGCGCGGCGGCGCCAAGCATGATGACGGAGCAGATCAGCGTGCGGTTCTCGACGAGATCACCGAGCGGCACGATGAAGAGAAGCCCCACGCCATAGCCGATCTGCGTCATGGTGACGATCAGTCCCGCCGCTTCATGCGACAGGCCGAGCGCGGCGCTGATCGGGGCGATCAAGGGCTGGGCATAGTAGATGTTGGCGGCGACCATGCCACAGGCCGCGGCAAGTACGAAGGTCAGGCGCTGCGACACCGCATCCGGGCCTGGCGCGGTCTCGATCGTGGCATTCATCGTCATTACATGCAGTCTCCGAAAGATCGGGAACGATCATTCCCCAATAAGTCAAGGATCTAGGCGAGCAGTTTCATCGCGACGCCGACCAGGCGCTCACCGTCGAGCGGCAGGCGCGCCTTGCCGACAACGCGCAGGCCCTGCGTGATGCAGATCATCAGCCGCGCGGTATCGTCGGCCTCTACATGTCCGAGAATCGAGCCGTCGGCCTGCCCCTCGCGAATGAGGCCGGCGATGAAGCTTTCGTTGGTCTTGAGCTGAGCGTTGACACGGGCGCCGACCACCGGATCGACCGCAGACAGCTCGACCGCGCTGCCGACGACAAGGCAGCCGCGCCGCCCTTCGCCGCCCTGAGAATGTTCGACATACGACAGCAGCACATTGCGCAACCGCTCGCGGCCATTTTTGCCGCGCGCCGCCGCGCTACGGGTCTGCTCCTGACGCAGCGCGGTGTAGCGCTCGAAAGCGGCCATGAACACCGCATGCTTGTCGCGAAACGCCTTGTAGACGCTGCCGGTCGTCAGGCGCATCGCCGCGGTCAGATCCCCGATCGAGGTCGCATGATAGCCGCGCTCGCGAAACACCCGCACCGCGCGGTCGAGCGCGGTGTCCATGTCGAATTCCCGGGGGCGCCCCGGCGGACGGGTGACGAGCTGGGATTGGCGTGCAGCTTTTTGCATCGCAACACAATAGGGAATGATTGTTTCCGAATAAAGACACGTGGTTGTGATGAGAGTGGTGGGTCCGACGTTTCGCTGCGCCCGCAATGACGCAGCGAGGTTCGGCACCACGATCTCCAACGCGCATCTCAACTCGCAGACACACCTTCGCCCTCGCGGCGCCTTTCGCCCGAGCTTTGCTTCATTGCTCCCCCTCTCGATCAAGAGGGCGCAGGGAAGGCCGGGTGTCGGCTGCAAATGGTGCGCAGAGGAAACCGCAGCCGCCAATGCCCGAAGCAGATCGAATTGAGCCGAAGCCTTGATTACACCTGCTGCATACTTGACCAACAGTTGCGATAGAGACAGGCCAAGTGACGGAGACAGGCCACCGCTCGAGTTTGCGGGGACTTATTATTCCTTCGCGTCATCAACGAACCTCGGCACCGGCCGGAGACGACGATCCGCGCCGTCATCCGCGACGTTCGGTTTGTCGAAAATGATGACTTCGGGGGATGAACAACCTGGCCAGGGCGCGCACCTCGTCTTCGCATGTTTCCAAGGCGATCTTCTGAGCCAGCATCACGTCGCCGATTGGCAGATCGACAACCGTCGTGAAACACAGCCCCTCGCGGAGGCGACCTCTTTTGTCGATCTCGCATACGTTAGCCGAGGTGCCAGTATAGATCCTGTACTGATTTCCGGTGTTTCCTCCGACGACGTCGAAGTAACCCTTGCTTGCGAACTGCTCTCGCTGCGCCTGCGACAGCCATTCTCGCAGCATCCGTAGCGACCGTCCCTCGGGCGTGGCCTCGGCGCCGTGCCTTATGAAAAGGGCTCTCGTCGCTCTCATGCGGGAGCGACTACCCGATGGAGTTGATCGAAACCCGAACATGACAGAGCGACTACCCGCCGACTAGTCTGGGAAAGAAGAGTGTTTCTTCCGCCGAGGGATCGAACGACTGGACTTTCGATACCTGATCTGGACTGGTTCGGACCGCCGCGGTGAAGCCAACACGTGTCAGTTCGTAAAAGCGCCGTTCCGCCCGGGCCAGCTCCTCTGCGTCGTCGGAGTTAAACGAATAACGGCTATCGCCGTTGCGGTCCATCACGAGTTGGACTGGCATGATCGTCCTCCTATGATTGCTATTGGTCGAATATCCTGGATTCAAGAGTATCAAACGGGCCACGCCTCGTCAGGGCGTTGCGTAGCCGCGTTTCCTTTAGCCTCCCTTAGCCGCCTCGTATGTGTCCCGGTATCCTCTGGCAATCGATCGGACGCCTCGTCCGATATCGTCGTAAACGTCATCCGGCAGGTTCGCGAGGGAAATCCGGAGCGACCATCCGGGGGCATCGGGAAGCTTCGCGATCATCCTGTCGAAGATGTTGTCTTCATGAATGGCGATGGCGGCGAGCAGCATGCGGTCCGGCACCGGATAGTTGTCGCCGATGATGGAATCGACGAGGTCGTGGACGAAGGCGTCTGGGTCGAAGCCGAATTTCTCGACCGCAAAAGGTAGCATCTCCGAAAGGAAGCCCGCGCCCGGCATGTCGGAATGCTTGGCGAGCCAAGCCTCGAATCGTGCGGCAATGCCCTTCGCCTGAGGCATGCCGCCAATCCCCGCCGGGTGCTCCATGACCCGCTTGCCTTCTGTGATTGCGAACTGTCCCAGCAGGAAGAAGCCTTCGCGCGGAGTGGTGGCCACCCAGTTCGGATTGCCGGGGCCGGCGTTCAGGGACGCCGATTGTGCCCGTCTTGACGTCGCCTTGGCGAGACTGATCCGCTCGTCCTTGATCTTGAAGGGACTCAGCGCCTCGAATTTCTTCAGGGTCAAGGTATCGGCCATATGACGCTCCCGAACCGTGCGGTCTGTTGGGACGAGCTGGACCAGGCTCCCGCGCCCTGCGCAATCGGACTCAGGATGATCGGAGGCTGGTGGCGTCTCTTGATCTACCTCAAGGCTTAGGCCGCGTTAACGCTCCGAACCGCCGCCATGCCGCAACGCAGCGAGAGATGTCGTCGGTGGGCCTCGGATGCCGCCAAGCTCAGCAAGGAGCCAGATTCCGGGTCTTGGCTACACCGTCACCTACGCAGTCGGAAACACGCTTCTGACGATCTGGGGCATGGTGCTCGTCATGCTGATGACCTAGAAATCGGCTGCCTGAGATGCTGACCTGGCTGGAGCAGTTTCTCGTCCGTTATCCCGAGGTCGCGCTGTTCCTGGTGATCGCTGCGGGCTACTGGATCGGGAGCTTCAAGATCAGCGCCTTCAGTCTTGGCCCGGTCACGGGCTCGTTGTTCGCTGGCCTGGTGGTCGGCGACTTCGCGCATGTCCCCGGTTCCACAACATGGGGCTCGGTCATGGTTCTTGTGTCTGCGGCCTGAGCCGACACAGCACAATCTATTGTTGGCGACGGAGATCCAGCGCTCCAGGCAATAATCCGTAGCGAGGCACATCACGCCTTCGGCCGCACCGGAGTTCCGTTCGCCATGGTGGTCACGCCCTTGCGCTCTACGATCAGATCGTAGGCCCGAGGCTGGCGGTGAACGTCGAAATTGAAGGTGGTCCGCTTGTAGGAGTTGCAGAGATCGAGATCGCAGCGGGCGAGCGCGATCTCGTCGCCTTTCGTCGTGCATCTCGCGATGATCTCACCAGAGGGCGCGATGATGCAGCTTCCGCCGATATGGTCTACGCCCTCCTCGATGCCGGCCTTGGCAACGCCGACCACGAAGGTGCCGTTCTGATAGGCGCCGGCCTGCATCACCAGGTGATTGTGGAAGAGCGAGAGATCATCATGCTCCGGCGCCGGCGGATTGTGCACCGGCGTGTTGTAGCCGATCATCACCATCTCGACCCCCTGGAGGCCCATCACCCGGTAGGTCTCGCTCCAGCGGCGGTCATTGCAGATCGCCATTCCCATCGCGCCGCCGAAGGCCTCGGTCACGCCAAAACCGCTGCCGGGCTCGAAATAGCGCTTCTCCAGATGCTGGAATTTGCGCCACGGCTCGTGCTCGGCATGGCCGGGCAAGTGGACCTTGCGATATCTGGCGACGATCGTACCGCTCTTGTCGACCAGGATGGAGGTGTTGTAGCGCCTGACAGTTCCGGCCTCGACCGTCAGCTCGGCGTAGCCGAGATAGAATCCGATGCCGATTTCGCGCGCCAGATTGAACAGGACTTGCGTCTCAGCTCCCGGCATCTCGCGCTCGAAGAAGCTGTCGATCTCCGCCTGATCCTCGAAATACCAACGCGGAAAGAAGGTGGTCAGCGCGAGCTCGGGATAGACGATCAGGTCGCAGCCGCAGGCCTTCGCCTCGCGCATCAACGCTATCAGGCGAGCCACGACTTCTGTTCTCGTCTCGGTCCTCGCGACCGGACCAAGCTGGCCGGCCGCGACATTCACAAATCTCGTCACGCGTATTTCCTCAGTTCGCTTGCGGCATCCTCGAAGCCGAGCGTCTCGACCCGGCGCAGCGGTCGCTCAGGAGCTCCCGCGTGCACCGTTGCAACGGCGCACAATCAAATTTCATGCCTGAGGTATCTCGCCGTGGGAACGCCCCCTCAAGTCCCGGAACTTCGTTGCTAATCTGCAACGGTTCCGAGCGATCTGAAGCCGGACAAAAGAAACTCCCATTACGGCCACGAACCGCTCTCACAACGCCGTGAGACTATCAGGGGAACTACGATGCGTGCACAACGCGTTTGGAAAGTGAACGGGGCCGCCAGCATCGGGCAGCTCCAGTCAAGACTGGACGATCTCAACAAGCGTCTCAATCAGCTTGAAAGCCAGCATCCCGAGAGCTGGAAGATCGAAGAACTGAAATCGAGCGCACTCAGCCTGTCACGGGAGATCGACGATATCCGCTGCGCCGAGGCGACGGCGGCACTGAGCGAGTTGCTGCGGAAATAATCAGCACCTGACGATTCGGCGTTGCGCGGGGAACCAACCTCCGGCCCCGCCATTTCCATGCAGAGCATGGAGGAAAATCATGACCAGGCACCTGACGCGAGCCCATCTCGCGCGCGGCGTGGCCGGCGCGGTTTCCACGCTGGTCATTTGCGCGACGGCGGCATTCACCATCGCGTACCACTTCGCGCTGTGAAGGATGATTTCGCATGACGTCCGACCCCGAGGAGTCGGTAAGGCTGCAAGGCTATGGCGAGATGACGTTGCGCACGGCCATCGCGACGCTGATGGCGCTCGCGCCGCGCGAGCGATCCGACGCCGCCATCTTCCGCGTCCGCGACGGCTCGCGTTTGGCCTTGAGCGAGATTTCCGAGCTCGCATCAAGCTGGGATATCGCGCCGACGGCTGAGATCAGACCTTCAAAACCGGTCCCGGATCAGCATTGGCCGGACATCGTTCGCGGCATGGTGCGCGAGGCACCGCTGCCATCCCTGATGGTGGCGTTTTTGATCGGCGTGCTGGTGGCGCGGCGGTAGTCTGGTCTTCACAGACCTTTCGCACGTCGTCGCTACATCAATGCCGATGCGCAGAGTCGTGCCGCTGCGACAAGCGGCCCGGGTTCACGGCATTTCGGCGGTCAATCGGTGGTCAGCTAACCGGCCAGCCCGGGCTGCGCCGTTCGCTGCACGATGGAGGCCGACAACGGAGGCTGACAACGTCAGCCGTCTTCGAAACTCCAATCGCTCTCTACACCTTCAACCTCCGGCCTTCGGGGTTCGAGTCCGAAGTTATCTCCGGAGAAAACAATCAGCGATATCAAGCAGCGCCGCTCACGGGAGCAGAACACATCGCTTTTGCTCGTTCGAACCGAACGAATTCGTCAAGTTCGATCGTCAAGGCATCTCGCCAATGGGGCATCGCTATCCCGAAGTGGTCATGCAGCCGGCTGAGATCGAGGCGCGAGTTGGCGGGCCGCGCCGCCTTTGTTGGAAATTCGGACGTCTTGATCGGGATAATCGCCTCAACGGGAAAGCTCATTCCGCGCGATCTCAATCCCTCGACGATAGCCACAGCGAACTCGTGCCAGCTCGCCTCACCACGACAGGTCACGTTGACAACGCCTCCCTTTGCAGCAAACAGCTGGTCGAGAGCACCTGCATGCTCGCGCAATATAGTCATCACGGCGTTGGCGACAGATCTGGCGCTCGTCGGGGCGCCGACCTGATCTGCGACAATTCTCAGTTCCTTGCGTTCGCCTGCAAGTCTTGTGATCGTCCTCAAGAAATTGAAGCCATGTGCCGCATATACCCAAGAGGTGCGGACAATCAGATGCGCCGCGCCGGAGGCTTGGATCGCGACGTCGCCGGCGAGCTTGCTGGCCCCGTAGCCCGAAAGCGGTCCCGTCGGATCGTCCTCCGTGTGCGCGCGATCCCCGCTTCCCGCAAATACATAGTCGGTGGAGAAATGGATCATCGGAACGCCACGCGCCGAAGCCCAATTCGCGATTGCCCCTGGCCCCCTGGCATTGATGAGAAAGGAAAGCTCGCGCTCATCTTCGGCGCGATCGACGCCGGTATAGGCCGCCGGATTGATAATCAGATCAGGCTGAAGCTCATCAAGCTTGCGCCCCAACGTGTCCGGTCTGGAGAGATCGAATTGGGCGGTTGAAGGTGTCGCGACGGTTCCCAGCTCTGCGAGCAATGGCAAGAGTGCGCCTCCGACCTGCCCGGCTGTGCCAGTCAACAAGATCCGCATCATACCTCTCCGTAGATCGGCAGTTCGCGGACGTTCGACAGCACAGGCGCCTGCGCATCCTTTGCCGACAGATTCGGCCTCTCCAATCCCCACCGAATACCGATCGTTTCATCGTTCCAGCGAATCGAGAGCTCGTCCTTCGGACTGTAAAAATCATCGCATTTGTAGAAAAAATCCGCGGACTCGGACAGGACCACGAAGCCATGGGCAAATCCTCGCGGAATCCAAAGCTGCCGCCGGTTCTCCTCAGACAGTTCGACGGCGACGTGTCGCCCGAAATGAGGGCTGCCGATCCGCACGTCGACCGCCACATCGAGCACCCGCCCCCGCAACGCAGTAACCAACTTGCCCTGCGGGTTTGGAAATTGCAGGTGCAACCCCCGCAGCACGCCACGAGCTGAACGAGAAAGGTTGTCCTGCACGAAGGGGCGACCCAGACCGGCCTCCGCATAGCGCTGATATTGGTACGACTCCAAGAAAAAGCCGCGCGCGTCGCCACAAACTTTCGGCTCAATGATCAAAACGTCAGGGATATCAGTGGCAAAGACATTCACCTTGTCATTCGTCCATTATTAAATTAACGATTTAAATCTATCAAAATAAATCTAGACGTGCAATCATATTAAATGTAGCAACTCATCCATTTGATTTTGAAGTCAAGGCGCCATTTACGACACGATTAATTCGGGAGCAGCGATGAAAGGAATCATTCTCGCCGGCGGGACCGGCTCGCGCCTCTATCCAGTCACTGCTGTCGTGTCCAAGCAGCTCCTGCCTGTCTTCGACAAGCCAATGATATATTATCCGCTCTCGACGCTGATGCTGGCGGGGATAAGAGATATCCTCATCATCTCCACCCCGCAGGACAAACCTTTATTTCAACGCCTGCTGGGCACGGGCGCAGAGATCGGGCTCCGATTCGAATACGCGACCCAGGAAACGCCGCGCGGGCTGGCAGACGCCTTCTTGGTTGGCCGAGACTTCGTAGGCTCGGATCCCGTTGCGATGATTTTGGGCGACAACATCTTCTACGGGCACAGCCTTCCCAACATGCTCTCAGCCGCGACCGTTCGCTCGAAGGGCGCGACCATTTTCGGCTATGTGGTCAACGAGCCGCGGGCCTATGGCGTGGTTGAACTCGACCGGACGGGCCGGGCCGTGTCGATCGAAGAGAAGCCGAAGCAACCAAAGTCCAATGTTGCGGTAACCGGTCTCTACTTCTACGACAACGACGTACTCGATATCGCCGCGAAGATTAGACCTTCGGGTCGCGGCGAGATCGAGATCACCGACGTGAACAGGGCATACCTCGAACGGGGCGATCTTTTCGTCGAGGTGCTCGGCCGCGGGTTCGCCTGGCTCGATACCGGCACACACGACTCGCTGGTCGATGCAAGCCATTTCGTTCAGATCCTGGAGCAGCGACAAGGGCTGCGCATCGCCTGCCCTGAGGAGATCGCGCTGCGCCAGGGGTATATTTCACTGCGGCAGTTCGAGGCCGTCGCCGAAAGGTCGGTCAAGAGCAGCTACGGCGAATACCTGAGGTCCGTCGCACGCGACCACGCGCGCACGCTGATGCGGTAGGGAGGCGGCGCATGCGGTTCGACAAGTTCACGATCTTCGTCACGGGCGGAGCGGGCTTCATCGGTTCCGCGCTGATCAGGCACCTGCTGCGGGACACGCAGGCTCGCGTGGTCAATATCGACAAGCTTACCTACGCAGCCAATCTCGACTCGCTGCGGTGTGCCAAGGGTCACCCGCGCTACGCTTTCGAACAACAATGCATCTGCGAGAGCGAGGGTCTGCGAAATCTGTTCGACAAGTATCAGCCTGATGCGGTGATGAACCTGGCCGCCGAAAGCCATGTCGACCGCTCGATTGATGGGCCGGGCGAGTTTATCCAGACCAACATCGTTGGTACATTCACGCTGTTGCAGGAGACGCTGCGATACTGGCGCGCGCTCCCGCCTCGGAAGCGCAACACCTTCCGCTTCCTGCACATCTCAACTGACGAAGTCTTCGGTTCGCTCGCCGATGACGGCTACTTCACCGAGAGCACGGCCTATGCGCCGAGATCCCCTTATTCCGCGAGCAAGGCCGCATCTGACCACCTCGTGCGGGCATGGCGCGAAACCTACGAACTTCCCACGCTGGTTACCAATTGCTCCAACAACTATGGCCCCTATCATTTCCCCGAAAAGCTGATTCCCCACTTGATCATCAGGGGTCTTGCCGGAAAACCTCTTCCTATCTATGGGGACGGCAGCAATGTCCGGGATTGGCTCTATGTGGAAGACCACGCCAGGGCCCTGTCACTCATACTGGAGCGGGGCAAGATCGGAAGCACCTACAACATAGGTGGGAGGAACGAAAGGACCAACCTATCTGTGGCCGAGACCATCTGCGATCTGCTCGACGAGCTATCTCCCAGGGAATTCCAGCACAGGGACTTGATCTCATTCATTGAAGACCGTCCCGGCCACGATCATCGTTACGCGATCGATGCTTCAAAACTCGAACACGAACTCGGCTGGCGCGCTCAAGAAACCTTCGAGACCGGCATTATGAGAACGGTGCGTTGGTATATGGATGAAAGACCTTGGTGGCAGGCGATACTAGCAAGGGGTTATGAGCTTGGAAGGATCGGATTGCAATCTGGACCGCCGCGGACACCTTCAGCGGAAAAGAGCCTGATGCGCCGACACTCGACATACTCGGCGTCTTCCCCAACGTGAACGGAAGGCAGTAACTGTGGTCCAGGCTTGGCTTCTGCACCAGCCATCGGCCCCGCGAGGAGAGCTTTTACGCGTAATGCCTCGGAGCTGCGGCACCATGGTCTTTAATCGCCAGCGCAATTATTTCCGTAAGCTTCCATCGAACCGCACAATGCTCAATTGTGGATCTGCCATGCCTCGGAAAATTGCAGCGATTGCTGCCTGGGCGATCCTGTGCTTCCTCGCCTATGCCACCATATCACCAATCACAGCGCGCCCAACTCTCCACATCGCGGTTAGTCTCGAACGCATGGCCGCGTTTGCTTCCGTGGGATTTCTATTCTATTTCGCATATCCGCACCGCCTTGGGCTCGTCCTTGTTCTCGTCTTCGGAAGCGCGGCCTTACTTGAGCTTATGCAGATCGCTACCGTGGATCGCCACGCTCGACTGGCTGACCTCATCGAAAAGATGGTGGGCGGAAGCATAGGCCTCGCGGCCGGTCGTGCAATACTGCGATACGAACCAGCGCTCCGCGACTGGGTTCAACCTATTGCAACGGCGAGACGGTGGCGCTCCCCTGCAGCCAGCACACTCATCCAAGACTCTCTCTCACGCGGGCCGGACATCCAAAGGCCCTCGCGCCAGCCGGAACGTCTCGGTTGACAAACGAATTAGCGCCAATCACGGCCTTGTCGCCAACAACGATGCCCATCTGGATGACCGCATTGGGGCCGATGTAAACGCCGTTCCCGATTCTGGTCGGCGCGCGATCTATGGGCTTCTCGCCAAGCGACGTGGAGCGGCCGACAGTATGGTGCGAGTAAATCTGGGCGCCGGCGGAGATCGAGCACCAGTCGCCTATCTCAAGGCCGCCCGAACCATCGAGAATGCAACCGGGTCCTATCCACGTATTGCGACCCACCCGAACATCCCCCAACACGAGCACGCCATCGTACATCGTGGTGCCCTCGCCGAAGCCATAAGCCGCCGCATTTTCTCCTCGCTCGGTCAGGAGATCTCCGATCGAGACCCTTCGGCCAAATTGCGCCTTTTTACGGATCGCGAGAGCCTGCAGAAAGGGCCTTATAAACCCCAGCCATTTGTCGACCATTTCCTCGGGCATTCCCGACTGGGACTCGTGCGTCATCCGAAAGTACCCTCTTGGCCAATCTTACCCGCCTCATACGAAGCGACACCTTAAACTCTCTTTCGAGCTATGCCGACCGCTTATTAAGCATGCGCAAGCTGTCACTTCACGCCGCATGTCTATGAGATTTTACGGTCGTCACGGATTAAAAATCAAATACTTCGCTTGATACCGCGCCAGCCTTGAGGGCTCACCTAAAGAGCGCCGCCGAGAACAGGCTCGATACCAGCCGCCTGAAATGTCCCGGAGCGCTTTCGTTGGAGTCCACGAGGGAGCCACCAGAAGCGCGGCACTCGGCACACAACGAAGCCGCCGTTAGTCGTTACTCCCCCTTTATTGGTTCCAGAATTAAATGGATTTACACAATTTAAATCACGGAGTAGGTTTCAACACCGTATAGTCGTTCGCCCTACCTCGTTCGATCATTGATTGTGAAGGTTACGAGTGTCGATTGCTATCTGCCGCTGTCCCCTGGATGAGCGGAAGCTCAAGAAATTAAGCCGTGCAATGCTGCGGCGGCACGGCGTTCAGCATGCTGGCCTATTCACGCCTTGTCGAAGCGAAGCCAGCGAGATCCAACTTGGATAACACAGTGCGTCATGGAGCGCGAAATGAACATCCACACCATTGCGACCAAGATTGCTCGGGGAGATGTCGCATACGCGCTTGGAAGGTTTAGGACCGTCCGATCCGCCTACAGCTCCGTACGCCATCTCGCGGAGAGCCTTGGAAGCGCGGCTGCCCCTGATGCCGACAAACGTGCAACGCTATTCCCCGGCACCGACATCTCACGCGTCGTGCAAACCATTCGCGAGGAAGCTGTTTTTATCGGTCTGCAACTCCCGGCAGGCATCGTCGCCGAGATCGAGGCGTTTGCCAGATCTGAACCACTTCACGCCATCTTTGATCCGACAGGACCTACATTCGGATATGCCGACGTGGTCCGAGGCAAATGCATCGACGGAAGAGCCGTGCCGGTCGGAGGTATCCGCGAGCCCTCGCGATGCCCTGCCGTTCAGGCCGTCATCAATGATCCGGTGCTGCGCGCTATTGTGCGTGGCTATCTTGGGCACGAGCCGCGCAAGGTGATGACCATACTCGACTGGAGCTTCGCCTCGGACTTTACCGACGAGGCGCGCCGACAGATGAAACATGGCGTCATCGACTATCATTATGACGTCGGCGGATTCAATTTCGTGTACGCCAGCTTCTACATTACTGACACCGACCGCAATTCCGGGGCGCATGTCATGATGAAGCGGTCGCACAATCGCAAGCCTCTTCGCATGCTGCTTGGATCGGCAAAAGCGAGCGAAGCAGATGTAAGACGGCAGTTTGGAATTGAGAACGAAATCATCATTGAAGGCCGTGCAGGCCTGGGCTTCGTTCAGGACACCTCATGCTATCACCGCGCATCACCGCCTACCCAGGGCGACAGGTTGATGCTCGCTGTTCGATTCATCAACTGAACCAGGCGGTCACGCAGGAACAGGCGCAGTTCCACCTGCGCCTGTTCTGAAACGGGTCAAGATGCTCACGTTCGTCGATCTCAACGCTCCTTGAACGCGCGCCCGGCCTGATCGCGTAGCGGCTTGATCAGGTACGACAGTGCGGTTCGTGCCGGGGTCTTGATGAAGACATCGACCGGCATGCCCGGTACCAGCTTGGCCGATCCAAGTCGCGCCAGTTCCTCCGCTTTGAGCAGAATGCGCGCCGTGTAATAGCTCGCGCCGGTGCGCTGTTCCTGCGTCAGGTCCGCAGACACCATACTCACCTCTCCGTCGACCGCAGGCGTCGTCTTCTGGTTGAACGCCGCGAATTGCATGGACGCGCTTTGGCCGACATACACCTGATCGATGTCTCGGGGCGCGACCTTGACTTCGACCGCGAGGGCGTCCGCATCCGGGACGATGAGCATGATCTGCTCACCAGGAGCAATCACTCCTCCCACGGTGTGGACGGAAAGCTGATGAACCCGGCCGGACTGCGGCGCGCGAATATCGATCCGATTGAGCTGATCTACCGCCGCGGTCTTCCGCTCGGTGAGCTCAGAAAGCTTGGATCGCGTTTCGATGAGATCCTTGCCGACCTCGGTGCGCAGGTCCTGATCGATCTGGATGATCTGAAGCTCGATCTCAGCGATCTTTCCCTTTGACTGCGCCATCATGCCGCTCAACTGGCTCCGTTCTCCTTCCAGCCGGGCGGTGTCGCGCTCGAGTGCGGTCAGCCGTGTAATTGGCACGAGGTTCTTTTGGAAGAGCGTCCGGACGCCCTCGAGCTCCTGGCGGATGAAGTCGACCTCCTTCTGCTTGGCCTCCGCCTGCCCGGCATAACCCTTGATCTCATCCTGAAGCTGAGCCTTACGCTCCTTGAGCTGCGACTTCTGGCCGTTCCGGGATTGCCGGCGCAAATCGAACAATGTGCGCTCCGCCGCGATCGCACGCCCCGCCTCCAGATTGGTGTCTCTCGCTCGTTCGAGCAGGGTCGCGGGAAACAGGATCTGTTCGGCGCCGTCGCGCTCGGTTTCGAGGCGCGCCTGGCGCGCGAGCAATTCGTCGAAACTCTTGGTGACGATCGTTGCATTCGCAAGCGTTTGCGTCTCGTCCAGCCGGATCAAAATGTCGCCGGCCTTCACTCGGTCACCGTCGCGGACACGCAGTTCGCCGACAATGCCGCCGGTGGCGTGCTGAACCTTCTTCACGCTCGAATCCACCACGACGACGCCTTGGCCGATCACGGCGCCCGACAATTGGGACGTCGCGGCCCAGCCGCCGATACCGAACGTAACAAAGCCGACCATGACCATGCCGACGATGATGTAGCGCTGAATGGACTGCAGCGCCGGTGTTGCTACTTGGCGATCCATCGTCCGCCTCCCTGCCCTTCTGCCACCACCCTGAGCGGAGCTGCCGCCGGCCGCAGCACCTTTTTGAGGACCTCCTCTTTCGGCCCAAAGGACTGAACTCTTCCCTCTCCGATCACCAGGACATGGTCGACCCCTTCGAGGGCCTTTGGCCGGTGCGCGATTACGGCAACGATGCCGCCGCGACTGCGAACGCTTGTGATCGCTGCCGTCAGCGCCTCTTCACCCTCGGAATCGACGTTCGATGTCGGCTCATCGAGCACCACCAGGAAAGGATTGCCGTAGAGCGCCCGGGCGAGGCCGATGCGTTGCCGCTGGCCGCCGGACAGCGCCATTCCGCCTTCGCCGATCTTGGTGGCATAGCCGTCCGGCAGCGAGAGTATGAGATCATGCGCGCCGGCCGCACGTGCGGCTTCCAGCACCGCCTGGGATGTTGCGTTGAGATCGAAGCGCGCGATGTTGACGGCAATGCTGCCATCGAACAGCTCGACGTCCTGCGGCAAATAACCGATGTGCTTGCCCAGCGCATCGCCAGACCACTGTTCCAGCGCCGCATTGTCGAGCTTGACCTTGCCCCGCAGCCGCGGCCAGACGCCGACCAGCGCACGAACCAGCGTCGACTTGCCTGATCCGCTGGGCCCGATAATTCCGACGGCCTCGCCACCCCTCAATTGAAACGAGATGTCCGAGAGGATCACCTTCTCCGAGTCGGGGGCCGCGACATAGAGCTGCTCCACCACGAGCGCCTCTTTGGGCGCGGGGAGTCCGAGGCGCTCAACCTCGTCGGGCAGGAGCTTCAGCAGCTGATCGAGCCGGTGCGCCGACTGTCGGGCTCCAATAAAGCCCTTCCAGTTCGCAATCGCCACCTCCACCGGGGCGAGTGCCCTTGCCGACAGGATCGAGCCAGCGATGATGATGCCGGCAGTCGCTTCCTGGTTGATGACGAGGACCGCTCCGACCGCAAGGACAAGTGACTGCAGAAACGACCGAAAGAACTTCGAAAGCCCACCCAACCCGCTTGCAACATCGCTCGCCTGCTCATGGGCCGAGAGATACTTGCCGTTGACGTCCTGCCAACGCAGGGCCGCCTGCCGCCTCATTCCCATCGCCTGCAGCACTTCAGCGTTTCGCCGCCCCTCTGCCGCAAGCGCGTTGCGCGCCACGCCGAGACGCGAGAAGGCCTTTGCCGGGCCGCGCGTTCGCGTCTCAGTCAGGATTGTGATGCCGACCAGCACCAGCGCGCCGACTAGCGCGGTCACACCGATCCAGAAATGGAACAGGAAGCAGATGCCGAGATAGATCGGCATCCAGGGCAAATCGAAGAGCGCGGTCGGCCCGCCCCCGGACAAGAAGCTGCGAACCTGGTCAAGATCCCGCAATGGCTGCAGGCCGTCACCATCGCCGCGCGTCTTGAGCGGCAGGCGCACGACTGCATCGAACACACGAAGCCCGAGCCTCTCGTCGAAGTAACGCCCAATCCGAACGCTAATCCGGCTTCTGACAAGATCGAGACCGCTCTGGAACAGATAAAGCGTCATCGCCAGCACCAACAAGGCGACGAGCGTCGGGATGCTGCGACCGGGCAGCACCCGGTCATAGACCTGAAGCATGAAGAACGAGCCGGTGAGCATCAGGAGATTGCTCAGGCCGCTGAAGGCGGCAAGGCTCCAGAATATCCGACGGCACGAACTGAGGAATGCCGATATCTCGGACTGCGGCTCATCATAGACGTCGCCAGAACGAGGCGGCCGGGTAAATAGCCGCGCTCGCACGGCCTCGACCGAACGTTCCCCCAGCCGGGTCAGTTCTCGCGACGATGATTGCGCCCGCTCTACCAGAAGCCCCAAGGCGGCGATAAATACCGCCCATCTCGACACCTCTATTTCGTCAATATTCACCGGCGGGGAAACATCTCCCCGCCGCCCAAGACTAGTCATGACACGCGTCCCCTAGCATGCGCCGTGGAGATTAATCTCCACGGCGCTGAATGTTCTTCGCCTTATGGCGCCCCTTCGCTTACGCGAAATGGAAGTCGTGGCTTTGCAGTGAACCGAGCTTGACGTTCTTCAGCGTGAGCGAGTCATTTCCGGTCGAAATGACAACGTCCTGCCCGACCTGCGAAGCGTGGTTGAGAACGCTGGCAAAGTCGCTGAACGAGCTCTTGCTGAACTGGATCGTGTCGTGCGAGGGCCCGGAAGCAGCGAAGTCCTTGATGACATCCTTACCGAAATTCGCAGCGAATACGAATGTGTCCGGGTGACCGTTGCCGATGAAGATGTCGTTGCCCGATGTGCTCGTCAGGGTATTGCTGCCTGTCGAGCCAAGGATCGCGCTGCCCGAACTGGCCGTTGTGTGACCGGCACTGTCGACCTCCACCGCTTTGAACGAATGCACGGTGTCGGATACGGCAGACGAACTCGTATAGCTCCACGTACCGTCGGCACCCGCAGTCGTTTTCCCCATATACGCGTTGCCGTCGTACATTTTGACCTGGCTGAATGCATCAGCCGTGCCTTTAATCGTAACGACATTGCTCGAACTCTGGGTGAGCGAACTGAAATTCACCTCTGAAGCTGGAGCGGTTGGGGTTGTTGGCGTTGTGGCCGGAACACCGATCGTGTGATCCCCGTTGAGATCCTGATTGAAGATAGTCTCATACGATTGGACCGTTGTGCTGTTGGCAGCAAGAGCAACGCCGTGGGTCGGGTAGAACTTGAAGTTGCCCTGACTATCCGTAGTCCAGAAGGTGAACTGCCCGCTTGAGTCTTTCCACGCAACATCGTAGCCGCCGCCAGCCAGCTTGACTGAGCTGATTGGAATCCAGTCATCGAATTGGCCGGCCGTCACAGCGGCGCCGTTATATTTCAGCTCGGGGCCGGCACTTCCGAGGAAGTAATGGTTGCCGACCTCGACAAGGCCAGTCAATCCAGACGGTGTGGTCGATCCACCACCGATCACGGTATTGAAGGGCTGCGACGCGACACTGACATTGCCCGCAACGTCCGTTGCCTTCGCGATGAGGTCGTGAGTCCCGCTCGACAGGCCGCTGGTTGTGATGCTCCAGCTACCATTCGCAGCGGCCGTACCGGTACCGACGACATTCGACCCGTCATAGACATTGACGGTGCTGCCAGCCTCGGCCGTTCCGGACAACAGCACGTGGTTGGTATCGACAACAGAGTTCGCCTTCAACGCCGGCGCGGTCGGCGCCGTGGTATCGACCGTGATAGCAAGCGCCGCAGACGTTGCACTCCCGGTTGCGGTTGCGGTTGCCGCCGCAGCAGCGGTGCTGCTGGTCGAGGCCGTGGCCGTGAAACTGTGGGCTCCGTCCTTCAGCGCCGCGGTGGTCAGGCTCCAATTGCCACTGGCGTCGGCTTTGACGCTCCCGACCTGCGTGGTGCCGTCGAACACCGTGATAGTGGCGTTGGCCGCGCCCGTGCCCTTCAGTGTCAGCGTGTTGTCGTTGGTGACGTTGTCGCCGACGTTGCCGCTATCATTCGAGAAGGAGACGATCGTCGGCGTAGCCGGCGGTGGCGTCGTCGACCCACCGATCACCGGATTTGCCGCCTGCGATGCAGCACTGACGTTGCCGGCGGCGTCCGTGGCCTTCGCCGTCAGGGTGTGAGATCCGGTCGACAGGGCACTGGTGGTGATGCTCCAGCTACCAGTCGATGCCGTCGTGGCCGTACCGACCAGGTTCGCCCCATCATAGACCGAGATGGAGCTGCCCGCCTCGGCGGTGCCGGACAACTGCACCTTGTTGGTCTCGACGACCGTGTTGCTTTTCAGCACCGGAGCAGTCGGCGCAACATTATCGACCGTCACCGTGAGCGCAGCGGATGCGGCGCTGGTCTGACCGCTGGCATTCGTGGCCGTCGCCTTCAGCACGTGCTGGGCGTTGGTCAGTACCGCCGTAATGTACTCCCAGCTCCCGCTCGCATTCGCAGTCGCTGTGCCGATCTGGTTCGAGCCGTCGTAGATTTTAACCGTGCTGTTTGCCGCAGCGGTCCCCTTCAGCTGAAGCGTGGTGTCGCTGGTGATGCCGTCGCCGACTTTTCCCGTGTCATCCGAAAATGAAGCGATCACGGGTGCGTTCGGAGCCGAGCTCGGAGGCGGGCTTGTCGGGGTCGTAGGCGTCCCTGAAAGCGTGTTGTTCGTCGATACGAGTTTACCGGTGGCGTAATCAACGTTGTTCGTCCACACCGGATTGGTATTTACAATACTGTCCCAATACCAGTAGCCCTTGCCTAGCACATTGTTCGTGACTTGGGCGTTGGTGATTTGACCGGAGTAGCCGGCTTTTTGTTCAACGTAGATGGTAGCCGCCGCGTCGTTCTGCCCGAGAAGCAAGTTGCCATCGACCTTGATGTTGTCGAGCGCCCCGAAGACATTTTGAATAAGTATGCACGACGTATCACGTCCGAGCACGGTATTTCCGCTTATGAGAACGTTGTTGAATCCGCCCTGGGCCTGGATGCCATCATAGTGGCCCGCGCTGCCGCCAGACGCATTCAGGTCGTGGATGTAGTTGCCCTTGATGACGGTGTTGCTGCCCTCAACGTTGATGCCATTTTCAACGCCGTAGATGTTGTTGTTTGCGAACGTCCCCGCGCCACCAATGCCTGTCGAGCCTTGCGGTCCGTTGCCGGTGCCATTGATGTCGCAGTTCTGAACTACCGCGCCCGTCACTCCACTCTTGATATTGACTACATTGTAGCCGGTGGACGTGATGCTGCAGTCCTTGATCGTGACATTGTCGGCGTTGATATAAACCGTGCCGGTAATCTTAAGGCCTGAGATGACCGTTCCCGGCGTGTTGATGATAAGGTCCCCATTATAGGGATTCAGAGTTACCCCTGGCGGCACACCGGTATTGGTGGCGTCGGGATAAACAACTCCGTTGAACGTGTAAGCCAAAGCGCCTCTCCTTAATCTGGCTATTTCCGTCTATTCGGCATGAGCGCACTTGTCCCCGCACTCATGCCGATCGCTTCTGGTCAGCGTGACGCCGACGTAATGGTCCAACGCGGACGGCTTTTTTGGGACGAGACATGGGCCTAGCTGGGGTCATTTCTGTTCGCCTCGATCCCTTTGCCTGCCGTCGCGGCGTCGAAAACGCATTATCCCGCACGACTAAACCCCAGAAATCTCTGGGTTTGCGAGAACTACGGGAATTGTGGAGAGCCAGTCACGCACGAACAGCCACCGTGACTGCGACGCTACACTCGAAAAACAAGGCTCTTGGCTGCGACATTAGAATATCGAGATTCTCGCGGCTGAGTAAAGCTGACATTCTTATGCTCGCGGCATTTGCCGATCCGGTACGACGCACCATAAGAGCCGCGCTTTAATAATCGCCTTGCGGGATATTTATCATTTTATTTCATCGATCGATTGGGCGCCTCCAAGATAGACTTGGTGAATAGCGCGTAATTTTAATCCACGGTTTAATATGCGGCGGCGCACAGATTGATTGAAGCAGGACCAGTCGCGAAAATAGCAGGCCCCACTGTCAGTGACGGCGCAGCTTGGAGGTCAGACTTTCCAGGGGGGTGGGCAGGCGCCATCAGATCGGCAAGGCCTCTGACACCTCTTTCAGTGCAAGGGGCCGTCAAACGCCGCCGGGCCGGCCGCAAGCACATATGACCAGGCCTATTTATTTTGGGTCGACGCTTATTATGTTATTAAATTTGATTTATTGTCGTCGACATAGACCATATCCGGATCAACATCATGATTTCGATCATTGTCCCAGCCCATAATGAGAGTTCAGTGATTGCGCGGACGTTGGATACGTGGCTCGGGAGCGGCGCCTCCGACGAGATGGAGGTGGTGGTCGTATGCAACGGCTGCACCGATAATACCGCGAGCATCGTTCGGGATTTTGAGCCGGCGGTCCGGCTTGTCGAAACGGACGTGGCAAGCAAGACATACGCTCTAAATCTGGGCGACCAGATCGCCCGCTCCTTTCCGCGGATTTACGTCGATGCCGATATCGTCATCACTTCCGATTCTATTCGGGCCTTGTCGGCCCGGCTCAAGCGGGGCGATATATTGGCAGCGGCGCCGACGCCCGATATCGACCTGACTGGCTGCTCCAGGCCCGTCCGCCTGTATTTTTCCATTCGAGACCGCCTGCCGTCGGCCCGCCAAGGCTTTGGCGGATCGGGCGTCTACGCGCTGTCCGAGGCCGGGCGCAGACGGTTCACTCAATTCCCGGATGTCATTGCCGACGATACCTTCGTCCGCCTGCAGTTTAAACCGCACGAGCGCGAGACGCTCACAACGATTAAATCCAGGGTATTCCCTGCCCGCACCATCCGTCAGCTTATCGCCGTAAGGACCCGCGCTCACGCCGGCACATCCGAGGTGATCCGTCGCTTCCCGGAGCTCTCCGGCAACAGGGGCGAAACCAACAAGCGCACGCTGATTGGATTGTTCGCAAACCCCCTTCTCTGGCCCGGGCTGTCGATCTTCTGCTATGTCAACATTGTCGCCCGATACAGGGCAATGGCGCGCTCCCGCGCAAGAGCCGCCGTCTGGCAACGTGATGATAGCTCTCGTGCCGCATTGTCCGCTCATGCGCCCAAATGACGCCTCGTCGATTACACCTACATTCGTCGTCGCGCCGCCGTCTCCGGCATGTCGCGCTTCGAGCGCAGCACCTTTCTGGCGGGTCGTGTCGGTGGTCGAGCGGTAAGGGCGCGCGGTTACCCTTCCAAATCGCATCCACGCCAACAGCACCAAATCGGCCCGGCTGTAGCGCGCACCTCCTTCCATGCCAGCCAAATGCAAGCGGTAGGCGGCGGCCGCCCCCCCCGAACTCTCGGGTCAAATCCATCGCTCGTAATAGCCGGTCGAAGCGGAATGGACCACGCGCGGCTCCGCTCGACGCCCACGTCCGGGCGCCGACCCTCTCCTGGTCGATGGCGCACGATCCACAGCTAATTTAACCCTATTATTAATTCCAAATAAATCACTTTCTTTTCCAGATTTAATATATTAAATGTTCCTTATAAGGGATTACCTGGCGCGGCAGCACCGACTTCGACTTTAGGGTTCGAGGGCCAACAATGCTCCTAAGCAACGGGCTACGGAACGATCAAATACGCTTGCTCGCAAGGCACAGCGCCCGCCCGAAGGTGCTGGCGGTTTCTTCGGGCGGCGGACACTGGGTGCAGATGATGCGCATCAAGCACGCCTTTGAAGGATGCGACGTCAGCTACGTCACCGTTCACGAATCGTATCGCGCTCAAGTGCCGGACCACAATTTCTATGTGGTCAACGACTCCAACCGCTGGAGCAAAGTTGCGCTGATGAAGACAGCTGCACGGCTCGGCCCGATCGTTTGGAGGGAGCGGCCCAATATCGTGGTCTCTACGGGCGCGGCTCCCGGATATCTGGCACTCCGGCTCGGGCGATTGTTGGGAGCACGAACCGTCTGGCTCGACAGCATCGCCAACGTCGAACAGCTTTCAATGTCCGGAGCATGGATCGGTCATTCAGCGGACCTCTGGCTGACGCAGTGGCCGCATCTGGCACGCCCCGAAGGCCCCCACTACGCAGGATCGGTGCTATGATTTTTGTGACAGTCGGTACTCAGGGACACTTTGACCGGCTCGTGCGGACCGTCGACGAATGGGCCAGCGCGCGCGGAAAGCCCGACGTCTTCGCTCAAATTGGGCCGTCGGATTATCGCTACGAGCACATTCGCGCTGAGCGCTTCATCGATCCCGGCGAGTTTCGGAGGCGGGTTGAATCAGCGAGCCTAGTAATCGCCCACGCTGGCATGGGCTCCATTATCACCGCCCTCGAGCTGGGAAAGCGAATCCTAGTCATGCCGCGACGGGCCAGTCTGGGCGAGCACCGGAACGATCATCAGGTCGCGACCGCAAAGCGGTTTGCCGAACAAGGCCGGATCGAAGTTGCGTTCGACGAACAGGAGCTTTCCCTCAAGCTGGAACAATTGGAGGTGTCTGGCCACCATGGACGGCTCGATCCGCAAGCATCGTCGCACCTGATCGGGGCAATCCGGACATTCATCGAGACGGGGCGTGTTCGTCTCGACAGGGACGCGCTTTAGCCCAGGTGAATGATATGCAGCTTCAAGTCAAACCGGTTGTGCCGGTCCTCCAGCGGCACAACGATGCTTTCGGCGACTTGCGCGAATTGCGGACGGCGTCGGCATCCCGCACCTGTGAGACAGACGTCGCAGTTGTCATCGTGAGTTGGAATACTCGCGACATTCTGAGAGGCTGCCTGCGCTCCGTCCTTGAACAGACGCAGCAGGTTTCCTTCCAGGTGTTCGTCATAGACAATAACAGTCACGACGGCTCCGCCGACATGGTCCGTAACGAATTTCCGGACGTGACCTTGATCGCAAACGCTGAAAACCGAGGCTTTGCGGCAGCCTGCAACCAGGGCATGAAGCTCGCTTCGGCACGATACACCCTCTTGCTAAACCCGGATACGGTCGTACTCGACGACGCCATCTCCCGGTGCGTCCGATACGCCGACTTCCATCTCGATGTGGGTGTTGTCGGATGTCAGGTGCTCGAGGACGAGGATCGAATTACGCCGACGGGCTTTTCATTCCCAAGTCCCCTTAACGTTTTCCTGGCGCTCTCAGGATTGTCGCGAGCCTTCCCACACTCGCGGCTGTTTGGCCGGCCAGAGTTTAGCTGGTGGGACCGCCGGAGCGAGCGAGACGTCGACGTCGTGACCGGCATGTTCATGCTGGTGCGTCGCGAAGCGATCGCGCAGGTCGGGCTGATGGACGAGGCCTACTTCGTCTATTCGGAGGAGGCGGACTGGTGCTATCGGTTCGCGCAAGCCGGCTGGCGGCGCGTATTCACGCCCAGCGCCCGCATTGTTCATCTCGACGGAGGCGCCAAGAGCACCAAGCAAGCCAGCAAGAGAATGTTCGTCCAGCTGCAGAAGAGCGCAATGATCTACCATCGCAAGAACCTCGGGTTGGCTTCGTGGTGGTTGCTCAAGCTGATTTACATAGCATCGAACTTCGTTCGGATGATTGCATGGTTCGTCTTGTCTGTCGTCAAACGCGATAATCGCAACTGGCACAGATCGGCGGCAGCGAGAGCAGCGCTCGTTTATCACTTTACCGGGAGGGAGCCAAAATGATTGCCCAAACTCCTTCTTTTGCCGGGCGGAAACTTCACGCTTTTTGATCTTTTCCCAAATCGATTGGTAAGAGGCTTGCGATGATCGGAATTGGCATTGTCGGATATGGATACTGGGGCCCGAATCTCGTCCGCAATTTTGCGAGCAGCGAGTCGTCGCACGTTGTCGGCGTCAGCGATCTCGATGCAGAAAAGCTGGCCACCTGCGCACGCCGCCACCCCGGAATTACAACGACATCGGATTTCAGGGAGCTTCTGCGTAATCCGGAGGTCGACGCCATAGCGGTCGCAACGCCCGTTCATACCCACTATGAGCTGGCCCTCGCAGCGCTGAATGCAGGAAAGCATGTGCTGGTCGAGAAGCCGCTTGCCCCGACATCCGACCAGGTGCGTCACCTCGTCGACGAAGCTGATCGGCGTGGCCTGACGCTGATGGTCGACCACACCTTCCTCTATACCCCGGCGGTGCAGAAGATCCGGGAGCTCCTGCAGCAGGACCAGCTCGGAGAAATCTTCTATTACGACAGCACGCGATCGAGTCTCGGTCTGTTCCAGAGCGACGTGAACGTGATCTGGGACCTCGCGGTCCACGACATCTCCATCATCCAATATCTCCTTGAAGAGGATCCTGTTGCGGTTTCGGCGACGGGGTCGTGCCATGTAGCCGGCTCGCCCGAGAACATGGCGCACATCACGCTGTTCTTCGAGAGCAAATGCGTTGCACATGTCAGCGTCAACTGGCTTTCCCCTGTCAAGGTGCGTCAGACGTTCATCGGCGGCAGCAAGAAGATGATCGCCTATAACGACCTTGAGCCCACCGAGAAGATCAAGGTCTACGACAAGGGCATCACGCTGAACGCGCAAGCCGAGAATTCACACCAATTCCGGATCGGATATCGGGCCGGCGACATGTGGGCGCCCAATATCTCCACGAAGGAGGCGCTGCTAACGGAAGTCCAGCACTTCGTGGAATGCGTGACCACCGGCGCTTCGCCGGTTTCCAATGGCCTGTCGGGCCTGCGGGTCATTGAGGTGCTGGAAGCGGCATCGCGTTCGATTGCCGATCACGGCCGCCCGGTCCGGCTGAAGCAGCTGCGGAGGATTCCGGAGCGCGTCAGAGCGATTGCCTGAGGTCGTGCCGGCCTATAGCTGCGAAGGCTCGCGATGAACGCTGTGCAACGTTCGATCTTCTTTTCGGCGCTCGAGCGTTACGCGAGCCTGCTGCTGTTCCTTGTCTCGATTGGCATTCTGTCGAGATTGCTGACTCCCAAGGAGTTCGGCATCTATGCGGTCGTGCTCGCGATCACGTCGGTGTTCTCCGCCTCTTCCCAGGAGTTCGGCGGCGCCAACTATCTCATTCAGAAAGACTCCCTGTCAGAAGTTAACGTCAGGACCGCCTTTACCATTACTTTTGGCCTGTCCGCCGCGATCGGGCTTCTTCTCTATCTGCTGGGCGGCGTTGTCGGATCGACGCTCGGCGCTGATGGACTGGCGACTGGCATCGCGGTTGCCGTTCTCAATTTCATCATCACCCCGTTCTCGACGACGATCATCGCACTGTATCGTCGGGACATGCAGTTCGGCGTCGTCGCGACCAGCAATCTTGCCAGCAATTTCACGACGATCTGCGTGTCAATCGTGCTCGCGAAGATGGGCTATAGCTATCTTGCGCCGATCTGGGGAATGATCGCCGGAAGTATGGTCCAGACAACCTATCTGATGGCAACCCGACGAGATCTGCGCATTTTCCGGCCGTCGTTGCAGGACTACCCCGAGGTCGTCAGGTTCGGCCTCTATTCAAGCGGCGTGGTCCTCATCAACGTGTTCTATAGTTCAGCACCACAGTTGTTCCTTGCCCGGATGCTGGATTTCACGACGGTCGGCCTTTACAGTCGCGCCTGCAATCTGACCCAGGTGTTCGACAAGCTCGTGATCCAGGTAATTGGCCCGGTGATCATGCCGGCCATCTTTGCCCAGACCAAAGCCGGCGCGGACCTCAAGCGACTTTATCTCCACGCGATCTCACTCCTGACTGTGCTGCATTGGCCGTTTCTGACCTTCATGGCGGTGATGGCGAAGCCAATCATTCTCGTCTGGCTCGGCCCATCCTGGTTGGAAGTAGTTCCGTTAGTCCGCCTGCTCTGCATCGCTCAGCTGTCGCTGTTCGCGGCCTGCCTCACATACCCGGTCCTGGTTGCCGCTGGCAGCGTCCGGGACACGTTGCTCTCGTCGGCGATCTCGCTGCCGCCGTCTCTCGTGATCATATTTGTCGCATCGTTCTTTGGCGTCGAAGCCGTGGCGGGATCGGCAATGCTGACACTGCCATTCCAGGCCGCGGTGGCAATCTACTTTGTCGGTCGGCATCTCGATCTGCGGTTCGCCGATTTCGTTCATGCGATGCACAAGAGCGGCATAGTCGCTCTCTGCTGCTGCGTGACGGTCGCGATCTGCGCATCGCTGGTCGAGTACGGCCTGGTCGGACCGGTGGCCGGCATTTTCGTAGCCTGCGGGTCCGCCGCTGCGATGTGGCTCGCCGCTGTATTCGCGGTGCAGCATCCGCTGCTGCCGGAGCTGACGGCGCCCGTCTCTCGCTTGGTGTCTGCCTGGCGCTCCACGAGCCGCGCCCCGGTTCCAGCGGTCCAAGGAGACCGCGATGTTTGCTGAGACTTTCGTGTAGCCTGGAGAAGGTGCAATGCCCATTGCAAAGGACGTGCAACTCGGTCGTGACGTACGGATATTCCATCCGGACCTTGTTAATCTCTACGGCTGCTCGATCGGGCACGAGACCAGAATCGGCACGTTTGTCGAGGTGCAGGCTGACGCGAACATCGGCGCCCGGTGCAAGATCTCATCGCACAGTTTCATCTGCTCAGGCGTGAGCATCGAGGACGAGGTGTTCATCGGGCATGGCGTCATGTTCACCAACGACAAATATCCGAGGGCGACAACGGTAGATGGCCGGCCTCAGGGCGCAGCCGATTGGACCGTCGAACCGACCCGTGTCGGCAAGGGAGCGTCGATCGGCTCCAATGCGACGATCGTGTGCGGCATAACCATTGGCGCCGGCGCCATTGTCGGTGCCGGTGCCGTGGTCACAAAGGATGTTCCGGCCGGCGCGATCGTCGCGGGCGTGCCTGCTCGCCTCATCCCCAGCTCCAAGGCAGGCCCCCTCATCGAGGCGGCGCGCCTGACCGCTTGGGAGCGCGACCCGGTTACCAATAAATCAATCTCTTCCAGGTGATGATATTTTTCATTTGTTCGACGATTGATTTAATTATATTCATCCATTTAATTTATAATAGATCGCGACCGGGCCGGACGCCCGACAAATAGGATCAAGACATTGATACCGTTTTTGGATTTAAAAGCTCAATACCACCAGATCAAGCCGGAAGTCGATGCCGCGGTCGCGCGTGCCATCGAGAGCACGCAATTCGTGCTGGGTCCGGAAGTCGCAACCTTCGAAAAGCGCTTTGCCGACTATTGCAGCGCCAGTCACTGCAGCGCGGTCAACAGCGGCACCTCGGCGCTGCATCTGGCCCTGCTCGCGGCTGGTGTTGGCCCCGGCGACGAGGTCATTACCGTGTCGATGACCTTCGTCGCGACGACCGCCGCAGTGCTGTATAGCGGCGCAAAGCCGGTCTTCGTCGACGTCGACCCGGTCACCTGGACGATGGATCCAGCCCTCATCGAGGCAGCGATCACGCCACGGACCAAGGCGATCCTGCCGGTCCATCTGCACGGCCTGATGGCCGACATGGATCCGATCATGGAGATCGCGCGGCGGCGCGGACTCGTCGTGATCGAGGACGCAGCTCAGGCTCATGGCGCCGAATACAAGGGACGGCGCGCAGGATCGATCGGCGATTTCGGCTGCTTCAGCTTTTATCCCGGCAAGAATCTCGGAGCGTATGGCGAAGGCGGGGCAGTTGTGACCAGCCAGCCGGAGCTCGCGCGGAAGGTGTCGCTGCTGCGCGATTGGGGACAGGAAGCCAAGTACAACCACGTCGTCGCCGGCTACAATTATCGCATGGACGGCATCCAGGGCGCGGTCCTGAACGTGAAGATGAACTATATCGAATCCTGGACAGAGGCGCGCCGATCGCTGGCCGCACAGTACGATCGTCTTCTGGCGAAGCTTCCTATTGCAAGACCGCAGCCGCCCGCGCACAGCCGACATGTCTACCACGTCTATGCGGTTGGCCTGTCCCGCCGCGACGAGGTGCTGAGCGCGCTCCAGGAATCCGGCATCGGCGTAGGCATTCATTATCCCGTGCCGGTCCATCTGCAGAAGGCATACTCCAATCTCGACTATCGCATCGGCGATTTCCCGGTCACCGAAAGTCTGGCCAATCGATTCCTCTCGCTTCCGATCTATCCGGAGCTGCGCTCGGAACAGGTGAACGAAGTGGCGGCAGCATTGGAGAAATCCGCATTCCTCGAGGCTGCCTAGGCTCGGCGGAGGACCGGCTTCATGAGGACCGCTTTCGGCACGGTTCAATAGACTCAACAACGGGAGAGCGCCTTGGCTGATCTGAAGGGAAAACGAATTCTGGTCACCGGCGGAGCCGGGTTCATCGGCTCACATATCGTTGACCTCCTATGCGACGAGAACTGCATCGAGATCGTCGCGTTCGACAATATGATCAGGGGGCGACCGGAGAATCTCCAGCGGGCGATGAGCCGCGGACCGGTCCGCATGGTCCAGGGCGATATTCGGGACCGCAAGCTGACGGCGTCGCTCGTCCAGGCGGCCGATATCGTCTTCCACCAGGCAGCCCTGCGTATCACCCATTGCGCCGCCGAGCCGCGCCTTGCCAAGGAAGTCATGGTGGACGCCACGTTCGATCTGCTCGAATTGTGCGTCAAGCACAACATCGAGAAGGTCATCGCCGCCTCCTCGGCATCCGTCTACGGCATGGCAGAAGCGTTTCCGACCACCGAGCGGCAAAACCCCTACGACAACCGCACCCTTTATGGAGCCGCCAAGGCCTTCAATGAAGGGCTGCTCCGCTCCTTTAACGACATGCATGGGCTCGACTATGTCGCGTTCCGGTATTTCAACGTCTACGGCGAGCGCATGGATATCTACGGCCGCTACACCGAGGTCTTGATCCGCTGGATGGAGCGGCTTGAAGCGGGACTGCCGCCGATCATCTTCGGTGACGGCCAGCAGACCATGGATTTCATCCATGTTCGCGACGTCGCACGCGCCAATATCCTCGGAGCCCGGGCTCGGGTCACGGACGACGTCTTCAACGTCGCCAGCGGAACTGAAACCAGCCTGGTGCAGCTCGCGAATGCACTTGCTTCGGTCATGGGCCACCGCAACCTGACGCCGGAGTTCGGGCCTGAGCGCTCGATCAATCCCGTGCCGCGCCGGCTGGCATCGACGGAGCATGCGGAGCGAAAGCTCGGTTTCCGGGCCACTATTCCGCTCGAACAGGGCCTCGCCGACCTCGTGAAGTGGTGGCGTGCCGAACGCACGTCGATCTCTGCCGCTCGTCAGCAAGATGCGGTCGTCTCGTGATCCCGATCGCGCTGCCACTCCTCGCTGATGAAGAGGCCGAAGCCGCCCGAGAGGCCGTGCTTTCCGGCTGGGTCTCGCAAGGCCCCCAAGTGGCGGCCTTTGAGCGCGACTTTGCGACGCTGGTCGGCGCACCCCATGCGTGCGCCGTATCCAACTGCACGACCGCCTTGCACCTTGCTCTGGTCGCACTCGATATCGGACCTGGCGACGAGGTCATCACGGTCAGCCACTCCTTTATCGCGACCGCCAATTGCGTCAGATATTGCGGAGCTACTCCTGTCTTCGTCGACATCGACCCGGACACCTACAATATCGATCCGGAGCGTGTGGCCGAGGCGATCACGTCCCGCACTCGCGCGATCATCGCCGTCCACCAGATGGGGATGCCTTGCGAACTCGCAGCGCTCGTTGCGATCGCCAATCGCCACGGCCTCGTCTTGATCGAGGACGCCGCCTGCGCTGCCGGCAGCCAGATCCGCATGGACGGCGGTTGGGACCAGATCGGAAAACCCCATGGTCGGATCGCGTGCTTCTCCTTCCACCCCCGCAAGGTGATCACGACCGGCGAAGGCGGGATGCTCACCACCTCGGATCCCGAGCTCGACCGCAAATTCAGGCTCCTCCGCCAGCACGGCATGAGCGTCCCGGACACGGTGCGGCACGGGTCCGCCCAAGTGATTTTCGAAGATTATCTTGCCGTCGGCTTCAATTACCGCATGACCGATATCCAGGCTGCGGTCGGACGCAAGCAGCTGACGAAGCTGTCAGACATCGTGGCCCGCCGGCGGAGCATCGCCGCGCGCTATTCGGAATTGCTCGGCAACGTCGAGGGCCTGAGCCTGCCATTCGAGCCGGAATGGGCCCGCTCCAACTGGCAAAGCTACTGCGTGCGCCTGCCGGGCAACGTGGACCAACGGACGGTGATGCAGAAATTGCTCGATCGGGGTATCGCAACCCGCCGTGGCATCATGTGTTCGCACCGGGAGCCGCCCTACGCGAGCGCCAAGCAGCGCCATGAGTTGCGTCAGTCCGAACTTGCGCAAGATCGCACACTCCTGTTGCCGCTTTATGCGCAGATGAGCGAGTCCGATCAGGAGCTGGTTGCCGATACCTTAATAGAGGCATTCCAACCGTAGTCGCAAATCGTATCAAACGCATTGGTGTTCACGCTCCTTAGAACGTCAGCGATCCGGCTTTTGAACTGGCAGAGGCAGGTAGAGTATGGCCAAAGTCGATATCGTCGTTCCCTGCTACAACTATGGCCGTTTCCTTGCAGCATGCGTGGCAAGCGTCCTCAATCAATCCATCGCCGATCTTCGTGTGTTGATCATCGACGACGCATCAACCGATAATTCGGTTTCAGTAGCGAGAACACTGGCTCAAGACGATCCCCGTGTGAGCGTCATTGCACATTCGCGGAACTGCGGGCATATCGAGACATACAATGAAGGAATCGCGGCCGCGTCGGCCGATTACTTTCTGCTGCTGTCTGCGGACGACATGCTGGTTCCCGGAGCTCTCCAACGGGCGATCGAGGTGATGGACGCAAACCCTGACGTCGTTCTCACCTATGGCGATTGCATCGCCTGGTTCGACGAACTTCCAGCGCCGGTTATCGATCCTACGGAAACTTATTCCTGGACCCGTCGCGATCTTATTGCCGAGATGTGCGCCACGGCAACGAACTTTGTTCCGACACCGACAACTATCGCTCGAACCCATGTGCAAAAGGCGATCGGCGGCTATCGGAAACCATTGCCGCACGCCGGCGATATGGAGATGTGGCTCCGTTTCGCCGCGAATGGCTCGGTCGCTCGCATAGATGCAGTGCAGGCTATATACCGAAAACATGCAGCCGCAATGTCTAACGCGTATTTTACCTCGATGCTCTCGGACTATCGGCAGGTTCAGCTGGCGTTCGACAGCTTCTTCGATGAATACAACGATCGTATCTCTAACCCGCGCAGCCTGCGAGCCGTGGCGCGTCGAACACTGGCCGCGCGCATATTCCGTCACGGCATTGGGTTGATTCGACGAGGCCAGATCAAGCCGGGGGCTCAGCTGATACGCTGCGCCATGGATATCGATCACCGGCTCCGTTATTTCCCTCCGCTTTGGCAGATACTGAAGATACCTGGCGCCGCTGGTCAGGATTGGGCACGGTCGGTTTTGGCGGAGGCAACGGCGCGATTCCGAAAACCAAAGGGCAGCGCGTTCTAAACTCCCTAGTGGCTCGCCGCCGCACGCCGGCGGAACATTGGCAGGCAGTCGATTGCAGACGAGGGTCGCATGGTTAGAGTTGATGTCGTTATTCCGTGCTACAACTATGGACACTTTCTAGAGGCTTGCCTCCGAAGCGTGCTCTCGCAAGAGGGCGTGCAAGTTCATGCACTGGTGATTGATGATGGATCGACCGATCACAGCGCTGAAGTCGCTCTTGCGGTTTCCGATCAGGATCCCAGGGTTCGAGTGATCTCTCTACCGAAAAATATCGGGATGATTCCGGCGGTCAATCGGGGAATTGACGAGACATCCGGGGACTATTTCGTCAAGCTGGATGCGGACGATCTGCTTCCGCCAGGTTCGCTCAGGCGTTCGGTGGAGCTGTTGGAGCGACATCCCAACGTCGGGTTCGTATACGGTCGGCCACGTCACTTTTCTGGCAACGTGCCGCGACGACCGCGCTGGGGACGCCCACGCTGGACCATTTGGCCAGGTAACAAGTGGTTTGCACTCCGCTGCCGCCTCGGGGTGAATTGCATCAGCCAGCCCGAAGTCGTGATCCGCAGTTCGCTCTTACGCGACATTGGCGGATATAATCCGAATCTAGCTCATACCTCGGACCTTGAGATGTGGTTGCGGCTCTCGGCGAGAGCGGATGTCGGGCGCATTAACGGCATCGATCAGGGCTACTATCGGGTGCATCCAAATAGTATGCAACGTACTGTCAACTCCGGTCTGATGACGGACCTGGTCGGACGGCGCGAAGCCTTCATCAGCGCTTTGTCTATCGCCGGAGATCGCCTGCACAATGCCGGCCGACTTGAGACCACTGCCCGACGTGCGCTGGCTGCCGAAGCGCTGGATCGCGCATGTCGGGCTTATGACCGGGATCGGGTCGATGACGAAATGGAGGCAACATTGGTAGAGTTCGCAATGGCAACCTATCCTTCTGCTGTCTCATTACCAGAATGGTCGGGGCTGCGCGAACGCCAACAACGTGGCCGTCGAAGTCGGTGGATGCCAGGCTCTTTGCTCACCGCCGCCGTCCGACGCAGCCGCGAAGAAATTGCTCGTTATCGCGTAATGAGAAAGGGCATCTGACGACCGCGCCCTCAATTGAAGCTGTCAGCCAAATTGAGGCTATCCGCGCTCATCTGAGAGTCCTGCAACACCTTTGATCTGAGGCCGGCTGGAGGAGCGAAGACGATGAAAGCGTCCAAATTCTCGGATGCCCAGAAGGCGTTCATTCTCAGACAGGGCTGAGGGCATACCCGTAGCTCATCTGCCGCAAGACGGGGATCTGCCAGGCGCCTTATTTCAACCGGAAGAAGACGTACGATGGACTGCTGCCGACCGAGATGCGTCGTATCCATCCGGCGAGTACCGCGGGTAGCCGAACATGTTCAATTGGGATGGAGCAACCCGTCGGACCTTAGCGTGTCAATCGCTTCGGCGAGGGTAAGGCCGCGATGCAGGCAGAACCATTCTCCGGTGTGACGGTGCCACTGGATGTTGAAGCGGTTGCGACTGATCCAGTCGAGGCGGGCGAAGGGGGCGTCGAACTCTTCGCCGAGATTCTCCGGGAAGCCGGAGCGGTAGCGTTGAACGAAGCGATATTTGGTGCCGAGCCACTTTCCCAGGATATCGACGGGGTAATTGAACTGCGTCGGCCGGATGGCGGACAGGAAGCTGGGCTTCAGGAAGTTATCGATCAGCTCCTGGCAGGCGGCTGTCACCGCCGATTTTTCTGCCGCGGAAAGGCCGGTCGATCTCATGTGTCCTCCTAGCTCACGCAAGTTCGGCATGGCTCGGCACGAGCTTACGCCAGTTCCAGGGCAGAAGCTCATCGAGCCTGTGGCTGGCGTGGTCGTTGATGCGGGCGAGCACGTCGGCGAGCCAGGCTTGCGGATCGACGTCGTTGAGCTTTGCCGTCATAATCAGCGTCGTCATGGTGGCGGCGCGGTCGGCTCCACGTTCGGAGCCGGCGAAGAGCCAGCACCTGCGTCCGAGGGCAAAGCCGCGCAGCGCGCGCTCCGCCGCATTGTTTGTCAGACAGATCCGCCCGTCATCGATGAAGCGAGCGAACCGATCCCAGCGGCGCAGCATGTAGTCGATGGGCTTGGCGACCGAGGACGAGTTTGACAGCCGAGCGCGTTGTTCGCGCAGCCATGCTTCCAATGCCGTTAAGAGCGGGATGCTTTGTTCTTTACGCACCCACAGCCGCTCTTCGGCGCCTTGTCCGTTGATGCCGCGCTCGATCTCGAACAGCGCGTCGATGCGCTTGACCGCCTCCAGCGCGATCGGCGAGATCGCCGCGGCATTCTTGTCGCGTCTCGCATTGGCGGCGATGTCCGCCAGTTCAAGAAACTGCCGCCTGGCATGGGCCCAACAGAGTGCGGGCGTAACCGGTCCCTGCGCGCGCGAGGCGTCATACAGGATCATGGCCAGGAGGTTAGGACCGGCAAAGCCACGCGGCGTCACGTGGAAGGGCGCCGGCGGCTGGGTGATCGTCTCGCAGTCCCGGCACGAGAACTTCTCGCGCACCGTCTGGATCACCTTCCACTGCCGGGGAACGACCTCCAGCGTCTCGGTGATATCTTCGCCCAGCTTCGAGAGCCTCGAGGACCCGCAGCAGGGGCAGCTCTCCGGGGCCGGGATCACGACGCGCTCGCGCGGCAAGTGGTCGGGGAACGGTTTGCGCGATGGCCGCTTGCGCTTAAACGACTGCACGGTCTGCGTCTTGGTCGCCGCCCTCTCAGCCGCCAGTTCGTCCTCGGTTGCCGTCGCTTCCAGCTCTTCAAGCTGAAGCTCCATCTGCTCCAGTAACCGTGCCTTGCGCTCCGAGCGGCTGCCGTAAATCTGGCGACGCAGCTTCTCGATCTCGAGCTTGAGGTAACTGATCAGTGCCTCGGCCGCCTTCGCATTGGCAGCTTCCGCTTTGGCGCTCGCAGCAAGCGCCTCCGCTTCGAGTCGCGCGGCCCGTTCGGCGAGGATCATCGCATGCGCAGCAGCAAGATCGGTGGGAAGCGATTCAGATGTGGTCACGACGATGATGGAATCACATCCATCACGATCCGAGAAGCTCAAAGCCTCATCCGACCGATGTCGGCCGCCACGTCTCTTGTGGGTGCCTCCAGTCGATCCCGGACAAGAGATAACCGAGCTGCGCCGACGAGATCGTCACCACTCCCTCAGCCGGGCTCGGCCAGATGAAGCGCCCCCGCTCCAGGCGTTTTGTGAACAGGCAGGCGCCCTGGCCGTCATGCCAGATCACCTTCAGCAGATTGCCGCGACGATCGCGGAAGCAAAACAGGTGGCCGCCCAGCGGGTCGCGATGCAAGATCTCCTGAACCTGCAATGCCAGCGACGGAAAGCCCTTCCGCATGTCGGTATAGCCGGTCGCGAGCCATACCCGCACGCCGGCCGGCAACGGGATCATCGTGGCCGTCCATCAGTCAGCGCCGCCACGACTGCGCTTAGCGTCGCCGCGTCAACCGCGCCCGTGACCCGCATCCGAGCCCCGGCCGCGAACTCAATCTCGATCGAACCGCAGGTCTCGGCGGGCGCCGTCAACGGTTGCCGGTCTGGCGCAATGGAGACTGCCGTAAAACGGACTTCGTCATCCTGCCGCTGCATCGGCCCAGGCTCGAAAGCGAGGACGCCTGTGCGTGCCTGCCGCCGCCAGGCCGTGACCAGATTGCGGTGAACATCATGTTGTCGAGCAACCGCGACAACACTAGCCCCAGGCGCCAGACTCTCCTCCACGATCCGAAGCTTCTCGGCAGTGGTCCACCGCCGTCGCCGCTCTGGACCGGACAGAACCGTAACCGTCGTCACGTTTGCTCATTTGTTTGCAAATCAATGAGCAAACCATCTCACGCTCGAACACAATCCGGGAAGACGGCCCTCGCCGGGGGCTTACGATGTGTCGGTTGAAGCAGCTCGAAGACGAGAATGCTAAGCTGAAGAGGCTGGTGGGGCGGATTTGTCGCTCGACAAGGAGATGCTGCAGGACGTGATCTGTCGAAAGTTGCGAAGCCGCATCGTGCGGCATGGCATCAGCCAGCAACCGCTTCAGTCGTGTGTTCTAGGTAGACTAGTCCTCCAGCGTCTTCAGCCGCTTGGCCTCCGACGCCTCCAGTCCAGCCCGCCGAACCTAGATGTTGGCGTCGCCGGCGCTGTGCTTGCGGCACAGATCGGCAACCGAAAACCCAACCTCACGCTCCTTCAAAATCCCGATGATCTGCTCTTCCGGAAAGCGGCTGCGCTTCATGCTCTGGTCCCCGTCTTGGGCCAGAGCGAACTTCAAACTGGATCAAGCCCGCGGGGCAAGGTCAGACGGCACAAATCTGATGGTCAAATCGAACCCATCCTCGAATAATACGTTGAGGCGGGATCACCCCTACTTCTTGAACAACCGGGGAATCTGCCAGACAATCGGCGGAACGAAGGGCTTCATCACATCGAGCACACGGCGTCGACGGACCTCGTTGGGACGCATCTTGAATATCGTCGTGTGATCGCCTGATTTCTCCTCCTCGGGACGACCATTCGTATAATAATACAGGGCAATCGATCGGCGGTACTTTCCTTTCGGACTTGTCAGCGGATCTGGATGACCGTGATACGCCGTGTCGGTCGTTGTAAAGACGACGATGCGGTTTGCGATGGGGAAGTACGCCTTCTCTTTCGACTTGACGTCCTTGTCCCAGAGCTCGAGGGCCCCGCCCCACTCCTCCTGCCAGTCGTAGTTAAGGTACACCAACAGATTGAGCCGGCGGTCGAGTCTGAGCTCTCGATGCGTATTGAAATCCGCATGGATGCCGAGACGCCCTCCTCGCGGGATCATGTGAAGGCCGCCTCCTGACAGATATGGATCGGGTATCAGGCCCTGGATGCCCGTAAGTTTCTCGAGAAACCCAACGAAGACGCGCGAATTCAGCGCATTGACGAACTGCTGAATATAAGGGGGAAAGTCCTCCAACCGATCCAGACCAAGCTTTTGCTCTTCGTAAGTTCCAGCATCGAGGAACCTTCGGTCCCAAGATGCATCATATTCGCCGGGATAGTTCGCGACCACTGTCCTGATAATATGATCGTCAAAAAAGTCATCGATCCCAATATGTGGGAAAGGTTGGTTGTCGCGATATTGCTGGGCCCACTGCTCGCTATGCAGCGCCATCTTCTTCATGGGAAGAAACGATTTGACGCCGAGAGGCTCCGTGTCAACGGACGCCGCGCGCTGGGCTAAACTGACCATGACCTCCTCCGAACATCTGATCTTCTACCCCAATTAAACTCCATTATTTTCCATTATCAAGATTTAATTTCTGGTATTATTCCATAAACCATTAATCGACCCCAACAGTGAGATATTTGGCCGACACACTGAATTTCATTAGTAATTTTCGAGCGCATAACGCTAAATAACGGCACGAACAGTTTTGACGAGCTATTTAGAAATAACGAATTTCGAAATAGAGGGATCTTGCTGCAATGTGTCGAGACTGGGGGCTGAAGAGCAACCAACCGAACAGCAACTCGTGCAAGCAGCACACATCGGGCTGGATATGATCTCGGAAACTTCGCGCTAGGGTTTGGTCATTGGTCTCCAGATGGCAGGCACAGCAGGATTTGCAGTAAGATCCCGACACTCACTGCTGTCAGGGACAGGGGGCGCCCTCGCACCGCGCAACTTTTCTTTGCAGACAAGCCGACCAACCTGGACCCGGCCACATTGGGCTGTGATCGCTTTCCTGGTCGGATTGGCCGTTCCATGGATCATTTCCCTGGGACCGCTGAACCTGTCAGTCTATCGTCTCATCCTGCTCGCAACCTTGCTGCCCTGTTTGTTTAGCTGGATAAGCGGCAAGCTCGGCTTCAGGTTTCCCGATATTGCGCTGCTTGTCTACTCTCTCTTGGCTGCAGCAGCGCTGTTTGCAGCACATGATGGCTCTGCTGCCACTCAATCCTCGGGGATATTCTTTATAGAGACGATGGGAGCCTACCTCCTCGCGCGCCGATATATCCGCAATTCGGCCGACTTCAGAGGAATGATCTTGGTGGTGGCGATGGTCGTTTTGGCCCTATCACCCTTTGCCATCTATGAATGGATCACCGGAAATAAACCGATCCTGTCGGCGATGGGCACCGTCTTTCCGACCGTTGAAGTCACAATGATGACTCCCCGGTGGGGTTTCTGGCGGGTTCAGGGGCCCTTCAGCCATTCCATCGAATTCGGCCTCTTCTGTACCAGCATTCTAGCTTTGACCCACCTCGCCTGGGGACATGGCTGCAACGTTGCCTCAAGATGGTTTCTGACCGCGGCTGTGGCAGGCACCACCTTTCTGTCGATGTCCTCAGCACCGATCTCATGCCTTGTCTTCCAAGTCGCGCTGATGGGGTATGCTTGGCTTCTTCGGCGCAATAACAGTAAGTGGATGATACTCTGGAGTATCGTCGCCGTAGGACTTTTGGCTGCCCAATTTGGATCCAATCAAGGCGCGGCCAAATTCTTCATTTCGCACTTCACGTTCGATCCTCAGACCGGATGGTACCGTGTCGCGATCTGGGATTTCGGAAGTGCCTCGGTGCTTAACCATCCATTACTTGGAATTGGTCTGACCGATTGGGAGCGACCTCGGTGGATGGCATCCGATAGCGTGGACAACTTTTGGCTTTTGACCGCCATGAGGTACGGAATTCCCGCCGTGGTCCTGCTGCTGGGATCCTGCATTTACACGATGTTTGCGGTCACTTGCGCGAGGAGTGCAGAGAGAACCGTCGAGGCTTGCCGGGTGGCGTACTTGATCTCCATGATCACGTTCTTATTCGTTGGCATGACCATTCACTTTTCGCACGGAATCTATGCGTGGTTCATGTTTATCCTGGGAAGTGGTGCGTGGTTGATGGACACCAGAGATTCTGGATCGGCAATGACGATTGGAGGCAATCGGCTGTCGCACAGGAACGCCCGCCAACGGCCCCAGATGTGGAATTGATTGGTAGATGGCAAAGTGCATCATGAGCGCCCCGACTTTCGCCCGGAAACAATTTGCGACGGCATCTGAGGAGCTTCGACCGGTGACGAAGCAAGACGTTGCGGAGGCTGCGCTTCATGTTCGCGACGACGGGACGCTACGCGGCGCTCTCGACCTACTTCGGATGGACGCGTGCCGCTGGATCCGTCCCGAAGAAATTGCCGAGAGGAGCGAGCTCACACCCTTGTTGTTCCTGAAGCTGCTCTTTCGCCATCCCCCTCTGCGAGCGATGGCGTGGTTCCGACTTGCCACACTAATGCATCGTCGGAGAGTGAAGTTGCTGCCTGGCATTCTGAAGCGTCGCCTGCTGAGACTTTACGGACTTGAGCTGGTGCCGGGCGCGAAGATCGGGGGCGGACTGTACATCGCTCATCCGGTCGGTTGCGTGATCGTGGTGGAATCCATGGGCACGAATGTTTCGATAATGGGTAGTGTGACGTTGGGCCGCCTCAAGCCGTTGCGTTGGCCGACAGTGGGAGACAACGTGTTCTTCGGAGCCGGATGTCGCGTGCTGGGGCCCATCGAGATCGGTTCAGGCGCGACGGCAGGCGCTAACGCCGTTGTCCTGACCGACATCCCGCCCGGCGCCACTGCGGTCGGTGTTCCGGCACGGGTACTGGCACGAGATCACGATGCTGCCGACAAATGCATAAGCTCGCACGACTGATCGCAACCTGGCCCAGAGCGGGGGTCGACACGAAGAGGCGCCGGGGACCGGAGCCGGCGAGTCATAATCCGTCTCCACGCTCCCGGCCAGGTCAGTTCAAGAGGAGGAGCAGCATGTCTGCCATCGCAGCCCGCACAGCGGCCCGTCTCCACGACTGCGCTGCGCGTACGATAGGCGCAGGCATCGCGGCAGCGGTCTTGGTACTCACCTCCGCCGCGATCGGGGAAGAAGTGGCTGCTCAGCAGCAGGGCAGAACTTCATTTCCAAGTCCATCGACGACCGGCGTGCCCCTCGGTTGGAAGCCGGCCGCAACCTACACCAGGACTTTACGGATCTCGAAGCGGGACGCAGTGCTGGAGGATGTGCGGCTTGTGAACGCCGACCTGGTCATCGATGCGGACAACGTTACGGTGCGGCGGGTCGAAATCCAGGGCGGTCACATCCTCAACGAAGTAAACGGCAAGTGCCACAATGGGCTTCTGCTTGAGGATGTCTCTCTCGTGCGCGCGCCAGGCCAGACTACGACCGACGCCGACGCGCCCGCGGTAGCGACCGGTGGGTATATAGCCCGTCGAGTGAAGATCGACGGGCTGCCGGAAGGCTTCCGCGTTGGCGGACGGTCCCGTGGCTGCACAGCCGTCAGGATCGAAGACAGCTACGTCGAGGTCTCCTCTCCGGAGATGTGCCGCGACTGGCACGGCGATGGGATCCAGGGCTATGACGGAGCAGCGCTGATAGTCCGCAATGTGACATTGCATATGGTCGAAGTAGGTACATGCGGTGGCACCGCCCCCTTCTTCTATCCACACAGCCAGGGCAATGAATCCGTCGAAATTGACGGGCTGCTTGTTCAGGGCGGTGGCGCGCCTTTTCGACTGGGAACACCGGGCTCAGTGCTTGGTCTGCGCATCGTACAGGGATCATGGGGATATCGCCCGATCGACGTGAGATGCTCGGCGGTCAAGATATGGGATGCGCAGATAGTGACTGTTGATGCTTCGAGCCAGCAGGCAACGATCGTGCGCACGCAACCCTGCAACACTGACGGGGGGAACTGAGAGGTTGGCCCGGTGCGTTAATCGGCCATCGCGAGAACGCTTTCCAGGACTTGCGCTTGCCGTGACGTGTTCAAGGCTCGCTTGAAAGCCGCGTCGACTGCTGCTCCCGCATCGTCCCACGTCGTCGACTGGACGCTCTCCGCAGCGATCTGTGACAGAGCATTGAAATCGGCCATCTGCATGAGGTCTTCCAGCGCCGAAGCCAAGGCGTGAGGAGTTGGGGACGTGTAGCGGACGTATGGATTATCCAGCACGATGCGATTGTGTTCGGCATCATTGACGACCGGAACGCAACCTGCGGCGAGCATCTCGTGCGGAACCAGGGAAACGTTGGTGAAAGACAAGCAGAGTCCTGCGAAACACTGATTATATATCTCGTTGAGCTTGGTTGCGCTGACCAAGCCGTGATTGATGCAATTGAACGTCAGGCCTTCCAGCTTCTCACCAAATAAATGTATTTGGGCTTGGGGTTGCCGTTTGGCAAAGAGCTCGAGAGCTAACAGTCCGAGCTCGGTACCGCGCCTGGGCGTTCCGGTTCTCACATAAAATGCGACTCCTGAACGTCGGGACGCCGGGTCACGACGGTAGCGTGATGTATCACAGCCGAACGGAAAATAGTCCGCTTCCATGCCGTACTCACGCGAGAGCTTTTGCGCCAGCCACGCTCCCGCCGTGATGCCATGGAAGCCCATTCGGTAGGTATTCTCCGCGAGAACGCTGTAGGCCCCGACAGGGTCGAAATATGGCTCGAAGTCCTGCACAAAATAGAAGCGCTTCCCGGGACAGGCCGCGTTAAACGCCGCATAGGCGGTTGCCCAACTCGTCGCAACCACCGCGTCAGCGTCCGGCATTCCATTGCGCATATCGCCTATTGGACACGTCAGCCCGTAATGTTCGCGCGCGACGCTCTCGAAATACTTCTGATCGGCACGATGAATATGGTAAAAATAGATCCGATTCTTGTATCCGGCTTGGTCGAGATACTTGACGATCCTGAAGCAGGTCGTATGGCCTCCGGATCCGGGTCCCGATGGCGTTGTCACCCAATTAATCGAAATCGGTTCACCCGATCTAGTTCTGGGTATCGATCTTGGAAGGGGTCGACTGAGGTCGGCGGCCAAGACGTCTTCTGGCAGCACCGGCCAAGCAATTCGCTTGGGGCGCATCCACGTTGCGGCTGCATTTCTGACCCGTTCGGTGAGCCCCCGGTGCCCTTCTGCCAACCAGATATTCGTTAGCTGCCGCCCGCGACGAGCGAACTGGATTCGAGCGGAACTTAGAGGTGATCGTGCCATAGCCTTTATGCCGCCATTGTCATCGCGTGGTGCGCCCCGAACTTTGCGCGCCAACAAAACAAATCATAATACCCCGCAATGAACTTCCAAATAAACCAGAGCCCCATCCAGGATAAGCCACCCCAGCCCCAAAAATACACTCACGCCAGACACTTGGAGCAAAATAAACCAACAATTCACAAATTATAGTAAAAATTCTTATATTAAGATTTAACTCGCTCGCATTTATCTGTTTTGATATAATCCAATTCATCAAACGAGTATATAGTGGATCGCCGAAGTGTTGACGAGCTTTCTACCAGGTGGCTGGATCGGCCTGACCGCAATGCGCAACCCGAATATCGGTCTGGCCGGAAGGGTACAGCCGGCTCGGGCTGAAGCCCTGCCTGCTATGCCCGCCGGGAAGCCCCCGCAGGTCTGGCGTGACATCTCAGCCGGTCCAAGTGCCAAGCGCACAACGAAGCTGACAATCAGCCTGCTGTATTATCTGGCGCGAGGACTGTCGCGATTTGTGCTGGGACTAGCAGGGCGTTCGCCGGCCCCCAAGCTGGTCATCCTCTACTATCATGGCATACCCGACGCCTACCGATCGAATTTCGTGCGCCAATTGGAGTCGATCCGACGCACGGCTCAGGTCTTGCCGGCATCACACCGCGGAAACTTGCCTTCGGGCAAGCCCAACGTCGCGATTACATTTGACGACGCGTATGTCAGCGTCGCCAAGAATGCCTTGCCGGCGCTTGCCGCACGCGGGTTTCATTCGACAATTTTTGTCCCAACCGGCACGTTGGGCGGCCCCCCGCCCTGGTCGATGGAGGATGGCAGCCCCGACTCCCTCGAGACTGTGATGTCGGCCGAACAGATCGCGACGCTGCCATCGGCGCTTGTCACTGTTGGGGCTCACTCCCGCACGCACCCACGCCTCTCGCGTTTGGCTCCCGACGATGCCCGGGAAGAGATCGAGGGCTCGCGTCGCGAGCTTGAAGACCTGACGACACAAGACGTTCGTCTATTCGCCCTTCCATACGGCGATCATGACTCCTCGACGATCGATCTGTGCAGAGCGGCCGGCTATGAAGCCGTCTTCACCACCACCCCCGTCCCTGTGGATACGACGGACTCTGACTTGGTGAGAGGGCGCGTGAAGGTTGATCCATTCGACGGGCGTCTGGAATTCTTTCTGAAGTACAACGGCGGTTATGCCTGGGCTCCATACGCATCCACACTGAAGAGGAAGCTGAGAAACCACAGATTATTTTCGGCGGATCAGAGATCATCCCCCGGGCCGTTCGCAACTTACAAGCAACCCAAGCAGTCATGAACCAATCGATCCGTTCATCGACGACCGGCGGTGCCTTGCCCGATGTCCCCGAACGCGAGCGCCGCAATTTTCAACACACTCCCACGCAGTCGCGCCAGTCCGAAGTGCTGCATCCGTTCAACAGGTCGATGTTGAACAAATCGGCGGCCGCGGCAGAGCTTCATCCCATCACCCGCGCGGATGTGCCAGCGGTGGCGCAGTTTCTCCACGCCGAGCTGAATACGCGCATTGCAAGCGCCGAGTGGGAGGCCGCAATCGCCCCGCCATGGAGTTGCAGCAGGCCAAACCATGGCTTCCTGCTGCGGGCAGGCGAACGGATCGTCGGCGTTTATCTGGCGTTCTATTCCGAGCGGAGAATGGATGGCCAAACGGAGCGGTTCTGCAATCTGGCCGCGTGGTGCGTGCTCGATGAATACCGAACGCGCAGCGTGCTGTTGCTCAACGCACTGCTGGCGCAGAAAGGCTACCACTTCACTGATCTCTCGCCGAGCGGAAACGTGATACCGCTCAATCTCCGGTTGAAGTTCTCCCATCTGGATGTGACGACCGCCCTTGTCCCGAATCTGCCATTGCCGCTCCTGTCGTGGCGGGTGCGCATCATTTCCGAGCCGCGGGAAATCGAACGTACCTTGCATGACCGCGACCTGGAGATCTATCGCGACCACGCACGGGCGGCTGCAGCACATCATATCGTGGTCGTTGAAGGCAATTCGACCTGCTACGTCATGTTCCGCAGGGTCCGGCGCAAGAACCTTCCGCTGTTTGCCTCGATCTTGTACGTCGGCAATCGAGAGCTGTTTCACAGGGTCGCAAAGCACGTCGCTCGCCATCTGCTGCTTCGCCACGGAATCCTGGCGACGCTGACGGAGCTGCGCGTCGTCGGCGATCGCCCGAGGCTGTCGATCATGCTGAAGTCGCCAAGACCAAAGATGTTTCGGAGCGCGACCTTGCGCCCGGACCAGATCGACGATCTCTATAGTGAACTCACCTGCGTAGCCTGGTGAATGGAACAGGCAGGTCGGACATGGATCAGACGATGATGAGGACGCGCTTGCATCACCTGCTCCAACATCGCGCCGCCTCACATCCAGAGGCGCGGGCGCTGACATACAGAAGCACGACCTTGAGCTACGCGGAGTTGTGGCAGCAGGCTTGCTCCGTGGCCGCGAAGCTCGCCAGCCTCGGCCTGGAGCGAGAGCAGCGCGTGGCAGTGTTCCTGGAAAAACGCATCGAGACGGTCGCGGCGATATTCGGCACTTCCGCAGCCGGCGGGACCTTCGTGCCGATCAATCCCGTTCTGCGCGCCCAGCAGGTCACACACATCCTCGCCGATTCTGGCGCGCGCGTGCTGGTCACCTCCTCCGAACGGCTGGAGTTGCTTGGCGATGCGCTTAGCGCGAGCCCCAGTGTCGAGCGCATCCTGCTCGTTGACGCCGGATCGCACAACGTCTCGCGTAGCGTAGGGGCGGCGATCCACGACTGGCCGCAGTCGTCCGATTCTGGCGATCGGGGCCCGGCAGGAAACGCCGCCGTTGATCTCGACATGGCTGCGATCCTCTACACGTCGGGCAGCACGGGCAAACCCAAGGGCGTAGTGCTCAGTCACCGAAACCTGATCGTTGGCGCCGAGAGCGTAAGCCAATATCTTGAGAACAATGCCAACGACGTCATCCTGGCCGCTCTGCCATTAAGCTTCGACGCGGGATTCAGCCAACTCACCACCGCCTTCAGCGTCGGTGCACACGTGGTGCTCATGAACTACCTCCTGCCCGGCGACGTCGTGCGGCTCTGCGCCCGGCATGGCGTCACAGGGCTGACCTGTGTGCCGCCGCTGTGGATCCAGATCGCCGAGCAGGAATGGCGCCCCGAGGCCACACGAACCATGCGATACTTCGCAAATACCGGCGGGAAGATGCCCAAGCCTGTCCTTGACAAGCTACGGGCCCACTTCCCGCAAGCCAAGCCGTATCTGATGTACGGTCTGACCGAAGCATTCCGCTCCACCTACCTCGAGCCAGCGGAAATCGATCGCCGACCCGGCTCGATCGGCAAAGCGATTCCGAACGCCGAGATCCTCGTGGTTCGGCCCGACGGCACCAGGTGCGATCCCGGCGAAGAAGGTGAGCTAGTTCACCGCGGCGCCCTGGTTGCAATGGGCTACTGGAACGACCCGGAGCGCACCGCCGCGCGATTCCGGCCGGCGCCGGGACGGGATGCCTCATGGCGAACGCCCGAGATTGCAGTCTGGTCCGGTGACTCCGTGGTGACCGACGACGAGGGCTTCCTTTACTTCGTCGGCCGCAAGGACGAGATGATCAAGACCTCCGGCTACCGAATAAGCCCGACCGAAATCGAGGAAGAAGCCTACGCGACCGGGCTCGTTCGCGATGCAGTGGCGCTCGGCGTTGAGGATGCCAATCTTGGTCAGCGCATTCTGCTGGTCGCAAGCCCCACCGGAGCGAATGGCGCCGATCATACGACAGTCATCATCGCCGCAATGAAGCGCAGATTGCCGCTCTACATGGTGCCTTCGGCCGTGATCATCCGGGATGAAATCCCGCGGTCGCCAAATGGCAAGTTCGACCGCGCTATGCTGAGAAAGGAGCTTGCCTCTTGGCCCTGCGACCAACCATAGCCGCGTTTGGCCAGATCGAGGGTCAGCTCGCCGTTGGCGGCATCCCGCTCACTCGGCTCGCCGAGCGGGTCGGCTCCACGCCGTTCTTCGCTTATGATCGCGCGTTGCTCACCGATCGGGTCAAGCTGCTCAGATCGACGCTCCCGCGGCACATCAAGTTGAGCTATGCAATCAAGGCCAATCCGATGCCGGCGGTGGCGCAACATCTCGCGACACTGGTGGACGCCTTCGATGTCGCGTCAGCGTCCGAGATGCGAACGGCACTCGATACGCCGATACGGCCGGCCAATGTCAGTTTTGCCGGCCCCGGCAAGAACGAGGCAAGCATCGCGCAGGCCGTTGCCTCGGGTGTCATCATCGAAATCGAGTCGGCCACCGAGGTTGCGCGAGTCATCAAAGCCGGCGAGCGGCTGGGGGTGCGCCCGCGGATCGCAGTCCGCGTGAACCCGGACTTCGAGGTGAAGGGATCTGGTATGCGCATGGGCGGCGGTCCGCAGCAGTTCGGCATCGATGCCGAAAAGGTGCCACCTCTGCTCGCCGACCTCGCCGCCGCGGACCTCGAGTTTCTAGGATTCCATGTCTTCGCCGGGTCCCAAAACCTGAGCGCAGATCTCATTTGCTCGGCGCAGCGCCGCACAGTTGATCTCATTCTGCAGTTGGCCCGAAAGTCGCCGCCGATCCGCTACGTGAACCTCGGCGGCGGATTCGGCATTCCCTATTTTGACAAGGATCACCCGTTGGAGCTATCGGCCGTCGCCGCCAACCTCGCGGAGCTACTCGAAACTGCCATCGAACCAAACTTGCCCGAGGCGCGGGTGGTGATCGAACTCGGCCGCTACATTGTCGGCGAATGCGGCGTCTACGTTACCCGCGTCGTCGATCGCAAGGAGTCGCGGGGACGCCAATACCTGGTGGTCGACGGCGGATTGCACCATCAGCTCGCCGCTTCCGGCAATTTTGGACAAGTGATCCGGCGAAACTATCCGATCGCGGTCGGCAACCGGCTTCGCAGCGAAGCCGAAGAAGTTGTCAACGTCGTCGGCTGTCTGTGCACCCCGCTGGATCTGCTAGGGGACAACGTCAGCTTGCCGCGGGCCGAAATTGGCGATTTGATCGTTCTGTTTCAGGCCGGCGCCTACGGGTTCACAGCAAGCCCCACCGCTTTCCTTGGGCACCCGCCGCCGGTTGAGGTGCTTGTATAGTCTTGAGCAATTGGAGAACAAAATGAATATCGATGATCGCACGATTGAAACCGTCAAGGCCGTTATCGTGAAGACGCTCGGCATAGAGGACCGGGCCAGCACGCTCGACGCGTCGACGCCCCTGTTCGGCAGCATGCCCGAGCTTGATTCCTTTGCCGTGGTTGTGCTGCTCACTTCGCTCGAGGAGCAGTTCGGTTTCGAAGTCGATGGAAGCGAGTTCAGCGGTGAGATTTTTGAGACCGTGGGCTCCCTTGCGGAGTTCGTCAGGACGAGGACGCCCCAGCCGGTCCACTAGAGCGGTTCATCGATTAATTGAATCGGGAGGGATTCCGTCGGGCGACGGTTTGTGATTCAAGATGCTGGCTGGATCGGAGGCCAGCATCGGATGGTTCGACCTCTTTCGACTGATCTTCGGGAACGAGCCGTTAAGGCGGTGGAATCCGGCGAGAGTTGCCACG
>JAEYRD010000008.1 GCA_023435725.1 Pseudomonadota bacterium | reverse complement strand
GCCCCGCCCGAACCGCCGCTCCCGCCGGCACCGCCGGCGACGCTCGCGCCGTCGCCGCCAACGCCGCCGTTGCCGCCGTTGATATCCGTCCCTCCAAGGCCGCCGGCACCTCCTGCCGCGCCGCCGCCGCCGCCGCCCGCTCCGAGCCCGGGGACGAGCGGATTAACACCCTGACCTCCGTTTACATCGCCGCCGGCACCGGCAAGGCCGCCACTGCCGCCGTCGCCGTCACCACCCGCCCCGCCAATGCCGGCGTCGGCATGGGCCGGCGCGATGCCAAACAATGTCAGCGGCAACAATATCGTCACGACAACGGCAAGCGCCGTGGCCGACAGCAGCGCCGCCTTCTGCTTTCGCAATGAGTTTCGCGTCCGGGAGTGCAGCATTCCAGCCCTCCGCCCGGCATCTCGCCGGACCCTTCCCCAAGGTCCATCACTGCCACAATTTGCAATTCCGATCCCCGTTGTCGGAGGGATTCAGCGGCGCGAAGCTCCCAACTTTAGCGATTTCGCAACGCGTGTGACCGAGATGACACGAAATCCCGAGTTGCCGACTGAGGCACAAGCAATGAATGCTCCGCCGCTTAGGGTCTTCGCTGTGTGAAAACGCCAACACGCTTGGGCGCGGCAGGAGAAGTTATTCGTCCAGGACCATTCCGGGGCTCAAGCTCGCAGGTGTCTTCAACTTGGACGACGAACTGAAGAATGTAGTTCCAGGCTGCGGCCTCATAAAACCTGAGCCAGAGCCGGATAGCACCAAGCTTTGCAAAGGCGAGGTAAGCTGAAGCGTACCTGTCGTATCGTGTTGTGATGTGCCTGAACCGCTTGAGCTTGTTGATACAGCGTTCGACGAGATTGCGTTTCTTGTACTTGCGCTTTGAGAAGGGGATTTCTTCACGTCTGTTTGATTTTGGCGGAATGACGGGCGTGCAGTTCTGATCTTCGATCATCTCCCTGATCCAGTCGGCGTCATAGCCTCTGTCGGCGAACATGCGACCTAGAGTAGCTGTTCTGCTGCCCGCAACAGCCACAGCTGAACCGTGACTACGGCATCGGAAGATTGTATGCTTGTCGCATGGGACTACTGATCTTCAGCACCAACGTCACCTTAGACGGCTGTGTCGACCACCAAGAAGGAATCGCCGACAACGAGACACTCGCCTTCTTCACTCGCCTCATGGACGAGAGCGGGGCGATGTTGTGGGGCCGCGTCACCTACGAGATGATGGAGAGCTACTGGCCGGCGGTCGCCCGCGGCGAAGCGGAGGTACCGCCGCCGATGCGCGAGTGGGCGGTTAAGCTGGATGCCAAGCCGAAGTACGTGGTGTCGTCAACGCGAAACGACTTCCCGTGGAACAATAGCCACCACATCGCTGGTGATCTGCGAACAGGCGTGCAGAATCTCAAGGGTGCGACCCCGGCGGGCGTGCTCCTCGGTAGCGGCAAGCTCGCGGCTGAGCTTGATCGGCTGGATTTGATCGACGAGTACAAGTTCCTCGTTCACCCCAGGATCGTCGGCCACGGCCCCACTCTATACGAGAGCGGCTTGCCGAGCGCGCGACAGCTCGAATTGGTTTCGGCGAAGCCGCTCCGCAACGGCGTTGTTGCTATGCACTACCGACGCTCTTTGACGAAAGTCGCGAGGCAGGAATAGCTCATAGCCGGATTTTCACAAACCGTGGGCGAGGTCTTCTCTGCGGCAACAAAATTAATGAGTATGCGACCTCGTCGTGTTTCGATCCCTCGCGTCTTCACACAGCAAGGGTCATATTGCGCCGACGACGACCAAGCCGTGCGATTTCCGCTTCAGGTGCTCCTAAGCTGACTCTAGCGAGCACACGCCCCGGCTACGCCGTCCGCAGCACCGGCGGCTGCGACGGCCGGATCAACGCGAACGCGACCTGCACGATGCCGCCGGCAAGACCGAGCGCCACGCCGATGCGCCAGGCCATGGTGTAGGAGCCGAGCGAGTCATAGAGCACCCCGCCTCCGTACGCGCCGAGGAAGCTGCCGATCTGGTGGCTCATGAAGGCAAGGCCCTGGATCATCGCCTGCCAGCGCAGGCCGAACATCTCGGCGACCGCGCCCGCGACCAGCGGGCCGACACCCATCCACAGGAAGCCCATGATCGCGCCGAACAGCAGCGTCGAGAACGGCGTCGCAGGCAGCGTGAAGTACCAGGCGAGCGCGAGCGAGCGCAGGATGTAGATCCCACCGAGCAGCGCCAGCTTGTTCCAGCGCTGGCCGGCCCAGCCGAAGAACAACGAGCCCAGCACGTTGAAGCCGCCGATCATGCCGAGCGTCTGCGCGCTCAGCATCGGATCGAGGCCGCAGATCGCGAGATAGGACGGCAGGTGCGTGGTGAGGAACACGAGCTGCATGCCGCAGACGAGATAGGCGCAGGTCATCACCACGAAGGGCGCATTACCGAATGCTGCCTTCGCCACCGACGTAGCCGTGGCATCGCCGATGTCGTCGGCCGTCGGCTTCGGCAGCGGTATCCCATCGATCCGCCCGGCGTACCACGCGGCGGGAATCATCAGCACCGACATGACGACGAAGCCGGCGAGCCCGACGCGCCAGCCGAAACCCTCGTTCAGCATCTGCCCGATCGGCGCCGACAGCAGCGCACCGAGCGAGCCCGCGCCGGACACGATGCCGAGCACGGTGGAGCGCACCGTTGCGGGCACCGCGCGCGCCGCCACCGACATCGCGATCGCCGCCGCGGTGCAGGCCAGCGAGGTGCCGATCAGCACGCCGCCGCCGATCATCACGCTGATGAGTCCGTTGGCGGTCGCCATGAAGACGAGGCCAGCAATGTACATCAGCGAACCCACGATCATGATCGGCCGGAAGCCGTAGCGCACCGTCATCGCGCCGGCGAGCGGCTGCAGGAAGCCCCAGGCGAGGTTCTGCACGGCCAGCGCCAGCGTGAAGTCCGACACCGAGATGTGGATGTCGTGCGTCAGCGGCTGCATGAAGATGCCGAGGCTCTGCCGCAGCCCCATGCTCAGCGTGAGCATGATCGAAGCGCCGATCAGGATGGGCAAGGTCGGACGCAGGACCTGCAACAGGGGCATTTTTCTTCTCCCTCGTGGGCGCGGCGCAGTAGCCGTCGTCTGCAATGCCCGTTGATTTTGGTTACACAGACCTGTTTACCTAGTCTATAGTTGAGTGGTGCTGTCAAGCCAAGAGAAGGTCAAGAGGACTTGTCCGGCCGCATGGCTCCCCCGCCCGCCAAACAGACGATGAAAGAGCGGATCCTCGAGACCGCCGACAAGCTGTTCTACCTGCAGGGCATTCGCGCGATCGGCGTCGACACCATCGCGGCCGAGGTGGGCATCTCCAAGCGCACGCTCTACAACCACTTCCCCTCCAAGGACGCGCTGATCGCGGCCTATCTGGAGCGCCGCTTCGTGCACGCGCGTCCGTCCGACAGGCCGCCCGCCGAGCAAATCCTCGCCACCTTCGATTCGCTGGAGCGCCGTTTCGCGGCGAAAGATTTTCGCGGCTGCCCGTTCGTGAATGCGGTGGCCGAGCTCGGTTCTGAGGACCGTGCCGTGAAGAAGATCGCCGTCGCCTTCAAGGAAAGCCGCCGCGTCTGGTTTCGTGATCGGCTGAACGAGCTCGGTGTTGTGCACGCGGATGCGCTGGCCACCCAGCTCGTGCTCCTGGTCGACGGCTCCATCGCACAGGACCTCGTGCGCGACGACCCCGCGATGGCGCGTGCCGCGAAGGAAGCCGCGAAGGTGTTGTTGCGGAATGCGGGCGTGGACGTGGCGGAGGGTGCGGCGAAGTCGACGGTGACGCGGGCCAAGCGCACGCCACAGTAACTGCTGTCCTCGTATCGCAAGCTGTCATCACCCGCGAAGGCGGGTGATCCAGTATTCCAGAGGCAGTGTGGCTAGAACCGAGAAGCCGCGGCGTACTGGATTCCCCGCCTTCGCGGGGAATGACAGCTGAGTTTGCGGAGAAAGCGACGGCATCTGGCTACACGCCAGGACCAATTCGCGATCATGACAAAATGCTCCTGTTTTGCCCGACGAGTCAAACGAGTCGTTGCTCGCTCAAACAGGTTTGCCACCCGCGTAAGCCGTTGATCAGGCTAGCGTCGGCTACTGTGCATGGGGTTGTTTTCGTACTTTTTTGTTTCCAACCCTGTGCGAGCGGCCCTCACGCCGCCTGCGACACCACGCGATTGCGGCCGTCGTGCTTGGCGCGGTAGAGCGCCGTATCGGCGCGCTTGAGGACGTCGGCGACCGCCTCGCCCTTCTGCTCCAGCGTCGTGAGCCCGATCGAGATCGTGACTTCGATACGCTTCGTCCCCTTGTGGATCGCGAACGGCTCTCCGGCGATCGAGCGGCGCAGGCGCTCGGCGACCATGCCGGCAACATGGAGATCGGTCTCCGGCATCACGATGACGAACTCCTCGCCGCCGTAGCGGCACGCGAGATCGATACCGCGGATCGACTTGCGCACGCGCACCGCGAACTCGCGCAGCACGTCGTCGCCGGCGTCGTGGCCGTAATTGTCGTTGATCGACTTGAAATAGTCGATGTCCAGGATCATCAGCGCTAAGGGCTTGCCGCGGATCGAGGCCTGCTCGGCGAGCGTCGCCAGATGGCTCTCCATGTAGCGGCGATTGTGCAGGCCGGTGAGCGCGTCGGTGATCGCCATCTCGATCGAGTTCTGCACGTTGTCGCGCAAGTGATCGGTGTAGCGGCGGCGGCGGATCTGCGTTCGCACACGCGCCAACAGCTCGTTCTTGTCGATGGGACGCAGCAGATAATCGTTGACGCCGATCTCGAGGCCGCGGAGCAGTCGCGTCGAGTTCTCGGGATCCGCGATCGCCAGGATCGGCACATGGCGCGTGCGCTCCAGCGAGCGCGCCTGGCTGCACAGCCGCAGGCCGTCAAAATTGTTGAGGTCGAGCGAGACGATCAGGAGGTCGTAATTGCCCTCGGCGGCGTGGAACAGCGCTTCCGTCGGGTTCGGCTCGACATCGACGGTGTGCTCGGCTGCGAGCAAAGTCGCCAGCCGCTCGTAGGAGGACTCGCGGTCGTCAACCAGCAGGATGCGGCCGCCCTTGCCCGTATCGGCGACAGCGCTGCGCTCCGGCGCCTGCATGCCGATCTCGAGCGAGGTGATGGCGCGCATGCGCAGCTCATCGGTCATCATCTTCAACCGCGTCAACGAGCGCACGCGCGCGATCAGCACGACATCGGAAACGGGTTTGGTGAGGAAGTCGTCGGCGCCGGCCTCCAGCCCGCGATTGCGGTCAGCGGGGCTGTCGAGCGCCGTCACCATCACGACGGGAATGTGGTGGGTGGCTGGATCGGACTTCAGGCGGCGGCAGACCTCGTAACCATCGATGTCCGGCATCATCACGTCGAGCAGGATGATATCGCACTCGGCGCGGCGGCAGATCGCCAGCGCCTCGGTGCCGTTCGAGGCTGTCATCACGTCGAAATATTCGGCAGAGAGTCGGGCTTCGAGCAATTTGACGTTGGCGGGGACGTCATCGACGACCAGGATACGCGCGGACACTTTGAACTCACTTCCTATCCGATGAAACGTCGGACCGTCTCAATGAATTTGCCGACCGAGATCGGCTTGGACAAATAGGCTTCGCAGCCGCCCTCGCGGATGCGCTCTTCGTCGCCCTTCATGGCGAACGCGGTGACAGCGACGACCGGAATGGCGCGGAGCTCCGGATCGTCCTTGATCCAGCGCGTCACCTCCAGGCCCGAGACCTGCGGCAGTTGGATATCCATCAGCACGAGATCGGGCCGCATCTTGCGAACGAGGTCGAGCGCCTCGTAACCGTTGCTGGTGCCCGAGGTCTGGTAGCCGTGTGCCTCCAACAGGTCGCGGAAGAGCTTCATGTTGAGCTCGTTGTCTTCCACGATCAGGACGCTCTTAGGCATCCCGCCCTCCTGATTGGCCCGAAGACCGATACATATGACGCCTCAGGCGCCGCTCGCCGACGCTTCGAAAACTGGATTCAAACTAGCCTCAGATTCGCTTGAGTTTCGTTAAACCCGAGGGTCGACTTTTTGCGATGTGGTTTCCAGTTGCTTGTCCGGGGTCGCAAGACTCAGGCCGAAGACTCGGGCATGATGATTCCAAATTAGAGCCCGAAAGTTAATGGAAAGGCAAATCGCCCCCTTGAAAAAGCCTGTTCACAACCCCCGCGAAGTCGCTGAAATCGTTGCGATTCAGGCGCTCTCTTTCGTTGCGAGCGAGCCTGAGCGGCTGGGCCTGTTCCTGGCCGAGACAGGGGTCGGTCCGGAGACGCTGCGCAACGCCGCCTCGGACCCGAATTTCCTCCTCAGCGTGCTCGATTTCGTGATGCGCGATGACGCCACCGTGAAGGCCTTTGCCAGCGCCTCGGAACTGCATCCGACCAACGTTGCCGCAGCGCGGCAGGTGTTGGGCAACGCGCTCGGCGACCCCTCCTGGGAGCGCGACGTGCCGTGAGCGCCCTGGCGGCGGCCGGGCCCAGCTGCTTTTGCCGGGATTGTCTGGCCGATCTGGACATGGGCGTGCAGAGCTTGGGCGTGCGGCGTTGTTCCGCCTGCGGTTCCCCTCGCCTCGTCCGCCACCGCGCGCTGTCAAAGCTGACCATAGCCCATATCGACTGCGACGCCTTCTATGCGACGGTCGAGAAGCGCGACAATCCTGACATCGCCGACAAGCCCGTCATCATCGGCGGCGGCAAGCGCGGCGTGGTGTCGGCCGCCTGCTACATCGCGCGCACCTATGGCGTTCGCTCGGCCATGCCGATGTTCAAGGCGCTGGAGGCGTGCCCGCATGCGACCGTGATTCCGCCGGACATGGCCAAATACGTTCGCGTCGGCCGCGAGGTGCGCCAGGCCATGCAGGCGCTGACGCCCCTGGTCGAGCCGCTCTCGATCGACGAGGCCTTCCTCGACCTCTCCGGCACCGAGCGCGTGCACGGCATGGTTCCGGCCAAGGTTCTGGCGCGGTTCGCCCGCAACATCGAGCGCGACATCGGCATCAGCGTTTCGGTCGGCCTGTCCTGCAACAAGTTCCTGGCCAAGATCGCCTCTGACCTCGACAAGCCGCGCGGCTTCGCGGCGCTCGATCAGGAGGAAGCCCGCTTGATGCTGGCGGAAAAGCCGGTCGGCTTCATCTTCGGCGTCGGACCGGCGACGCAGGAGCGGCTGGTTCAGCGCGGCTTCCGCATCATCGCAGACCTGCAAAAGGCCGACGAGATCGAAATGATGCGGCAGTTTCCCAGCGACGGCCGCAGGCTGTGGCGGCTCGCCCGCGGCATCGACGACCGTCGCGTCGAGCCCGACCGCGGCGCCAAGACGATTTCCAGCGAAACCACCTTCGAGACCGACATCCGCGATTTCGCAACGCTGGAGAAGATCTTGTGGCGGCTCTGCGAGAAGACGTCGTCGCGGCTGAAGAGCAGCGAGCTTGCCGGCTCGACCGTCACGCTGAAGCTGAAGACCGCCGACTTCCGCCAGCGCACACGCTCGCAGTCGATCGCGGCGCCGACACAGCTCGCCGCCAAGATATTCTCGATCTGCCGCGAGATGCTGGCGAAAGAAATCGACGGCACCGCCTTCCGCCTGATGGGCGCCGGCGTCAGCGCGCTGCGCGAAGGCTCGGCCTCCGACGACACCGACATGCTCGACCGCCGCGCCGCCCACGCCGAACGCGCGGTGGACAGTTTGCGCAAGAAGTTCGGCAATGCCGCCGTCATTCGCGGCATTGCCTATGACGGGCCGGAGAAGGCGCAGGAGTGATGGATGCGCCCTTCTGCTTCCACAGCGTCATTGCGAGCGCAGCGAAGCAATCCAAAGTCTTTTCGCGGTGGCAGTCTGGATTGCTACGCTGCGCTCGCAATGACGGGATACTGCGGCACCGCTTGCCGGGAGGCAGACAGCTATGACGGCTGAACGCGATCTCACCAGCCTATTGAGACACATGAAGCCGGAGTTGCGGCCGGGCACGTTCGTGTTCTGCACGATCCCGACAAGCGAGCGCGTTGCGGCGTCGATCGACCCGCTGCTGACGTTTCGCGAGCACGAAGGCACCACGCTCGTGATTTCGCGCGAAGAGGCAGACCGCGCAGGACTAAGCTACGCGTTCACCTCGCGCTTGATCACATTGACCATTCACTCCGCGCTCGATGCGGTGGGATTCCTGGCGGCCATCACAGCGCGCCTCGCCGAAGCCGACATCAGCGTGAATGCGGTTTCGGCCTTCCACCACGACCATCTGTTCGTGCCGGTTGACCGGGCGGACGAAGCGATGGCTGTTCTGCGAGAGATGTCCGGCGCGGAGCATGCGTAGCCCAGATGGCGCGCAGCGCAATCCGGGCTACGGAAGAGGCGGCGAACACAGCGGCAGCAGCTTGTCGCGCGTCAGAGGAGCGAGTTTTACAGCTCCAGGCGTCGACGGATCGAGCCAGAGAATCTCCTCGATCTCGGCCCCGGGAGCGACCGGATGCGCGATGACGATGCGGAAAACTTCCGCATCGACCTGCCGGCCAGGCTCATTCGCGGCAGGCGCAATGTATCGTCCAACGTAGGCCATCTCGTTCGGATCGATGTCGATCCCGAGTTCCTCGGACAATTCCCGCCTCAGCGCGACCTCGGGATGCTCGCCGGCCTCGATCTTTCCGCCCGGCTGCATGAAGCTTTCAGTGGCCTTCTTCCTGACAAGCAGGACACGTCCATCGCTCCTGCTCATCAATGCAGCCGCGATCCGAATGGCACTTTGTGAAGTCATTCCGTCGACACCTCAATCCGCGACCGCCACCGCCTCGATCTCGATCAGCCATTCCGGCGCTGCGAGCGCGGAGACGCCGACGAGGGTGCTGGCGGGCGGCTCCATGCCTTCGAAGAAGACGGAGCGGGCCTTGCCGATGATGGGGCGCAGCTCCGGCTTGTAGTTCACGACGAAGGTCGTGATCTTCACGATGTTGGCGTAGGTCGCGCCGGCCGCCTTCAACGCGTGCCCGAGATTCTGCATCACCTGCGTGGTCTGCGCGGCGAGATCGCCCTCGCCGACGATCCGCCCCTCCTCGTCCACCGACACCTGGCCGGAGATGTAGATCGTGCGTGCGGCGGAGGCGGTGACGACGTGGGAATAAGCGGGATTGTGGTGCAGGCCGCTAGGGCGGAGATGATCGAGCTTCGGCATGGCTGGCTCCCGGAGTTTGTGGTTGGGAGGGAGCGTAGCTGGAGAGCGCGTCGAGAGCTAGCCTTCACCCTCAATTGCAGGGCTTGCTGTCCTTCACGTCGAACTTGCCCATCGCGCCGGAAATCACAAAATCGTTGTAATCGAGCACGAGCTGGCGCGAGACGCCGTTCTCGTAGAGCTCGAACGACATCGCATAGACCGGCGTCTGCTCGCCCTCCTTCTGCTGGACGTCGCGGTCGAAATAGCTGACGGTCACCGGCCAGCGCTTGAGCGACTTCATGTGCTCGTCCGACGTCGACGCATCGGGCGAGGCGGTGCGCTCGGAGGGGATTGGCTGGCCGATCACGGTCAGCGTGTTGTAGACTTTCTGGCCGTCGTCGGAGCCGTCATAGACGGACAGCTCGAGCAGCGACTTGCCTTCCTTGGCCGCCGCGATGATGCGCTGGATCTGCTCGGTCGGGAACACGATCTTGCCGTCAAGGGTGAAACTCTTCGGCGCCGGCAGCTTCAGCTTGACGTTGATGTGGTCACCGTCGCGCTCCGCCGAGCCGTCGACCCGGCTGGCGTCGGCCTCGTTCATGCGGGTCTCGATCTTGAAGCGATAGCTCTTGCCGGCGGCGTCCTCCCAGGAATTGGAGCGGAGGTCGCTGAGCGTGACCTTGCCCTCGCCGCTGTCGAGCTCGGAAACCTGGCGGAATTCGGAGGTGTAGCCCTCGCACGAGTTGCCGGTGAAATTGTAGAGGATGCGGCCGCGGGCGCTGTTGACCGAATTGGAGCGCGATTTGACGAGGCTCAGATCATAGAGCGCCTGGTGCGCAAGGAACGGACCATTGGCGGCCTGCGCGCTGTTTCCGGGGCCGAAAGCGGCCGCCGCGAGCGCCATCACACCGAGCGAAGTCCGGAAAAGGTGCAGCATGTCCATTCCTTGGGGAAGCGCAGATTCGATATTTTAATGACCGTTCCATTGCGTCGCAACTGAGGCTGTTTCACGTAAAGTTGCGGCCATCGCGTTGAACCGCCTGCCCTGCCTCAACAAAATGCACCGTCTCGGGTTGCTTGCATGTGGCTGCACGATGGGCGAAACAGGGCGCGCCCGGCCTCCAACGGACGCGCCCGGGTGGATGAATTCTGGACAACGAGGTCGAACATGGCGGGCACGGTCGAGCAGAAACTGGCGGAACAGGGCATCAAGCTGCATGATGCTCCCACCCCCGTGGCCAACTACGTGCCGTTCGTGCGCACCGGCAACCTGCTGTTCGTCTCCGGCCAGGTCTGCTTCGATCCCGCCGGCAAGCTGATCGCCAAGGGCAAGCTCGGCGCCGGCGTCTCCATCGAAGAGGGCGCCGCGGCCGCGCGCGGCTGCGCCGTCAACCTGCTGGCCCAGGTCAAGGCGGCGCTCGGCGACCTCGACAAGGTCGTGCGCGTGGTGCGCCTCGGCGGCTTCATCAATTCTGCCCCTGATTTCCTGGACGGGCCGAAAGTGTTGAATGGCGCCTCCGACCTGATGGTCGCCGCCTTCGGTGACAAGGGCCGCCATGCCCGCACCACCGTCGGCGTCGCCTCGCTGCCCGCGGATGCGGCGGTTGAGGTCGAAGGCGTGTTCGAGGTCGCCTGAGGCCAGCATCGTGCGTGCTCCGGATTGGCTGATAGCCCGGCCGGTCGCCCATCGCGGCCTGCATGACATTTCCCGTGGCATCGTCGAGAACATGCCGGGCGCAGTGCAAGCTGCGATCGCGGGCAATTTCTCGATCGAGGTCGATATCCAGCTCTCCGCCGACGGTGAAGCCATGGTGCACCACGACCATGCCCTTGGCCGTCTCACCGAAGCCACCGGCCAGGTGATCGAGAAGACCGCAGCGGATCTGAAGGCGATCAAGTTCAAGGACACCGCCGAGCGGATGATGTCGCTCAGCGATCTCTGCGCTATCGTCGCCGGCCGCGTGCCGCTGGTGATCGAGGTGAAGAGCCATTTTGCCGGCGACCGCAAGCTGGTGAAGCGAATGGCCGAGGTGCTGGCATCCTATCAGGGGCGAGCCGTCGGCATGTCCTTCGATCCCGATCAGGTCCAGGCATTGCGCGAGCTATTGCCGTCCCGCCCGCGCGGCATCGTCGCGCAGCGGACCTATGAGGACGAATACTGGGCTTACCTGACGCAGGAACAGCGCGACAGCATGTTGTATCTGCGCCATGGCTTTCAGACCCAGCCGCATTTTGTCGCCTTCAAGGTCGACCACCTCCCGGCCCCCGCCCCCTGGATCGCCCGCAATGTGTTCGGCTGCGCCCTGCTCGGCTGGACCGTCCGCACGCCGGAGCAGCGGACGCGCGTCGGGCAATATGCGGATCAGATGATCTTTGAGGGGTTCGTGCCGTAAGGGGCACCGCTCCCTCCACCGTCATTGCGAGGAGCCCTTGCGACGAAGCAATCCAGAGTCCTTCCGCGGCGACACTCTGGATTGCTTCGCTTCGCTCGCAATGACGGCGGTTGTGGCGGCTGGCCTCCGCGTTCCCGCCCCTTGAAGTCGCTGCTGCAATGCACGATCTTGAGCGCGATGGCATCATCTGAAATCACGCTCGAGGCTGTACCGTCCATTGGCGAGGTAGCTGCCGAAGATTGGGACGCCTGCGCCAACCCTGGCGGAAAGTGCAACGGGTATGGCGCGGAAACCTCATCCGGCCTTCCAGGCGATTCACTCGCCCCCTCAAGGCTCGCCTATAACCCGTTCGTCTCTCACGCTTTTTTATCCGCCGTTGAGAAATCGGGTTCAGCAACGATCCGCACCGGCTGGGGGCCGCGGCATCTCGTGGCCAAGATCGACGGCCGCGTTGTCGGCGTCGTGCCCTGCTATCTGAAATCGCACAGCCAAGGCGAATACGTCTTCGACCGCGGCTGGGCGGACGCCTATGAGCGCGCCGGCGGGCGTTACTATCCAAAGCTTCAGGTCTCTGTTCCCTTCACTCCGGCGACAGGACCGCGGCTGCTGGTCCGCGACGGCGTCGATCGCGAGCGCATCTCGGAGGCGCTGGCGAGCGGGCTCGTGGCCCTGTGCGGCGTGAGCAAGGCCTCCTCGGTGCACGTGACCTTCGCGCGCGAGGCCGAGTGGAAGCTGCTCGCCGAGCATGGCTTCCTCCAGCGCACCGACCAGCAGTTCCACTGGCACAACGAAGGTTTTGAGACCTTCGACGATTTTTTGGCAACGCTGAATTCGCGCCACCGCAAGTCGATCAAGCGTGAGCGGCGCGATGCGCTGGCCGCCGGCATCACTATCCACTGGCTCACCGGAAACGACATCACCGAGGACGCCTGGGACGCCTTCTTCGAATTCTACATGGAGACCGGCTCGCGCAAATGGGGCCGGCCGTATCTCACACGCGAATTCTTTTCGCTGATCGGCGAGACCATGAGCAAGGACGTGCTGCTGGTAATGGCCCGCCGCAACGACCGCTGGATCGCGGGCGCGATCAACTTCATCGGCTCGGACACGCTGTTCGGCCGCAACTGGGGCGCGATCGAGCATCATCCCTTCCTGCACTTCGAGGTCTGCTACTACCAGGCGATCGACTTCGCCATCAAACAAGGCCTTAGGAACGTCGAAGCGGGCGCGCAGGGCGAGCACAAGATTGCGCGCGGCTACCTGCCGCGGACGACCCATTCGGCCCACTTCATCGCCGATCCCGGCCTGCGCCGCGCCATCGACGACTACCTCAAGCGCGAGCGCGCCTATGTTGCAGAAGCCGGCCGCGAGCTCGCCGAGCTCGGCCCATTCCGCAAAGGCATCGACGAGGCGCCTTGACGGTTCGCCGTGGCTGGTGACAGTAAGCGCACAATTCCAGGGAGCCGCCATGACCGCCTACGACACGAACAATATCTTTGCAAAAATCCTGCGCGGCGAGCTGCCCTGCCACAAGGTCTATGAGGACGAGCACGTCTTCGCCTTCCTCGACATCATGCCGCGCGTGCCCGGCCACACGCTGGTGATCCCGAAGGCCCCTGCCCGCAACATCCTCGACATCGAGCCCGACGATTACGCCCACGTCGCGCGCGGCGCGCACAGGATTGCCGCCGCTGCGATGAAGGCGTTCAAGGCCGACGGCATCACTGTCCAGCAGTTCAACGAGCCTGCCGGCGGACAGGTGGTGTTTCATCTCCACATGCACGTGATGCCGCGTCACGACGGCGTGGCGATGCTGCCACCCGCGAGCCGCAAAGAAGACGTCAAGGTGCTGGAAGAGAACGCAACCAAGCTGATCGCGGCGCTGAAGGCGGGTTAGGCGTCATTCCGGGGCGACGCGAAGCGTCGAGCCCGGAATCCATTTCACTACCATCTCTGACGCTCGATGGATTCTCAGATGCGCAATTGCGCATCATAGCTCGTGCCTACGGCACGCCCCGGAATGACGGACCTTACTCCGTCTGGAAGTCCCCTGGCTGCGGTGCGGCCAGCGGGGTGAACTCGCAGCGGTCGGGCTTGATGTCGATCAGCGGTGTGTTGTCGAGGCAGTCGAGACCGCGCACCAGAATGGTGTTGCCTTCGATGCCCACGAGCTTCACGATCGAGGTGCCGATCGGATTGGGCCGGACCGGCGAGCGCAGCGAAAACGTGCCGCGGGTTTTCTCGTTGTTCTTCGGACTCTGCAGCACGATGTCGCGGCGGGAACGGTCGAGCCAGTACAGCACTTCGAGATTGCTGTAGAAGTCCACGCCCTTGATCGCCGGTACGAACGGCTCAAAGATCTCGAGGCGGCACACCGGGCCGTCGGCGCGGCCCTGCCGCGGCGTCTCCAGCCGCGAGGTCCAGGGCGTGCGGATGCGGCCGATGAAGACGAGGCCGGCATCCTGTGTCGATGGCAGCTCGATTGCGACCTCGCCCTCGCGGAGCTCGTTTTAGCGAACCATATTTCCAATTCCCTGCTGTTCGCGAGGGTTTTAGACCAACCACCACCTGACGGCCAGCATGAATAATTCG
>JAEYRD010000239.1 GCA_023435725.1 Pseudomonadota bacterium | reverse complement strand
CCTGCCGGCCAGCAAGAAGACTTCGCCCGCCACCACGCCCGCGAAGATCGAGCGGCGGGTCAGCAGGAAGACGACGAGGCCTGCGGCCACCGCGCCATAGCGCAAGCCGTCCGACACGCTTGCGAGCGCCCCGGGCGGCTCGACCACGATCTGGGCGATGACACCGGCTAGGATCGCGGTGGCGACCGCCCTCACCCAGACCAGGAGCTCGGAGCCCTCGTCGATGCCGCCGCCGAACCACAGGCCCAGCATGCGCCACATCTGGTTGGGAACAACGCCGGCGACGAACAGCACGGCGAGCGCGTGCCAATCGCCGATGAGCTGCGCGAAATTCATGCGCGCACCTCCCGCCACCAATGCACGCCATAGGCAATCGTGCCGGCCGCGATGCCGCTGACGAGGATGTCGAGACCGGAGTTCATCTTCGCGGCCAGCGGATAAAGGAGAATCCCCAGCACGAGTGCCACAACGTCCGCGATCTCGCGGCTATTGCGCGCGGTCGAGAACAAAAAGGACAGCGGGGTCAGCAGGAGGATCGCCGCGCCCAGCGTCTGCGTAAGATTGGCGGCGAGGAAATAGCCGACTGTGTTGGCGGTGAGGCACACGGAGACGAGGCCACAGCCGAGACCGTGAACGAAGGCGATGCGCCGCTCGCGCGGCACCTGCGGCAGGAAGCGGTGGCATTCGACCCACAGCGTCACTGCGGTGAGATGCGCGGCGAAGATCAGCTCGCGCCGCTTGGTCGTTGGCGTCCGCATCAGCGGCAGCACCGAGACCACCATCGGAAACAGCCGGATCGCGCTGACCGTCACAGCGACCGCCGACTGGACGATGGTCGCACCCGAGCCGAGCGTAGTGATCAGGATGATCTGAGCAGGACCTGCCCAGACGAACAGCGTCGAGGCGAGCGCCCAGGCCAGACTGAAGTGAGTGTCATGGGCCAGCGCGCCGATGCCCAGATAGGTCACGAACAGGACGATGGTGAGGATCGTCTGCGTGATCGAGCGCAGCCCCCACGCGAAGGCGCGCCAGGGACTTTGCCATTGAGGGGAATCGAGCGGAGGGAGCGCCACGGGCCGGCCGGCTGGGGTTGCAGAATCGTGCCTGCATAACGGGCAAAGCGGTGACCGGCGTCAAGGAAGCGCGCGGCGGAGCTGGCATGCGCGCGTGGCCGACACCCTCCGCTGTCATTCCGGGGCGGGCCCCTACCCGCTGACGCCCCTGTTCTTCAGCACGAAGCAGGCACCGCCGGCCTTGCGGATCCGGTTGCAGAGATCATCCGCCTCGCTGCGCGTATCCGCGCCGATGCGCACCTGGTAGAACGTGTGCGTGCCGCGACTACGCATCACCGAGGAGAGCAGGCTCGGATCTCGGCCGCCGATCACCGCGCTCAGCCGCGTGACGGCGCGGGAATACATCGCCAGCGCCCTGTTGCGGTCGAAGCCGGCGGCAAGTTGCACGCCCCAGATCTTGGCGGCGGCGAGCTCCACATGCTGCTCGAGCTCGGCAACGAACGGGTTTGGCGCGCGCTTCAAGAGCGCCATCAGATCGCGGCAGCTCGTCGGCGGTGAGCTCGGCGGCCCCTTCCCGGTCGCTCCGGCCTTGGCCCAGGCATCGACAGTTGCGCCGGTGATGGCGAAAACATAGTTGCGGGTCTGCTCCGGCATGCCGCCGGTGCCGGCAAGCCATTCCTGCACCCGGCGCGGCCCGGCATTGTAGGCGGCGGCTGCAAGTCCGAGATTGCCGAACTGGTTGCGCAGCTCGTTCAGGAACTCCGCTGACTTCGGCAGCGCCTGCACCGGGTTGAAAGGATTGAGCAGCCCTCGCTCGCTCGCGGTGCCCGGCATGAACTGAGCGATCCCCTGGGCGTGCTCACCGCTGCGCGTCATCGGCCCCACCGCATCAACCTGGAAGCGGCTTTCCTGCCAGATCACGCGAGCGAAGAACTCCAGCGGAAGATTGGCATCGCGCGCGGCCGCCTCCACAATCAGGCAGATCGACTCCCGCGTGTCGCTCTCGCGCGCATCAGGCCTTTCCGGCGGCCTGGCGAGCTCCTCGACGCTCGGATGCACGAACCGGTTCGGCGCCTCCTGGCCAAGCGCAGGCGACGCCGCGAGGACGTGGCACAACACGGCGAGAACCCGGGCTATACGCATGGCGTCCACAATACAGGGGAAATCGGACCTTGACTTGGGGGCCCAGCCAACTAGCAACGGGCGACAGTATCAACGCCGGTCCGCCCAGATGGTTACAATCTATTTTGATCTCGACGGCACGCTGACCAACCCGAAGCCCGGGATCACCCGCTCGATCCAGTACGCACTGGAGCGGCTCGGCGTTGCGGTGCCGAGCGAGGACGAACTGGTCTGGTGCATCGGTCCGCCCCTGCATGCGAGCCTGGAAAAGCTCACCGGCCGCGCGGAACTCGCCGACCGGGCACTGATGCTCTATCGCGAGCGATTCAGCGACGTCGGCCTGTTCGAGAACGAGGCCTATGGCGGGATCAAGGACACATTGTCCTCGATCGCAGCAACGCGTCGGCGCATGTTCGTCGCCACCAGCAAGCCGGCGGTCTATGCCAATCGCATCATCGATCATTTCGGCTTGCGGCCCTATTTCGAGCGCGTATTCGGCTCCGAGCTCGACGGCACACGCGTCGACAAGCGCGACCTGCTCCGCTACGCGCTCGACGAAGCCAACGTCGATCCCCGCAGCGCCATCATGATCGGCGACCGCAGTCATGACGTGGTCGGCGCGAGGACCAACGGCATGACCGCCATCGGCGTGCTGTACGGCTACGGCAGCGAGTCCGAGCTCAAGGAGGCCGGTGCACATCACATCTGCGCCGCGCATCCCGAGCTGCTTGGCCACTGCGTGACCTAACGCCTGTCCCGGGCCATAGCCACGTAGGCATCATCTACAGCCTTCGCTCCCGGCGAAGGCAATGCTCGCCAATTCCAGATTGTCAGGTCCTGTGACCTGCATCAGGGTGGCGCGCATGAGGACTCACGCGACGATAAGCGGATCGGAGCTGTTGCTGGGTGTGATCGCGATCCGGCTCGCAGTGCTGGTCCTTGTGGGCTGGAGCCTCACGCTGCTGCCGCAACAGGCGCGTGACAACGAGCTCGCCTGCCTCTCTACGTCCGCAACAAGAACCGAGGCTCGGCCTCAAACGAGTACGGTCGGCCCGCGTGTTGCCGATGCCGCATTCGATGACATGCGCTTGCACGATTAGGCCGTCCCCGGGCAAGGCCGCATGTGAACGCGCGATAGCTGATGCCGCTCAGCCCGGACCAGGGCATCGGCGCGGGTGGTCTGGTCGAATGCAAGTTGATGCGGAGACCTGCCGCGGCAATTGCAGGGCACCGGGCTGGCCATAGGATGGCTTGAGCTGCATCAAGCCGGCCCGCGTCGGTCGTGGCATCGTGCGCCCTGCGAGAGCACCCAATGCGCCGATTTGCCATGAAGGCCCTGTTCACGGTGCTCAATCTGAGCCGTGCCGAGCGGACGCGGATCGATTGGGATCGCACCGCCATCGTCGTCTCGACGGCGGTGACGATTGGGCTCGTCGCGCTCTATGTGTTCGGCAAGTCGACGGGGCGCTGGTGAGCCCCGCGAAGGCCATCCTCATCTATGCCCACGGCGCCCCAAGGGAACCGTCGGTGTCCTGCCGGGTTGCGATCAATCCCGCAATTTCCTAATCCGGGGTGTATCACACGGCCCTGACCAGGCTCGCCTCCTTCATGTCGTTCGCCCCCATCGAGCATGCCGACGGCCTGCCGCAGCCACAGCGCAACCAGGCGATCCTGACCATTGCGCTCGGCATCATCATGGCGGTCGTCGACAGCGCCATTGCCAATGTGGCCCTGCCGACGATTGCGGCCGACCTCGACGCGAGCCCGGCCTTCTCGATCTGGATCGTTAACGGCTACCAGCTCGCGATCACGATCTCGCTGCTGCCGCTGGCCTCGCTCGGCGAGATCGTCGGCTATCGCCGTGTCTATCTGGTGGGGCTCGCACTGTTCACGCTGGCATCGGCGTTTTGCGCGCTGGCGCACACGCTGCCGCTCCTGACGATCGCGCGCATCATCCAGGGCTTTGGTGCGGCGGGAATCATGAGCGTCAATGCAGCGCTGGTGCGCTTCACCTATCCGCGCGCCATGCTCGGCCGCGGCATCGGCCTCAACGCGCTCGTCGTCGCCTTCTCGGCCGCGGCCGGCCCGACGCTCGCCGCAGGAATCCTCGCGGTTGGAAGCTGGCCCTGGCTGTTCGCCATCAACGTGCCACTCGGCGCGCTAACGCTGCTCCTGGGCCTGCGCAGTCTGCCGCACACCAAGCCCGCGAGCCATTCCTTCGATTGGCAGAGCGCAGGGCTTTCGGCGATCACGTTCGGTGTCGGTATTGCCGCCATCGACAGCGTCGGCCATGACGAAGCCCCCGTCGTGTACCTCGTCCAGTTCGCGATCGCGATCGTGGCCGGCGCAATGCTGATCTACCGCGAAACCCACATGACTTCGCCGCTGCTGCCGGTGGACCTTTTGCGCATACCGGTGTTCGCGCTCTCGATTGCGACCTCGATCGCCTCGTTCTGCGGGCAGATGCTGGCCTTCGTCGCGATCCCCTTCTACCTCCAGAGCCGCTTCGGCTATTCGGCTGTGCATATGGGCCTCTTGATCACGCCCTGGCCGATCGCAGTGGCATTCGCGGCTCCGCTCGCCGGGCGCCTGGTCGAGCGTTACCCGGCCGGCCTGCTCGGCGGCATCGGGCTCACGCTGTTCGCCTGCGGCCTCGCCGCGCTCGCCTTCCTGCCCGCGGGCCCGACGCCGCTCGACGTGATCTGGCGCATGGCGCTGGCGGGGGCCGGCTTTGGCCTGTTCCAGACCCCCAACAACCGCACCATGATCGCCGCCGCCCCGCGCGAGCGGTCCGGCGGCGCCAGCGGCATGCTGGGCACGGCGCGCCTGCTCGGCCAGACCACCGGCACAGCGCTGGTGGCGCTGTTCCTCGGCCGCTATCCGCAGGAAGGGACCCGGATCGCGCTCCTCACCGGCGTCGGTTTTGCGCTCTGCGGCGCCACGCTGAGCATGCTGCGGCTATCGCCCGCGGGCGCGCGCGGCGCCGAACATGTCCGCGTGCAGGACGATCAGCGGCTGCGGGGCGAATAGCTTCGACGGATCCAAACAAACCGATCCAAACAAAAAGGCCGGCTCCTCAGCCGGCCTTTTCGATTTTCGATTCACGACGCTCGCGGGATCAAGCCTTGACCAGCGGGCCCTTGGAGGTCGGCCCCTTCGAGCCGCCGGGGCCACCGCCCGGCTTGGACTTGCCCGGCGGACGCTTGCGGGTGCCGGGCAGCTTTTCCTGCTTCGGCGTGACCGGGCCATCGAGGAACTCGAAGCCGATCTTCTCCTTGGTCTCGTCGGCCTCGTCCTTGACCAGGACGACCCGGACGTGGCCGCCACCCTTGAGCTTGCCGAACAGCACCTCGTCCGCCAGCGGCTTCTTGATGTGCTCCTGGATCACGCGGGCCATCGGCCGCGCACCCATCTGCTCGTCATAGCCGTGCTCCACCAGCCAGGTCTTGGCGGGGTCGGACAGCTCGATAGTGACGTCGCGGTCGCCGAGCTGCGCCTCGAGCTGCAGCACGAACTTCTCGACCACCGTGCCGATCACCTCGACGCTGAGATGGCTGAACGAGACGATGGCATCGAGACGGTTGCGGAATTCCGGCGCGAACTGCCGGTTGATCGCCTCGTGGTCGTCGCCTTCCCGCTTCGAGCGCGTGAAGCCGAACGCCTGCTTGGCGAGATCCGCCGCACCCGCGTTCGTCGTCATGATCAGGATCACGTTGCGGAAGTTGACCTGCTTGCCGTTGTGATCGGTGAGCCGGCCGTGATCCATGATCTGGAGCAGCACGTTGTAGAGGTCGGGATGCGCCTTCTCGATCTCGTCGAGCAGCACCACGCAATGCGGATGCTGGTCGACGCCGTCGGTGAGCAGGCCGCCCTGATCGAAGCCGACATAGCCGGGAGGCGCGCCGATCAGGCGCGACACGGTGTGCCGCTCCATGTATTCGGACATGTCGAAGCGCAGCAGCTCGACGCCGAGCGTCGCCGCGAGCTGCTTTGCGACCTCGGTCTTGCCGACGCCGGTCGGACCCGAGAACAGGTAGCAGCCGATCGGCTTCTCCGGCTCGCGCAGGCCGGCTCGCGCCAGCTTGATCGAGGCGGCGAGCGACTCGATCGCCTTGTCCTGCCCGAACACGGTGCGCTTCAGGGTCTGCTCGAGATGCTTCAGCACCTCGGCATCGTCCTTCGACACGCTCTTCGGCGGGATCCGCGCCATCGAGGCGATCGTGGTCTCGATCTCCTTGATGCCGATGGTCTTCTTGCGCTTGTTCTCGGCGACCAGCATTTGCGCCGCACCGGATTCGTCGATCACGTCGATCGCCTTGTCCGGCAGCTTGCGGTCGTGGATGTAGCGCGAGGAGAGCTGAACGGCGGCCTCGATCGCCTCATTGGTGTACTTCAGCCGGTGGTAGTCCTCGAAATACGGCTTGAGACCCTTGAGGATCGCGATGGCGTCCTCGACCGTCGGCTCGTTGATGTCGATCTTCTGGAAGCGCCGCACCAGCGCGCGGTCCTTCTCGAAGTGCTGGCGGTATTCCTTGTAGGTGGTCGAGCCCATGCAGCGGATGGTGCCCGAGGCGAGCGCCGGCTTGAGCAGGTTCGAGGCATCCATCGCCCCGCCCGACGTCGCGCCCGCACCGATCACGGTGTGGATCTCGTCGATGAACAGGATGGCGTTGGGGTGTGCCTCGAGCTCCTTCAGCACCTGCTTCAGGCGCTCTTCGAAATCGCCGCGATAGCGCGTGCCGGCGAGCAGCGTGCCCATGTCCAGCGAGAACACGGTGGCAGCAGCCAGCACCTCCGGCACCTCGCTGTCGACGATGCGCTTGGCGAGACCTTCCGCGATCGCGGTCTTGCCGACGCCGGCCTCGCCCACGAACAGCGGGTTGTTCTTCTGCCGGCGGCACAGCACCTGGATCGCGCGATTGATCTCGGAATTGCGTCCGATCACCGGATCGATCTTGCCGTCGCGTGCCTTCTTGTTGAGGTTGACGCAATAAGTCTCGAGCGCCTCGCCCTTCTTCTTGGCGTCCTCGGTGCCCTTGGTCTCGGTCTCCTCGTCGACGCCGCGAACGGGCCGCGCCTCGGAGACGCCCGGCCGCTTGGCGATACCGTGGCTGATGTAATTGACGGCGTCATAGCGCGTCATGTCCTGCTCCTGCAGGAAATACGCGGCATGGCTCTCGCGCTCGGCGAAGATCGCGATCAGCACATTGGCGCCGGTCACCTCTTCGCGACCGGACGATTGCACGTGGATCACCGCGCGCTGGATCACGCGCTGGAAGCCGGCTGTCGGCTTGGCGTCATCTGCGCCATCCGTCACCAGATTCTCGAATTCGGTTTCAAGATAATTGACGAGGCTCGCGCGGAGCTTGTCCAGATCGACGCTACAGGCGCGCATGACAGCGGCTGCATCGGAGTCATCGATCAAGGAGAGCAAAAGATGCTCGAGCGTCGCGTATTGGTGATGACGCTCGTTTGCGATCGCCAGCGCACGATGCAGGGATTGTTCAAGGCTTTGGGAAAAAGTCGGCATTCGCGTCCTCTATGGCCCCCACCATCATGATCGTCATCGCCCGGTCAGGCAACAACAACCTTTGTCACATATAGTTATACAAGATCGCGGCGAAAGACCGGTTCCGCGACACGGCGGCTGCATACCCACGGTATTTTCGATGCAAAACCCGTTCCGGATTGGGCAGGATCGGCGCCAGCGCAGAATTCCGGACCTTGCCGGCTGCAACAGGCGCCGCGCGCAGACATCACGCGACGATCACACTGCGACATACATAGAAGCCGGCTTCAACGCGCCGCGAGGTTACTTCTTTTCCATCACGCATTGCAGCGGATGCTGGTGCTTGCGGGCGAAATCCATCACCTGCGTCACCTTGGTCTCGGCGATCTCGTAGGTGAATACGCCGCACTCGCCGATGCCGTGATGATGGACGTGCAGCATGATCTTGGTCGCGGCCTCGACGTCCTTCTGGAAGAACTTCTCGAGCACGTGCACGACGAACTCCATTGGTGTGTAGTCGTCGTTCAGGATCAGCACACGGTACAAGTTCGGCCGCTTGGTCTTTGGCTTGACCTTGGTGATCACCGAAGTGTTCGGCCCCGTCGGACCGCCGGAACGGTTCTCGTCGTTGCTCATTCGGGGAGCTTGGGCGGCGGCGGCCGCGGACAGGTCAAATATGGAAGCAATCTGCGGCATGGCTCAGGCGTTCGAATTCCCCATGGAAGCGACTAACGGTCCGCTGCGCAGCTCCGTCCTTCAGAGCTTCACGCAGGCGCACCGTCTTGTTGGATCGCCGCCTCCAACCGGTCCGGTCCAGGCCGGATCGATTGCCGGGAATATGGGCCTGCCCCCGTCTTGCCGCAAGCACGCAAAGGCTTGGCCGCGGCAGTCCCGATTCCCGGTCGGGGCGATCCCGGCCAAGGTTAATCAATCCGGACCGATTTGACAAAAATTTCCGCCTTGCCCGTTTAGAACTGTTGACCAGGAACCTGACGGCGCCATGACCGCGGCGGTTTGGCACGGGGACAGCTCCGTTTTTCAACGGCTCGATTTACCCGCCGTTCAAGGCTGTGGCGTGAAATCTGGCAAAACCACAGATTTCGGGGATCGTCATGCTTCGCCTGCCCGTTGTCCGCCACATTGGCCGACAGCTCGCCCGCTTCAAGGCGGCCGAGCAAGGCAATATTGCGGTGATATTCGCCATTGCGCTGGTTCCGGTGCTGACCTTCGTCGGCGCTGCGATCGATTACAGCCGGGCCAGCCGGGCGCACTCGTCGATGCAGGCCGCCCTCGATTCGACTGCACTGATGCTGTCGCGGGACCTGACCGCGGGTACCATTACCCCGTCCCAGATCAATCAAAAGGCGGCGGACTATTTCAAGGGTCTCTTTACCGACAACGATGCCGCGGACACCGCGACGAAGACGAGGGTCCAGCTCTCGGCAACCTACACTGCGGCAACCACGAGCGCGGCGGCGAATATCCTCCTGCAAGGCTCCAGCTACATCGATTCCATGTTCATGCAGATCGCCGGCCATCCGACGCTCGGCTTCAACACCACCTCGACCACCACCTGGGGCAACGCGAAGATGCGGGTGGCGCTGGTGCTCGACAACACCGGATCGATGGCGCAGAACGGCAAGATGACCGCCCTGAAGAATGCCGTGGCCGGCTCGGGCGGACTGATCGACCAGCTCAGCGCACTCAGCAAGAACAACGGCGATGTCTATATTTCGGTCATTCCCTTCGCGAAGACCGTCAATGTCGACGCCAGCAATTACGGCCAGAGCTGGATTGACTGGACTGATTGGCTGAACCCGCCCACCGCGCAACCCGCCAACGTGCCGGGAGGCTATCAAACGAATCTTCCCATGAACTGGCACGCCGTGGGGCCGGGCGCGCGATGCCCGTGGTCGAACGGTAGCGGCGGGTTCTACTGCACAAGCGGATCTGCGAACGGGAGCTCGAAATACACGACCAATAACGTGAACGTCGTCCCTCCGAGCGGCTATATTTGCCCCAGCGTCGATGCCAACTCCCACACGATGTACAACGGTTGTTGGGAGAGCAAATCGGTGGGCACCGGAACGTTCTGCTCGGGGAGTTCGAGCTGCAGCTGTCCCGTGGATGCCTACGGGGACAACGTCTCCGGCTGCAGCTGCAGCGGCACCGGCAGCAGCAGATCCTGTACCGGCAATCTTTATACCCATGACTGGACTCAACCGGGACCGAGCGACCTTAGCCACAATACGAACCAACCTCGAGTAAGCGCCGTCGTGGGCTTCGCCAACAACAAATGGACGGCGACCAATTCGACCCCCACGGTGCAGAACAAATGGCAGCAAGCATCCACTAACCCAATCAGCACCTGGACGGGCTGCGTTGCCGATCGTACCCAACCCAACGACGCGACCGGCGCGTCACCCTCCTCGTCCGATACGACAACGTTGTTCCCCGCGAACCAGTATTTCGAGAACAGCACAGCCTATTGCAGCAGCAGCGTCTCTACTCAACTCAAGCCGATCATCCCCCTGAGTTACAACTGGAGCACGCTCAAGAGCGCGGTGAACGCGATGCAGCCGACCGGCGGCACCAATCAGGCGGTGGGACTGGCCTGGGGGTGGCAGTCATTGCTACAGGGCAATCCTCTGAACGCTCCGACGGAGAACGGCACCGGCACCACATATAATCGGGTGGTCATCCTGCTCTCCGACGGTCTGAACACTGAGGACCGCTGGCCGGCTTATGGCAACGGCAGCAATCAGACTACGACCTACGGCAACAGCACGTTCCCCGGCTCGATCGACGCACGACAGCAGATCCTGTGCGATAACCTGCACAACGCAAAGGACTCGAGCGGCGCGTCGATGTACACGATCTACACGATCCAGGTGAACACCAGCGGCGACCCGACCTCGGCCATCCTGAAATACTGCGCGAGCAGTCCGGACAAGTTCTACGAGATCAAGAGTTCGACGGAGATCGCGACCATTTTCAACACGATCGGCGCGGCCCTCAGCAAGCTGCGCCTGGCGAGATAATCTCCCGCACAAACGAAAAAGCCCGGCTGGTTCAGCCGGGCTTTTTGATTCCAGGACCTGCGGAAAAATTCAGTTGGCGGCCGGGGTGAACTTCGACACGACGGTCTCGACCGGCTTGAACGCCTGCTTGGCGAGGTCGCTGTAGAGGCCGGCGATCTTCTGCGATTCCGCAACGAAGGTCTCGTAGGCGGAACGGGCGAAATCGGTCTGCGCTTCCACGGCCTTTTCCAGCGACTTCACGCCGGAGAGCTTCTCGACGAAGGACTTGGTGTCTTCGAACGACTTCTTGGTGTAGTCGCCATAAGCGCTGGCGATCGCCTGGAGGCCGTGCTGCACCGAGGTCGCGGAAGCAACGCACTGCTCGAACTGCTCTTTCCCGTAGTTCTGAAAGTCTTCAACCTTGAACATTTCGGAATCCTTTTCCCTGGCTCTCGTCGGGAAGCCCAGCCTCCCTGACTTCGCACAAAAATAGTGCAACGCACAATAAAGTCAAGAATCCTTGTGCGACGCACAAAAATAGATCCAGATCACGGAGAATCCCGGGGGTCCACGCAAGGGTTCCTTAAGCTTTTGGAAACCGGGGCGCCCTACCCTGATTCCCTGGGCGTGTTCAGCTTCCGCAGACGGTCAAAAGCCGTTTGAGAACATCACCTTAGCCAGAACAGCGGCTCAGGCCCAACGTCCTCCGCAGAGAACACCAGCGGAGGGACAGCCTGAGCAGGTAATGATCCCGGGTCCATTGGGCACAATTTCGCCCCACGAACCGGTGATCAAGTTAGAAACGGGGACGGGGTTTCATGCTTCGTAAAAGCTTGTCTTCCTCGCGCTTGGCGCGGGTTGGCGTTTTCGGCCTTCTTACGGTCACCACCGCAGTCATCTTCACCACCGATGCTGCCGAGGCGCGGCGCCACCGCCGCCATTACGCGCACCACCGCGTGCAGCGCGATGTGTCCGAGAGTTCCAGCTCGAAATTCGCCTCCATCATCGTGGACGGCAATTCCGGCTCAGTGCTCCAGTCGACCAGCCCAGACGGACTGCGCCATCCCGCCTCGCTCACCAAGATCATGACGCTCTATCTCCTGTTCGAGCGTCTCGAGTCCGGCAAGATGAAGCTCGACACCGAGATGCCGGTGTCGCAGCACGCCGCCGATCAGGATCCGACCAAGCTAAACCTGCGTGCCGGCCAGACGATTCGCGTCGAGGACGCGATCAAGGGTCTCGTCACCCGCTCGGCCAACGACGCAGCGGTAGTAATCGCGGAAGCGATCGCCGGCGACGAGGACGACTTCGCCGCGATGATGACGCGCAAGGCGCGCTCGCTTGGCATGTCCAAGACGGTCTACCGCAACGCCAACGGCCTTCCCAACGACGAGCAGGTCACGACCGCGCGCGACCAAGCCACGCTCGGCCGCGCCATCCAGGAGCGCTTCCCGCGCTAATATCGCTATTTCTCGACCACCACGTTCAATTGGCGCGGACAGTCGATCCGCAACCACAATCACCTGCTCGGCAGCGTCGAGGGCGTGGACGGCATCAAGACCGGCTACACACGCGCCTCCGGCTTCAATCTCGTGACCTCGATCCACCGGGGCAACCGCCACCTGATCGGCGTGGTGCTCGGCGGTCGCAGCGGCGGCTCGCGCGACGCCATCATGCGCAACCTGCTCGCGGAGAATCTCGAGAAGGGCGCGACCACCCACACTGTTGCTGCTGTCACCGAGCGCAACGGCGCTGACTCCAATACCGACGTCGCCGATGCATCGGATACCCCGGCCCGTCCGGCTCCGCAGGTCCAGGCCGCGGCCGCCCCTGCCCCCGAAGCAGCCCCGTCGCGTCTCGCCTCGCGCCTCTCCGCACTTGCGGCTGCGACCGCGGCGATGCCGCCGGCCCAGCCCAGATCTGAAATCAACAAGCCGGAAGCCAGGCCGACCGAATCCAGGGTCGAGCCGGCGCCGCTCACCAATGGCGTGATCTCGAGCCAACCGCTGGCCATCATCCCCGGCTCATCGGAACCGATGAAGCCGGTTCGGGTGAAGACGGTTCAGGTCAAGGCCGGCGCCGTGAAGGTCGCCTCCGCCGCTCCGGCCCAGGTCGCACCGCAGGTCACCAACACGATTGCGGCCCGCTCCGACGTCGCGGAAACCTCCGGCGCCGTCGTTGCCCGGGCCGACCTCGTCAACAAACCCGAGATCGCGAGCCAGCCGGAAGCGCCGAAGGCCGAGGTCGCCCGCACCGAACTGCCGCGGCAGCCGGCTGGCTTCGGCACTGGCAACGGCATCCTGGGCGTGCTGCCGGCCGCGACGGCCGCCGCGCCCGCTCCGGCTGCTGCAAAGCTCGCTTCCGCCGATCCGCAGCCGATCCAGATGAGCGCCACCACCAAGCCGGCCACCCACAGCGGCTGGATCGTCCAGGTCGGCGCGCTTGAGAGCGAGAACGAAGCCCAGCATCGCATCGATGCGGCGCGCAGCTCGGCCCGCGGCCTGCTCAGCAAAGCCGACCCATTCACCGAGGTCGTCGCCAAGGACAATCGCAAGCTCTATCGCGCCCGTTTCGCCGGGCTCGAGCGCGACCAGGCCGAAGCCGTCTGCCGCGCCCTGAAGCGCGCCGAGATCTCCTGCATCACGGTCCGCAACTGATCTCCTCTCCCCGTTCCGAAAAATGCCCGCGCCTTGCGCGGGCATTTTTGTTTCCGGGTGCGGTTTCGCTAACTCGGTTCCGTAACAACCTCTCGTCAAGGATTTACGGTTAAAACTTTACTCAAGGGATCGACCACGCCGACAAAGGCTGGCACCGGGGCGACAGCAAACAGAGCGAGCAGAGCTCACGCGGTACGGGCGTTTGTAGCGTGGTGCCGGAGTTAACCGTTATGCGTACGAAGCAAAGTATCCTTGGCCTCGTTTACACGGGCAGCGAGATACGTCGAGCCCCCCTGGTCGGGATGGAGTTTCTTCATCAGGGACTTGTGAGCCCTGCTGATGTCGTCGCGCCCCGCGCCCGGCTGCAGGCCAAGGATCTGATAAGCTTCCTCCGCCGTCATTTTGCCGCTCGCCGCCGTGCGGCGCTGCCCCCCTGCCGCATCGCCCTGCGCGTTTTGACGCCAAGCGGGAAACCGGCGGTCCAGATAGCTTTCAAGTAGGGCCACGCTCTCGGCGTCGAACGCCGGGACCATCGCCAGCAAGCCAGCGAGATCGAACTCGTCGAGATCGCGCCCGGCGTATGGCCCGGCAACGATCTGGCCTCCGAGCTGGCCGGAATCGTGGTCGAGCCGCATGTCCAGGAATTGCGAACGCACACGCGAGGCCTGGCCGGACGGACGCGACGCGCCGCCGCCGAACAATCCTCCGACACCGCCGAAGCCGGCGTTCGCCAGCGGCGTCCAGCCAAGCAGCCCGGCGCCGAAAATCCCGAGCGGGATCGCCACCGCCAGCTCACCCCGCAAGCCCGTAAAGGCCGCGACCGCCAGCGCAACTACGCCGCCGCCAAACTTGATGGTGCGCGCCAGCACTGCCGGATTGGCGGCACGGAACATCTGAAGCAGCAGATAAAGCGTGATAACGGCGACAGCGCCGGCGATCAGGGTCATGCCCGGAATATAGTCGCCCTGTTGTGAAAATGCATGGCGTCCTTCCGTGCGTCCACGATTGGATGGTGACACGCGCCTAGCCCGATAATTCCGGCGTGACCTGATCCTGCAAGGACGTTATTGCCGCCGCCGCAAGCCGCGCCGGCTTGACCGGCTACTTCATCTGCCCGATCAGCTTGGCTGCGCCGTTCGCGCCTTTCGCCAATTTCAACAGCGCCTCGCGGCCGCCGGCGGCGTAAGCCGCGGCAGCGCGCAACAGCTCGCGCAACTGCGCCGCCGCGCCGGGATCGAACCGGCACCAGGCACCGCCGGTCAGGCGCGCGATCTCGCGAAAGGCCCGCTCGGCTACCGCGTCATCACCTTCCTGAAACAGGAAGACCGGCACCTTGAGCATGCCGAGCTCGCCGGCCTTGGCGCAGAGCTCGTCGATCTTCTCCTCCATGGCGTCGCCGACGAAGACGACCGCACGCACACCGGATGCAACCGCCTCGCGCCGCGCCTCACTCAGCACCTTGCCGATCTGGGTGTCGCCGCCGCGGCAATCGATCTTGCTCATGAGCGTCGCGAGTCTGGCGCTGTCCGATATCCAGCCGGTAGCGCGGCATTCGTTGAGGCCGCGATAATAGACCAGCCGGACGTCGAGACTGCCGAGCGCCGCGGTCTCGCGAAACATGTCGGCCTGGAGCGCGCAGGCCATGTCCCAAGTCGGCTGCCGGCTCATCGTTGCGTCCAGCGCGAAAATCAGCCGCCCTTTCGCGCCGGGCGCATGCGGCGACAGTGCACGCGCCTTGGCGACGAAGGCGGCGATGTCCTCCGAGGTCGAGGTCCTGGCTTGCGGCAGCGGACCGCCCGCTTGCGCCGAGACGGCATCGCGCCCGCGTGGTTTGATGGGTTCGCCCGACATTCCTGCTTGCACCTTGCGTGAGCAGCTAATGTGGTCAGCGTGCACGGCCCGGTCAATGCGCAAAGCCTCCGCAGGCAGGGCCGGCGGAGGCTTTGAAATAAGTTCTGACTGGAAGCGAAACGCCAGCTCTTAAGGGCAGCTCTTAAGGGCAGCTCTTAAGGTCAGCTCTTGGCGGGCGCCATCAAGGCAACCGGACCGGGTTCGAGGATCTTGGGCGGTGCCGAACGGGTGTCGACGGGCGCGATGTCGCTGTCCGTATCGCTCAGGAATTTATCGAGCATGCCCTGGATCGAGTTCTTGGCCACATCCGGACCGGTGTCACGCATGTCGTTATGCTGGAATTCGGTCTTCACGACCTGGATGCCGGCCTTCTCGCACTCCTCGTCGGTCGGGATCACGCCCGCATCGGTCTTGAACTGCGGGTCCTTGGAACGGAACGAAAGGATCTTGAACTTGCCCGCCGTGACGAAGGGCACGCGCAGATTGTCGAGCGTGACGACCTTCTTGACCTCGTCCGGATACTGCTTGGCGAAGTACATCGTGATGTCGCCGCCCATGGAGTGGCCGACCATCGTCACCTTTTCATAGTCGGCATTGGGCTGAATCTTCTTCATCTCCTGCATGGCGAGATGAATGTTAGCGACGCCGCGCAGGATCTGCGGCAGCCGGCCGACATAGAGCTCGCCCGGCTTGGTCACCATCGGAGGATCAGTCGGCAAGTCATGCTGCGGGCTCACGACCATATAGCCGCGCGCGGCGAAGATGTTGGCGAGGAAGCCGTACTCGGTGTTCTTGACTGTGTTGCCGTGATTGATCACTGCGACCGGCAACGTGATCATGCCAGCGTTCGCCTGCATTTCCTTGTCCCAGCGGACCGCGATATCGACGGGCACCGGACGGTTGTCGCGCGAAGCGTCATAGAAGGTGACGGTCTCGTGCTTGATCGCCCACTTGCTCGCCGTGAAATAGGCGACGCCGCAGAGGGCACTGACTGAAACCAGAACGGCAATTCCACGCTTCATTTTCGTCCTCAGCCACAGGCTTGCAGCCTGATCCCTGTTGAAAATCGTGTTCTTCCGGGGCTCTTTGGTCCCTTGTCGCCTATTCCCTAATATATGTCACAGCCACGTGACAGGAAGGCCAAATATTGTGAACTGACAGCCCTTTCATTGTGCGGCGCACACGTTTCTTGGGCATCCCGTTCTCATACGGCTACGTCAGGGTGTAGATCACTATCCGACGCAACCGGTCTTGATCAGGTTCAATTTCCCAGTAATCGCACGGGTAAAACGGCAAGGCACGGACTCGGTTCCGGCGGAAACCGACCACGACAATCGGCCAGAAGTAGCAACATACCGCCCCACTAGGCACCGAGGATGTCGTGGACCTCGAGCGGCTTGTCGACCTGGCTGAACCACTCCGCGCGATTGGCCGCGCGGCGGCGGCCGCGCTCGTCAAGCGGCAGCTTGAGCTGCCGGAGCAGGCTCGTCACTTCTTCCCGCGCGGTGAGATGGCCGAGATTGGGCCGCATCCCGAGCGTCGCTTCGTCGATCTCGTCGAGAGCGGTCAGGCCACGCGGGAAAAACTCGCGATAGACGACGCGTTCGGCGAAGCCATCGACGTAGCGGAAGCCGAGCCGCAGCGACAGATCCTTCAACCCGTCGGCGACGAGCTGCTTGTTGCGTGAACCGAGCATCGACAGGCGGTTGCGCACGACGATCCAGTCCGTGGTCGCGCCGTCGAGCTGGCGGCGCTTGCGGCGGGCATCCCGCACCATCTCGGCGTAGTGGCTCTCGCCCGTCACTGCATAGCTGGCGGGATCGACGGTGCCGAGCACGTCGAAGTCGAGGAAGCTGTCGTTGATCGGCGTGACCAGCGTATCCGCCATCGAGTGCGCGAGTCGCATCAGGTAACTGTCGGTACCGGGCGTATCGATGACGATGAAGTCGAAACTGCTCTCGACCGCCGAGACCGCTTCCATGAACTGCAGGAACTCGGAATTCTCATTCTCGGCGATCTGCATGGTCTCGCCGAGTTTGATGCAGCGATGTACCGGCAATTCGAGATCGAGCTTGGTGCGGCGCGCCCAGGCGGAACGGTTGCTGATGTAGCGGGTGAAACTCTGCTGACGGCAGTCAAGGTCGATCGTCGCGACGCGCTGGCCCGCTTTCAGGAGCGCGACCGCGACATGCAGGGCGGTTGTCGACTTGCCGGAGCCGCCCTTCTCGTTGCCGAGTACGACCACATGCGCCGAGCCGGATTGGCCTTGGCTAGCTTGCACGAGCATAGAGATCCTCAGCGCCCCTGACGAATATCTTCAAGTTGGCCGCTGCTGCGGTCAAGTGAAATGCGTGACAGATAATCCAAATCACGCCCGCCGTTCTTCATCTGCAATCGCGGCCGCGTTGCGCGTGTGTGATCCAGCCCGCAGCGTCGGGGCATCCCGTGCGGGATGCTGTGCCGCATCCGGATGCATGGCGTCCACGATCGCCGCTTGTTAAGGTTAGCCGGCCGGGCGCTGGGCCACATCAGCGCCGATTCCCAACCCTGCCGAGTCCTGATGTCACGAAGCCCCTTGATCGCCCGCACGGTCCCTGCCCTGCGACGCGCCGTCGATATTCTTCGCAAGCGAAAGGCCACGATCGCGCTGGTCCCGACCATGGGGGCACTCCATGACGGGCATGTGTCGCTGGTACGCCTCGCCAAGCGGCGCGCGAGCCGCGTCGTGGTGTCGATCTTCGTCAACCCGACCCAGTTCGCACCGACCGAGGACTTCGGTGCCTATCCGCGAACCTGGAAGGCGGACATCGCCAAGCTTGCGGCCGAGAACGTCGACATCGTCTGGCACCCCGGCGTCGAGGCAATGTATCCAGAGGGCTTTGCGACCCGCATCGTGCCCGAGGGACCGGCGCTCGCCGGTCTCGAGGACCGCTTCCGCCCGCATTTCTTCGGCGGCGTCGCCACCGTCGTCGGCAAGCTGTTCACACAGTGCCGGCCGGACTTCGCGATCTTCGGCGAGAAGGACTTTCAGCAATTGCGGGTGGTGGCACAGATGGCGCAGGATCTCGATCTCGGCGTCAAGGTGATCGGCTCCCGCACCGTACGCGAGCGTGACGGGCTCGCGATGTCCTCGCGCAACGTCTACCTCTCGTCGGAGGAGCGGCAGACCGCTACCGTCCTCTACAGCGCCATGAAGGAGAGCGCCGGGCGCATCCGCGATGGCGAAGCGCTCGCGCCCGCGATGGCGCGCGGCGCCGCGATGATCAAGGCGGCCGGCTTTGCGCTCGACTATTTCGAGGCCCGCCACGCCGCAACGCTGGCGCCGGTCACCTCGTGCAAGGACGGCCCGTTGCGGATCCTGGTCGCAGCCAAGCTCGGCAACACCCGGCTGATCGACAATATCGCGGTCTAGATTATCGTTTGAGCATGATCTTTCCGGAAAACCGCTGCACACTTTTCCGGATCATGCTCATAGCAGTCCGAGATCGCGCAGCTCACGCCGCATCGGCTCCGGCATGGCCGCAATCGAGCCTGCGGCGGACTTGCCGAGGTCGGGCGGGACTGAATCGTCGGTGAGGTAGCGCCAGCCCTGGAACGGGCGCATCGGCCGCGGCGACACCGAGATCACCTTCGGCTGCATCACGATCCGGCAACGGCCGATACCATCCTTGTCGCGGAACGGCTCGATGCCGATGATCTTTTCGCGCGCAGCGATCTCGCCCTTGATCACCCAGTACAGCGACCCGCCCGCGAGGATCTCGGCGTCGCGCTTGGGGACCATGCGGGTGATGTGGATGTGATGTTGCGGCAGACCCTTCTTCTTGGCGGTCTGCATCCGTTCGGCAATCCACTCCTTCAATTCCTTGACGGAGTCGCAGCCGACGGCGAGCTTGATCAGATGTAGTGGCATGCCCAAGCATTAGCCGGGCAGCCGCGCATTTGGAATGCCGATCTACTGGTTATCCGCAGGCGCCGGCGTCGATGCCGGCGGTGCGAGTGGAACCGGCGCGGCGGCCGGCGCGCGCGCGGCCTTCGGAGCCGGCGGCTTCTTCGCGGCCGGCGCGGCGGCCTGTGCCGAGGTCGCAGTCGGCGCGCGCGGCGCTGCGTTTGCGGCGGGCGCCGCCTGGCGTGTTGCCGCCGTGGGCGGCTCAGGATTCATGATGCTCACCGGCGGTGTCGACGAGGCGCTTGGAAACTCCGCGTTGGTCGGCTTGCCCGTCGGCATCGACGGCGGCAGCCCGGCAAGCACACCCGCGGTCTGCATCGCCGGCGCCCCTGCGGGCGCATTCCAGCTCGGCGCATAACGCGCGACCAGCGTATCGTAGAGATGGGAGTCCATGTTGGCGGCGACCTGCCGCTGATCGGTCAGCGAGCGGAACACGGCGCAATCGGACTGCGTGCAGCCGTCGCGCGCGACCAGCACCTGCGCGACGAGGCCGTAGCGATCGCGCTCCAGCGCCTTGCGCAGCACCTTCATGTCCAGTGTCAGGCCCTTCTCGGCGGTCGCAGCATCGCCGAGCGCAGTCAGCCGATCGACCCTGGCAGCCGTGTAGGAGACGGCCGCCGCCGCCGCGTCAGGCGCGCCGAACAGCGCCTTCTCGCAGCCGGCGGCCACTGCATCGCCGGCGAGATCGTCGAGACAGGACAGAGCCGGCAGGCTCGCGGTGACCGCAGCCTGCGCGCGCGCCTCGGTCGGAGCGGACTCCCCCGCCGGTCCATAGACGCGCGCGGTGGCGGCCACCGCGATGGCAATGGCGAGCAGCGTAATGACAGTCAGCGCACCGTTGGCGACCGACTTCTCGGCGCGCAGGAGCGTGATCAGCAGGATCAGCGCGAAGAAGCCGGCAGCCGCCAGCGTCAGCCACATCGGAAAGGCCGGCGAGCGCCAGATTTGGTCGAACGCCCAGTTCATGCGCGACGTCCCCTCACGCGAGCAAAGAGCGGATGGTCAAAGCGAGCACCGCGAGTCGGCAACTGCCCCCGGTCCACCCTGTTGAGGCGAAACGGGCCTTTTGACGGCGGGAAGAACAAATTCGTGTGCGGCGCCGGTGGGCCGTCCCGTCACCTTCAGGACAGAGCGAGCTGGCTTTCCCGGGCGACCCGTTCGAAGGCCTCGGTGGAGCTCTTGATCCGGTACTGGCAGTCGTCGCCTTCCGTCGGCAGCAGGCGGATGATCTCATAAGTGCCGCTGGCAGCCGGGCGCGCGATGTTGCTGGCTGTGAACAATACGCGCGAGCCCACAGGGAATTTATGCTTCAACGCCCATCTCCATCACTCAAACAGCGCCGGCCGTGCCCAGGGTCCCACTGCGACGGCTGGCTCGAAACCCGTGCCGCTGTATAGCACCGGCGGGCCGTTTTGGCCAGCAGTATACAGGCCTGGCAAACGCGCAAATCCGGCAGTTTTTTCAGGATGATAGCTAGGAACCGGGCGGCGAATGATACCGCTGGAACGGGCCCTTCACGCAGTGTGGGGCAAATGGCCGTCGGGACTCGCGTGATCCACGGCCTTGGGCAGTTCCTGGGCCAGGATCTGACCAAGCTGGTCGACCGGGATGTTGTAGCGCGCAGCCAGTTGGCGAACGGTGTCGCTGCCGAGAACCGCGCGAAGCTGGTCGGCCGAGATCGGCAGGTTCTGGCCGCTGCCGAGCCAGGATTTCACTTGGTCGCCGAAGCCGGACTGCTGGAGCTTTGCCACGATCGCGCTGAGGCCGCCCTGGTTGTTGCTGCCGAGCACTTCGTTGAGCACGGCAGGCAGCACCGCCGCGCCAAGCTGACTGAGCGCGCTGCGGAGCGCAGGGTTGTTCTCCAGCGAGTCCAGGATTCCCATGGCCGTGCCCTCTCCTAAGCCCTAGTTCCACTGCGATTGAGCGCCGCCATGCGGCGTGCCGTCAAGCGACGCCCAATCACAATCACGGGTTACACGTTCTCGAACCTTTCGATGACAAGCGTTTCAGCGAGGCCGTCGCGCGTCCACTCCTGGAACGCCGGCATCGCGATCATCGTGTCCATGTAGGCCTTGGTCTCAGGCGTGATCTCGATCGCGTAGGTACGGAAGCGGTGTACGACCGGGGCATACATCGCATCCGCAGCGCCGAAGCGGCCGAACAGGAACGGCCCCTTGGCGCCGTAGCGCGTCCGGCACTCGCGCCAGATCTCCTGCACGCGTGCGACGTTGGCGAGCGCATCCACCGACAGTGTCACGGGCCGGATCGGGCGGTGCAGGTTCATGCCGCATTCGTTGCGCAAGGCCACGAAGCCGGAATGCATCTCTGCGCACACCGAACGGGCATGGGCGCGGGCGGCGACATCGTCGGGCCACAGCTTCTTCTCCGGATAACGCTCGGCGATGTACTCGATGATGCTGAGCGAATCCCACACCGTGGTGTCGCCGTCGACCAGCACCGGCACTTTGCCGGCGCGGCTGAAGGACAGGATCCGTTCCTTGTCCGCGGGATTGTCGGTATAGAGCGGAATAACGGTCTCCACGAACGGGATGTCGTTGGCGCGCAGTGCGAGCCAGGGCCGCATCGACCATGACGAGTAGTTCTTGTTGCCGATCGCGAGCTTGAGCGCTGCCATGTCACTGGTCCTTCCCGAGTCCTTTGGATGCGGCTGCTTTTAGCGCCATCGCCTGCCGCCAATCAATCGTTGCCGCGACTGGCCCTGCGTGGCAATCGTTGCGATCCTCGCGAGGAGAGCGACATGAGCAGGCATTGGGTCGACATCACGGCCGTCGGCTTCTTCATCATCGAATGGCTGGTCTACGCCATGACGCTGGAGCATTCGGCCTATGGACGTGACAGCCTGTCGGCGCGCATGAACGGCTATCGCGAGGTCTGGGTACGCCGCCTGCTCGACCGCGACGCGCGCATGGTCGACATGCAGATCATGGCCTCGCTCCAGAACGGAACCGCCTTCTTCGCCTCCACCAGCCTGTTCGCGCTCGGCGGCGCGCTGGCCCTGCTGCATGCCACCAACGACGCGATCACGATCCTGAGCAAGCTGCCGATCGACCTCAGCCCCTCGCCCGCGCTGTGGGAATTGAAATGCGTCGGCCTGGTGCTGATCTGCGTCTATGCCTTCTTCAAGTTCGCCTGGGCCTATCGGCTGTTCAACTATGTCGCGATCCTGTTCGGCGGCATGCCGCCCGTCTCGCAGCGCGACACGCCGGAGGCCGAAGCCCATGTCATCCGCACCTCGCGTCTGTTCGAATCCGCCGGCCGCCATTTCAACCGCGGCCAGCGCGCCTTCTTCTTCGCGCTCGGCTATCTCGGCTGGTTCATCAGCCCCTGGGTGCTTTTCGTGAGCACGGCGGCGGTGGTGATCGTGACCTGGAGAAGGCAGTTCGCCTCGAGTGCATGGGCGGCGATGGCGCCGGATGTGGTGGCGGACGGTAGCAAAGAGACGAAACGCGGTCATTGACGTACCTCTCGTGTCCCGGACACGCTGCAACGCTCTTGGCGTTGCTGCGCAGAGCCGGCACCCAACAGGGCAACACGGAACGCGCGGTAAGATGGGCCCCGGCTCTGCAGCGCACCGCCGAAGAGGCGCTGCGCTGCGTCCGGGGCACGACGGGAGTTTGTCGCACGCCATCTCCACATCGTCATTGCGAGCGCAGCGAAGCAATCCAGAGTCTTTCCGCGGGGGCAGCCGGTATTGCTTCGCGGCGCTCGCAATGACGGAGCAAGGGGCAACATCGCCATCCTCCAATGCACATTTGCGGATCGCAGACACACCCTCGCATCCTCGCGGCGCGTTACGCCCGAGCTTTGCTTCATCTCTCTCCCTCTCAATCAAGAGGGCGCAGGGAAGGCCGGGTGCCAGCTAGC
>JAEYRD010000141.1 GCA_023435725.1 Pseudomonadota bacterium | reverse complement strand
GAGATCCACGACGCGCTGAAGCGGCGATGTCTCTATCACTGGGTCGACTATCCCGCCGCCGACCGCGAGCTCGCGATCGTCAAGACGCGCGTGCCCGGCATCTCCGCAAAGCTGTCGCAGCAGGTCGTGCGCTTCGTGCAGGCGCTGCGCAACCAGGACTTCTATAAATCGCCGGGCGTCGCCGAGACCATCGACTGGGCCACCGCGCTGTCGGAGCTCGACGCCCGCTCGCTGACCCCGCAGGTGGTCGGCGACACGCTGGGCGCGCTGCTCAAGTACCAGGACGACATCACCCGGATGCAGGGCGACACTCTGCAGAAGGTGCTGAAGGAAGCGACGAGCGAGAATTAGTCTCGCGTCACTACTACTCCCGTCATTCCGGGGCGACGCGCAAGCGTCGAGCCCGGAATCCATAAACACGATCGGGAGTATGGATTCCGGGCTCGCGCCCAAGAGGCGCGCCCCGGAATGACGAGGGGATGGATACGAGACCATGGCCATCAACCACCTAGCACCGGAGCAAACCGAGCAATTCGCCGACAACATCGTCGGCTTCGCGCGCGCGTTGCGCGCCGCGGGCATGCCGGTCGGGCCGGGTGCAGTCATCGATGCCGTGAACGCGCTGCAGGTGATCGACATCGGCAACCGCGCCGACGTCTTCACCACGCTTGAGGCGATCTTCGTCAAGCGCCACGAGCATGCGTTGATCTTCAAGCAGGCTTTCAACCTGTTCTTCCGCGCCTCGGAAGAGTGGAAGCACATGCTGGACTCGGTGCCGCTGCCGGAGCAGGCGAAGAAGAAGCCCCAGGCCGGCGCGCGCCGCGTGCAGGAGGCAATGTCGCAGCCGCGCATGACGGAAACGCCGCAGCACCAGGAGCAGGATCTGCGCCTGTCGGTCTCCGACAAGGAAATTCTTCAGAAGAAGGATTTCGCACAGATGAGCGCCGCTGAGATCGCCGAGGCGCTCCGCGCCGTCGATCGGATGCGGCTGCCGCAGGCCGAGATCCTGACGCGCCGCCATCGCCCCGATCCCCGCGGCCTGCGCCTCGACCTGCGCCGCACGCTACGCGCATCTTTACGCACCGGCGGCGACATCATCGACATCCATCGCCTCGGGCGGATCGAGAAGCCGGCGCCGATCGTCGCGCTGCTCGATATCTCGGGCTCGATGAGCGAGTACACCCGCCTGTTCCTGCATTTCCTCCACGCCATCACCGATGCGCGCAAGCGCGTCTCGGTGTTCCTGTTCGGCACGCGGTTGACCAACGTCACCCGCGCGCTGCGCCAGCGCGATCCCGATGAGGCGCTGGCGAGCTGCTCGGCCTCGGTCGAGGACTGGGCCGGCGGCACGCGGATCTCGGCTTCGCTGCACAACTTCAACAAATTGTGGGCGCGGCGCGTGCTGAGCCAGGGCGCCATCGTGCTCCTGATCTCGGACGGGCTGGAGCGGGAGGCCGATTCCAAGCTCGCGTTCGAGATGGACCGGCTGCACCGTTCCTGCCGGCGGCTGATCTGGCTCAACCCGCTATTGCGGTTCGGCGGCTTCGAGGCGAAGGCGCAGGGCATCAAAATGATGCTGCCGCACGTTGACGAATTCCGCCCCGTGCATAATTTGAGTTCGATCCACGAGCTGATCAGCACGCTCTCCCGCCCGCTGCCGCCGCATCACCGCAGCCTGATCCGCTCCGCAGCTTGAGAGGTTAAGCCATGCTCGATCGCGACGAGGATATTCTGAAGGCGGCGGAGGACTGGCAGAAGGCCGGCCGAGGCGTCGCGCTCGCTACCGTGGTGGAGACTTGGGGTTCGGCGCCGCGCCCGGCGGGCTCGAGCCTCGTCATCAACGATGAGGGGACGTTCCTGGGGTCGGTCTCCGGCGGCTGCGTCGAGGGCGCCGTGGTCACCGAGGCCATGGATGTGATCCAGAGCGGCAAACCAAGGATGCTGGAGTTCGGCGTTGCCGATGAGACCGCCTGGAATGTCGGGTTGTCCTGCGGCGGCACCATCCGCGTCTTCGTCGAGAAGGTTGGCTAGCCGTGAAGCTCGCGATCCTGCACGAACTCAATGCCGAGCGCGCCGCGCGCCGGCCGGTGATTCTGGTGACCGACACCGAGAACGGCGAGCAGCGCCTGGTGAAGGCGAACGACTTCGCGAAAGATCCGCTGCGCGTTGAATTGGAAAAGCAGCTTCGCATGGGCAAGAGCGCCAATGTCGAAGCGGGCGGCAAGAAGCTGTTCCTCAACGTGTATGCCCCGACCGCCAAGCTCGTCATCATCGGCGCGGTCCATATCAGCCAGGCGCTGGCGCCGCTGGCGCGCTCGCTCGGCTACGACGTCACCGTCGTCGATCCGCGCACCGCTTTTGCAAGCCCCGAGCGCTTCCCCCACATCCCCCTGGTCGCCGAATGGCCAGACACCGCGCTGCCGCCGCTCAACGTCGATGCCTACACGGCTTTCGTCGCGGTGACGCACGATCCGAAGATCGACGACCCCGCGCTGCTGCACGCCTTCGAACGCAACTGCTTCTATATCGGCGCGCTCGGCTCGCGGAAGACGCACGCCAAGCGCGGCGACCGGCTGCGGGCGCAGGGCGCCAAGGAAAGCGACATCGCGCGCATTCACGCGCCCATTGGTCTTGCGATCGGCGCGGTCTCGCCGTCGGAGATCGCGGTGTCGATCATGGCCGAGATCACGGCGGTGCTCCGCCTGCCTCCAAAAGAAAAAGAAGAAGCGGCATGAAGTTTGGCCCAGCGAGTCCCAAGGATGCGATCGGCGGGGTGACCGTCCACACCCTGCGCCAGGGACCGCTGGTGCTGAAGAAGGGCACGACCATTGGTCCTGCCGAGGTAGAGGCGCTGACGCGCGCCGGCATCAAGGACGTCGTGGTGGTGCGCATGGAGGAGGGCGACGTCTCGGAGGACGTTGCGGCCGCCAGCATCGCGCTCGCCGTCGGCGGCGAGGGCATCCATGTCGAGCGCGCCTTCACCGGCCGCGCCAATCTGTTCGCGGCGCGCCCGGGCGTGCTGGTGATCGATAGGGCGGCCGTCGACCGCATCAACAACATCGACGAAGCCATCACCTTTGCGACGCTCTCCGCCTTCAAGCCGGTGGTCGAGGGCGAGATGGTCGGCACCGTCAAGATCATCCCGTTCGGCGTCGAAGGAAATTTGCGTGATGCCGCGGTGAAGGCGGCCGGCCGCGATGTGCTCAAGATCGCGCCCTACGTCATCAGGCGCGTCGGCGTGGTCTCGACGCTGCTGCCGGGCCTGTCCTCCAAAGTGATCGACAAGACCCTGCGCGTCACCGCCGAGCGGCTCGCTCCGGCCGGCGCCGGCATCATCGCCGAGCGGCGGGTTCAGCATGACGAAGGCGCGCTGTCGGCCGCGATCAAGGAATTGCTCGGGCTCGGCGCCGAACTGGTGATCGTGTTCGGGGCGTCCGCGATCGCCGACCGCCGCGACGTGATCCCGGCAGCGGTCACGGGGATCGGCGGCGAGATCGAACATTTCGGCATGCCGGTCGATCCTGGCAACCTGCTTCTGATCGCCCGCGCCGGCGGCGTGCCGGTGCTGGGCGCGCCGGGCTGCGCGCGCTCGCCGGTCGAGAACGGGTTCGACTGGGTGCTGATGCGGCTCCTTGCCGGCATCAAGGTGACGCGCTCCGAACTGATGGGCATGGGCGTCGGCGGGCTCCTCATGGAGATCGTCACGCGGCCGCAGCCACGCGCTCAGCCCGAGACCGAAGGCAACAGCCAGGTCGCGGCCATCGTGCTCGCGGCGGGGCGCTCGACCCGGATGGGCGGACCGAACAAGCTGCTCGCCGAACTCGACGGCAAGAAGCTGGTGCGCCTCGCGGCCGAGCAGGCCCTCGCTTCGAAGGCATCCGAGGTGATCGTCGTCACCGGCCATCAGGCGGAGTTGGTCGAGCAGGCGCTGCAAGGATTGAAGGTGAGGTTCGTCCGCAACCCGGATTTCGCCGGCGGCATCGCAAGCTCGGTCAAGGCTGGCATCGCGGCGGTGCCGGAAAGCTGCGACGGCGCCCTGGTCTGTCTCGGCGACATGCCACTGATCGATGCCGGTCTGATCGACCGCCTCATCGACGGCTTTGCGCCGGACCGCGGCAATCTCATCGTCGTTCCCGTCAGCGAAGGCCGGCGCGGCAATCCCGTGCTGTGGTCGCGCCGCTTCTTCAAGGAACTGATGACACTCGACGGCGACATCGGCGCGCGGCACCTGATCGCAAAGCACGCCGAAGCGGTTGCGGAAGTGCCAGTCGACGGCGAGAGCGCTTTCCTCGACATCGACACCCCGCAGGCGCTGGAAGCGGCACGACGCGGATGACGCTGCCGGTGGGCAAAGGCGCGTAGCGCCGTGCCCACCATCTCGCCATGCGGTGATCTGCAATTGGTGGGCACGCTTCGCTTTGCTCACCCTATGGCAGCTCTCCAATCGTCCGATTTCAATCCTCCGTTCACCATCTGGAAACGACCGCCGCTTAGAGTCGCCTCCACCTGCCTTGGGGGGAGGGGTTTTTCCATGGCTTCGAATGTCGTCGCGCGCCGTTGCGCGATGTTTTGCTTTGTCTTGTCGGTAGTTGTCACTGGCGCCCGTTACATCACCGAAGCCCACGCAGCCGGAGCGTTCGCGGTCGGCAAATGCGGCGCCTATGGTCAGGCTTATGATTATGGTGCCGAGCACGAGGCGCGCGCCGCGGCGCAGAAGCAGTGCAAGGGCGCATGCACGACCGTGACGATGAAGCGCGCCTGCGCGGCGATGTCGGTCGATCTCGCCAATCCCTGCGGGGCCTATGGCTACGCCGTCAAGCCGAAGATATCGGCCTCGCTCAATGCAGCCACGCGCGAATGCTACAAGTACGGCGGCAAGGAATGCGTGATCCGCGCATGGGCCTGCGACGCCAAGGGCTGATTCCTCTTGCTGTCATTCCGGGGCGATGCGTAGCATCGAGCCCGGAATCCACTGGTCCACCGGCTTTGTGGCCCGATGGATTCTCAGGTGCGCAATGCGCACCGTAGCTCGCGCCTTCGGCGCGCCCCGGAATGACAGTTCGAGGATATTCATGCAGTTCGACACCAAGATCGCCGTCGTGATCCGCACCGATCTTCAGGCCTGGCAGAAGCTCAACGTCGCCTCGTTTCTCACCAGCGGCATCGCCGCTGCGTTTCCCGAATGCATCGGCGAGCCGTATGAAGACGCTTCCGGCACGAAATATCACGCGCTGATCGGTCAGCCGATCCTGATCTATGGTGCCGATGGTCCGGCGCTGTCGCGTGCGCTCGACCGGGCGCTGACGCGCAACATCGCGCCGGCGGTCTATACCGAGGACATGTTCAAGACCACGCATGATGCGGCCAATCGCGAGGCGGTGAAGGCCGTCGCGCGCACGGATCTCAACCTCGTCGGCATCGCAATGCGCGCCGAGCGCAAGGTGATCGACAAGATTGTCGATGGCTTGAAGTTCCATAGCTGACGCGGCGTCCACTTAGCTACGCCGTCACGGTTCTGTCATCATGGTGTCCGTGACGCATTAATTTGCGTTGTTTGACTCCAATCAAGGGAGTGCCGCGCGGCACCGCTAGCCTGCTCCACGTATTGCAATGGAGCAGACATATGCCGACCATGAAAGCCGCAGTCGTCAGAGAATTTGGCAAGCCGCTGGTGATCGAGGACGTTCCGGTGCCGCAGCCCGGTCCCGGCGAGGTCTTGGTCAAGGTGAAAGCGTGCGGCGTCTGCCACACCGATCTGCACGCAGCCTCCGGCGACTGGCCGGTGAAACCGGTTCCGCCCTTCATTCCCGGACATGAGGCCGCCGGCATAGTTGCCGCACTGGGGCCCGGCGTGAAAAATCTGAAAGTGGGAGACGCGGTGGGCGTCGCCTGGCTGCACGATGCGTGCATGTCGTGCGAATATTGCGAGACCGGCTGGGAGACGTTGTGCGAGCACCAGCACAACACCGGCTACAGCGTGAACGGCGGCTTCGCCGAATATGTCATCGCCTCGGCTGCCTTCGCGGCAAAACTTCCGGCGACGGTCGATTTCGCCGCCGTCGCGCCGATCCTGTGTGCCGGCGTCACCACCTACAAGGGTTTGAAGGAGACGGACGCGCGGCCCGGCGAGTGGGTCGCGATATCGGGCGTCGGCGGGCTCGGCCACGTCGCGATCCAGTACGCCAAGGCGATGGGCTTCAAGGTTGCGGCGATCGATATCGCCGAGGACAAGCTCAAGCTTGCACGGGAGACCGGTGCCGATCTCGCGGTCAACGCGCTGGAGGCCGATGCGGTGGACAAGGTCCTGGCGGCTACCGGAGGCGGGGCGCATGGCGTGCTGGTGACGGCGGTCTCGACCGCCGCCTTTGCGCAGGCGCTGAAGATGGTGCGCCGGAAGGGTACCGTCAGCCTCGTCGGCCTGCCGCCGGGCGAATTCCCGACGCCGATCTTCGACGTCGTGCTCAAGCGGATCACCGTGCGCGGCTCCATCGTCGGCACCCGCCGGGATCTCGACGAAGCCATCGCATTCGCCGCCGACGGCAAGGTGAAGGCCGAAGTGGCCAAGGTGCCGCTCGCCGAGATCAACAACGTCTTCGACCGGATGAAGGCCGGCAAGATCGACGGCCGCATGGTGCTGGACTTTGGCTAGAGCGTTGTGAGGCGCGGTTCGATCGTTGCCACGAAGGAGGTGCACTCCCTTTCCCGCTTGCGGGGGAGGGGGGCGTCGGGATCGTTCGAGGTTTACGGGAGAAATCCCTGCGCGGAGAGGGCCCCCACCCGGCGCTTTGTGCCGACCTACCCCGCGAAGAGGTGAACCGAACTCGCGGCGAAGATGCTCGCATCAAAGCGGCGTCGCGCTCCCAGCCCCGCGCCTCAGGCTGGCGGCATGCCTGCGAACTTCGGCAGATCGGGATCGAGGCGATCCCAGTCATGCCCGCGCGCGGCGTAGGTGACCACTTGCGGCTTGTAACGGGCGGGTTCGTCGAGGCTGGCGGCGCGGATGGTGAAGATGTCGGGCATGGCCGCGAAGGTCAGGTAGACCGGCAAGCCGCACTTCGCGCAGAAGCCGCGCGTCTTCACGTTGCCGCTGTCGCCGACCATGTCCCAGTGTCTTGCTTCGCCCGTCACCGTGACGTCGGCGCGGGCGAAGGTCATGTACGAGCCGTGGCCGCCGCCGCTTTCACGCTGGCAGTCCCGGCACTGGCAGTGGTTGCTGAACAGGGGCTCACCGGCAATCGAATAGCGGATCGCGCCGCAGGCACAGCCGCCGGTAAAGGGCTTGTCCATCGCGATATCTCCCAATCACTCTTCGCCGCTGATCTCGTCGAGCTGTTTGACGACCTTCTTCCAGCCGCCGCTCATGATGGTGTAGGCCGAGTCGTTCCTGGGCATGACGAAGCCTGCGTGAACCAGGCGGATCCGCGTGCCGGCTTCGACCGGGGTGAGGGACCACGTCACGACGGTGTCGAGCGGCGCGCCGTAGCCGGTGTTGCGTTCGTCGCCGCCCTTCCAGGCGTAGACGAGGCGCCGGTTCGGCAGCACCTCCAGAACCCGGCAATGGATCACGCCATCCCAGTTGCCGCCCGGGGTGGTCTGGAACGTGAAGACCTTGCCTTCGACGGCGTCAAAGCCGGTCGGCGGCATCAGCCAGCGTCCGATCAACTGGGCGCTGGTCAGCGCCCTCCAGACGGTCTCGGCCGTGTGAGGGAAGACCTCGTCGATGACGATGTCTTTAGTCTCGGCTTTCAGCTCGGCTGCACTCACGGATCGATCTCCTTCAAGAGGTCACGCAGGTTCTGGAAGCGCTCGCGCCAGAAGACACCGTAATGATCCATCCACTCGACCAGAGGCCCGAGGCCTTGCGGCGCGGCGCGGTAGTAGACGTTGCGGCCTTCGGCGCGCTCGGCGACGAGGCCGGCCTGCTTCAGCGACTTCAGGTGTTGCGAGATCGCGCCCTGGGTGACGCCGCTGCCGCGCGTCAGTTCGGCGACGCTGATCTCCTTGTTCTCGAAGACGCGCTCGAACACGGCGCGGCGCGTCGGATCGGCGAGGGCACGCATGACGACGGTGACGGTGTTTGGGGCGGCTTCGATCATGGCAATCAAATTAGTATCTGCTAATGCATTAGTAAACGCTAATTTGTTGGATTTAGGAAGTGAGGGAGTTCCTTGACTATGACTGACTGGTCAGTCATATTTAAAAAATGAAAAGGAGACTGCCCACAGCCGCCGTGCGATCCGCAGCTCGCGACAACGCGACGGGCGGTGCACCTTCAGCCGGTGAAGCGGCGCCCGCCTCGAGCCGTGCCGCGCGTGCGGCGGAGCGTCGGGCCGCGATCGTCGAGGCGGCGATGGAGGAGTTCATCGCGCGCGGGTTTGCCGCGACGCGGCTCGACGACATTGCGAAGCGCGCCGGTGTCGCCAAGGGCACGATCTACCTGCACTTCAAGGACAAGGAATCGATGTTCGAGGAGCTCGTGCGCACGGTGATCGTGCCTGTCGTGGCGAAGCTGAATGCGCTGCCGCCACCGACGGGTTCGGTACGCGATCTCATCGAGGCCTTCGCCGGCAACTTCCTGAACGAAGTCATGGGTACAAGGCGCGGCGACCTCGTGCGCCTGATCGTGGCGGAGGGACCGCGCTTTCCGGCGGTGGCCGACTTCTATTACCGCGAGGTCGTCTCGCGTGGGATTGCCGGCATGCGCGCGCTGATCGAGCTCGGCATTGCCCGCGGCGAGATCCGCGAGAAGAACCTCGCGCGCTATCCGCAGATCCTGGTCGCGCCGGCGATGATCGCGGTGATCTGGCAGAGCCTGTTTGCGCGGCATGCGCCGCTCGACGCGCAGGAGATGCTGCGCGTCCATCTTGATTTGATTTTTGGTGAACGGAGGACGACATGAGGTCGTCACGAGCAATTATTGCATTTGCGCTGGCTGCTGCGCTCGCAACCGGGCTTGCCGGCTGCAACGAGAAGCGCGATCCCGGTTTCCAGGGCTGGGTCGAGGCCGACATGATCTATGTCAGCCCGGACGAAGCGGGCCGGGTGACGAAGCTGAACGTCCGCGAAGGCGACGAGGTCAAGGTCGGCGATCACCTCTATTCCGTCGACGACGACCTTCAGCTTGCCGATCTCAACCAGACCAAGGCGACACTGGCCAATGCGCAGCAGGTGTTCGATCGCGCGGATTCCCTGCGCAAGACCGGCTCCGGGACGCAGGCGACGCTCGATTCCGCCGTCTCGGACTTACGGGTTGCGCAAGCGCGGGTGGTGACCTCGCAGACGCGGCTGGCGCGGCGCAAGGGCTTTGCGCCGGTCGCCGGCACCATCCAGCAGATCTATTTCCGCGAGGGCGAGATGGTGGCGGCGCAGCGGCCGGTGCTTTCGATCATGCCACCTGGGAACATGAAGCTGCGCTTCTTCGTGCCGGAGATGGAGCTGCCGAAGCTTGCGATCGGCGACGAAGTCCGCGTGTCCTGCGACAATTGCTCGGCCGATCTCACCGCAAAGATCTATTTCATCGCGACCTCGGCCGAATACACGCCGCCGGTGATCTACAGCCTCGAAGAGCGCAACAAGCTCGTCTACCTGATCCAGGCGCGGCCCTCGCGCCCCGATGCCTTGCGGGTCGGGCAGCCGATCGACGTCCATCTCAATCCCAGAACGCCGGTGGCGGACAAGCGATGAACGGCGGCAACGGCATCGCGATCGACGTCAAGGGCCTGACGAAATCGTTCGGCGGCCGCGAGGTCGTGCACGATCTGTCGATGCAGGTCAAGCGCGGCTCGATCTACGGCTTCCTCGGTCCCAACGGCTCGGGCAAGACCACGACCATTCGCATCCTCTGCGGCCTGCTGACGCCCGACAGCGGCGAGGGCACCTGCCTCGGCTACGACATCCGGCGCGATGCGGAAAAGATCAAGCGCCAGGTCGGCTACATGACGCAGCGGTTCAGCCTGTACCAGGACCTCTCAGTGCGCGAGAACCTCGAATTCGTCGCGCGTCTCTACGGCCTCACTGACGCGCGCGGCGCTGCGCGCGACATGATCAGGCGCCTCGGCCTGTCGGGACGCGAGGAGCAGCTCGCGGGCGAGCTCTCCGGCGGCTGGAAGCAACGCCTGGCGTTGGGTGCCTGCACGCTGCCCAATCCGAAACTGCTGCTGCTCGACGAGCCGACGGCGGGCGTCGATCCCAAGGCGCGGCGCGATTTCTGGAACGAGATCCACGCGCTGGCGGCTGATGGTCTCACCGTGCTGGTCTCCACCCATTACATGGACGAGGCCGAGCGCTGCCACGAGATTGCATACATCGCCTACGGTCATTTGCTGGCGCACGGCACGGTGGAGGAGGTGATCGCGAAATCCGCACTCGCGACCTACACCGTGACGGGCGAGGACCTGAACGGCCTCACCGCGGCGCTGACCGGCAAGCCCGGTATCGACATGGTGGCGCCCTTCGGCACGTCCTTGCACGTCTCCGGCCGCGACGTTGCGGCGATGGAGGCGAGCATCGCGCCCTGGCGTGAGAAGGGTGACCTGCACTGGCGCAAATCGTCGCCGTCGCTGGAAGACGTGTTCATCGAGCTGATGGGACGCTCCAAGGATAATTTCCAATGAGCACTTCCGATCAAGCCGCGCCAAGGTACGAAGTCCGCGAGCGCTTTGGTTTCTGGAAGCGCTCCTATGCGATGCTGATCAAGGAGTTCATCCAGCTCAGGCGTGACCGCGTGTCGTTCGCGATGATCGTGATGCTGCCGGTGATGCAGCTCCTGCTGTTCGGCTATGCGATCAACACGACGCCGCACCATCTGCCGAGCGCGGTGCTGCTCCAGGAGGACAGCGATCTCGCCCGCTCGGTGTTGAAGGCGTTGGAGAACACTGCCTATTTCCGCTTCATCTACGAGGTGCACGACGTCGACGATTTCGACAACCTCCTGAAATCGGGCAAGGTGCTGTTCGGCGTCGAGATCCCGCGCGGCTTCGAGCGGGCGGTGCGGCGCGGCGACAGGCCGGCGCTGCTGGTCGCGGCCGACGCCACCGATCCGGTCGCGGCAAGCGCCGCGCTCGGCTCGCTCGGCATGGTCGTGCAGACCGCGCTTGCGCACGATCTCTACATCGGCAATCCCCCCGAGATGCCGTTCGAGATCCGCGCCCATGCCCGCTACAATCCGGCTGCCTCGTCGAGCCTCAACATCGTGCCGGGCCTCGTCGGCACCATTCTCACCATGACCATGCTGATCTTCACTGCGCTGTCGGTCACGCGCGAGGTCGAGCGCGGCACCATGGAGAGTCTGCTGTCGATGCCGATCAAGCCGGTCGAAGTGATGTTCGGCAAGATCATTCCCTATGTGCTGGTCGGCTTCGTCCAGGCCTTCCTGATCATCGGTATCGGCGTCGGCCTGTTCGGCGTGCCTGTCCTCGGCAATCTCTTCCTGCTGGCGCTGCTCTCGACGCTGTTCATCACCACCAATCTGTCGATCGGCTACACCATCTCGACGCTGGTGCAGAACCAGCTCCAGGCCATGCAGATGTCGATGATGTTCTTCCTCCCGAGCATTCTGCTCTCCGGCTTCATGTTCCCGTTCGCGGGCATGCCGACCTGGGCGCAATATGTCGGCGAGGCCCTGCCGCTGACGCACTATTTGCGCATCGTCCGCGCCATTATGCTGAAGGGGGCGACCATGCCGAATCTGCGCTTCGACGCGCTGGCGCTGGCGGTACTGATGCTGGTCGCCATGACCATCGCCGTGACGCGCTTCCGCCGCACGCTGGATTGAGGCACAATACCTCGGAATCGAGGGAGAGAAATGGTCCGCTTTGCGAGCAGGAAGGCCCGGCAGCATGCTGTGCTGTCAGACGATTTTGAGCGCGAGCTGACCCGGGAAGTGCTGCGCACCGAACTCTTGCGGGTGCGGGCGCTGATCATCACGGGCTGCGTCATCGCCGTCTTTCTCACCGCGATCTATCTCACCGACCCCTCGGTGGTGGAACGCGTCTGGCGCGGCACGCAGGGGCTTGCCGAGGTCTACGGCCTGTTGACCGGCTTCATCCTGTTCGAGGTCTGGGTTCACACTCAGATCAGGAAGAACCTGCGCCTCGGTCGCGACCTGCCGGTGATCAGGCGCTATATCGGCGCTCTGATCGAGACGTCACTGCCAACCGTGATCCTGCTCCTGCAGATCCGGACCATGGGCGCGAGCCAGGCGCTCGGCTTCGTCGTGCCGTTGCTCTATTTCATCTTCGTCATCCTCTCGACGCTGCGGCTCGACTTTTGGCTGTCCACCTTCACCGGCTTCGTCGCCGCGGCCGAACTGTTTGCTGTCGCGCTGATCTTCGATCCCGCGAGCGGGGCAGGCGAGCCGCAGATCTATTTCCACGCGGTGCGCAGTACGATCATCCTGATCTGCGGCGTGCTCGCAGGCGCGGTCGGCGCGCAGCTCCGCCGCCAGTTTGCCGCGAGCATTGCCGCGGCGACCGCGCGTGACCGGGTGACGAACCTGTTCGGCCAGCACGTTTCCCCGCAGGTGGTGGAACGGTTGATGGCGGCGGGAACGAGCGCGGGCGGCGACGTCCGCCGCGTCGCCGTGATGTTCGTCGATTTCCGTGGTTTCACGGCCGGCGCGCAGTCGCGCACGCCGCAGGAGGTGGTCGACCGGCTCGACGGCGCCTTCGCCGTGCTGGTCGACATCCTCGACCGCCAGGGCGGCATCGTGAACAAGTTTCTCGGCGACGGGTTTCTCGCCTTGTTCGGCGCGCCGCTGGAAGCCTCTGATGCCGCGCATCGTGCCGTCGCAGCAGGCCGCGAGATGCTGACCGCGATGGAGCGCATCAACGCAAAGACGAGCTGGCCGCTGCGCATCGGCATCGGAATCCATTTCGGCGAAGTCGTCGCCGGCAATATCGGCTCGCCGCGGCGCAAGGAGTACACGGTCATCGGCGACACCGTGAACTTCGCCTCGCGGCTGGAAGCGCTGAACAAGGAGTTCGGCTCGCAGCTTCTGATCTCCGCTGCCGTGCGCGAGGCGCTTGGCGATGACGGCAGCGACGCCATCCCCCTCGGCGAGGTCGAGGTGCGCGGCTATGAGCGGCCGGTCGCGGTGTTTCAGCTCGGGTAGCGCGTCTTCAAATGTGAGTCGCGTTTCGTTGAAGCGGGTCGCGTTTCCTTGAAGGCGTGTGATGAAATATCCCTGTTAGCTTTCGGGTCTTGCACTGTGGAAGCCGAAACGTCTCGGCTTCCGTTTGTGATCCGGAGAAAGCCAATGACCCGATTGACCATTGTTGCGGCCACCCTGATCGTCGCCGCCGTCACCCAAACCCAGGCCGCATCCGCGCGCCACGTCGCCCCACCGCGCGCCGCGACCGAGGCGACGGCTGACTACTGCGTCAGGGCTCCGGCAGAGGGCGCATATGCCTCTGCGCCCTACACGAAGCCGCCATGCCAGCCGAACACGGCGTACTCGTACTAACGATCGCGGCAGACGAAGCCGGGCTGGTGAGATCCGCCAGCCCGGTGTCGCGTACTGCTGCAGCGTCTCAGCTTCCAACACGTCATCGCGATTGCTCCGAATGCTCCGAATTTTGGGGCATGACGAGCCATATCGCCGGCTTGTAGACTGCCGGCGATGCGGTCGGTCGTGGCCGCGATTGGCATGAGGAAGTGACGATGCAGCGCCGCTACATCACCGTCGACGTGTTCACCGACCGCGCCTTCGGCGGCAACCAGCTCGCCGTGGTGCTCGACGCCATCGGGCTCTCGACACGGCAGATGCAGGCCATCGCGACCGAGTTCAACTATTCCGAGACGACTTTCGTGCTGCCGCCGCGCGACAAGGCCGATGATGCAGAGGTGCGGATCTTCACCCCGGTCAGGGAGCTGCCCTTTGCCGGCCATCCCAATGTCGGCACCGCCTTTGTGCTGGCAACGATGGCGAAGGAGCCGAAGCCACGCCTTCTGTTCGAGGAGAAGGCCGGGTTGGTCCCCGTCGACATCGTACGGGAGCAGGGCCGGGTGATCAGCACCGAGCTCACCGCGCCGCAGCCGCTGTCGCGGCTTGCGCAGCTTTCCGCCGAGGAGGTCGCCGCCTGCATCTCCTTGACACCGGACGACATCGCGACCGACCGCCACGCCCCGCAGGTGGTCGGCGTCGGAACGCCGTTCGTGGTGGCGGAGGTGCGTTCGCGCGAGGCCGTGCGGCGGGCAAAGCCCGACGCCCCGGCATTCGGCCGTATGCTGCCGCGTGACGGTGCGTTCTCGGTTTACTTCTACACACGCGACGTACCGGCGACGGAGGCGCCTTGCGAACTTCAGGCGCGGATGTTCTTCCCCGGCGCCAGCGGGCTGATCGAGGACCCCGCCACCGGCAGTGCGACCGTCGCAGCCGCTGCGTTGTTCGCCGATCTCGATTCGACTCGCGGCGGCGAGTTGAAGCTCACCATCGGCCAGGGCTTTGACATGGGCCGGCCGAGTATCCTCCTGACCCGCGTGCACAAGCAGGACGGCAACATCGTCTCCGCCCATGTCGGCGGCAGCTGCGTGCAGATGATGGAGGGGACGTTCCGGCTCGCGGGGGAGGGGTAGGCCCTTCGCTGTTCGGGCAAGCTTTCTCTACCTGTCATTCCGGGGCAGCGCGAAGCGCTGAGCCCGGAATCCATTCATCCACCTACTCTGCGGCAAAATGGATTCCGGGCTCGCGCTACGCGCGCCCCGGAATGACGAGAGTTAGATTTGGGGCAGGATTCGCGCTTCCAGACGAGAGAGCTACACCTGCCGCCCCGCCAGATTCTTCACCGCCACACCATTCCGTTCCTCGATGATCTCCGCGATCATCTGGCGATGACAGTGGGTGTGGTCGCGCTCGTAGCAGAGCAGGCAGACCGGGCCGGCCTTCTTCACCAGTGCCGAGAGTTCGTCCATCTCTTCCCTGGCCTGTGGCGTCTTCAGGTGCTTCGCGTAGATCTTCTCGAGCACGTCGTGCTGGCCGCTGCGGGCGGCGAGGCGGCCTTCCTTGGGCGTGCCGAGCGCAGCGAGATGGACATAGGCGATGCCGCGCTCGTCGAGCCCCGCGGAAAGCTGCTTCTTGGAAAAACCCGGCCGACGCGAGGAGGTCACCGCACGCACGTCGACCACGAGCTTGACGCCGGACTGCTCCAGCTCGTCCAGCACGGCCTTGGGCGGGGTCTGCTCATAGCCGATGGTGAAGAGCTTGTTCGCCTTTGCCATGGGGCACCTCAGCTCACCCGCGCGATCAGTTCCATGGCACCGGCTGGTGCGCGCACCTTGCCCTCGTGGATGACGTAGGCGAACACGTCGCGCGGCTCCTTCTTCGGCTTGGCCTTGTCAACTTTCGGCAAATCGTCGGGTTCACCACCGTCGGCCCAGGCCTGCAAGCGCTCAGCCCAGGCGTCGAGCTGCTTCGGCGGATAGCAGGTCTTGATCTCGTCATTGCCCTTCTGCAGCCGCGCATAGACGAAATCGCCGGCGACGTCGGCGATCGCCGGATATTTGCCGTGCTCGGCGAACACGACAGGCGTTTCGAATTCGCGGATCAGCGCGACGAAGTCGGGCGTGCAAAAACTGTCGTGGCGGACTTCGACGACATGACGCAGCGCGCGTCCCTCGAGCTTGCGCGGCAGCAGCTCCAGGAACTTGCCGAAATCGGCGCCGTCGAATTTTTTCGTCGGCGCGAATTGCCACAGCACGGGCCCGAGGCGGTCGCCGAGCTCCAGCACGCCGGAATCATAGAACCGCTTGATGGAATCGCCGGCCTCGGCGAGCACGCGGCGGTTGGTGGCGAAGCGCGGCCCCTTCACCGAGAACACGAAGCCATCGGGCACCTCGCTCGCCCATTTGCGAAAGCTCTCTGGCTTCTGCGAGCCGTAATAGGTGCCGTTGATCTCGATCGAGGTCAGTTTCGACGCAGCGTAGGACAGCTCATTCGCCTGCGTCAGCTTCTCCGGATAGAACACGCCGCGCCAGGGCTCGAAGGTCCAGCCGCCGATGCCGATGAAGATGTTGCCGGATTTCTTGGACGCGGTTTTTGCTTTGGCCACGGGAGAATCTCGCATCGACGGGAAGGGGAGAGCGATCATCCTAGTCAAACCAGATGTGATTGGCCAGTTGGCCCGTCCCGTCTAAGCTCGCGACGGGACCCGCGAAGAAGGAGAACAACATGCGGATGCTGATGGTGGGAGCGGCGCTCGTCGTGATGACATCTGCTGCCATGGCTGACGATGACGATGCCAAGGGCGCGCAGAAGCTCGCCATGCAGGGCCGCGACGATTACTGGCGTTGCCTGGCGCGGGAATATTCGCGCGACAGCAATCAGGGTCTGTCGGAACGGGATTTTGGCCGCTCGGTCGCCGGTGCCTGTCCGTCGGAGCGGCAATATTACCGGGTCGCGTTGCTCGACTATCTCACCACGCAGTATCCGGACATCGACGCCGGCGCCCATCTCGCCACCGCGAACAGGGCGGTCGAGTCGGCGCAGAAGGACATCGTGACGGCCTTCGTCAAGCACAGGCCGCCACAGAAGTAGCCCCCGTTAGCCGATGCCGGCCGGGAGCCCTTCCGGCTGCGCGCTCATCCATGGTATCACTGACCGCATCTGGAACAGGGGTGGGTTTCCATGTCGTCTGAGTCGGTGGGTGGCATTCTGGGCGCGATCGTCGCGGCGATCGTGCTTGCGATCGCCGTCGTCTTCGGGCCCATCGGCCAGTATGGCAAGCCACCCAAGCCGGCGAAAGTCGAGCCTGCCCCTGCCGCGGCGCCCGCAGCCCCTGCCGCTCCGGCGCCGCGAGGCCCGGTGATCCGCGAAGTGCCCAACCAATAAAGGCCCGAAAAGGCCTCTTTCGCCCCCTTGCAAAGCGGTTTTGCCGTTCCTATCTGTGTTCCAACGGCGACGTCGAGCGATGAGCTCCGGCGCCGGAACGACCTTGGAATAGCTTGAGCCTGCGCCGGATGTACGCGCGGTTCGACATTCCGGGGTCGTTGGCATTTTAGGGCCCCTTTTGGGCCGCTCCCCCGAGACCCCCGGCTTGGCAGCGCAAGATCTTGGCAGCACAGGACGCGGCAGATATACGCTGCCGTCATGAATGAAGCGATCAGACCGGGCCTCGGCAGCCCGCCACAGGCTCACGAGGCGCCGGTATTGTCGGTCGTCGTCCCGACCTTCAACGAGCGCGACAATGTCACGGTGCTGTACCGGCGCCTGGAGACGGTGCTGGCCGGCATCGCCTGGGAAGTCGTGTTCGTCGACGACAATTCGCCCGACGGCACCTGGGACGTCGTGCGCGCGCTGGCCCAGCGCGACAACCGCGTGCGCTGTGTACGCCGCATCGGCCGCCGCGGCCTGTCGGGCGCCTGCATCGAGGGCATCCTGGCCTCCAGCGCGCCCTATGCGGCGGTGATCGACGCCGACCTCCAGCATGACGAGACGCAACTGCCGAAGATGCTGTCGCTGCTCGTGGGCGGGCAGGCCGATCTCGTCGTCGGCAGCCGCTACATCGAGGGCTACAAGAGCGAAGGTTTCAACAAGCAACGCGCCGGCGCCAGCGCGCTGGCGACCGAAGTCGCAAAGAAGATGCTGCGGGTCGAGATCGCCGATCCCATGAGCGGCTTCTTCATGGTCCGTCGCGATCGTTTCGAGCAACTCGCGCCAGAACTGTCGGTGCACGGCTTCAAGATCCTGCTCGATCTCGTCGCCACCGCGCACGGCACGTTGCGCGCGGTCGAGGTTCCCTACACTTTCGGCGCCCGCCAGCACGGCGAGAGCAAGCTTGACTCCATGGTGGCGCTCGACTTCCTTGGCCTGGTGCTGGCCAAGCTGACCAACGACATCGTCTCGCTGCGCTTCATCCTGTTCGCGATGGTCGGCGGCCTCGGCCTGGTAGTGCATCTGACCACGCTGTTCATCGCGCTTGAAGTGATCAAGGTGCCGTTCGCGGAGGCGCAGGCCACTGGCGCGCTCGTCGCGATGACCAGCAATTTCATCCTCAACAACTTCCTCACCTATCGCGACCAGAGGCTGAAGGGCTTTGCGCTGCTGCGCGGCCTGATCGCGTTCTACATCGTGTGTAGTGTCGGGCTGCTCGCCAATGTCGGCGTCGCCTTCTCCGTCTACGACCAGGAGCCGATCTGGTGGCTGGCCGGCATGGCTGGTGCGCTGATGGGCGTGGTGTGGAACTACGCGATGTCCGGACTGTTCGTCTGGCGCAAGAAATAGCGCGCCGAGGAAACCGGTGATGGGCGGGGCTGACGCGCGGATCGTCCGGAACACGGCGCTGGTGATTCTCGCACTGGTTGGCTTGCGCCTCGTCGCGGCTGCTTTCACGCCGATCACCTTCGACGAAGCCTACTACTGGATGTGGTCGAAGAGCCTGGCGGGAGGTTATTACGACCACCCGCCGATGGTCGCCTATGTGATCCGTGCCGGCACCATGATCGCCGGCGATACCGAGCTCGGCGTCCGCCTGGTCTCGATCCTGCTCGCGCTGCCGATGAGCTATGCAGTCTATCGCTCTGCCGCGATCCTGTTCGGCGGCGCGCGCGTGGCCGCGACCGGCGCCATCCTGCTCAACGTGACGATGATGGTCTCCATCGGCACGCTGATCGTGACGCCGGATGCGCCGCTCCTGGTTGCCTCCAGCTTCGTGCTGTTCTTTCTCGCAAAGGTCCTGGAAACCGATCGCGGCGTCTGGTGGCTCGCAGTCGGCGCAGCGGTCGGCGCGGCGCTGTTGTCGAAATACACCGCGATGTTCTTTGGCGCTGCGATCCTGATCTGGCTCGCGGCGGTGCCGAAACTCAGGCGCTGGTTTCTCTCACCCTGGCCCTATCTCGGCGGCCTCGTTGCCCTGGCGCTGTTCTCTCCGGTGATCCTCTGGAATGCGGATCATCAATGGGTCTCGTTCGCCAAGCAGCTCGGGCGCGCGAAGATCGAGGATTTCCGCCCCGTTTTCATCGCCGAGCTGATCCCGACCCAGATCGCGTTCGCAACACCGCTCGTCTTCATCCTCGGCGCGATGGGCCTGCATGCGCTGACCTGGCGCAGGGCCGGCGCGCTCGCCTCGCGCGTGCTGATCGAGACGATGTTCTGGACCATCGTCGCCTATTTCGTCTGGCATTCGCTGCATGCGCGCGTCGAGGCCAACTGGTTCGCGCCGGTCTATCCGCCCTTCGTCGTCGCTGCGGCCGCCGCCGCCACTCTCGTGCAGTGGAAGCCGCGCGAGCGGCGCCTGGCGGACTTCTGCCTGCGCTGGGCCGCGCCCGTCGGTATCGTGATGTTTGCCGCCCTGATCGTGCAGGCCAACACCGGCTGGCTGTCCGGCCATCGCCGCGATGCGACCGTGCGTAGCGTCGGCGTTGGCTGGCGCGAGCTCGCGGCCGAGATCGAGGCCGTGCGCGTGCGCAACGGTGCGACCTGCGTGCTTGCGCCGGATTACGGCACCACGGGTTGGCTCGCCTTCTATCTGCCGCGCGGCACCTGCGTGGTGCAGCAGAACCAGCGCATCCGTTGGGTCAACGTGCCCGAGCCCGATCCGAATCTGCTTGCGGGCAAGCTGCTCTATGTCGATGAGCTGCGTCCCGACGGCCACTCGTTCCTCAACGACCTCTTTGCGCAGGTGACGCGCGTCGCGGAGTTACAGCGCAAGCGCGGGCCGCTCGTCGTCGAGACCTACGCCGTCGATCTGCTCGAAGGCGCCAGGGGCGACGTGCTAGACCGCTCGCCGCCGCCCGAAGCGCGGTAGCGGCCTCACAATATCTTGCCGTTTATCGACAACTCCTTGATCCTCTTTTCCCAGTCAATCAGGGCACGGTACCATCCCAATGTATGGGTTGTGGGGTCGTCGCCACTGACCACGCCCCGCTCCAGGGCCTGTTTTATCTCCACGATACCTTCATGTACGCGGGAGGATGGATCGAATTTCAGGCGTTGAATGATCTTGGCAAAGGACAAATTATAGGTTCGCTTGTCCGTCGCATCCGGGATTGTGTGGGTGACTATATTCGGGATGACGTCCTTGACGAAGTTTGCCAGCTGTTTGATCTGATAATTGAGATCGTCACCGCCGACGTTGAAAGTTTCCCCGGACACGACTGACGCGTCGCTCTCGATGCCCAGCATCAGAGCGCGGCAGACATCATGAACGTGGATGAACGGCCGCCACTGCTCGCCGCCTCCCATGACGTAGATGACTCGCTCTTTCCAGGCGCGTAGTGTCATGACGTTGATGGCGAGGTCGAAGCGCATGCGCGGAGCCAGGCCGAACACGGTGCTGTTGCGCAGGATGACCGTTTCGAACGTGTCGCTTTGCAGCTTGCGCAGCTCGTCCTCGACGTGAAGCTTGCTTTCGGCATACAGCGTCTGCGGGCGGCAGGCTGCGTGCTCGTTGAGCGCCACCTCCTGGCCGTGGCCGTATACCGATGCTGAACTCGAATAGACATAGCGGCGAACGCCGGCCTGTTTAGCCGCGCGAGCCAGACGAACGCCCCCCTGATGGTTGATCGAGACCGTCAGTTCGGGATCGATTTCGGCGGAGGCGTCGTTGCTCAGTCCGGCCAGATCGATGACGGCGTCCATGCCCTCGAATTGCTTGGGGTCCACGGTGCGGATGTCGTCGATGAGCAGCTTGATATTTGGGTGGGAAGCCGCCTGCGTGAAACGATCCTTGCCGAAAAAACCTCGATCGAGCGCAACCACCGAAAAACCCTTTTGGGCCAGCATCTGGCACAGGGGAATGCCGATATAGCCTCCGGCTCCAGTCACGAGAACTTTCTGCATTTGTCGACTTCTATGTCCTTGGGGTCATCGCATGAGGTGCGATCTGTTTTTTGCGACTAAGACTTGCTTCCGTTCTGCGCTGATCGGCGCACGCGCTGGATGGCTGCAACGATGAGATCGCATTCTTCCTCGGTCATGTCGTTGTAGACCGGGAGCGCAATGACGCTGTAGGCGATCCTCTCCGTCACAGCCAATTTCAGCTCTTTCTGCGCACTGTAGGCTGTCATGTGGTGGCAGGGCGGGCTGTAATACTTCCGAACGAAGACATTGTGCTTCTCGAGCGCCGATGCCAGCGCTTCGCGGTCGAGTCCGAATTCCTCGGCGTCGACGACGAGGGGCAGGTACAGCCAGTTCGCTTCTACACCTGCGGGCTCTTGCCCCACGAGCAAGCCAGGAATCTGGGAAAGGCCGATCCGCATGCGCTCGACAGCCTGACGGCGCGTCGCAATGGCCTGCTCGAACGTCTTGAGTTGCTCGAGGCCGATGATGGCCGATATCTCCAGCATTTTCCCGTTCAAACCTGCCTCGTGACAGTCGGCGCCATCGACCTGCCCGAAGTTGCGCATCGCTTTGACGCGCGCGAGCAATTCTGGGTCGTGGCTGCAGACGCACCCGCCTTCCATCGTCGAGAAGGCTTTGGTGGCGTGGAAGCTGAACATCTGCGCGTCTGCGAAGCCTCCCACCAGTTGCCCATTGATGCGTGTGCCGAACGAGGGCGCGCTATCGACAAGAAACTTCAGCTTGTGGCGCTCGGCTATGCGAGCAAGCGAAGCGTAATCGCTGGCGACCCCATAAGCATCGACGGCAAGGATGGCGACCGTACGGTCCGTGATCCTGCGCTCCACATCGCTCGGGTCGAGGCGCATGGTCTGGTCATCAAGAATGTCCGCAAATACCGGTTCGGCGCCTACCCATCTGACGGCATGCGGAGTGGCGCTGAACGTGAATGATGGCACGATCACTTCGCCGCCGGTGATGCCCGCGGCCCTCAGCATGGCCATCATGCCGATCTGGCCGTTGCAGAAAACAAGGGTCGGGACGCCAAGATACTCGCTTAAACGCGCCTCGAACTCGACGACCCAACGCGAATTGTTCGTGACCTGGCCGGTTTCCAGCGCATTCTCAAAAGCGGTTAAGAACTGCCCTGTCTTTGGAAACCTTGGACGCACTATCTGGAGCGGGCTCTGGGCCCGGGGCGTCGGAAATTCAGGCGGGACTGCACCAGTCATCTCGAGTCCTGGTTATCGATATGGTCTGTGACCAGTACCGATATCGGCTGTGACTTGTGCGGAGCATTCCTGTGCCACGGGGCCCGTCATTGACATGCGGTTTTGGACTAGCCGCGACTATGGCGAATCATATTCTAGTAAGGCTCACCGGTATCCATCCGCTAACGGTACTTTTCGCATATGAAGAACTTCGTCATTAATCTCGATCGCCATCCGGAGAAATACGGAAGCTTTCTGGAACGGAATGCGGGCTGCGGAATCGCTTTCGAACGTTTCTCTGCCTCGAACGGGCTGGAGATGAGCGATCAGGAGGTGATGGAGATGCGGCTTGTTGCTCCTGGTTCGGCGTTCACCAGAGGAGCCGTCGGTGGTGCCGCCTCATTGTGGCGGATATTGAATTGGATCGCCAAACAGAGTGAACCCGCTCTTGTGTTTGAGGACGATTGCACAATCCGTCACGACATCAAGGCGCGCTTGGCGATGCTTCTTCCGTCCCTTGGAAACTGGGATCTCCTGGTGCTTGGCTGCAATACGGATTCGATACTCGATCTCGAGCTGGCGCCAGGCATGAAGTCGATGATGGTCTTCAGGCCTCAGCACCCGGATGACCAGACCGATGCCGCCTTTCAGAGATCGAATTCCCAGGTCGCCGCCTTCCGACTCAACTGCTGTTTCGGTCCAGCTGGCTCCTTGATATCTCCCGCAGGAGCGGCGAGGCTCCTGGAGCTTTGTTTCCCAATGGACAATCGGCCGGTGAAGATCGAGGCACTTGGCAACCGCGTGCTGCCGACGACGGGTATGGATGGGATGGGGAACAGCATCTATCGCTTCATCAGGGCGTATGCTTGCTTCGCACCGCTCGTGGTGCCACGCAATGATAACGCGACTTCGACGACCTTTACTCATGATGCACGAGCCTGGGGTTAAGTGCACACCAAGTCACGATGAGATTGGATGAATCGTCATCGTGCTTCGGGTTATTGTCTGAGCATGATCCTTTCGGAAAGCCGCTTCGCACGTTTCCGGATCATGCTTGAGCCTGACTGACGCGGAGAGCTGACGAACACAAGCTGAGACCCGTTCGTCATAGCCCGAGAGGGCATTTTCAGCGACCGGCCGGGGGGGCTTTGCCTGTCGATTCACCCCGATATCGACGTAGCGGGGGGATGAAGTTTGCGAATGATTTTCTTCACAGTAGCAGGGCGTTGCACACGATGAAGCTCGCGATCATGCAGCCGTATTTTCTACCCTACATCGGGTACTATCAGCTCATTGGTGCGGTCGATGTTTTTATTGTCTACGACAACATCAAATATACGAAGAAGGGATGGATCAACCGCAATCGGATGCTGGTCAACGGAAAAGACGCCATGTTTTCACTTCCGTTGAAGAAGGATTCGGATGCGCTGGATATTCGAGACAGGGAGTTGGCGGTCGATTTCGACCGTTCAAAGCTGCTCAATCAATGGCGGGGGGCCTATAGCGGCGCGCCCTTCTTCAAGGAAACATTTCCGCTTCTGGAAGAGATTGTAGGCTTTCAAGACCCCAACCTGTTTCGCTATCTTTTCAATTCGCTGCGCATGACCTGCGAGCATCTGGGTTTGAAGACCACCTTCAAGATCTCGTCCGAGATCCCCATCGACCATTCGCTCAAGTTTCAGGACAAGGTACTCGCCTTGTGCGAAGCGGAAGGTACGCAAAGGTATATCAACGCGATCGGCGGCCTCGAGCTCTATGATTCCGCTGCCTTCAGCGCCCGCGGAATCGAATTCAGAGCGCTTCGAACCAGACCGTTTCCGTATGAACAATTCGGTCAGCCCCATGTGCCATATCTTTCGATTGTGGACTTGCTGATGTTCAATTCGGTTTCGAAGCTGAGCGAAATCATAGCCGAGAACTATGACCTGGTTGAGGGGGCGTAGCCCATAGCCGCCGAATTCGTCTTTCAGCTGTGGAAGGCGATGCCTGATTCCGCGCCGGCGGGACCAGACGATTATCGCATGCGCTTGTTTCGCCGGCTTGCGGTTCCTGACACCTGCAGCGCTGAGTCCCGCATCAAGATTGATGCGCTACTCGAACACGACGTAACTCTGCTGCGGTGAAATCGTGCTGCGGCAAATGCGATACCCTTCGGTGCCCCATGCCTCGCGCAATGCCAGGGTTTCTCCGGGATTCTCGGCCAGGACCAACTCATCAAACCCGACGATGCTGTTCTTCGCCAGATAAGGGCGAATGAGCTCGAGGCATTTTTTCGTTGGCTCGTAGAGATCGAGGTCGAAATACGCCAGCGCGATGATCGTCTCGGGGTGCTTTTCGAGATACAAAGGAAGAGTTTCGGTCACATCGCCCTTGACCAGCTCGAACTTGCGGATGTGGCTGCGCGGCGCAAGTTTTTCCTGCGTCGAGAGGAGCTCTGTAAGCACGTTCTCGTAGTTCGGCGTTACGTTCAGCGCACCTACCATCAGGGCCTCGCAATCCCCGTCTTGCGGTGCCACCGACGGGAAGCCCTCGAATGTATCGAAGCCAACGACCTTGCGGCTCATGTTGTAGGGCTCATAGATATGGCGCATCGCCGTGAATAGCGCCATGTTCTGCCCCCAGCGCACTCCAAATTCCATGATGACGCCATGCGTGTGCAGGGCCTTCGAATAAAGATCGTGCATGAAGAGAATGCGCGCCAGCGATGCGCGATTCAGGAATAGGCCGAGGTTTGCGTGGAATTCGCGCTGAGGCAGCGGCGAAGTCTTCATCAGTTCCTGCAACCGACTGTAAGCAGCCACTTCCTCCAGTGCAGCATAGGTAAAGTTCTGCGCGTCCTGCGGATCTTTTGATGTCATAACCTGCGCTCTAAATAGAAGGCCAACCGAGCGTGAACTTTCAACTGGATTCGGGCGAAAGGCAACGCGTGATCTCGATCAGTTGCTATCTCTCGGTGTTGCGTTCCTAACCTGTCAGTCTGGGCCATTCGGGCATACGAACGGCACCTTTTCGAAGTGAGCGACTCTCAATCCTCAAGCCGTCTGAGGCGTTTCGCGCCAGTCTTCAGTCCGCCATAGTAGTAGTCGTGGAAGCCCGCGGCTTCCATCAGCTCAAATACTTTTTGCATGTTGTACTCGACCCGGTGCAACTCGAAGTTCTTGCCGTCAAAAATTGCGAACGCGGCCCGTGGATCACCGTCGCGCGGCTGTCCGACCGACCCCGGATTGCAATAGGTCTTTTCGCCGAAGTGATGGATGCTCTGCACGTGGGTATGGCCACTTACAAAAATCTCTCCGGAGAGGCGGCCGAAATATTCTTCGTTGGGGGCGACGAGGTACTCATCGATGGGATCCCCCCATCCGCCGTGCACGACCTGCACATCTCCCACTTGCATTTGTACGCGAAAGGTTTTCAGCCAATCTCGATTTTCGGAAGTGATCACCTTCCTCTGATAGACCAGGCACTCGTTCACGCTCCTGGATCTGGTGCAAAAACCGCCGAAGGCCAGGTACCAGTCATGGTTGCCGAGAACACTTTGGATGCCGCGCCTTCTCAGTTCTTCGCAGCATTCGTTCACTTGAGAATAATAGCCGACCACGTCACCGACGCAGAAGATCTCGGTGACACGCATTCGATCGATCTCGGCGAGAACCGCCTTCAGCGCCTCGAAATTCCCGTGGATGTCAGAAATGAACGCTATCTTCATAGAAAACAAAATCCTCCGTATAGCGGACGGCTCTGCCACGCCTTATTTCCGGTTGGACTGGCATGCGGTTCTCGAGGGCCATCTCAACCGCCATCAGGCTTTCGTTGTATCCAAAGGCGGCGCGAAGCGACGTGGATGATGAGATCCTCGGATTGATCTCGAGCAGCTTGACGCCGTGATCGGTCTTGCGGAACTGAAAATTGGTTGGCCCCATGGGGGAAAATGCTCTGCATAAATCCCCAACTGCTTCGGAGAATTCCGCCTGATTCACGACCTCGGCCTTTTCAGTGAACCCTTCCCTGGAGAGTTTTCGCCGAAGCGCCATGCTGGCCGAATAGCCTCCACGGCCGTCGCAAAACGCGGACACGGTGAATTCCTCATCGTCTCGTCCGACAATAGGCTGGGCCATGAGTGACGCATGCTTCGCGGGATCAATATTGGCAAACTGCTCCCCCGTCTCGACCACCGCTATGCCTTTGGATCCAAAGCCCCGACGAGGCTTCAGCAAAAACGGCAGGCCGCATCTCTCCTTGAGAAGATTGAAGTCCATTTCCAGATAGCTCGGAATTGCATAGGGCAGGCCGAGTTCCAGCAGCCGTTCGTAAAATTTCCATTTGTCGGAACATTTGGAAATCAGATCGAGCGAATTTATAACGACCTTGGTTCCGGCCACTTCAATGGCAGCGACGTGGTCCGCCCATTTGTACATGTCCGCATCAATGCCGGGGATCGCGACATCGACGTGATGCTTGCGCAGCAGCGCGAGAAGCCAATCGAGATAGCCTGGCGCATCCGTCCTGGGCACCTCTTCAAAGACGTCACAAAATCCCGGCGCCACCGAGTCGGTATATATCGAGGTGCCGATGAGCTTCATCGGCCGCTTCGACGTTCTTAAGGAGCGTAAGATTCCGTAACCGATGATTCCATGAGCGCCTGAAACCAATACTGTTCTCACGACGCCTGCCTTCGATGAGCCGGGAAACTGACCTTGCTTTTGCTTTCAAAAGGTGGGCATGGCCGCAGCAATTTGAGACTAACTGACATTTTCGGTGTTCACGCAACTCTCATGATCGCGCCGAATCGATCGAAGTGAGTTGGGCAAGCATTCCAAGGGACAGTTCCGGATATTCAATTCCCAGTTCGCACATAGCCTGAACGACGCTGTCTTCGAGATTCAATGACAGGATCTGACGCGTGCTGAAGGGCTTTAGATAGAGGCCTTCCATTTTTTCAATTTTGTAACCTGCATCGTTCACCAGCTTGGTGAGTGAATCGACCGTAAAGTACCGCTTGTGTCCTTGGAGCAGGTCGGTCTCCGAGAGAGACTCGATATCGGGTAGCATACCCGCAAGATTCCCCAACCTTCGGTTCATGGCCTCGGCATTGGGTACCGCTACAAAGAGTTTGCCCGCGGGCGCTAGAAATTTCCTGAAGCGGTTCAAGATCAGAAGGGGATCATCGACGTGTTCCAGGATGAAACCCATCACGATAAGGTCGAATGTTTCGTCCGTATCAAATTCTTCGAAGTAAGTTTCGATAACTTCGCTTCTGTTCTCAGGAAATTTCAGCTTGAAGTTTCGAATGACCGCGGGGGAGCCTTCAAGAACAACGTGGCGGGCGCATTTGCCCGAAAAGATTTCGGTGGCAAAGCCGTGCCCCAGCCCCAAATCCAAAACCGCCCCCGCAACTTTGGTGGCCTGGGCAATCCGCTTCGGATACCAGGTCAATAAGAGTTCGTTGTCGAAATCGTATATGCTCTTGCCTTCATAGGCGGCGACGTGGGCATCCAATGGATTGTTCATGACCTAAAGACCGTCCTTCCACCTAAGTTCTTCATACTCCGGATGCCCCTCGTCTGATTTCCGCGTAGTTGCGAGCGCGAACTGAACATGACGCTGCGCGGGGCGACGTCCAAAAACGTGCGTGACTAGGCTGGACGCCGACATGACGGGCGGCAAGCTGGGCGGCTGAAACGCAAGCGTATCCGGCGAACCTTGCCCAGAGCTGACCGTTGGCTGGCAGGGGTACGGTACTGTCGGGCAAGCGCGAGCTGCTGGCGATCGAATCCTACGGCACCGATCTGATCAAAGGCGCCAAGCGCGATGTTCCGGACCGCTCGCAGCCGCCGCAAGGGCTGGCGGCTTCAGTCGATCATCTCGGCCCTGGTGGTGGCCTGGCTGGGCCCGTTCCGGTCGCGCCAGAACCAGGCGATCACGACACCGGAACGGCCGCGAACCTGGGTGAGCAGGGGGCCGGACAGAAGGCCGTCGGGCGCGCCGTGGAAGTCGGCCGCCTCCAGCAGGGTATCGGTCAGCGCGAGCCGCGCTTCGTTCTGGGCGGCGACCTCCATCAAACGGCTGGCGACGTTGACGGTGTCGCCCGTCGCCGTGATGTGCTGGTGGCTTCCGCCGAGGCGGGAGGCGACGATCGGGCCGAAATGCGCGCCGATCTTGAAACCAAGCCGCCCACCGATCGCGGGCGAGAGGGTGCCGATCCAGCGCTCGACGCTGCGATGCAGGTCGATAGCGCATTTGAGCGCGCGCGCCGCGTCATCCGGCATCGCGCTCGGCAGCCCGAACAGGATCATGGCGCCGTCGCCGAGAAAGCCGGTGATCATGCCGCCGCAGTCGACCGCGGCCTTGTCGATCAGCGCGTGAAAGGCCTTGAGCAGATCCTGGAGCTCGCCCGGATCGATCTTTTCGCTCAGCGCCGTGAAGCCGGAGAGATCGATGAAGACGACGGCAGCATTTTGCCGGACCGGCTTCGACAGGAAATTCGGATCGCGCGCGAGCCATTCCTGCACGGCGGGTGCCTGGAATTGCGCGAGCGATTTGCTCTTGGCCGCGAGATATTGCGTGCGGCGGCCTCCGGTCCATAGTTGCACGCCGGCAAAGACCGCAACCGGCGGCACTGCGGCAGCGAGCGTGGTCGCGGCGTTCAGCCAGATGCCATGGGTGAACGCGAACAGATTGAGCCCGGCCCATGCGATCATCAGCACGGCCGCTGCGACGAGGCCGGGCGCGCTGCGCCGCCAGGCGAGCAGACCCACCAGCAGTACCGGCAGCAGGATCGCGGCAAGCGCGTCGGCGATGCGAACCCTGCGGTCGCGTACGATGCTGTCGCCGGCGACGAGATGAGTGATCGCGGTCGAGACCACCTCGACGCCGGGCATCAGGGAATCGAACGGCGTCGGATAGAAGTCGCCGCCGCCGGCGACCGCGGCGCCGATTACGACGATCCGGTTCTCGATCGCCGCGCGATTGAGCGTGCCGTCGAAGATGCTCTGCGCGCTTACGGTGCGGATGGTCCGGCGCGGGCCGTAATAGGTGATCGGCAGCGCGAAGTCGGTGTCGGTCGGCACCGCGCGATCACCGAGCAGGAGATGGTCCGGCGCGATCGTCAGCGGCTTGTCCAGAGCACGCGCAGCGACCCGCAACGGGAACGACAGCTCGACCTTGTCGCGCGTCCGGAACAGCATCGGCACCGAGAGCGGCGAGCCCGATTGTCCCGTCGCGACATTGACGACGCCGACCTCGGCGTGGTCGGCGAATGCGGGCAGCGGCAGCAGGAAGCGCTCGGCCTGCGGCAGGTCGGCGAGCGGGCCTGCGCTGCTCGGGGCCACGGTCTCGCTCGCGGATGGGAAGATCGCCGCGGCGGCGAGGACCATGGGGCCGGTGGCGAGCGTGTTCGCCAGCGTGGCGTCTCCGATCGCGGCGCTGCGGTCGACCAGCAAGAGGTCGATCGCGATCACCTTCGGCTTGAACTGCACGATGGTGTCGACGACACGGGCGAGATCGGCGCGCGGCAGCGGATAACTGCCGCCGCGCTTCACGACCGTATCGTCGATCGCGACGATGGTGACGAGATCGGGTGGAGATTGCACGCCGCGGACCTGCGTTCGCCAATCCGTCAGCGTCGCCTCGAGGCGATCGAGAAAGCGCAGATGACCGTTGGCGTGGGCTGCATAGATGCCCGCGCCCCACAGCGCGGTGAGGACGAGTGCCACCAGGATCTGAGCGCGTCTATTCATTGCGTCGTACTGCTATCTGCTCTGTTGTCCGAGTCTTATTGGCCCTTACCGGCCGAGTCTCGCCATCAGCGCGTCGACGCGCGGCTGGCCCCATGTCTTGACGGTCAACGGGCCGGTCGCTTCCACATCGACGCCCTCGCCGGGGCCTAAAACGACGACGCGCCCAGGGGTCCTGCGGCTCACGCCGACGCGGCCGTCGGCAACGAAGACGGCAGTCTTGGCCTCCGTGACATCGACAGCCCATTTCGTGCCGCGCACCGCGGCGATCGCCTGCGGCGTCAGCACCTTGAAGCGATTGCCGCCGGGCTTTTTGGGCACCTCGACCAACAGCGCCTGGCTGCTCAACTCGACGGAGTCAATATGTCCGTCGCGGTTGGCGTCCCTAAGTTCAAACCTGGCGCCATTTTCAGCAACGATGGTGATGCCGTTGTCGCAGCGCCATGTCTGCGTGCCGTTTGCGGACGGCGAGGATGTGCAGCCCGCATTGGCAGGCTGCGCGACCGCGTATCCCATCAACAAGAACGACCACGCCAGAGCAAAAAATCCGGCGCGCGCGAACCCTCTCATGCCAGCCTCCGTTTGCGTGCTCGGCACAGTTCAAGGCGATGTTGATACGGTACCGTATCACGCGCAGAGGCTGCTGAAAAGTGCCGCTGTGGCAGCTATTTTCCCGACGCGGCCTTTTCCAGACCGGCGCGATCAACTTTCAGTCAGGGCACGGCCTGCGTGAGCGCGCGGCGTGATATGCCGCAGACCGGCTTTGGCTCCGCTCGTCACGCGCGTCGATGGTGAGCCGGCGCGCACCAGCCCCGCGCAACGCTTCGGCGCTATGCTCGGACCGTTTTGATGATCACGAAAAGGACGTTGTTGAGTGCGTCATGGGTGCGGGTGGAGACGCCCGCCGATCGCGCTGAACCTGCCGAGAATTATAGTTAACAGTTTCGACTAAGTCCGTAGTTCTGCGGGCTTTTTTCTCGAAATGGGACAGCGTTAACGAATTGCCCCATATCTGCCCGAACTTAATCTGCATTTAACTAAAAGTCGCCTTAATGACGCTCCGACCTCCTGCGAGATGCTGTTTCCGGATCGTGACCAGCGGCACTTTGAAGGGGGACTGAGTGACACCGTCCTGGACGCAAGGCGAATGAGTACGAGTATCGCTGCGCAGAGTAACGCGGCACGGAAGTCCAACAAATCTTCTCGGAAGTCTTCCCGGAAAATGGCCTCTACCAATTGGTTTGGCGCCGCGGCGCTCGGCTGCGTCGTGCTCGGCGCCGGCTGGACCGTGTACAGCAATGTCCTCGGCGCCAGCGTCTATCCGACCGTCGGCAGCGCCGGCTACGACGAGCCCGTGATCAAGCGCGCGCCCAAGGTGGCGCTGCGCGAAGCGGGCGAGGCCATCAACGAAGCCTTCGCGCTGCTGCCCGACCGGCTGCAGGTCGCAGCCCCGATCTCGCGCGAGATGTTCAACGAGCGCTTTGCCGCAGCTGCGACCCAGGGCGTGGAATCGAATGCGGCCAGCGCCGCCCCCGCAACCAGGGTTGCTGAGGCCAAAGACATGGCCAAGGACACCCCGAAGCCGAGCGTGATCGCCAAGGTCGCGGAAGCGAACAAGCCGCAGGGCCCTGCCAAGATCGCCGATGCCGCCAAGGCCAAGCGCGGCGCTGACGCGCAGGTGCAACTGGCCTCGGCGGATCCGGCCCAGATCGTGCCGGCGCCGGAAGCAAAACCGAAATCCTTCGCCGATCGCGCCAAGGCGGCGGTGATGTCGATCACCGGGCCGCGCCAGTCGATGGTCGAGAAGCTCTGGGGTAAGCGCGAGCCGTCCGGCGGGCTGCTGGCCTATGCCTCGGCCGATGCCAGCGTGACCGCTGCCATCGCGCCGAAGGAGCAGAATCCGATGTTCGGCGGTGCGCCGCCCTATGAGCGCGACACCGCGGTCTACGACATCACCGCGAAGACGGTTTATCTGCCCGACGGCACCAGGCTCGAGGCGCATTCCGGCCTCGGCTCCAACCTCGATGATCCGCGCTCCCAGCGTACCCGCATGCGCGGCGTGACGCCGCCGCACATCTACACGCTGAAGCCGCGCGAAGCGCTGTTCCATGGCGTGCCGGCACTGCGCCTGACCCCGATCGGCGGCGAGAGCGCGATTTACGGCCGCGACGGCCTGCTCGCGCACACCTTCATGCTCGGGCCGAACGGCGACTCCAACGGCTGCGTGTCGTTCAAGGACTACTACGCGTTCCTGGACGCCTACCGCAACAAGGGCATCCGCAAGCTCGCGGTGCTGGCACGGGTCGACTGATCCGCGGCTGGTATTGGATGGTACAAAGGGCCGCTTGCAGCGGCCCTTTTCTTTTTGCGCGGAAGCTTTTTCAGCCCGGCCAGCACTGTCCGCCGCCGTCGATCCTCAGCACCTGGCCCGAGACGAACGCGCCCATGGGACCTGCGAAGAACTCGACGACGCGCGCGACCTCGTCGACCGTCGCGATGCGGTCGAGCGTGCCGGTCTCGACCATCTGGTTCGGGTCCACCGCGCGCGTGCCGAGGAAGCGGCCGGTGCGGGTATCGCCGGGCGCGATGCAGTTGACGGCGATGTCGTAGGGGCGGAGCTGGTCGGCCAGGCATCGCGTGTAGTGTGTCACGCCTGCCTTCGACACCGCATAGATCGAGCCGTTGGTGCGCCCCTTGAAGGCGGCGACCGAGCCAAGCGTGACGATACGGCCTCGTCGCCGCTCCATCATGCCGCGCGCGACCGCCTGGCAGGTCAGGATGGTGCTGAGCAGATTGCGCTCCAGCACCGCGCGCACATCGGCCTCCTTGATGTTCACCGCATCGTTCGGATCGGGCTTGCCGCCGGCAGCTGCAATATCGCCGCCGGCATTGTGCACGAGGATGTCGATCGGGCCGAGCGCGTCTTCCGTCTCGGCAACCACGCGCGCGATGTCGTCGCCCCTGGTGAGATCGCCGAGCACGCGCTGGCTGCGGACACCAAATTCCTGGCCGATCTGTGCGGCCACCGCGGTGAGGGTGGTGCCCTCGCCATATTCCGCCGGCCCGTTCTCGCGCATGCCATGGATGGCGACGTCAGCGCCGAGGCCGGCCAGCTTCTCTGCAAAGGCGCGGCCGAGCCCGCGTCCCGCGCCGGTCACCAGCGCAACCTTGCCGGCCAATAGCTTCGCAGTGTCATGCGATGTCATGATCTTGTTCCCGTTGTGAAACGTCAGTCGGTCGCAAGATCTAGCCCAATCGTCATCGGCCGCACCAGTGACCTGTCACGCCGGGCCTGCCGCCACGGTCTTGCGAAGCGCCATCTCGGTCGCGATCGCGCCTCGGACGGCGGGCCGCGCTTGCATGCGTTCGAGATAGGCCGACAACGATGGCCATTGCGCGATGTCGACGCCTGCGGGACGGAGCAGCAGCAAGGCCCAGGTGAGGTGGGCATCCGCCACGGTGAAGCTGTTGCCGACGAGGAATTCGCGGTCCGCAAGATGCGCTGATGGCACCGCCAATGTCTGTGCGATCCTTGCACGCGGCTTGGCGAGCGAGCCGTCGTCCTTGTACCAGAAGGTCGGGAACAGGAAAGCCTTGTGGATCTCGGCGCCGATGAAGCTCAGCCATTCCTGCAGGCGGTAGCGCTCGGGATCGCCGAAGCGGGGCGCGAGGCCCGCCTCCGGCTTCACATCGGCGATGTATTGCAGCACCGCGGCGCTTTCGGTTAGCCGTTCGCCGTTCTCCAGGACCAGCACCGGCACCGCGCCCTTCGGCGAAACGCCGCGGAAATCGCTGCCGTCGTCCACGACCTTCTTCGTCCATATGTGAGCTAGATGATAACGCGCCTCGATGCCGGCCTCCATCAGCGCGATGCGGCTGGCGAGCGAGCAGGCCATCGGAAAGAAATAGAGCTGCAGCATCGCGTGCGCCGTCAGGTCAGCGCGTCGCTGCGCGCGATGATCGCGAAACGATCGGACAATTCCGCCAGAGCGACCGCGTGGATGGTCCTTGCGGATAATGCGCCACCGCGCCCGTCGGGCAGGTCGCGGGTGGCGCAGGCGTCGGCCGCGATCGTGGTGCGCAGGCCGAGGTCGAGCGCGGCGCGCGCGGTCGAGCTGACGCACATGTGGGTCATGAAGCCCGCTAACACGATGTTGGTGCGTCCGGTCGCCGCTATCAGGGCTTGCAGGTCGGTGCCGGCAAAGGCGTTCGGCAGCGCCTTCTCGACCACGGGCTCGGTCGCGAGCGGCGTCAGGCTCTCGACGATCGCGCCGCGCTCGGCCTCGCGGTCGAACAGGCCGCCGGCACGTCCCTTGTGCGCGACGTGGAAGATCGCCGCGCCGCTCTGCCGGGCACGCGCGAGCAGCTTGGCTGCGACAGCGATCGCGGGCTCGGCGTCGGGCAGCGCCAGTGGGCCGGCGCGGTATTCGTTCTGGATGTCGATCAGCGCGAGGCAGGCATCACTGAGCTTGGGCGGATTGAGATCGGCGCCGGCGAGTTCGAGCAGGGTCTTTGGAGCGGTCATGCTGGTCAGGCCTTCCTGGAGAAATCGGATGACGCGACCCTAGCGCAGCGGAGGCCTGCCAATGTGCAGGACTATTGCAGCATGTGGCTGCAAATTTGCAGGGACCGGCAGTGCCTGCTAGGCTCGCGCCGATGAACTGGGACGATCTGCGCATCATCGCCGCTGTGAGGGACGAGGGCACCTATGCCGGCGCCAGCGCACGGCTGCGCATCGACGAGACCACGGTGGGGCGCCGGCTCGCGCGCATTCAGCGCGATCTCGGTGTGCCGCTGTTCGACGCCGTGGACGGTCTGCGCCGGCCGACCCGTCACTGCGAGGCGGTGCTCGAGCATGTCGGCGCGATGGCCGCGCATGTCGCGGCGATCGATCGCATCAAGGAGAGCCAGCCGGGCCCGGTCGGCCGCCTGCGCATCGCCTCGACCAATGCGGTCGCCGAAGAGCTGCTGGCGCCACACGCCAGCGCCTTCCTGCGGGATCATCCGGGCCTGACCCTGCAATTCCTGACCGCCAGCGGCAACGTCAAATTCTCGCGCTGGCAGGCCGACCTCGCCATCCGCCTGCGCAAGCCGGACAAGGGCGACTTCACGATCTCGAAACTTGGCGATGTCAGGCTGTATTTCTTCGAGCCGGCCGATCACGCCGGCAGCGAGCCGGTCGCCTGCGTCTATCCGGACGAGCTCGACGCCATTCCTGAGGCGCAGTTCCTGCGGGCGAAGCGGCTGACGAACGTGCGCTGCGTCACCGACAATGTCCGCATCATCAGCACCATGATCCAGTCGCATCAGGCCACCGGCGTGCTGCCCGAACACAGCTGCGGGGCTTTGCTCGCCGACCGCAGCCTGCGCACGACGCTTTTGCCCAGGCGGCGCGACGTCTGGCTGCTGGTGCAGAACCATCTCAAGCGCGATCCGGCCACGCGGCTCACCATCGAATGGGTGCGCCACTGTTTCAGGGATTTTGCGCGCGACTGACGGGTGCCTGGCGGCGCGCGAACGCGGTCCACGGGCGGGGCGACCAAGTCCTGAGGGGGCATGGATTGCATGCGCGCAAAGGTTGCGTAATCTCGCGATGGCGACAGTCTTGATCGGGCAGGCACATGACCACTCTTCAGGAAACCATCCGGCCGTCGGCGCAATCGCGGGAATGGAAGGCGATCGTCATCCTGATCCTGCTGATCCCGGTGCTGTGGTCGCCGCCGTTCCTGTTTCGCTTCTTCCTGTTCCAGCCGTTCAACATCCCGTCCAGTTCGATGGCGCCGACGCTGATCGTCGGCGACTATGTGCTCGCCGCAAAATATGCCTATGGCTACGGCCGCTATTCGTTTCCGTTCGCGCCGTCCTGGATCTCCGGTCGCTTCCGGGCCGCCCAGCCGGAATACGGCGACGTCGTCGTGTTTCGTTCGCCGAAGGACACCTCGGTCGACTACATCAAGCGCGTGGTCGGACTGCCCGGCGATCGCGTCCAAATGGGGCGGGGACAGCTCTTTCTTAACGAGAAGCTCGTGACGCGGGTCCCTTTGGGTGAGGTATTCGCCGGCTCTGTTTGCGGCGTCGACGCCGGTGCAAAGGTCAAGCGCTGGCGCGAGACGCTGCCGAACGGCGCCTCCTACGTGACCTACGACTGCATCGACAACGCCTATTACGACAACACCAGCGTCTACACGGTGCCGCCGGGCCACTTCTTCGTGCTTGGCGATAACAGAGACAACTCCACCGACAGCCGCATGATGACCGCGATGGGCTTCGTGCCGACGGACAATCTCGTAGGCCGAGCGACGCGGATCTTCTGGTCGCTGAACGAGGAGGGCGAGCCGCGCATGGAGCGGCTCGGGAAGGTGTGGTGACCCTCACCCCGTCATTCCGGGGCGCGCGAAGCGCGAGCCCATAACCCCAGGCGGATGGAATGGCCTACTACGTCTACATCCTCGCGAGTAGGAAGCACGGCACGATCTACATCGGCGTGACCAATGACCTCGTGCGCCGCGTATACGAGCATAGGACGAAGGCCGCCCCCGGCTTCACGACCAAGTATGGCGTCGACAAGCTCGTGTTGTTCGAAATCTACGATGATGCGGCGAGCGCCATTGCGCGCGAGAAGGAGCTCAAGAAGTGGCGGCGGGATTGGAAGACACGCCTGATCGAGGAGCAGAACCCGAACTGGGATGATCTCTACCCCGGGATATCCAATTGACGTTCGTGGTTATGGATTCCGGGCTCGCGCCAAGCGGGCGCGCCCCGGAATGACGAGGGGGGCCAAAAAACAAAAACCCCGGCATCGCTGCCGGGGTTTCGCATTTCGTGACTTTGCCTGAACGGCCGGACTTAGAAGTCCATGCCGCCCATGCCGCCGCCCGGGGGCATCGCCGGACCGGCGCCGCCCTTCTTGGGCAGCTCGGCGACCATGGCTTCCGTGGTGATCAGGAGAGCCGCAACCGAGGCTGCGTTCTGGATCGCGGTACGGACCACCTTGGTCGGGTCGATGATGCCCTTCTTGACGAGATCGGCATATTCGCCGGTCTGGGAGTCGAAGCCGTAGGTGTACGACTTGTTCTCCAGCACCTTGCCGACGATCACCGAGCCGTCTTCACCGGCGTTGATCGCGATCTGGCGAGCGGGAGCCGACAGCGCCTTGCGCACGATCTCGACACCGGTCTTCTGGTCGTCGTTCTTGGTGCGCAGGCCCTTGAGCTGCTCGGAGGCACGGAGCAGGGCGACGCCGCCGCCCGGGACGATGCCTTCCTCGACCGCGGCGCGGGTCGCGTGCATCGCGTCATCAACGCGATCCTTGCGCTCCTTCACCTCGACCTCGGTCGCGCCGCCGACGCGGATCACCGCGACGCCGCCCGCGAGCTTGGCAAGACGCTCCTGGAGCTTCTCACGGTCGTAGTCCGAGGTGGTCTCCTCGATCTGCGCCTTTATCTGGGCCACGCGCGCCTCGATGTCGGCCTTCTTGCCGGCGCCGTTGACGATCGTGGTGTTCTCCTTGTCGATCATCACCTTCTTGGCGCGACCGAGCATGTTGAGCGTGACGTTCTCGAGCTTGATGCCGAGGTCTTCCGAGATCGCCTGGCCGCCGGTCAGGATCGCGATGTCCTGCAGCATGGCCTTGCGGCGATCGCCGAAGCCCGGAGCCTTGACGGCCGCAACCTTCAGGCCGCCGCGGAGGCGGTTCACGACCAGGGTCGCGAGCGCTTCACCTTCGACGTCCTCGGCGACGATGACCAGCGGCTTGCCGGTCTGCACCACGGCCTCGAGCAGCGGGAGCAGCTCGTTCAGCGAGGAGAGCTTCTTCTCGTTGATGAGGATGTAGGCGTCGTCCATCTCAACGCGCATCTTGTCGGCGTTGGTGACGAAGTAGGGCGAGATGTAGCCGCGGTCGAACTGCATGCCCTCGACGACGTCGAGTTCGGTCTCGAGCGACTTGGCTTCCTCGACGGTGATGACCCCCTCGTTGCCGACCTTCTTCATGGCGTCGGCGAGGAACTTGCCGATCTCCGCGTCACCGTTGGCCGAGATGGTGCCAACCTGGGCGATCTCGTCGTTCGAGGTGACCTTCTTGGAGTTCTTCTGGAGGTCCGCCACGACGGCTTCGACCGCGAGGTCGATACCGCGCTTGAGGTCCATCGGGTTCATGCCGGCGGCGACCGACTTGGCGCCTTCCTTCACGATCGCCTGGGCGAGCACGGTGGCGGTGGTGGTGCCGTCGCCGGCCGCGTCCGCGGACTTGGAGGCGACTTCGCGCACCATCTGGGCGCCCATGTTCTCGAACTTGTCCTCGAGCTCGATCTCCTTGGCGACGGTGACGCCGTCCTTGGTGATGCGGGGAGCGCCGAACGACTTGTCGAGCACG
>JAEYRD010000091.1 GCA_023435725.1 Pseudomonadota bacterium | reverse complement strand
ATCTTATACGAAGAAGCGCATGGGAATCGCCAAATCCGCGACTACTGCTCTTCAATGGTCACGCGACTAAAATCATTGAAGGATCGGGAGGAGTACGCATTTCTGCGGCACAGCAATGCGGAAGTCGCCACAGCGCCGACTGCTACTCAATTTCTCTCCGAGCTTCTCGGTCTCAAGAGCGATGGAGCCAACCTAACCAAGAAGGACCAGATTATCATTCTAGACATGAATGATGTCGAAGACGAGGTGGTCGAGCTCGTTAGCTCTGTGACTGCACGCATGCTTTTCAAGCTGCTACGTCGAGCCGATCCTAGGAACCGATTTCCCGTCCACCTGCTGTTGGAGGAAGCCCATCGTTATATTGGGGCAACTCCCTCGCGTTATGCCGTAGACGCCACCAAGGGCTTTGAGCGGATCGCCAAAGAGGGACGCAAGTACGGAATGTTCGTTCTGCTCGCATCGCAGCGTCCAAGCGAACTCTCAAAGACGGTCCTTAGTCAGTGCTCGAATTTCGTCGTGCATAGGATTCAAAATCCCGACGATCTCTCGCAGATACGTCAAATGACACCATTCATTTCTGAGTCGCTTCTCAAGCGCCTTCCGTCACTACCCAAGCAGCATGCTCTTGTGTTTGGAACATCTGTGAATTTGCCGACGACTTTTAAGGTACGAGAAGCCCTTCCGCGACCACACAGCGACGACACAAAGATCGTGGACCTCTGGTTTCACGAGGAAGGAAGGCCCGCTGGCATTCGTCTGTTGCCGGAGATCGCTGATGGTGGAGATGATTTTGAAGAGCCGGTTGAGGGAGGGCGATAAGATTCTTCGACGAGCTGAGCATCGCTTCGAAGATTGAGGTCGCGCTGCCGTTTGGGCGCAGTCGCTCCCTCACATGCGGATTAAGCGGAACCAACGGACAACCCGTGGTACGATTGCATAAGGAACAAGGTGTACAATCATTGGCATTTGAGGTAACGGCGGCGCTCTTGTCGTTCCGACAGGTTGCGGGCGATGCAAACCGTTTCTTGCTGCTCGTGCTCAAGATACCGAGACCGGCGACGGTACAGGCGGCGGGATGATACGACGAGGCGGTGACCGCGAAAGGCTACTTGGCAGGCAACATTGCTGCCTTCTGATCAATCGCCACTCGCCATCCGCTCCAGTTTCTCCCACATCTCGCGGCCCACTTCGATTGGGGGTGCCACGTATTCATTGGGCGACCAACAGAGCGGAATGATGCGATAGTTCTCGCGATCAAGCAGCCAACCTCTGACGCCGCAAGTCCAGTAAGGGACGGCGTCTGCCTTAACATAACGTAGCTTCTTGCTCATCCGTTGCACTCCGCATGATAGGCGGCAAAGAACGGACGCAGGTTGATACTGACTGACGTGCCATCGCCCTGGTTCAGGATTAACGTGTACCGTTCGGCCTCGACCTCGCATCCCTTGATTGACGGGCCGGGAGGGCCGCGTTCGCCACGATCGCCCTTCGGACCAACCGGTCCCTTCTTCCCCTGGAAGCAGAGTGCCTGCCAATCGTCGCCCGGACATGCACCGGGATTGTTTCGGCGCGCGACGAAGCTCCCGCCATTGAGGGCAACAACGTCAAATCTGGAATACGGCTCGTCGTGTTGATAGGTACCCCTCACGCGAAACGAAAGGCCATCGAGTCCGCCTGCTGCGACGCAGATCCAATGCTTCTCATCTGGCGGCGCGCGACCGGTGTCGCATAGCGCCTGATAGGTCGAGCCTTCATGCGCGATCAGCTGCCCCTCGTAGTGGACTTTGTCCTCGACGTATGGATGCACGCGTGGACCGTTCTTTTCGTCAATCAGCCTCCGCAGCCCGCCGAGACGTTCCTCGATCGCGCGGTCCAGCTTTATGAGAGCATCGCTGAAAGCCGCGCGCGCCTCCGCAACTGCCGCCAACGACTCCGCTCTGATTGTTTGGGATGCGTCTTTCCAACGACGTTTTTCTTCCACGACGTCTGCAAGCATTTCAGCCAAGCACTGCTTCCAGCATTCGAGCAGAAAGTCCTGATCGTCTTCACGCGGAACAACATCGCGTTCTGTGATCGTCATCGCGGCCTCCTGTTTCGCGCCGCTGCTGCAATCGCGGTATAACACGAACTAGTCTAAGAATGGAGCTACGCCGATTGAGGAAGCAGAATGACACTCTGCTTGATCATTCGGATCGCACGTAAAGCCATCGAAACAGGGCGAACACCGCGAGACTGGCGTCTCCTGTTGTGATGGCAGCATCCAGGCGCGGCTCGTCTACCTGATCACCATTGAGCGGCCGGCGTGCGGCACTAGGATTTCGCCCCGGCGTGGAGGGCTGTGGAGCGTTAGGCCGCTTGCGTTTGATCGTACGATTGATCAATTGAGTGCATCTGCATCCGACACGGAACGCAGGCGATGGCCAGATCTGGCTTGCCCCACGCATTCTGCCCACACGAAGGGCAGGTGAACTTGGTTTTGCTGCTGGCGCCTCTGCCATGAGAGCTAGGGCGGTAGGCCGACTCCAAATTCAGCTTCCAGCCGGTTGCGGCCAGCACGGCAAAGCTATCGCGGAACGGACCGTCCACGACGTAGTGCGTCATGTTTTGTCCGGTTTCCTTACCGCGCACGGCTCCGGTGTTCGATGGCTGCAGGCCGATCGACTTCATCTTCGCGGCCCATTCCCTGTTGTGATAGCCGCGTGATCCTGGCTTGCCGTACTGGTGCTGCCAGACATGAACCTGCTCGTGCACCAGCGTCGAACAGATTTGTTCGTCCGTACGTTCGACGAAGTGATCGGGGTTCAAACTCAACTCGCCTTTGTCGGAGCCGCCGCCGCGCCAAGCGAATCTATTGGCTCCGAAATGTCCGCGCGAGTGGGCGTGCCGCTGGTACACGATCATCACGTCGGTCAATGCTCCGTCGAACAGCTCCGCGTTGAAGTGATCGAACGCTGCTTGCAGCCCGCCATATTCGACCGCGGTGATCGCTGTTCGTTCGCACGATGCAGGCGCGTCTTGGCCCTGCGTTTGCTTGCGAAGTTGTCCCTTCGTCGGCGGCAACTGACCCTCCGCCCGAAGCTGCTTTTTGAGCTGCGCTTTCGACGGCGGCAGCTCGCCTTGAAAGCGTAGCTGATCTTCCAGTGCTTTGATGCCACTCGGTCGTGCCATAATGCTCTCCTTTTGTTTTGAACCGTACGAACAAAATGACGGATGGCGCCGGCCGCGGGGGACCGGACCCGCAAAGCCTGATGGGGCATGACGCAGTGACGCAAATGACGGATTTCCCTATGGTCCCCCTGTATATTTTCAGTACACGGGGTCTATAAGAGCGTGCGTCATATGTGTCACTGCGTCATGACCTGGTATCCTTCGCCGGCACCCAAAACCGGTTGTTTCCTTCGCGCTTGCCCCGAACCCAACCCAGCGCGGTCAGCGTAGCGACTATCCGCCGCTGATCGGCGGTGCCAAGGCGATTGATCGGCGTGCCGCGCGCCGGCTGCGGATCGCCCGGAACGACAAGCGGCCTGTCCCCCTCGAATCCAAGCGCGCCGAGGGCGACGCGCAGGACGGTGGTTTTCTTGTCGCTGAGCCTGTCGAGATAGCGCTTGATCGGCTGTTCCCAGGCGTCGCCCTCATAGCGGGCGGCCTGCTCGGGCATGACGTGCTCACGCTCGAAGTTCTTGTCCGGCCACCAATGCGAGCCGCGGCGATAGTGTGCGACAGCTTCTGCAAGCAGTTGGTCGCGGTCCTGAGCGAGTGCCTCGATGTCAATGCTCTGAGCCACCACCGGCCAGAACCGGCGGCCGCCGGTCTCGTCACGCAAATAGGCGTCTTTGTTGGTGGTGCCGACGAACACGCATTGCCGCGGCTCGATCACCTCCAGGCGCCCATAACTGGGCCGGTAGCGTTCGACCGTGCGGCTGATAAAGGACTTCAGCACGGTCGCCTCGGCGCGATTCATCGCGTGCATTTCGGCGACTTCGATCAACCATTTGCCGCGCAGGTGCTGACTGACGTCCTTACCGCTCGCAACGTCGGGTAAATTGTCGGAGAACCATTTGCCGCCGAGCACCCTGCACGCCGTTGACTTCAGGATTCCCTGTGGCCCCTCCAGCACCAGCATATGATCGGCACGGCAGCCGGGTTCGAAGATGCGCGCCACTAGGCTGATTAGAAACAGTGTGCCAATGCCTTCCGTATACGACGAATGATCGGCGCCGAGATAATAGGTCAGCCATTTCGACAGCCGCGGCTGGCCGTCCCATACAAGCTCGCTGAGATGGTCGCGGACCGGATGGAAGGCGCGTTCGCGGGCACGGGCTTCGACGGCCTGATGCAAGGTATCCTTGCCGAGCCGCCGCAAACCCATCCATTGCAGTCGCTCCAGTACCAATGTGACGTCGCCATCAGTAACCGGACGTGTGGTGAAACCGCTGTCTTCCTTGAACAGCGGTCGCATCAGCATGGGAGTGCACAGCATCTCGTCGAAGGCGAAGGCGTCGTGTAAGGCCGGGTCAAAGCGGAGCGCGACCAGCGCGTTGGCAACATTGCCCGCCAGCGCGGACTTATGTTCCATGCATTTGGTCCTCCAACCTCCGTTGACCGGCCCGGTGCCGGTTGCGGGTTTTTTTCGGCGGCTTGCGCGCGCCTTGCGGATGGCGTCGACGTCCTCGGAATCACGCACGGCGCGCCTCCTCGCTAACCCGTTCGGCTTCGCGGCGGACGATGCGTTGCCAAATCCGGTGCACTTCGGTGGCTTCGAGCGGCGGCCGGCAGACGTGATCGTTCCACCAAAACAGGATGTCGAAGGCGACGACAGGATCGAGATGCCGGACCAGGTAACCGGCAAAGCGAGCGCAGGCGAAGTCCTGATATTCGACGACCGGCTCGCGGGTCAGCCGCAGCCACTCTTCAGGTTGTCGCGGTAAGGGCGCAGTGTCGGCCTGATGCGTTGCCAGCCGTTCCAGCAACCATGCCGGCGCCACCGCAAGCGGCGTCTCGGCCGGATGGTGATCGACGCTCCAGGCGTAGGAGCGGCCGGAAATGTGCCTTGACGGCGATGCGACGATGTAACCGCCCCTTGCTCGGACATCGATGCCGGCGCCGAGCACCGGGTTGCTGCTCGCTTGGCTGGAATTGACGGTGACGCCTTCCGGGCAGGCGAATAAGATATGTTCGCCACCGCCGCCGGTCAGCGAGCGCCATGTCTTCGGAAATGGCTGCTCGCGCTCCAATTCGGCAAGGGTCGCGTCGCCACCATGCCGCGGATCGGCGTCAATGACGATCAAGCGATCGGTACGGATGCCGAGATTAGCCGCCGGCTCGTCGGCGAACCAGCGTCGGATCGTCATCTCATCAGTTGAGGCGGAGAGCAGTCCATTCGGCGCCAGGCGACCGTAGGGATGCTTTGCCGGTGAGAGACAGCCAACCGCACGACGGCAGCAACAGCGCAGTTTACCGTTGACGTCGATCGGCCAAGTCAGCGTCAGCACTGCGTGCTCGCGGCGAGCGAAGGCGATGGCGGTGCCGAGCGCGGTCGTCATCACTCACACTCCAGTCGCCACAAGCAGGTCTTGCAGCCACGCCCACTGTCTTTCCGAAAGATGCACCACGGGGCAGTGGTAGTTGCGCAGCGAACTCACAAAGCCGGCGCTCTTGATCGGCAAAAACGGCCTTCTCCTCTCGATCGAATCGAGCAATATGAGCAATTGCTTGCGCGGCAGGTCTTTCGCGCCTGACGACCGCTTCCATGACGTATCGGGTGGCGGTGCAGGCGCAATCGGCGGCGCCGGCTCGGCGAGCAGCAGCTCGGTGAGATCGTGCCAATCCAGGTTGTAACGTGCGAGCAACCGGCCGATGGCGGCGGACGCATTGGCGCGCTCGCCATCGTTGCTTGAAGATTGCAGGCGCAGCAGCGGCGCCAGCTTGGCCTTGAGTTCAGATGGTAGTTGCATTGCTGCCATGACGGCACCTAGAACGGAATTTCGTCGTCCATGTCGGCGTTCTTCGCAGGTACTGCGACCGCCGCTTTCGCTGCGGGTTGGCCGTTCGTCGGCGCCTGCACGCGGATTGCAGGCACCGGATCACCATTGGGGTCATTGGGGTTCTTGGCAGTGGCCGGAATCAAGGTGACAGTGCAACCGGGCCAGTCATCCATTTCATCGCCGTGAATGGCTGCAATCGCGCGACCGTTGGTGGCGTTCAGGACTAGTCGACGCTGGTCTTCGACGAATTCGACGACGTATTTCTCTTCGCCCTGGATCACCTCGATTGAACAGCTGTGAATCGTGAGCGTGAGCGGTTTGCTGCCGAATTCGGTGGCCTTAAAAAATTGCGATCCGAAGACTTGGCTTGCGCGGGGCATGGTGTGTTTCCCTTCTGTTGAAAAAGAAGAGGCGCCGCCCTTCTGGGCGACGCCTCCGCAGCTTCACGCTGCGCTATCATCCTTCTGATCGATCAGGATTTGAAGTTCATCTTCCAGATTCCAGAGACGGTGCTCGTGCTCGCCTTTATCTTCCTGGAGCTGGTCGATCTCGAAATCGAGAATTTCGATCTCGACTTCAACATCGGCGATCAGCTCCTCGATATGGGCGATTAACGCTTCGATCGCTGGGTGCTGGTTGACGGAGCGCGGGTCTTCCCTTACATCCCTCATGCTGAAATACCCTTCTGCTGTTGCGGCCGGTTTCCCTATTCCTTGACGTGGGTGGGGGGCCGGCCGATTTGCTTGCTGCGAGGATTCCTTCCGCCTGGCATGCAGCGGGACCGAGCGGGACGTTCCTGACTAGGCTGTGTGAGCTTGCGCGGCGCGCCGCAGGTCGCGGCTGAGGCGTCGTTTGCTAGCTATGAGATTTTTGCCAAACTTGCCGATGGGGAGCTTCTTCATCTTGGCTAGGTAATAGACGTCGCCCTCGGTGACGTTGAGGCCCGTGCTGCGCAAGTGTTCGGCGATAGCCGCGGCGCCCTTCAGAAAATCGTCGGGTAGGTCCGCTGGCGACGGAGTGGATGCGGGATTCTTGCTCATGACGTGGCCCTTTTCGAATGGGTGCCACGTAGTTCTGCCAAATTTGAAATGGCCGGGCGATAATCGCTAATTCGCCGAGCAAAGAATGTCGGCGAATTTCGTTCGGCGAATTAGCTCGGGGTGGGTTTCCTGGGTCGTCCCGATGGCCGCCGCAGCAGCGGATAGTCCTTCAGCGCGTCCCGCGTGTCTTGCCGTGTCACGTCTGGCCCGAGGCAAGCCTTCAGCTCAGCCCATACCGTCTCTTCGGTGGGAGGATTCTCCACGGGAGGAGGATTCGCGTCGGGCGAATAGGCCTTCGCGATCTCGTCCATCGCGGCCTTAAGCTTTTCCCGGGATGGCCGTTTGCGCCAGCGTTTCTGAACCGGCTCGGCTGGCGCGCGGCGCACGCGGGCATCGACGAGCTCGTCGCGCTCGTCCAAGCACAGCCTCGACAGTTGCCAGTCCGGCCGAAGCCGCGGCAATTCGACCGGCGTAACCGCGCGGTGCCTTTTGCTGTGCAAGCCCTTGACCGCTTCAACCGACAAGGTGCCGTCCAACATGGCTTGCCAGCACAAGTCGTACAATTCGGGCAGAAAGTCGGTGAGGTCCGGGAACGTCCAGAAGCGCGCATCTCCAGGGTAGTCCTTGGCCGCCACGGTCCGCAAAATCGCCCCTGCGATCGCGTCCGCGTCGAGGAGCCGGAACGCCATACTGAGCGGGACGTCGTCGGTACCTCCGACCTTCCAAAGCTCGACGAGCCGCTGAGCGTGCAGCTTGGGGCCGCCGAGATGAGCGCCGCGTAAGATCGGCGGCAGCAATAAGATGCGCAGCTCCAGCTCGGCCGTGGCGAGCGTTTTGTCGCGTCCTTGTCGCATCCAACTATTCGTAGCAATTTTGACCCATTGAAAACACTAGCGAAATAGTGCGACAAAATGCGACAAAGAAACGGCCGTTACGAGTCGGCAGAAATATAATAAGTATCTGTATTGTAATCGTTTTTTATGGTGCCGGCTGAGGGGATTGAACCCCCGACCTTCGGTTTACAAAACCGCTGCTCTACCGCTGAGCTAAGCCGGCGACGCTGGGATGCGGGCAGGGACCGGCATGCGCCGGGGCCGTCCGGCCCGTGCGCGCCGCAATACCAGACTTGATCGGAAAGTGCCAGAACCCCGCGATCGGCCTTGCGGACAAGAAACAGGCGGCCCGGAGGCCGCCCGTTTCTTTCATCACATTCGACCTGGATCAGCCTACTGGCAGATGTGCCGGCGACCGTCTTCGCCCTTGAACCAAGTGCCGGGCCGGCAAACGATGCCGTTTCGGGCCGCGTAAGTATCCCAATTGCCGTACCAGCCCATTTCTCCGCGGTCGTAACTTCCGCTGTAACCGCCGGAATTGTCATAGGCGTACGAGTTGTCCCAACTCCGGAATGGAGCTGAGGCAACGGCCGCCGCGGTGCCGACGGCGGCGCCTGCAACCGCGCCCGCCGTATCCACCGGCCGGAAGCCGCTGTTGGGCCTGTTCGCATCATAGTAGCGGTTCGGCTGGCGGTAGGCCGTACGCCGATATTGCCGCTGTTGACGGCTGGTCGCGTAGGGGCTGCCGGCGCCCACGTTCATGCAATTCGCGCTCGGGAACATGGACTGGCAGGCGTCTGGATTGGAGATGGATGCTTGACCAAAGGCAGGGCTCGCCAATGCGGACGCCGTGATCGCGGTGACGCCGATCAGTTTCAGGCTCGTCATGGTATTTGCTCCATGCGGTTGAGACCGTCGTTAAGCGAGACGCTAAGTGCTGTTGTCGAGGAGTCGTCCCGCCATTTTGCGTGAGCAGCGTCACTTCGATTTGATCGCGTAGAAGATATGCAATTTGCGCCATTCATCCCGGCGTGGTTAGAGCGACGCCGAGCATCGCGGCGGCCGCAGGGCGTTAACGCTTCGCTAGCTCGCTTCGCAGCATTTGAGCGGCGCGCGATTCCTAGGTGTTAGGCTTACCGGAATTTGGTGGAGCGGCCTTAACCCCCTCCGCGCCGCAATCGGATAGGTTGTCGCCCGGATAACCGGGACCCTTCCATGCGCGCTCTGGCGCTCGCAGCCTTTCTGATCGGACTGCCCGCGACGGCGTTTGCCGACGGCGGCTTCGATATTGTCGTTCCTGGCCGTCCCGGCGTGCCGATCATCATCAACAACATCGACGCATCCTACAGTGTCGTCGAAGGTGTTTGGGGCCTCGGCAAGAACGTCCAGGTGCAGCCAACGATTTACGGCGGGCGCTATATCGCCGAGCGGCAGCCCACCGACGTCGGCCATTATTATCCGACGCTGGGCTTGCGGCCCGGCTACGGCCGCCTCGAGGTCGAGCCACCCGCGAACCGCAAATTGCCGAAGCCGGCCGAGAGCTACCACCAGAGCTGGGGCGCGCAATCGGCGCCGCTGCCGCCGCAGATGGACGTGCCCGTGGATCCGCCGCCGGTGATCCTCGCGCCTGAGATCAACGACTATCCGCGGCGTCATCGGCCGCGGCCGCATGCCGGGGTGCCCGGCAGGAGCCCCGGCTAAGAAACGTCAAAATCCAACGAACGGAATTCAACAGGAGAGAGTAATGCGTCAAATGATTTCGGGGCTGGTCGCGGCAGCCACTATGATGTTTGCGGGCGCCGCGGTGGCCGCGGATTGCGACTACACGACTTGCGCGCCGGTTGCACCGGTCTATTCCGGTTGCAACACGGGTTGCGGCGGCAGCTGGGGTTATGGCCCGGGTTATGGCGGTTTTGGCTTTGAGTACCTCGCCGAGCCGACCACGCAATATTACTACGTCAACCAGGGCCCGACCTATACCGGCCCGGGTGCGTTCGCGCCGTATCCGACCTACCGTGAAGACGCGGTCGTCGCCCCCGTCGGCTATGGCTACGGGTATGGCTATCGCGGTGTGATTGCGGCCCCGGGCGCCTACCGTCCCTACTATCGTCCGTATCGCTATGGCTACGGCCCGCGCTACGGCTATCTCCCGCGCACGCACTACGGCTACGGTCCGCGCTACGGCTACCGTGCGCCGTATTACGGCGGCCATCGCCGCTATTACTGATCTTTTGATTGGTTGAGTTGAAGAAATGCCCGTCCGCAATGCGAACGGGCATTTTGTTTTTTAGCGTGAGCGTGCCGTAGTGATGATCGCAAATAGGCGGTTAGGGAGAGACGGGGACGCCACCAGGGCTTTGCGCAAGATATTGGTGGGGGAGGCAGGACTCGAACCTGCGAAGCCATGAGGCGGCTGATTTACAGTCAGCTCCCTTTGCCACTCGGGACACTCCCCCGCTCGACGGCAGCACAATCGGACCGGACCTTGCCGGCGGACCGAAGACGGCCATGGAACGTGAAGGCCGCGACATCCCGGATCGGGGCGCGACCGGGCGCGTTTATGAGCGAAGCAGTGGGGCAAAGTCAACCGAGGCGAACAGCTAAAATCGCCTCCATTCGCACCCAAATTGCCATATTCCGGCGCCCGTGACACAAGCGAGCCCATGAAGGATCGAAAATTTGCCCCCAAGGGGCCCCGCGGCGGGGCTAAGCACTTCAACAGGCCCGGGAAATCGGCCGGACGGCCGGCCTGGCGCGATCGCGATTCGCAGTCCGACGGACCCGTCATCCTCTATGGATGGCACACCGTCACGATGGCTCTGGCCAATCCAGCGCGGCGGATCCGCAAGCTGACGCTGACCGAGAACGCCGCCCGGCGGCTGGCGGAAGAAAACATCGAAACCCGCGTCGCGCCCGAGATCGTCCGCCCCCAGGAGATCGACCGTCTGCTTTCGCCCGATGCCGTGCATCAGGGCCTGCTCGCGGAAGCCGACCCTCTGCCTTCGCCTGACATCGGGACCTTGAAGCAGGAAGGCATGGTGCTGGTGCTCGACCAGATCACCGATCCACACAATGTGGGCGCCATCCTGCGCTCCGCGGCGGCCTTCGCGGTCAAGGCGATCGTCACCACCGCGCGGCACAGCCCGGAAGCGACGGGGGTGTTGGCCAAGGCCGCCTCCGGTGCGCTCGAACTGGTGCCAATGGTGACCGTGCAGAACCTCGCCCGTGCGCTCACGGCGTTGAACGAGCGCGGCTTCCAGACCGTCGGCCTCGACAGCGAAGGCAGCGAGGACCTCTCGGACGTCGCGCTGCGCGAGCCGCTGGCACTGGTCCTCGGTGCCGAAGGCAAGGGCCTGCGGCAATTGACCCGCGAGACCTGCAGCGTCGTGGCGCGGCTCGACATGCCCGGCGAGATCAAGAGCCTGAATGTGTCCAACGCAGCCGCGCTCTCGCTCTATGTCGGCGCAAGCCGGCTCGGGCTGATGAAGCAGGCGTAGCCCGTAGGGGCGTGGTCAGGCTGTCGCGGAGCGCTAGTTCACATATGGCGCGGCACCGCGCTGAGTGATGACGCCAGAGCCATCCGTGCTCTACGAGCTGGTAGCGACACTTTGCCGCGATCAAGCGCTTTGCGATGCTATCGCTCTCAGCCTTGCGGGTCAGCTTTGCGTCCTGCCCGCGTTTAGGCGCATAGCAGCTGTGGTCGTGAAATCGACCATGAGTTCTCCAAGTGGGAAAAGCTGCCCCGGTCAGAGCCGGAGCACGTAGAGCCGTGATTGGCACCACTACCAGGGGTTGACCATGATAGGGGGCAAAGTGGTACGGTCCCCGCCTTTGGTGGGGCTGGAATGGAATACAAACTGCCGGGTTTGCAGGTCGCGCGAGCGTGCGCGGCTCTTGGGATCGCCTATTTTCATTCCTGGCATGTGACGATGCAGTTTCCGGCCGGCACTGCCTATCCCATCCCGTTGTTGCGCGATTTCGGATGGATCGCGGTCGATTTCTTTTTCGCGATATCCGGCTTTGTCATTTGCCTTGCGGTGACCTCGGCGAAGTTTCGCCCGGGGCCGTTTCTGATCCAGCGCTGTTTTCGTCTCTATCCGCTCTGGATCGCAACGGCGTGCATCTACCTGTATCTAACCCGTTATCTCGGCCGTTCACCCGAGCAAACCTTTACGTACTTCATCTATTCGCTCACTCTGCTTCCGACCAACGGCTTCCCGTTCTACGATCTCGGCTGGTCGTTGCAGCACGAAATCGCGTTCTACGTTCTCGCCGCGCTGATTGTCCCCACACTCGGAATCTACGGCCTGATCGGCTGGCTGTGCATCGGCGTTGCGATCGATCACATGATGGCGCTGCCCTGGTACCTGCACCAGTATTTCAGCTACTACGGCAACTTCTTGGCCGGTGTCGCGGCCTTTCTCGTCTTTCGCCGTGGGTTGTCGTTTGGCTTCATCCTGCCCGTCATCATCGGGGTTATCGTGCTATATTTTGCCCCGTCGCGCCTCTTCTATTCATTTGGGCTGTTCTTCTGGTTGCTCGGATTTGTCGGCATGCGGCGCGCGCCGACTCTCGGTACCCTATTAGGTGACGCCTCCTACTCGATCTACCTGATCCATCCGCTCGTATTCTTGTGGGTCTACATCAAGCTACAACCTCCGCTCCCGCCAATCTGGATGCAGGAGCCGCTCCGATATGGCTCGATCGCAATCATATGCGTCCTCGCCACCGCGAGCTGGAAGCTTTTCGAATCTCCGATGATCCGGGTTGGAAAACTGGTTGCCGGTAAGTTCGCGATGCGGCAACCAGATAGTGCCACCGGCACATGACCAGCCAAGACTAGCCAAACCATCCTCAGCCGTCTTCGTCTCGAAGGACGACCTGTTGAGATTCCACAGCTAGCCCATCATCTCCCTGACCATCGGCACCACGTTCCGCCCATAGAGTTCGATGCTCTTCATCAGCTTCTCGTGCGGCAACGGCCCTGCCGAATACTTCAGCTGAAACCGCTCGATACCAAGCGCCTTTGCCGTCTTGGCGATCTTGCGCGCGACGGTTTCCGGCGACCCGACATAGAGCGAGCCGTGCTCGGCCTCGTTCACGAATTCATCGCGGCCCATCGGCGGCCAGCCGCGCTCCTTGCCGATGCGGTCGCGCATGGCCTTGTAGTCGGGCCACAGCTCCTCGCGCGCCTGCGCATCCGTCTCGGCGACATAGCCGGGCGAGTGCACGCCGACAGGTTGTGCCGGGCGGCCGAATTCCCTAGAGGCGCGTTGATAGAGATCGACGTAAGGAGCAAAGCGCGCGGGATCGCCGCCGATGATCGCGAGCATCAAGGGCAGATCATAATGCGCAGCGCGCACCACCGATTGTGGGCTTCCGCCGACGCCGATCCAGGTTTTCAGCTGGCCGTGCTCGACCGGCGGATAGACCAGCTGCTCCTTCAGCGGAGGCCGCAGCTTGCCTTCCCAGGTCACCGGCTTCTGGGACAAGAGTGCCGTGAACAGGTCGAGTTTTTCCTCGAACAGTGGTTCGTAAGCCCGCAGGTCGAAGCCGAACAGCGGAAAGGATTCGGTGAAGGAGCCGCGGCCGAGGATCACCTCGGCGCGCCCGTTCGAGAGTGCGTCGAGCGTCGCAAAGCGCTGGAAGACACGGATCGGATCGTCCGAGCTCAGCACCGTCACGGCCGAGCCGAGATGAATGCGTTTGGTGCGCGATGCGATCGCGGCCAGAACCGTCTCGGGCGAGGAGATCGCGAAATCGGCGCGGTGGTGCTCGCCGAGGCCGATGAAGTCGATGCCGAGCTCGTCGGCCAGCACTGCCTCGTCGACGACGTTGCGGATCACCTGCGCATGCGCAAGCATCGCGCCGGAGGCGTCCCTGGTGACGTCGCCAAAGGTATCCAGTCCGAATTGAAGCGGTGCGGTCATCGATCAGGTCTCTGAGGGGAGGATCGATGAGATTTAAGGGACTGCGGCCAGCTCACAAGGCGGCTTTCGGAAATGCTCGGTTTCCGTTCTTGAGTTCTACTTCGACATCCGCACGACCATCTTGCCGAGGGCTGCGCGCGTCTGCATCGTCTTGAACGCTTCACGGAAATTTTCCAGCGCGAAGATGCGACCGACCGCCGGCTTCAGCTTGCCCTCGGCGAGCCAGCCCGTCAGCTCCGACATCAAGCGCTTCTCAACGTCGGGCTCGCGTGTGGGAATCTGTGCGAGATCGACGCCGAGGAGGGCGCCGCCCTTCAGAAGCGGTAAATTGAACGGCAGCGCCGGGATTGCGCCGGCGGCAAAGCCGACCACGAGATGGCGGCCGCCCCAGGCGATGGAGCGAAAGGCTTGCACCGAGATTTCGCCTCCGACCGGATCGAAGATCACGTCTGCGCCGTGTCCTCCAGTCAATTCCTTGAGCTTGTCGCGCCAGCCGGCCTGCGTATAGTCGATCGTGGCGTCGGCGCCGTGCTGCCGCGCGAACTCGCGCTTCTCCGGTGTTGATGCTGCAGCGGTCACACGGGCGCCGAGCAGCTTGCCGATCTGAACGGCCGCGATCCCGACGCCGCCCGCCGCGCCCAGCACGAGAAGCTGTTCGCCTGCGACGATCATGGCGCGCGCGCTCAGCGCATAGATGGCGGTCAGGTAATTGGCGCGAAACGAGGCGGCGACCTCGGCCGCAACGCCGTCCGGCAGGGGATAGACCGCTTCGGGGTTGACGACGATCTCTTCGGCAAGCGCTCCCGACCGCGTCATGCCCATCACGCGCATGCCCGGCTGATAGCCTGCCGGTGTGCCCGGAGCGTCCTCCACAACGCCCGCGAACTCCGTCCCGGGAATGAAGGGCAGGGGATCCTTGGTCTGATACCGTCCCTCGATCTTCAAGCCGTCGACAAATCCGATTCCTGCAGCCTCGACCCGAATGCGCAGCTGTCCGGGCTCCACGCGCGGAGACGGAACATCCTTCAACTCGACTTGATCGATGGGCGCGTATTGCTCGACGACGACGGCTTTCATGTCGGACCTCTGTTGGTCTTGTTGTTCGTTACCGAGACTAGCCTATCGCCACATCCCGCGCATCCGCGCGCCGATGTCGATCTTCGGCCCCTGTGCAGCGGTGCGCGCCGCACTAGCTGCGGCCTTCGGCCAGGCGGTGCGCTCAAACAGATAGACCAGCTGCTCCGGGATGAAGCGGGTGCGCGAGGCGTAGACGTGGCGGTCGCCCTTGGCGGCCTGGCCGTGGGTGAAGAAGCGCTGCGGTACGACGAGGTGCAGATCGTCCTTGGCGCGCGTCATCGCGACATAGAGCAGACGGCGCTCCTCCTCGAGCTCGGCGCTGGTGCCGGCGCCGAGGTCTGACGGCATGCAGCCGTCGACGACGTTGAGCACGAATACCGATTTCCACTCCTGGCCCTTGGCCGAGTGGATGGTGGAGAGGATCAGATAGTCCTCGTCGCGCAAGGGGGGCCCGGACTTGTCGCTGGTCGCATCCGGCGGATCGAGCGTGAGCTCGGTCAGGAATTTTTCGCGCGAAGCATAGCCGCTCGCGATCTGCTCGAGCTGCATCAGGTCGGCGCGGCGCGTCTCGGGATCCTCGTGGATGCGATCAAGATGCGGCTCGTACCAGAGCCGCACGCGCTCGAGATCGGCCGGCCATTCCGAATAGCGCAAATTCTGCGTCGTGCGGACGAAGTCAGTCCACTCGGTGCCGGTGCGCGGCGGCACCGGAAGCTGACCGAGCGCGTGCAGCGGATCGGTGCTCTCGGCCATCTGGTCGAGCACGCGCTGCGCGGTCGCGGGGCCGATGCCGGGCAACAGATGCAGGATGCGGAAGCCCGCGACGCGGTCGCGCGGATTCTCGGCAAAGCGCAACAGCGCGAGCACGTCCTTGACGTGCGCCGCGTCGAGAAACTTCAGCCCGCCGAACTTGACGAAGGGTATGTTGCGGCGGGTCAGCTCGATCTCCAGTGGCCCCGAATGCGAGGAGGTGCGGAACAGCACCGCCTGGTGCTTGAGCAGCGCGCCTTGCTCGCGATTGGCCAGCACCTCCTCGACGATGTAGCGCGCCTGATCGGCCTCGTCGTGCACGGTGACGAGCTGCGGTTTTTGCGCGGAGGTGCGATCGGTCCAGAGGTTCTTGGTGAAGCGTTCGCGCGCAAGGCCAATGACGCCGTTGGCCGCCGCCAGCACGGCTTGCGTCGAGCGGTAGTTGCGGTCGAGCGTGATCATGTCGGCGCGAGGCGAGAAGCTCTGCGGAAACTCCAGGATGTTGCGCACGGTGGCGGCCCGGAAGGAATAGATAGACTGCGCATCGTCGCCGACCACGGTGAGGCCGCGTCCATCAGGCTTCAGCGCGAGCAGGATCGAGGATTGCAGGCGGTTGGTGTCCTGGTATTCGTCGACCAGCACGTGATCGAAGCGGCCGCCGATCTCCTCGGCGATCAGCGCATCGCTCATCATCTGCGACCAGTAGAGCAGGAGGTCGTCGTAATCGAGCACGTGCTGGGCCTGCTTGGCCTCGACATAGGCGGCGAACAGGCCTTTCAGTTCGGCGGCCCAGCCCGCGCACCAGGGATAGTGCACCCCGAGCACCTTCTCGATCTCCATCTCGGCATTGACGCAGCGCGAGTAGATCGACAGGCACGTGCCCTTGGCCGGAAAGCGGCTCTCGGTCTTCGACAGCCCGCGCTCGTGCCGGACCAGGTTCATCAGGTCGGCGGAATCCTCGCGGTCGTGGATGGTGAATGCGGGATCGACGCCGATCCGCTCGGCATATTCGCGCAGGAGCCGCGCGCCGATGCCGTGGAAGGTGCCGGCCCAGGTCAGCGCATCGCGCATGATCGCGGCATTGTTCTCGCCGAGCACCTTTCGGGCGATGCGCTCGACCCGGCCGGCCATCTCCGCCGCGGCGCGGCGGGAAAATGTCATCAGCAGGATGCGCCGCGGATCGGCGCCGGCGACGATCAGATGCGCGACGCGATGGGCCAGTGTGTTGGTCTTGCCGGAGCCGGCGCCTGCAATGACGAGCAGGGGGCCGCCCACGGTCCCGCCGTCGGCCACGCCATGCTCGACGGCGCGGCGCTGCTCCGCATTGAGCGTGTCCAGATAAGTCGCCACGAATCGCCCCGGTCAAAGGGGGAGATTCGGCGATTTGCCTGCGAATCGCAATGCGGCTGGACGGAACCAAGTTTAACACCTAGGGAAAAGGCCGCCCGAAGTTCCAGCCCGAAAAGCGCACCCGGCATGACCGAGCTCAAGCCCGACCAGTTCGAGATGCGGCGGCTGGAGTCGCTCAGCAACACCATTTTTGGTGTCGCGATGACGCTGCTCGCCTATGACCTGCCGAAGGCGGCAGTCTTCACCAGCGCGCCGGGCTGGGGCGATCTCGCCCAGGCCTATTCCGGCAAGCTCGCCGGCTTTGCGCTCAGCTTCATCATCGCCGGCGTGTTCTGGATCAGCCATCACCGGCGGCTGGCGCGCCAGCCGGTGGGCAGCCGCGGCGCGGTCATCCTCAATCTGTTCTTCCTGCTCTCGATCGTGTTACTGCCGGTGACGAACGGCCTCTACACCAACTATGCGATGAGCAGCGCGGTCGCCGTGCTCTACGGGCTGCACCTGACCGCGATCGCAGGCCTCAATGCATGGCTGTGGTGGACGATCATCGGCGGTTGGCGTCACGAGATCATGGCCTCGCTGTTTCCGCTGCTGGTGTTCGTGCCAGGCACGATCGTGGCGGTCTTTGCGCCGCAAGTCGCGCCCTTCGTGTGGTTCATCGCCTTCGGCGGTCTGCTGATCCAGCGCTTCACGACGGCCCGGAGCGAGCCGGACGCGTGAGGCAGCGGGTCACCCGGGTGTCGCGCCGAACCCGTCGGCTGGCACGTAAAGCTTCACCGGGCGGATTTCGTAGACCGCCGACGGATTGACCTCACGCAGCTTTCGCGCCGCTGCGATCGCCTCCTCATCCGTGTCGTATTCCACGAGGTGAAAGCCGAGAAGCTGTTCCTTGGTCTCGGCAAACGGGCCATCCAGCACCATGCCCGCGCCCGGGCCACGCAGGGTGCGGGCCTTTCGGGTCTCATCCAGACGTGCGGCCGGCCCAAAATGTCCGCTCGCCCTCAAGGGCGCCTGAACCTCGATGACTTTGGCTACGACCGCGGCGTCCTTCTCCGGCGTCCAGGACAAGATCTCGTCTTCCACGTGGTAGGCCAGGATGGCGTAGAGCATCGTTACCTCGTTGATTTTGCTGCGCGCGCCCCAAGGACGTATCACCGTAGCTGCCGCCGACAATGGCGGCGCGGAAAATATTGCGTTGCATGCCCTGCGACGAAACCGTCCTGAAACCCGATTGCTGCCTCGAAGTGTGAACGCCGCCCGAAGCCGAGGCGACTGATGGCCACCAAGAACACTGAAGGCAATCGGAGGCGGCCATGTCGACCATCAGGATCATCTGCGACGCACGTCGGGCGGGACAATCAGAGTCTGCGGATTTGCACGATCAGAGCGGCCATCACCGCTATTACGGCAGTTCGGCCGCGAATGGCGGCGAGCGGATCGTCGAAAGCCGCCGCGGCAAGCAGCCGCGTATTCTGAACGTCCGCGGCTTCTAATGCCTTCGAACCGATGCGCGACAATGAGCGTCCTGCAGGTTTCGACCGCCGCGATGCCGTTCCTGCTCTCGCTGGCGAGCCGATCCAGCAAGGCGATCGCGTCGTGCCTGGTCATGAGCATCTTGACCATGCTTTTGAGTGACGAGCCGCACCGCGCCGTCATAGCCTGGTGTGTCGGCACGCTCATTGCCGCCGTCGCCGTGCGCGAGCGGCTTCGCGTCATCTGAGCCGGCTCGCCCCTCCCGACCAGACAGAATCCCAAAAGAAAAGGCGCGGCGGGCAGTTGCCCGTCGCGCCCGACTTTTTGCTCGCTGGTCCAGGGCCGAGACCGCCCCGACGCCAAGCCTGATTGAAGCTTAGCGGGCGATCCCAGCGAGGTGACAGCGCTTGAGATAAGACACTGGATCACCTCCTTTCGTTGGTTTCGGGAGCTCTCAATATAGGCAGCAAGCCCGCCGCTGTTAAGGGGAAGCGGGCCGGGCGGAACCGGGCCTGTTGGCAAGCGGGGGAAAGCCGCCGAAAGCCACTCCTTGGGCAGTTGAGACCGCCGCCCGGGCGTGTTAGGGAGCCCCTGATGCGGGTGTAGCTCAATGGTAGAGCAGCAGCCTTCCAAGCTGAATACGAGGGTTCGATTCCCTTCACCCGCTCCAATTCTTTCACGGCTCATCTCCGGCGAGATGATCCAGCTGGCCTTGCCGAAGGCGAAGCTCGACGGGCTCTTGCGGCACTCCGGCTCGAGCCGATTGACGTCGCCATGCCTGAAGTACGAGCGCAGTCAGATCGAGGGCCGCTCTCCTCTCGATGACCAGCATTGAGCGCGGCGGCCCACGCATGATCACATTGATGAAGACCAGGTTCTTTTGGGGATTCCTGACCGGCTTCGTGACTGGCGTGCTGGTCTGCGTAGGGGTCTTGTTTCTGATAGAGCCCAGTCATTTGCCCTGAAAGGCGTACGTGTCTCAGCGAGCCTAAAGTTGGAGAAGCAGAGCCGAGATGGGAATAAGGAGCTTCATCCGATTGATATTTGGGGCCGTTCCCGCTCCGCCGGATGCCGCGAGGCTCGACGGAACAAGCGTGGACACTCTTGCTCGCTCCCTGTCGAAATTGTCACCGGGCAAGCGGGGCTGGGTCACATCTGCCGAGGCGGGCATCCTATTCTCGAACAAGGGCGCACAATACGCGTTCGGAGAAACGGACCGGGACGGCAGAGGAAACATCGAGACGTTCGCTGCGCAGCACAGCTCTGCTATCACCTTCATGCCGGTCGAGGGCCGGGTCTATTTTCAGCGCGATCCGACCTGAACAACTCCCGTCGCAAGATCCGGGAGGACCTCGATCGATGACCAGAAGAATCAAATGATGGGCAGTGATCATCGGCGTGCTGATCATCCCGCTCGCAGCACACTTGGAAGCGTAGGGGAAATTCCGCCACGCAAGTATTACCAGCTTCTATGGGTTTCCCATAAACAGCTGGCCGGGCGGGGCGAGGCTTGCCGGTCTTTTCCGGCTCACCTCTCCCGCAGACTCTCCTGCCCATAACGGATCAGCGGCGATACCAGATAGCTGATGATCTTGCGCGTGCCGGTCTTGATCTCGACGGTCACGGCCATGCCGGGGGCGAGGTTGACGCTGCGGCCGTCGATGTCCATCTGGGCGCGGTCGAGGGAGACGCGAGCGGAGTAGACCAGCTCCTGGCCTTTAGGTTCGCTGGATGATGCGTCGGTGCCGGCGGGCGCGTCGCCGGGCTTTTCCGGCGGCTTCTGGCGGACGATGGCGTCCTGGGAGACGCTGAGCACCTTGCCCTGGCGCAGGCCATAGCGGGTGAAGCTGAACGTGTCGACCTTGATCGCGGCTTCCTCGCCAGGGGTGACGAAGCCGATGTCGCGGTTGGAGATCATCGCCTCGATCTCGAGGCCGCCGCTGGTGGGCACTACGACCATCAGCGTCTGCGCCGGCGTCACGACGCCGCCAACGGAGTGCACGGCGAGCTGCTGGACGATGCCGTCCTCCTGCGCGGTCAGGCGGAGCAGGCTGGTGCGCTGCTCGGCCTTGACGATGTCCTGGCGCAGGCCCGCCGCTTTTTGCTCGGCCTTGGCGAGCTCGTCGAGCAGGCCGCGATTGTATTCGGCCTCGGTGCGCCGCAGCGTCTCCTCGAGGCCAGCCACCGCCGCGTCGGCTTCGGCAAAGTGGCTCTTCTGCACCAGCAATTCCTGCTGTTGCGAGACCAGGTCCTGCGTTTCCGTCAGGTACTGCAATTTTGAGCCGAACTCGCGGTCGACGAGATATTTTCGCACATCGACCCGCTGCTGCATGATGGGGATCAGGGCGCTGATCTTGCCGATCGTCGCCTCGGTGGTCGAACGTTCCGCCTTCTTTTGCGTGCCTTGCCACTCGAGCGAGGTGATCTTGGCGGCCTGTTCGGCAGTCTGAGACGCCAGGAAGCGTTTCGCCGTGCGGATCTGCTCGGAGGTTGCGCGCGGGGGCGGGGTGAACGTGGATGGATCGCCGCCCGCCAGTGCAGCATGCAGGCGCGCGATGTCGAGCTCGCTTGCGAGCAAGTCGCTCTGGAGGTGGCCGAGCTCGGCCTGGCTCATGGTGGGATCGAGCTCGATCAGGAGGTCGCCCGCCCTGACGCGCTGGCCGTCCTGCACATGGATGGAACGCACAACCGCGGTCTCGAACGGCTGGATCACCTTGGTGCGGCCGTCGGGGACGATCTTGCCGGTCGCGGTGGCGATGATATCGACGGTACCGATGCTGGCCCACACCAACGCAATCAAGAACACCGCCGAGATCGATGCGGAGATGGCGCGGCCGATCGGGGAGGGCGGGGTCTCGACGATTTCGAGCGCCGCGGGGAGGAACGCCAGCTCGTCGCGCGTGCGCGTCGGGCTGCGCAACGCGGCCACCATTGCCTTAGCCGACTTCATGAATGCCTGCCTGGACACGGTGCAGCGTTGCATAGCGTCCGCCGCTGCGGATCAGCTGGTCGTGCGAACCGTCCTCGACGATGCGTCCGCGCTCGACGGTGATGATGCGATCGGCCGTCCGCACCGTCGACAACCGGTGAGCGATGATCAGTACGGTGCGCCCTGCCGTGATCTCGCGCATGTTCTGCTGGATGATGCGCTCGCTCTCATAGTCGAGCGCGCTTGTCGCTTCGTCGAAGATGAGGACGCGCGGATTTGTCGTCAGCGCCCGCGCGATCGCGATGCGCTGACGCTGGCCGCCGGATAGCGTGCTGCCGCGCTCGCCGATCACGGTGTCGTAACCGTCCTGGAGCTCGAGGATGAAGTCGTGCGCGCCGGCGAGCTTTGCTGCGGCGACGACGCGCTCCATCGGTAGCGCAGGATCCGCCAGCGCGATGTTGTCGCGCACCGAGCGGTTGAACAGCATGTTCTCCTGGAGCACGACGCCGACCTGCCGGCGCAGCCATGTCGGGTCGACCGCGGCGAGATCGTTACCGTCGACCAGCACGCGGCCGTTTTCGGGCAGATAGAGCCGCTGGATCAGTTTTCCGAGCGTGCTCTTGCCGGAGCCGGAGGTGCCGACGATGCCGACGATCTGGCCCGCCGGAATCTTCAAGTTGATGTCGTTCAGGATCTGCGGTCCGTCGATGCGGTAGCGGAAGCCGACATGCTCGAATGCGATGTCGCCGCGAACGGCAGGCAGCGCTGCGCGCCCGGTGCGGTGGGTCGGTTCGGGCACGGTATTGAGGATATCGCCGAGCCGCTCGACCGACAGCCGGGCCTGATGGAAATCCTGCCAGAGCTGGGCGAGCCGCAGAACCGGTGCGGTGACCCGGCCCGATAGCATGTTGAAGGCGACGAGTTCGCCGACCGTCAGATTGCCGTCGATCACCAGCTTGGCGCCGAAATAGAGCAGCAGCGCCATGTTGATCTTACTGACGAATTGCACCGCCTGGCTTGCGATATTGCCGAGATTGACGACGCGAAAGCTAGAGGCGACGTAGCCGGCGAGCTGCTCCTCCCAGCGCTTCTGCATCTGCGGCTCGACCGCCATCGCCTTGAGGGCTTCGACGCCGGTGACGCTTTCGACCAGGAACGACTGGTTCTCCGCGCCTCGTTTGAACTTCTCGTCGAGACGGTAGCGGAACAACGGCGTGGCGCCGGCCGAGATCGCGATGTACAGCGGGAAGGAGGCCAGCACGATTGCGGTCAGCAGCGGCGAGTAGAACGCCATCAGGCCGAGGAAGACGAAGGTGAAGAACAGGTCGATCACCAGCGTCAGCGCCGAGCCGGTGATGAAGTTGCGGAGGTTCTCTAGTTCCCGTACCCGCGCGACCGTGTCGCCGACCCGCCGTGCCTGGAAGTAGGACAGCGGCAATGCGAGCAGATGATGGAACAGCCGCGCGCCGAGCTCGACGTCGATGCGGTTCGTCGTGTGGGAGAACAGATAGGTGCGCAAGCCCCCGAGTACGACCTCGAAGATCGAGATCGCCACGATGCCGGCGACCAACACATCCAGCGTGCCGAGGCTGCGGTGCACCAGCACCTTGTCGATCACCACCTGGAAGAACAGCGGCGACACCAGCGCGAAGATCTGGAGGAAGAACGAGGCGAGCAGCACCTCGCCGAGCAGGCCGCGATAGCGGTTGATCGCGCCCATGAACCAGGTGATGTCGAAGCGCCGCGACAGGTCGGCGAGACCGGCGCGCTTGGTCATCAGAACGATGCGGCCGTCCCAGATCACCTCGAACTGAGCCTTGGTCAGCATCTGTGGCCGCGGCGAGCCCGGATATTGCACGATGGCCTTGCCGTCGCCGGCCTTGCCCAGGATCAAGAAGCCGCCGTCGCGCAAGGGTACGATGGCCGGTAGCGGCGTCTTGTCGAGCCGGTCCCAGCTCGTCTTCACAAGGCGCGCCTTGATGTTGAACTGCTTGGTACAGCGCAGCATCTCGGTGGTACCGACCATGACGACGCCGAGCCGATGGCGCAGTTGCTCCGGCTCGGCGGGCACGCCGAGGAACTGAAGCATCATGACGAGCGCAGTCAGGCCCGGATCGGCCGGCGGCTTCGGGACGGCCTGGACCGGCGGCTCCTTGGCGGCCGGATCCCGTGAAATGGTCTCGTTCAGGCTCATCGTCAGCAGATATCCGCGGTGATCGGGTCCGCACGATTTCACGGACGGGCATCCCGCCGGCCGGCGGGGCGGCCGATAGCTAACGCGGCTATGTTACGGTTTGATAACTATGACAGACCACTCACATAATTGGTGAATCTGACGGGCCGTGGCGAATGCAGGGCGGCGGAAGGCCATGGCCTCCCGCCGCGATCGCGATGCGCATCGGGGTAGCCCCGATGCGCAAGTCGTATTGGCCGGATCAGCCGTGGCTGGCCAGCGTGGTCTGCTGCTGCGTCGTGTCGGACGACACGAGGCTGCTCTCGATTCCGGCATCCGGAACGAGGCTCGCCGACTGCTGCACCAGCAGCGACAGCGAGATCGCCGTTCCACCATGGCCGTCGTCGGTGACGTTGAGCTCGGTGCCGGACTGCACATCCGCGAACTGATAGGCAACGGTGCCCGAGTTCGTGGCGAGGGTCAGGGTCGAACCGTCGAAGGTGTACGACGAGACCGAAACGTTGAGCAGGTCGATCGTGTCGCCGACTTCGAAGTTCGAGACCGTGCCGGTGAGGCCAGACGCGTCTTCGAGGGTCAAGGTCGCAGCCGAGCCGGCGAAGTCGACGCCGCTCTGGACGCCGCCGGCCAGGACGCGCTCGATGCCGCCCGCCAGATGCGTTCCGGAGGCCGAGCCCGTGACGTCGAGCTCGCCGCTGTTGAGCGTCGTATTCGAGGCGGTGCCCGCCACGAACACGAAGCCACCTTCGATCGTCGAGCCCGTCGCCGAAGCGCCGGCATCGACATACAGCAGGCCGCCGGTGTTGACCGTCGTCGCGGTCACCGCACCGCCCGCGCCGACATACGCATTGCCGCCGTTCTGGATGACGGTCTGGTCGGCCGTGGCGCCGTCCAGCACCTGCTGCGCGCCGCTGAGCGTCGTGCCGGTTACCGAGCCGTGGTAGACATCCTGGAAGGCGCCTGCCTCAACCGTCGTGCCGGACGCGCTGCCGCCATTGTAGACGTGCTGGGCGCCGCCGTTCTTCACCGTCACGCCGGTGGCAACGCCGCCGGTCTGCGAATGGCCGCCCTCGACCGAGCCGCCGCTCGTGGTGCCGTTGACGAACTGGAAGCCGCCATTGATGACGGTGTCATCGGCCGTCGCGCCGGTGTCGACGTACTGGAGGCCGCCAGTGTTGATCACCGTGCCCTCCGTGCGACCGCCATCGCCGACATACTGGTAGCCGCCGTTCTCGACGATGGTATCGATCGCGGTGCCGCCCGCCAGAACCTGCTGCTGGCCGCTGAGCGTGGTGTCGGTGACAGTCGCGTTCGAGTACACGTCCTGATAGGCGCCGGCCGCGATATTCGAGCCGGTGGCGCTGCCGCCGAAGTAGACGTGCTGTACGCCGCCGGCGTGCACGTCCGTGTCGGTCGCGGTGCCGTACTCGAACTGCACGCCGCCGCTGAGGACGTCCGTGTGCTGCGCGTTGGCGCCGGCGCGGATGTCAACGGCGCCGCCATTGCCGACCGTGATCTGGCCGGAGACGTCGCCGCCGAAGGCGACGTCGAGGATGCCGTTGCCGAGCACGACATAGCCCATCGACGTCGTCGTCGCCGATGTTACCGAGGCGCTGCCGGTCGAGACGAGGGTCGGCGCCGCGAAGACGGTCGAGGTGCCGGCATTGCCAGCCGCATCGGTGGTCTTGGCGGTCAGGTTGTTGGCGCCCTCCAGCAGCGTCACGCCAGCGAGGCTCCAGGAGCCGTCGGCGCCCGCGGTGGTGGTGCCGACCAGGTTCGCACCGTCATAGACCGAGACCAGAAGTCCGGCTTCGGTGGTGCCGCTCACCGTCACGGTGGGCAGATTGGCGGTGTCGAGCGTCACGCCGGTAACGCCGACGGCCGGGGCAACCGTGTCGACAGTCACGTTGATCGCGGTAGCGGCGTTGCTCTGGGCGCCGGTCGTGTCGGTGACCTTGGCCGTGATGGCGTGGGTCGCGTTGCCGAGCACGCCGGTCTGGATGTCGATGTAACCGCGCGCGATGTCGGCGAGCGAGAGCGTCACCGCCGAGCCGATCGCGGTCTGGCCGTCGAACAATTGCACGACGTCGCCGGTGAAGTTGCTGCCGGTGGCGATGCGGACCTTCAGGTTGGTGTCGTTGGTGCTGGCACCATTGGCGAGTGCACCGGTGTTCGGCGAGACGTCGTCGGTGACCGAGACGATGGTCGGCGCGGTCGGGGCGTTCGACAGGTTGAAGACCTGCGCGGTGATGCCATAGGCGGAGGCGTCGCCGAGCGTCTGGCTGAAGTCCTGCCAGCTGATGACGAAGCCACCGTTGGCCAGCGCCGCGACGGTCGGATAGTACTGATAGCTGTTGGTCTGCGAGTTGACGATGTACTCGCCGCCGACCTTGGCGCCGGCCGCATCATAGACCTGCGCCTTGATGGCGGAGCCGCTGCCGTCGGCCGAGCCCTCGTCCGACCAGGTCACGACGAAGCCGCCGCCCTTCAGCGCGGTGATGCTCGAGAAGCCCTGGTTGCCACTGGTCTGGGTGTTGACCTGGAATTCCGAACCGACCTTGACGCCGCCGGCGGTGAAGACCTGCGCGCGCACTTCGCCGCTGGTGTCCTCGAAGCTGATGACGAAATTGCCGTCGGCAAGACCGGTTACGCCGGCAACCATGCGGCTGTTGTAATAGGCCTGGTCGACGGTGAATTCGGAGCCGACCTTGGTCGCGCCGCTCGCAGTCGGGTGGAACACCTGGCCGCGGAGCTCCCAATCGCCGGTACGGAAGTCGTTCCAGGTGACGACGAAGTCGCCGTTACTGAGCGTGGCGATCGAGGCGCGCTCCTGATCGTACGGGCTGGCCGAGTTGACGAGGAATTCGGAGCCGACCTTCGCGCCGCTCGCGTCATAGACCTGGGCCTTGACGTCGGGAGCCGAAGAACCCTGGTTGGTCCAGGCGACGACGAAGCCGCCATTGGGCAGGCCGGTGATGGCCGGCGTGTTCTGGTTGTTGGCGGTCACGGAGTTGATCAGGAACTCGCCGCCGACCTTGTTGCCGTCGGCGCCATAGATCTGTGCCTTGATGTCGCCGTTGGTCGTGCTCTGGTCCTGCCAGGAGACGACGAAGCCGCCGTTGCTGAGGCTGGTCACGACAGGGGTGGCCTGTGAGCCGTTGGTCTGGGTGTTGACGAGGAATTCGCCGCCGACCTTGCTGCCGTTGGCCGCGTAGACCTGGGCCTTGACGGCGGAGCCGCTGCTATCGCCGAGCGTATCGCTGCCGCTGCCGTTGTAGCCGGCGAGACCGTCCTGCCAGGTGACGACGAAGCCGCCATTGGAAAGGCCGGTGACGGAGGGATACCACTGGCCGCCGGTCGTCTGGCTATTGACCTGAAATTCGGTACCTATTTTTACGACGGTGGTCATAACATAACCTCAAGTGATGCTGGAGAGAGCGCTGAAGGGACCGGATTCTGCGCTGCCACCACTGTTCGTTGAGACATGCGCGAAACCCGCACGGGCTCTAAACGATCTATTTATGATATTTTATGATACATTTTTGCGCGGCGTGCGGCATTTTGTCCGGAATAATGTTATATCGATGATATGAGGCGGTTCCGCCGGCGCAGCCGAGACGGGTGCTGCGAAAACTATGCAATCTCACTCCGGGGGCGCCTCTCATGGAGGCATGCACGAATGACAGTATTTCCGCAGGCGGCCCAGCCGACTCTCGCGTTGCCGCTCGGAGGCGCGAGCGGCTGCGGTCACAACTTCATGAGGAGGGGCAGGCCTTCTGCCCGATGGCCCTGGCCGGAGTGTGGCTCTGACGGCCGGGAAGACCGTACCGGGGCGCGTGCCCCGGTACGGTGATGTCGTCCGGGCTCAGCTCTGGGCGTGAACGAGCGAGATGCTCTCGGGATCGGAGCTCTGCGGCGTGATCGCGCCTTCGCCGGCATCCGGCACCAGGCTCGCCGAGAACTGCGACAGCAGCGACAGCGACACCGAGGTGCCGCCATGGCCGTCCGAGGTTACGTTCAACGCGGTGTTGGCCTCGACGCCGGCGAACTGATAGGCGAGGGAGCCGCTGCTGGTCGTCAGCGTGAGCGTGGAGCCATCGAACTCGTAAGAGGTCACCGCGAGGTTGCGGAAATCGATCACGTCGCCGACCTCGAAATTCGAGATCGTGCCGGTCAGGCTGGACGCGTTCTCGAGCACCAGCGCCGAGGCTGAGCCGGCGAAATCGACGCCGTTCTGGATGCCGCCGGCGTAGACATACTCGATGCCGCCGGCGAGATGGGTGTTGGTGGCAGTGCCGGCGACATCGAGCTCACCGCTGTTCACGATCGTGCCGGAGGCCGTGCCCGCCACGAAAGCGAAGCCGCCATTGACTGTCGTGACGGCCGCAGAGCCGCCAGCGTCGACATATTGCAGGCCGCCAGCGTTGACAGTCGTTCCTGCCGCCGAGGCGCCGGAGCCGATGAACTCACTCCCGCCGGCCAGGACCACGGTGTCGGTCGAGGTGCCGGTGCCGAGAACCTGAAGGCTGCCGCTGATCTGGCTGCCCTGAACGCTGCCGCTGTTGACCTGCTGGAAGCCGCCGGCCAGGACCGTCGTCGTGATGGCGGTGCCGTCCAGCACGACATGCTGAACGCCGCCGCTGTTGATCGTTGTGTTGTTGGTCGTGCCGGAGACTTCCTGGACGCTGCCGGCGAAAACGACGGTGTCGTTGCCCGTGCCGGCAACGGATTGATAGCCGCCGTTGTTGATCGTGGTGCCGTTGGCCGTGCCGTCCGCGCCGACATATTGCAGGCCTCCCGACGATACGATGGTCCCGTTGGTGGTACCGCCAGCTGCCACGAATTCGTTGCCGCCGCTGACAATGATCGTTGCATAGGTCACGCCGCCGACATGCACCTGCTGGGCGCCGGCCAGCGTCGTTCCATTGACGGTGGCGTTCATGATGTCCTGGTAACCGCCGGCGGTGATCGTGACGTTGCTGGCGGTGCCGCCATAGACGTGCTGGACGCCGCCGTTGGAAATAACGACGCCGTTGGCCGTGCCATAGTTGAACTGCACGCCCCCGACGACGGTCGAGTTGTTGGCGGTGCCGCCGGCTTCGATCATGATGACGCTGCCGGGGCCGACCGCGGTTGCGCCGGACACGACGCCGCCGCTGGCGACGTCAAGCGTTCCCGGAGCGACGACGATGTAGGTCGTGGTGGTGGGGGCGGAGACCGTCGTCGGGCCGCCAAATACAACTTCAGTGGTCATTGATGCCTCAAATGAGAGCTATTGGATTCAGATCGCGATGTAGAGACCATTCAAAATGCGATTCATCCCATCGCGAATGGTATATTATGTATCATAATGTCTATTGAATGTTATAGTAACATTTTCGCTGCGATTGTGCGGCGAAATGCCGGGCTAAGCCTCCCAGGACCAAGACTGACGGGCCCCCCCGGCAGGATTTTGTCGTCGCAGAAAGCACAGAAGGGCTCGTCGAGCAGCTGTTGTGACTGCCCGGAGCATCGATCTGCCATGGGAGAGCGTCTGCTTCTGGCAGGACGCTTCCGAGAGGCGCGCGGGGGTGACTTAGCGCTCGAAGGGCAGGGTTGGCGGCTTCGGCTGCTCGGAGCCGAAGGACACCCAGACGTTCGGATCGCCAGCGCTTTGTCGCGACAGATATCGATATTTGGTCTCGTACCAGAACAGGATTTCCGGCGTCTGGTTGTCGAGGATCATCTCGCCGCGATCGGAGCGGACGGTCAGCACGGCGTGACGCCCTTTGGCGGGGCCCGGCTCCTCGACCGTCGTGATCAGGAGCGATCCCTGCGGCCAGCCCGCCTTTGCGAGCAATTTGCGCTTGAGCAGGACGATATCCTCGCAATCGCCGCGATCGAGCGGAAGCGTCCAGCGTTCCGCCTTGCCGTAGAGCGCGTCATCGCTGGTCCAGGCGACGCGATCGTTGACGTACTTGTTGATCTCGTAGAGCTGCTGCAGCAGTTCGGGCGTGAGCAGGACGTCGCGCGCCTGATCGGCGCCAGGCCGGCACTCCTCGGCATTCTCGGCGCAGAACTGTTGCCAGCCGGAGGGCGCCTTGGTCGCAGCGCCGACCGCGGCAAACAGGGTGGGGCGGACCAGGAAAGCGTGGGCTGGCTGGGCCATCGACAGGCAAGTCGCAGCCAGGCCGGCTGCCACCAGCGTCCCCAGTCTCGGCTTGGCGTTGCGAATTCCCGTCATGTCGTCCCCCGACGCGCCCTAACGCAGGGGAGATTGGCAGAGACGGCTCGCGATCCGGCTAAGCAATTGCTTCAAATTGAACCGATCCGGGCGATCGCGACCGGGCCGGCGGCGGTGATGGTGTGATTTGCGTTAAGGGCGCGTCATGGCGTCATATCTTTGACATGACGCCATTCCTGGGGCGGCTTCCAACCATCGCCGCGATCAGAACGGCGACTCCTCGGGCCAGCGCAGCGCGTGCCATTGGCCGGCTGCGATCTGGCCGCGGCTCATCTTCGAAGCCACGGCATTGCGCAGCTTGGCAAAATTCTCGCGCGTCTTCTTCGGCGCGTGCGCCGCCGCGAGGTTGAGCCATTTGTAGGCGGCAATGTCGTCCTGCGGCACGCCCTGGCCCTTGTCGTAGGCAAGGCCAAGCAAATATTGCGACGTGGTGTCGCCTTGCTCGGCCGCCAGCCTGTACCAGTAGCCCGCGGCGTCATAGGCCTGCGGCAGGCCTTGGCCTGTCGCATACATGAAGCCGACCATGCCTTGCGCGCGGGCATTGCCACGCTCCGCGAGGGGCAATAGCAGGCGAGCAGCGGTATTGTAGTCGCCGCGGTTGAAGGCGCTGCTTCCGGCACCGAGCGTGTCCGCGCGGGCGATGCCCGACGAGACCAGCGCCAGCACGATGGCGATGACGAAGAGCCTGCCGGACCTGATCATGTGAACCACTCCTGCTCTTTGGACAATATCTAATGGCTCAGCGGTAGGTCGTCGGCGCGGTCTGCTTCGGCCCGACCGCGTTGATCGTGCCCCGCAGCTTGGTGCGCAGCTCTTCAGCGACGAAATGCGCATCGGCACCGTCGCGGATGATCTGTGGGCGGATGAAGATGATCAGCTCGGTGCGCTTGACCTGTTTGTCGGTCTGCCCGAACACGGTCTCGCCGAGGCCGGGAATCTGGTCGAGCACCGGAATGCCCGCGCGGGCCTTGGTCTGGGTGTCGCTGATCAGGCCTGCCAGCAGCACCGTCTGTCCGCTGGCGACAGCAACCGAGCTGCGCACCTTGCGGGTCGACACCGTCGGCGTCAGCGAGTTGGTCGACGTGGACGAAGAGCTCGTCGAGCCCGAATTGCCGACGGGATTTGAGATCTCCTGCTCGACGTCGAGCCTGACATTGCCGTTGGCATTGATCCTGGGCACCACGCGCAGGATGATGCCGGTGCTGCGATAGTCGGTGGTGTTGGCGATGGTGTTGCTGCCGGTCAGCACGGTTGCGCTACCGGTCTGGATCGGGATCTCGTCGCCGACCTGGAGGGTCGCGACCTGGTTGTCGATCACGACGACGGACGGGTTTGACAGCACCTTGACGTCGGTGATCGCATGCAGTGCATTGAGCACCGCACGCGGTGTCTGCGCGGACCCGACCAGGAAGTTGAAGCCGGGGATGGCGCGCTGGAGAACGACATCGGTTGCTGCTGCGGCGACGGAGGTCGCACCATTAAAGCCGAACGAGCCGGTATTGGGCTTCAGGCCGACATCGCGGCTCATGATGTAGGACTGGATGCCGTACTGGAGATCGTCGGTCAGCGTCACCTCGGCGATCGTGGCGTCAATGGCGACCTGAAGCTGCGGCTGGTCGATCTCCTTGATGGTCTGCTCGATGATCCGGTACTGCTCCTGGCTCGCATAGATCAGCAGCGTGTTGTTGACGCTGTCGGCGGTGATGCGGACGCCATCGAGGACGTTGCCGGCTCCCGCGCCGCCGCGGCCGGAATTCAGTCCGGTGGCGGAGCTGTCGAACAGGCCGCCGCCTTGGGAGGCGGGCGATGAGCCATAGGCTGGCTGATTGCCGGCGGAGGCATCGGCAACGCCGGTACTCGAGGCGCGTCCGCTCGAGCTCGAGCCAAAGCCGCCGCTCGACTGATTGGGCGCGGCCGACAGGCGGCTGAGCGCAGAGCCGCCGCTCGAGCTCGCGGCAAGGCCCGATCCTGGCGCCACCTGTCCGCCCGGGCTGTCGAGCGCGGAGGACGACGAACCGGACGAGCCGCCCGCACCGAAGACATCGTTGAGCACGCGCGCGATCTGCCGGGCATCGCCGAACTTCACGCGGTAGACATGGACGGCGGAGCGGCCCGTGTTGGTGGTGTCGAGGCGACGGATCCACGTCTCGACACGGTTCAACAGCTCCGGTTTCCGCGTTACCGCGAGCACCGCGTTCATCCGGGCGATCGACTGGAATTTGATCAGGTTCTGCGTCATGCCGCCTTCGCCGGAATCGACGATCTTCTCGAGCTCGGCGATGATCGGCCCCGGATTGCTGTTCTGCACCGGGAAGATGCCGACCGACTGTCCCTTCAGGAAGTCCGCATCGAAGCTCAGCACGAGATCGACCGCGTTGCGGCGCTCGCTGCCGGATCCCTGGATCAGGATCAGGTTGCGGTTGGTGTCGGCGCGGATCATCCCCTGCTTGGTGGCGAAGCTGTCGACCAGCTTGACGACGGTCTGAGCGGAGACGTATTGCAGAGGCACGACCGTCACGCCGTAGCCCGGGGTCATGCGATCGGAAGCATCGGCTGCGCCGACGCCGACAGCATCGCCCTGCGGCATCAGCCGGTAGCCGGTATCGTCCCGCACCAGGGCGACGCCGCCAATCCTCAGCGCGTTTTCGAGCGCGAAGATGACGTCGGACTTGGGAATCGGGCGGCCCGAGGAGAGGCTGATATTGCCCTGGACGCGTGGGTCGATGACATAGCCGACGCCGAGGATGTCGCCGAGCACGACCTTTGCGACGGATGCGACCGGCGAGTTGTCGAAATTGAGCTCGAACCGGTCGGTGCTGACCATCGCCTGCTGCGAGGACGTGGCCGCTGGCATATCGTCGCCAGCGACCGCAGCGTAGATCGCGGTCTTGGCGCGGGGGCCGGTGGAGAGCTCGCGCTGCGGCAACTGGTTCGGGTAGCGCGGCAAGAGGTCGACCGAGCGAACCTTGTCGAAGACATCCGGATCCTTGGTGTCGGCATCCGCAATGCCGCTTACCGTGTTGCACGACCCGAGCAGTGTGCAGACGATAGCGCATTGAACGACCAAGCCGATCCGGAATGTTGCTCGGCTCACTGTCGACCTCACTCACGCGCTGCCCGCTGTTATTCCCGTCGAGGCGGGGCGGGCGGAATGGGGGCTTGCTTAGCTCTCTCGTATGACAGTCGTGTGTTACCAGCGCCGTCGATCGTATCGGTCGCACGCTGCTTTGCTATGTCGTTGTGACACGACGGGAATTGCGGAGGAACATCAACGGCGTCACTCGCGGGCATGTTGTGAACTGCCTGGGGACGATATTGCTGTTGGTCATCACGTCACATTTCCAATCGGAAAAGTAAGGTAAACGGCCCGCTCGCCGCTCTGCGGCCATCAGAGTGACTGCGGTAGACGTTCATGGCTTCCCCGAATGCGTACGAGTTCGCAGCTCGTTTCAGCCAGAAGGCCGGCCTGAAAGCGGACGCGGACAAGCTCGGCAAGCTGAACGGGTCCGGCCCGGTCGAAGGCGGTTTGCGCAAGCTGTGGGAGATGAGTGAATTGTCGGCGAGCGAATTCGCCAACGAGGTCGCGCTGTTTTTCGACCTTCCGCGCGTCACGCTACAGGACATGATGGCGGCGGAATCCCGGGTGCAGCAGTTTTCGCGCCGGTTCCTGCGCGAGATGGCGGTGTTTCCGTGCCAGCCAGCCGGCGGATCGCCGACGCTCGTGCTGGCCGACCCCACGGACCGCGCATCCATTCAGGCGGCGGGGATCGTGCTGGGAACGCCGCCCGCTATCAAAGTGGCGTCGTTCGAGGACATTGCCACGGCGCTCGATCAACGTCTCGGCGAGGAGGAGAATGCAAGCGCCGAGGCCGCCGTCAATGCAACGGTACACGATGACGACATCGACAATCTGCGCGATCTCGCCAGTGGTGCGCCGGTCGTCCGCGCCGTCAACGACATGTTCGAGACCGCCGTCGAGCTGCGCGCCAGCGATATCCATATCGAACCGGGCCGCACCTCGCTGGTGATACGGATGCGCGTCGACGGGCTGTTGCGCGGTGTTGCGACGCCGAATGGCGTTCCTCCGGCAGCGGTGATCTCACGCATCAAGATCCTGGCGGGCCTGAACATCGCCGAGCGCCGATTGCCGCAGGACGGCGGCGCGCGGGTCCGGGCCGCGCGTTCGGAAATCGACGTGCGCGTCGCGATCATGCCGACGCAATATGGCGAGTCCGCCGTCATTCGCCTGTTGCCGCGCGACCGGGCGTTGCTGTCGATCGACAAGCTGGGATTCCTGGCCGGCGACCAGAGTAAGTTGCGGCGCATGCTGGCCTTGCCGCATGGCATGGTCATCGTCACCGGTCCGACCGGCAGCGGCAAGACGACGACGCTCGCGACCGTGCTGTCGCTGCTCAACGAGCCGACCCGAAAGATCCTGACCATCGAGGATCCCGTCGAATATGAAATCCCCGGGGTCTCACAATCCCAGGCCAAGCCGTCGATCGGCCTGACTTTTGCGGCCGCACTACGCTCCTTCGTGCGCCAGGACCCCGACGTCATCATGGTCGGTGAGATCCGCGACTCCGAGACCGCCCATGTCGCGGTGCATGCTGCGCTCACGGGCCATCTCGTGCTGACCACGCTGCACACCGAGACGGCGGCTGCCGCTGTGCCCCGCCTGCTCGATCTCGGGGTCGAGGCGTTCCTGCTGCGCTCGACCTTGCGCGCTGTGATCGCGCAGCGCCTGGTCCGCCAGCTCTGCGACCGCTGCAAGAGCAGCCGGCCGCTGACCCATGCCGACGTCGAGGCGGATCCGCGCTACACCGCGGTCGGCCTTTCCGTCGGCAACGTCATTTTCGAACCCGTCGGTTGCGAACGTTGCGGCAATGTCGGCTATCGCGGCCGCATCGGCGTGTTCGAGGTGCTCGAGATGAACGAGGAAGTCCGCGCGCTGGTCGAGGAGCAGTCCGACTGGGAGTCCATCGACAAGGTCGCCATCCGCAACGGCATGACGACGATGATCGAAGACGGCCTCGCCAAATGTCTGTCGGGCATGACCTCGGCTGCGGAGATCCTGCGCGTGACTACCGTGCGGTAACGAGATGCCAAACTTCCGCTACCGCGCGCTGACGCAGAAGGGAGAGGTGGTCTCCGGATCGATCACGGCGGCCAACCTCGCCGAGGTGGCCCAGCGCATTGAATATCTCGGCCTGGTCGCGATCGACGCGGGCCCCGAAGAGGAAGCCAAGGGCTGGTCGCTGACGCTGGCATCGCTGACGCTGTCGAAGCCCGGTCCGTCCGACGTCACCATCTTCACCCGCGACCTTGCGCTGCTGCTCAAGGCGGGGGCCCGGCTCAACGATGCACTTGAGCTGCTGGCCAACGACATGGATGTCGGCCGGCTGCGTCCGGTCATCAACAACATCAAGAACGCGATCCTGTCCGGCGAGAGCTTTGCCGAAGCGCTTGCACGCGAGCCGACGCTGTTCCCGCCGATGTATATCGCGCTCGTCAGGGTCGGCGAGATGTCGGGGGGGCTGGACCACATCCTGGAGACGATCGGGACCGAGCGGACGCGCGCCGAGGCCCTGCGCCGCAAGGTGACCGGCGCCTTGCAATACCCCGCCTTCGTGCTGCTCGCGGCGGGGGGCGTGTTGATCTTCTTCGTCACATTCGTGCTGCCGCAATTTTCGGCGGTGCTGCGCGATTTCAACGCGAAGACCGATCCGGTCATCGAGATCTTCCTGACGCTTTCGGACATCCTGCGTGGCCACGGCTTCGAGGTCGGAGCCGTGGTCGCAATTGCCGTCATCGGGGGCTGGCTGGCGTGGCGGAGGCCGTCCGTTCGCGCGAGCATCGTGACGCAGATCGCGCGGCTTCCGGTCATCTCGACCGTGGTCGAATTCCACCGCGCCGCGTTGTTCTCGCGCAACCTCGGCATCCTGCTCGGCAGCGGCGTCACGTTGACGGCGACGCTGCGCATCCTGATCGACATCATGACGGCGACCGGCAACGTACCGGCCTGGGTGGCGATGGCCGATCGTGTGCGCCACGGCGGCAGGCTGGCGGAGGCGCTGGCGGCTTCGGCCGTGTTGCCGCCGGTCGCAGTGCGGATGCTGCGGCTGGGCGAGGAGACCGGGCAATTGCCGACGCTGTCGGGCCGGGTCGCGGAATTCTACGAGGAAAAGCTGCAGCGGCAGCTCGATCGTGTCGTCGCCATCATCGGTCCGGCCGCGATCATCCTCATCAGCGTCGTGGTCGGCGGTCTGATCGTGTCGGTCATGACGGCGCTGCTGTCAGTAACGCAAGTCGTCGGTTGAAAAGGGGAGGGTTCACATGATCAGCTTTTTGGGGAAGGCGCCGTTCCCCCCGCCGAGGCGACGTCGGCGCCGGCGTGGCGAAGAAGGCTTTACGCTTGTCGAGATGCTGGTGGTCATCACAATCATCGGAATGATCATGGCGCTGGTCGGCCCGCGGGTGCTGAACTATCTCAGCGAGTCGCGCGTCAAGGCGGCTAAGATCCAGATCCAGAGCTTCAGCAGCGCGCTCGACCTGTTCTACCTCGACGCCGGCCGCTTCCCGACCAGCACGGAAGGACTGGGGGCGCTTGCCCACCCCGTCAGCGGCGTGGCGTCCTGGAATGGCCCCTATTTGAAGGGCGGCAATGTTCCCAACGACCCGTGGGGCAATCCCTATGTCTACAAGCAGCCCGCAGAACGCGCACCCTATGAAATCCGCTCGCTCGGCTCCGACGGGCAGGAAGGCGGAACGGGAACGTCGTCCGATCTTGTCTCTGGACAGAATTGATACCGGTGAGGCCGGCTTCACGCTGCTCGAAATGGTCTGCGTGCTCGCTATCGTCGCGATGCTCGCGGCCGTGTTGCTGCCGCGCTTTCCGTCGGAGACGTCGCGGCCGCGGCTGGAAGCTTATGCGATCGAGGTCGCCGCCTTGCTCAAGGCCGACCGCAACGCGGCGCTGTCGCGCTACGGCGCAGTCAACGCCATCGTGGACGCGCGGAGCCGGACCGTGAGGTCTGGCTCGGGTCCCTGGATCGTCCAGGTGCCGCAGGACGTGGTGTTCGATGCGCTGTTGCCACAACGCTGCAACGGCAGGCCGGCGCTCTCGACCATCAGCTTCTTTGCCAGCGGCATGTCATGCGGCGGCACGATCCGCCTGACGCGGCTCGGCAATGCGGTCGAGGTGCGCGTGAACTGGTTGACGGGAGGCGTGGACATTGTCGCGCAAGAAGTCCTCTAGCCGCCGGCGCGAGGCCGGCTTCACCATGATCGAGGCCGTCGTGGCGCTCGCGCTGGTGACGATCGTGCTTGCTGCGATCGGAACGCTGGTCGCGACCAATTCGCGCGGAGCCTGGAAGCTCGAGCAGCATGCCGCACTCGTCAATGCAGCGCGCGTGGTCGGCTCGACGCTGCCGGACGCCGGCGCGCCGATGCCCGATGACTTGCGCGGACGGGTCGCCGGCCATCGTTGGCAGATGCGGATGACGCCGTTCCTCGACGACGTTCCGGTGGTCCCAGAGTCGCGCTTCATCCCGCAACGCGTCGAATTGCGCGTGCAGGCGCCGGGCGGGGCCATGGTCTCGTTCGAAACGATACGCTTGCAGAGCAGGGGCGGAAGCTGATGGCCCAGGCCCGGCAATGGCGTGCCGAAGACGGCTTCACGCTGTTCGAAGCCCTGGTCGCCCTCGCGTTGATGGGATTGATCATGGGCGCGCTGGCCTCGGTCACGGGGCAATGGTTGCCGGGCTGGAATCGCGGCATCATCCGCGCCCAGCGCAACGAGCAGGTCGCGGTCGCGCTCGACCGGCTCACCGCCGATCTGTCGGCTGCCGATTACGTGACGCGGTCGGACAATCTGCCGCTGTTCCGCGGCTCGGAGCAGGGTGTGATGTTCGTCCGCTCCGTGCTCGGTCCGAATGGCCGTCCGGGATTGGAGATTGTCCGCATCTCCGAGATCAACGACAGAAGCGGTCCGGCGCTGGTGCGCATGCGTGCGCCCTTCGTGCTGCTGCGGGCCGGCGATCCCCGGGCAGACCAGATCCCGTTCGCCGATCCCGTCGTGCTGCTGCGCATGCCCTATCGCATCAGCTTCGCTTATGCCGGCGTCGAAGGCAAATGGGGCGGCCGCTGGCTCAATTCGGGCGAGTTGCCAGCCTCGGTCCGCTTCGACATCAGGGACGTCGAGCGCGGGACTGTGATTTCCAGCGCGGCACGGATCCATGTCGAGAAAGGCGCGCCGCGGCCGGATTCGTCGACCCAGCAGGAAGCGACACCGGCGCAATCCGGCAAAGGGCCGACGTGATGAGCAGCCCGGCCCCTCGAATCCGATACGAACTGGCGGCGCAGGACGGCTTCATCGTCGTCGCCACCTTGTGGCTGCTTGCGGGGTTGGCCGCGCTTGCGACCGTCGCATCGGTCTACATCGCTCAATCGGCCAATGCGCTATCGGCGCTCGACGCGGCGACGCAGTGGGAGATGCTGAGCTCGGCCGGCGTCGAACTGGCCGCCTACCAATTGTCGGCGCCGGCGACGGTGCGACGTCCGACCCATGGCGGATTTGGCTTCCGCCTCGCGGACGCGTCCGTGCGCGTCGAATACATGTCGGAGTCGGCGCGGATCAATCTCAACATGGCGCCGCGAACGATGATAGCGGGCCTGTTCAGGGCGGTCGGCGCGCCGGCGGAAGCAGCCGACGAATATGCCGCGCGCGTCATCGCCTGGCGGCGCACGGCGAGATCGGATGGGCAGGATACGGAGCTGGCAGCCTACAACGCGGCGGGCCTTGCTTACGTGCCGCGCCAGGCGCCGTTCAGCAGCGCCGACGAGCTGTGGTTGGTGCTCGGCCTGCCGGTCGCGCTGGTCGACCGTGCCATGCCCTTCGTTACGGTCTATAGCGGCATGGCGGATGTCAACGTGCTCGATGCCGCGCCGGAAGTGATCGCTGCATTGCCGGACATGACGCCGGCCAAGCTCGAAGCCTTCCTCAATCAACGCGCGGACCTGCCGCCCGACAATCCGGAGTTTGTCATCGGCGCGCTCGGCGGGCGGCAGCCGGGCGCAACGATATCCGCAAGCGATGCCTATCGCGTGCGCATGCGGATCACGCTGCCGGATGGCCGGCAGCGGATGCCGGAGGCGGTGATCCAGATTCCGGGGCCGGGCGAGAAGGAAGCCTTCCGCGTGCTGGCGTGGACGGACGAGGTCGATCCGGAGCGGGGAGGGCGGCCGCGGCCGCGGGACAGCAGATGAGTATTCTCAGTCAGATTGCGGCCGCGCTCACGCTGTGGATCGACAGCGTTGCACGGACGGTGAGTACGCGGCTCGAACGCGCGCGTGGGGCCCGTCAGATCGTGATCAGCGAAGATGAAGAGGGCGCTCTCACGTTGCGCCTTACCGCGAAGACGAGCAAGGACGCCGATCTGCCGCCCAGTCGCATCAAGATCGTCGATGGCGCGATCGGCGAACCGCTGTCGCCGGAATGGTCTGCGGCGATGAAAGGGGCGATGGTCGACCTCGCGCTTCAGCCGTCGCGCTTCGTGTTCCGTCCGTTGGAGCTTCCGGCGCGGGCGGTCGAATTCCTCGACGGTATCATTCGCGCCCAGATCGACCGGCTGACGCCCTGGAGCCCGGCGGAAGCCGTATTTCATTGGACGCAGCCGCAGGCGATCGCCGACGACCATGTCGAGCTGACGGTGATCGCGACAGCGCGCGCCGCTGTGACCTCGTTGTCGCAAGCTCTCCTCGATTTGGGGGCAGCGGCAGTCGAGATTTCGACAGCGGCGCCCGGAATGGAGCGGATCGCTGTGTATAACCAGCGCGTCGGTGGACAAACGGGCTCGGGCCGCCTTCGCCTTGCGTTGGTTGCTGTGCTCGCGACGACCGGCGTGCTGGCGATGCTGTCGATCGGCCTCGGCGGGTTCATCACCGACTCCTACGACGCTGAGCAGCAGCAGATCCAACGCCGGATCTCCGAGCGTCGGGCGGCTGCGCGCGGCAACCAGGGTGGTCCCGGCAGCTCTGCGCTCGAACTCCTCGCGCGCCGCAAGCAGACGACGCCGTCGGCCGTAATGGTGCTGGAAGAGTTGTCCGGCATCTTGCCCGACCACACCTACGCGACCGAGCTGCGGATCGAAGGAGACAAGCTACAGATCACCGGTCTTACTCACGACGCGCCGTCGCTGATCCAGATCCTGGAGCAGTCACCGCATTTTGCCAGCGCCGGATTCTTTGCACCGACCACGCGCGCCGCCAACGAACCCGGCGAACGTTTCCACATCGAGACCAGGATCAAGCCGCAATTCGGGTCGGGCACATGATCAGCATGCAGAAGTTCGAGAGTTATCTGACCCGCTTTCCGGTCGCTGCGGTCGCGGCATATGTGGCGCTGGTGGTGCTGTTCGCGTTCACGACGGTCCAGACCGTGATCGAAGTCCTGGGCAGCCGCGATGCTGTGGCCTCGAGCGCGGAGATCCTCCAGACGCTGGAGGCGCGGCATCCCGCACAGCGCTCCGCGGTGAGGAGCGACGTCAGCGTGCCGACAGGGTCGCCGTTCCTCGAGGGGCAGACGGCGTCGGTCGCGAGCGCGATGCTGTTACAGCGGGTGCTTGCGGCGGCCAAAAGGGTGAACGGCAACACGCTGTCGTCGCAAGTCGATGTCCAGGGGCCGCTCGCCAAATCCGGTTTCGTTTCTGCGACGTTCAGCATCGAGCTTGCGTCAGGCTCGCTGCAGCCGTTGCTCTACGATCTGGAGGCGGGCATGCCCTTCCTCTTCATCGATGAGCTCGTGGTGCAGCCCGCCGCGAGCGGCACCGACAGGATGCGGCTCGTCCTCGGCATCTCGGCGCAGCGGCAAAGTGCCAAGTGAGGGGCCAAGGTGATGTCAACCCGCTTCAATGCCGATCAAATCGCGAGCATGGCCCACGCTGACGGCGCTTCAGCCGGGCCGAAAACCCGCGCCGACGCCGCGGAGGGGACGGGCCTGAGGTCGCCAACGGAAACCGATGTGACATTGGCGCGTCGGGTGCTGTCGTGGCTAGGAAGCTTGCCGACCAGGTGGTCTCGCGTCACGACCAGCACAACATATGTCCCGCAGATTGACGGCCTGAGGTTCCTCGCGATTATCACGGTGCTCATCTATCATGCGGGGGCGCGCGGTGAGCGGCTATATCAAAATCCATCCAGCACGGAGGCTGCGATCGTGCAGTATCTGCCGCATGGATCGCTCGGCGTTTCTCTGTTCTTCTTCATCAGCGGATACATCATTGCATATCCGTTCCTGTCGGGAAGGCCGCCGTCTCTCAAACATTTCTTCCTGCGGCGACTGACGCGATTGGAGCCTCCTTACATCCTCGTGATGCTCGGTTGTTTTGCAGTGCTCGCGGTCGGACCGGCGCCGGCCGATGCGCCGAATTTCTACTTCACGGAGGCACCACTTTGGCAGAGCCTGCTGGCCTGCCTGACCTACTCTCACTCGCTCGTGTTCGGCGAGCATCCCCGGCTGAACCCACCCACGTGGTCGCTGGAAAGAGAGGTTCAGTTCTACATCCTTGCCCCGTTCATCCTTTACCTCTACGGCAGGATCCGTGCCCGTGGGCTTCGCATCGCCGTCGGTTCGGTTGTCACGGTCGTTCTCCTGGTGCTCGGCGAAGTGATTATGAACCGTATGGAGCGAACGGGCGTGCTCCGGAACACGCTTCTCGCCGATTCCTACGGCTTCATGCTCGGCATTGTCGCATGTGATTACAGCCTCGGGAAAAATGTCTTCGCCTTGCCTCGCAAGATCATTTTCGACATCGGGTTCACGTTCGGGCTGGTCGGCATTCTCTTCACGGGAGCCGTACAGAACAATCTGGAGCTCAACCTGCCTCTTCACCTCGCAGTGACCAACGATATCCTGAGGGCGGTCTGCATCCTGCTCTTGTTCATGGCGGCTGCGAGAGGAACCTGGTCGAAGGCGTTCCTGGGGCTTCCCTGGATCGCGCTCATTGGGGGTGCCTGCTACTCGATATATCTCGTCCATCTGCCCGTCACTCACGCTGCGGCCACGGTCTTGTCGAAGTTTGTCGTGTTCAGGTCGTTGGCCGAGGCCTGGTTGATCTCCTGGGCCGTGCTGGTCCCGATCGCCTTGCTGGCGGGAATGTTCTTCTACGTGCTGGTCGAGCGCCCCTGCATGGATCCGAAGTGGCCGGCGAAACTACGGGACCGCGTTGTTCGGTTCGTGGGGAGGCCGCGGTTCAACCGATCTACAGCCGAGATCTGAAAAATTCGAGTGGTGCGCCTGCTGCGCACGCTTCCGCGGCTAGCGCGCTCCGACGTTGCCGTATTGGTGCTCGCCGTGCTGCTGGATCGGATCTCGGGTTGGCCGCGAAATCGGTCTCGGCCTGAACAACAAGAGCATGAAGGAGACCGCGAAGGCGTCGCCGAGACTGAAGATCTGCGGCTGGAAGAACGCGCCAAAATACAGCGCGCCCATGCCGCCAAAGCGGGCGCAGTCGAACCGGTGCTGTTGCCGGCTCTTTGCTGCATTCGAGCAGGCGTCAATTCCCGCGGCGACGATACTGCAGGCAAGTAGCAGGATGAGCACCGCGCCGCCTGGAACGCCGAACTCCACCAGGAGCTTGAGATAGCCGTTGTGACCGCCCTCGTTCCCGACGGCACGCTTGAAGCCGACGCCGAACGGGCTGTCCGTGATCGTCTCCAGCGCGAGCTGCCAGAGGTCGTCGCGTCCCGTGAAACCCGAGGTCGTGCCGCGGTCGGGGTCGTGGAGGGCGATGATCGCGGAGATCTGCGGCCAGAAAACGACGGCCGCCACGAGCGCAATGACCACCACCGGAATTTTCGTCCGGCCCAGCGGATCGAAGGTCATCTCGTGCAAAAGGAGCGCGACGACGCAGCCGACCAGCGCGTAGCGCGAACTGACCAGGGCGATCATTGCGAAGCACAGGACGCGCACGACGATCCCGAGGATGCCGGGACGAAACTGCGAGAACACGAATGCGGCGAGCAGGGGGGCCGAATAGAGGTTCGGGTGAAGAAGGCCGCCGATGGTCCGGCCCTCTGGCCATCCGTAGACCGCGATCGCGGAAATGCCGAACAAGCACAGCACCACCGAGGTGACCGTCATGCACCTTTCGAAATCGGCGGGCGGCATCGTCCAGAGCGCCGACAGCGTCAGGGCCATGAGCGGGAGAAGGCACGTATAGAATATCCCGCCGAGCACATCCAATTCACTGTCGTGAAGCTGGAGTGCGAGGGAGAGGTAGATGATGAGAATGGTGACCATCTGGCCGCGGGTCATGCTGGCCGCGGTTGCAGCCAGACGGCCAGAATAGGCGAGGCTCACGGTCACGATGAACAGGGCCATCCCGATGGCCTGGCAAGTCGCGTAGAGCGCGTAACTATCGCTGATCATGGGATAGCTCAGCAGCGCCAACCATGCGGAGAAGGCTGCCGAAGCGGCAATCACGGAGATGCGCCCTTGCCGGAAGGTCATGCCTGAAGGTCCGGCATTGCGAGATCGGTGAGCCCCACCGGGCTTGGCGCGTCAGCAGCCATCGTTTCCACGACCGTCGATCGCTTCACCCTGATATGGTCGGGCGAAAGCCCCGCGCGTTGCCGTTCCACCATGGCGACGTAGGCTGCCTCGATGTCGCGGGTGAATTGCTTCGTGTCGTACAGAGGTGTCCGCAACCGGTTGAGCGCTAGTTTCGCCCTGAGCGCGGTGAGCTGCTGAGGATCGCGCGCGAGAGTGATCGCCAGTTGCTCGTAGGCGGCTGGCGTGGTTGTCACCAGTTCAGGCAGCCGGATGGCATTCAGCAGGCTCGCGCCGACGCGGCCGGCGAATGTCTCGCCAAGGCAGGTCAGGACAGGCAGGCAGGTCCAGAGCGCATCGCTTGCGGTGGTGTGAGCGCCGTATGGAAGAGTATCAAGGAAGAGATCGGCGCAACGATGTCGAGCCAGATGCTCCGGGGTGGGCAGCCGGGCGGCGAACACGAGACGCTGCGGCGCGACGCCGCGTGCTGTCGCCTCGCGGCGCAAATTGTCCGCGGCCATCGGATTATCCTCGAACAACCACAGCACGCTGTTCTCCACAGCGTTCATGATCCGCATCCACGAGGAGAACACGTCCCGCGTGATCTTGTAATTGTCGTTGAAGCAGCAGAACACGAACGCGTCCACGGGAAGCCCATGCGCAACGCGATCGGCCGGCACGTCCGCGATAGCGCGGTTGCGGTCGTTCGCCTGGTAGCTCTCGGGAAGCCAGACGATCTTCTCCGCGTAGGCCTCGGCCTCCTGCTCGGGAACGACGTTCCGGTCGGCGATGATGTAGTCGATGAAGTCGGCGCCCATGGTGCCGGGAAAGCCGAGATAATTGACCTGGATCGGAGCTGGCCGCAGCGCGAGGATGCCTGTGCGTGCATCCTGGGTAAATCCCTTGAGGTCGACCAGAACGTCGATCTTGAGGCTCCTTGCGAGCTCGGCGATTTCGATATCGCCGAGTGGCCTGGCGTCGACGAAGCGGTCGAAGGCGGCTTCGATCCGCCTGCGCGTGTCGGAGCCGTCGTCGGGGCCGATCGAGATCGCGGTGACCTCGAAGCGCGTTCTGTCGTGATGCTCGAAGACGCCCGCCATCAGTTGCGATGTCGCGTGCTGGTGGAAGTCGGCGGAGAGATAGGCGAGCCGAATGCGGCCATGGTCGTGTTGCTCGCCGCTTGGGACCGCCGGGCCCGGCCCGCGAAAACTGTGCTTGATCCAGGTTCGCGCGCATTGCAGCTGCTCGACCGGAGAGGAGGGCACCGCGACGATCATGAAGGGCGAAACGATCCTGCCGCTTCGGACCGATGACCGCAGCGAGGCGCAGGCCGCCTCGAAGCCGGTCCAGTCGCAGAGATGCATTTTCACGCGCTGACATGCGGCCGCCACGGCCGGCTGATCCGGATTGAGCGCGAGAGTCCTGTTCCAGGCGGCGAGCGCCTCGTCGTAACGTTTTTCGAGATAGGCGGCCTGGCCCTTGGCCAGCCACGCGCTCGCGAGGTTCGGGTTGAGGGCGATCGCCCGGTCGAGCGCCGCCAAGGCCTCGTCGTGGCGGCCGAGCGACAGCGCCAATGTGCCGCGGCCGAGCCAGGCCTCGGCAAAATCGGCATCGGCGGCGATGGCGTGGTCGAATGCGGCCGCGGCGTCCTGTTGGCGCCCGAAGCGGAGAAGGACGTTGCCCCTGCCGCACCAGGCCGATGCAAGTTGGGGACCGGCCGCCAGCGCACGGTCGTAGGCGGTGTCGGCCTCATCGAGGCGGCCGAGATCGAGCAGCGCATTGCCGCGACCGACCCAGGCGTCGGCGAGATCGGGGCGTAGTTTCAGGGCCTGATCCGCCGCCGCCAGCGCGTCATCGCGCCGGCCGAGTTGGATCAGCGCATAACAGCGGCCGAGCGCGGCTTCGGCGAAATCGGGGCGGAGCGCCATCGCGCGGTCATAGGAAAGGAGCGCGTCGCCATGGCGCCCGTTCGAGAAATGGATGGTGCCGATGTCGAGATGCGCTTCCGCAAGCTCGGGTCTCAGCCGCAGCGCGCGGTCATAGGCGGCAAGTGCAGGCTCGAACTGCCGGGTCTTGGCCAGTGCCGAGCCGAGCATGAAATGCGCAGGAAAATGTCGGGGATGGTGCGCCGCGAGCCGCGTCAACCGCTCGATCGCCTCGGCATAACGGCCGAGCGCCAGATAGCCTGCTGCGCTGGCGTGCAGAAGCTCCAGGCTGTTGGGCGAGAACTGGAGGCCGTTCTGGCACAACTTGATGAGCTCGTCATGCTCGCCGGCCCGATGCAGAACAGCGGCATAGTTCTCGATGAACTGCACGTTAGCTGGCATTGCCCCCAGCGATCGCTTCATCAGCAGCTTGGCACGCTCGATGTTTCCGGACGCCGCCTCCGCGACACCCAGGAAATGCACAGCGTGGAGGTTGTTCGGGTTGTTCCTGATGATACGTTGATACAGCTTGGTGGCGCCGGCGATATCCCCCTTGTTGTGCAGGGAGAGCGCCCGATCCAGTATCTGTGCCTCGTCACGCATCGATCAAACAACGCTCGTCCCGATGTTCGGCCGCCAGGCCGACCCTGTTCTCTACGTTCTCAATTGCACAGAACTGTGACATGCGACCGTTCCGGGACATACGACAGAACGATAGAGTCGATGCGGACCTACATAACACAGCGACTGATGCGCGCTACGTTGCATCTATCGCAAGTTCTGTTAAGAGCACTGCGCAGTGCGTTGGTTGGGAAGCGGTCGTGCCGTCGATGTCCAATGGATATGTCCTTCAGTTCCCGACTTGAGCGCGCCTCGCAGTTCGAAGATTGGGAATTCGACGATGCTTGCCGAGCGACACGTGCACGACGAACTGGACCGAGCGGCCCCGGATAATTGCTTGTTTTGTCAGCACTCCAGGCCCGAATATTGGTTTTCGAAGCAATCGAAGCACGGCGGTCGGCCCTACAACCTCTTCAGGTGCTCGAACTGCGGTGGCGCTTTCGTGTTTCCCATTCCGAGCGAGCAGGAGCTGCAGGAATTCTATTCGGGCACACAAAGCGCGATGGAGGCCGGTCTGCGCGACGGCGATCCGCTGCATCAATACAATCAGGCAATCAAGGAAGAGGTCGAGTTTCCGAACTCCACGGTCGATGCAAAGAGGATAGCTGAAAACCTCAAGCGCTTGGCGCCCGGGACGCGAGCGCTGGACGTCGGCAGTGGCTATGGCTTTTTCTCAAAGGCGCTCATGGAGGCGGGTTTCGCCGTCGATGCGATCGAGCTGGGAGAGGCTTCGCGGAAGATCCACGCACGGATGACCGGATTCGAGCCGAAAGCCGAACCGTTCAATGCGGATTTCTCGCGAAGGAATTCGGAACGTTATGATGTGGTTCTGCTGTCGCAGGTTCTCGAGCACTTGCCGATGGACCAAGACCCGATCAGGAGCCTGAATACCGTACTCAGGAAGGGCGGGATCTGCGCGATCGCGATTCCGCACTTCCGGTCCTACTTGTCCATGGTTCAGGGCAAGAACGACATGTTCATCGTCCCTCCGGAGCACTTGAACTTCTTCACGGTGAAGGGGCTGAACGCCGCTTTCGCGAGCCGCGGATTTCAGGCCATGAAATGCGAGACGGTGAGCAAGTTCGACTATCGGAAATTCAAGAAGAGGTTCGGATCGCTGTCGCCGATGCCATCGCTCGCGCTGAAAGGCTTCTTGGGCGTCTCGTCCTTGATGGACAAGGGCATGTTCATCAACGGCTACTTCAAGAAGCTGTAGCGCCCCCTCAGAGGTCGAAGCCGGTGAGACGGCGCAGCTCGGCGCGCATTTCCGCCCGATCCTTGATGTGCACGATTGCGGCTTCCAGCTCTGCCACCTTGGCGCCGACCAGGAAGCGGTACCAAAGCCCCTGCAATCCGTGATAGACGAGACCCTGCTTGCCGTCGAGAAACCCGAGCTGGAAGATCAGGCGGTAAAGGAGATAGCAGGGTGCGCTGATCTGATAGGGGATGCGGTTGTACAATCGCTCCTTGATCCAGCGCTTGACGGCGGCCTGACGCGAGCCTCCCTTGTCCATCAGGTCGCTGTCGCTCCGGAAGAGCCTGTGACGTCCGTTGATGACCTCGATGGCCTCGCGCGTGGCATATTTGTTATGCTTGTCGGTGAAGGACGTCAGATCGTTGAGATTGTGATCGGCGAAGCCGCCGTCGAACGTCACAGTGCGGCCCCCCCACACGATAACGTGCTCGTCCATCCAGCGATCTTCGACCCGGCCATGGCCGCGGCGCCATATCCGCAGCAATACCAGCGGATAGCGACCGCCGTGACGGATCCAGCGGCCGAGAAAGATGTGCTTGCGCTTGAGGTTGATTCCGACAATGTCCTCGCCGAGGCGTGGCAGTTCGTCGCGAATCCGGGCCGCGAGATCCGGCTCGATCACCTCGTCGGCGTCGAGCCGCAGGATCCATCCGGCGGTGAGCGGGGCGTTGTCGAGCGCCCACTGGAATTGCTTGGCCTGATTGATAAACTTGTTTTGCAGGACTGTCGCGCCACTGGCGCGCGCCAGTTCGACCGTTCTGTCGCTCGAGAAGCTGTCGACCACGATCGTTTCACTCGCAATGCCGGCAACGGAGGCGAGGGCCCGTGCAATGTGGCGCTCCTCATTGTACGTCAAGATGATGACGGCAAGGCTCATGGCGCACTCAATTTCATCACGCACCCCGATGATGACAATCTGTCATACAGTTCGCTCGCCCGATCCGAATCTCTGCCCGACACTGCACAAGCCGTGTCGATCCGGCGCGTCCAGCCGCAGGGCATGGCGCGCGGGCCGCCCGGCTCCGACCGCACATTTGCTTCGTCTACGTTCCTAACTGCACAAGACTGTGACAAGCGTTTGTGCTGTCAGGTTTTCTGGTCTCGCGAACGATATCTGTCGTAAGCGCTGTTATGTTTTGTGTGAGGGTATCAATCCATGTGACCTTGGGCTACATCCGAGCGGCCAGCCGGCGGTCAACGAATGGCAAGCGGTCTTGAAAGTCCAATGCTTGAAACGAGTGCTGCGAGCTCCAGTCTCCCGGAAAAAGGGGCTCTGTCCTTGCTCGCAAGAGGCTTGCGCGCGGCCAGGCTGAAGCTCGCCCAGGGGCGATGGTCGCAAATCGTGAACATCTGCCTTCTCGTCGCCGGCCTCTTGCTCGGCCAAGGCCTGATATTCGTTGTCCAGACCGTGCTCGTAGCGGCGGGTCGATACGATCTGCTCGCCCAATTTGGCACATATTATTCGTTTGCGATCCTGGGCATCATCGTCGTGGATGCCGGGGCTAGTATCACGCTTGCGCGGGCCGTCGTGCGGCTGACCGGCGAGGGCAGGCCACGAGCCGAGGTGTGGCAGCTGTTCTGCGATACCTGTGCGATCAGGCTGCTGACGGCGCTGCTGATCGGCGCGGCAGGTGCGCTTTACGTGCTGGAGTTCTCATCGGATGAATTTTCGAGATGGTATGTTGGGCTGGCTTTTCCCGGTTTGCTGCTGTGGGCCGTCAACGGAGTCGGCCTGCTCGACGGGCTGAGGCTGAGCGGGATCAGCGGGATAACGGGCTCTGTCGCGTACATCGCAAATGGCGTCGGCCTGATGTTGGCGGCGTACGGGTCGCATGAGAACGCCGGCGCAATCCTCGGCGGCGCCTTTTCGATCGGATATCTCGTGACCGCGATTGCGCAATGGACGGTGCTGGCCCGCAAAGGATGGTATCCCCGCCTTCATAGGCTGACAGCGTCGGGTCTGACCCGAGCGATCAAGGATGGTGCCGCTCTGGCATTCCAGCTCGTGCCCGGACAGATCAACATGCGCGTTCAGCTGGTGTTGAGCGCAGCTTATCTCGGTGCGGAAACGACCGCGTTGTTCGTCTACGCCAAGCAGATCCTGTCAGCAGCCAATCAGATCCTGGGGTTCGTCATCCGGGTCGAGTTTCCCAGCCTGGTGGAGAAACTCTCTGGGGCGGACAAGCCGAGTCTTTTTGCAATGATTGGCGCACAGAGGATGACGCTCTTTTGCGCGGTGACGTCTTCGGTCGGAGTGACCGCCATTGCCGGCATCGTGGCGTTGGTTTCGGACGCCGGTCTGCACCGCGCGGCGATCGTCATCGCCAGCTTTGCGCCGACCATCCTGACGATGACCATGGTGCTGATGATGTGGCAGGGCATGGCTGCGCTGGGTGCCTATGCGGCCTCCGCTCGGGCTCTCGCCATCGGCGCCGCGGTCGGAATCGTCGCCAGCTACCTGCTGATTTCGTGGCTCCACGTCTATGCGTTTGTAGCCGCGGAGATGGTGTTGAATTTGACGACGCTCTACGTCGGATATCGATATCTAAAGCGAGCGCGCCGGGATTCCAACCGGGCTGCTTCGCACGCCTGAGGTCTGGACTTACTCCTTCCCGGAGGCGACACCTCGCGCCTGGTGGCGCATCGATTGCCGCGAAAACATCCGGCTCGGGGCGTCGGGGCGCCGACGGCTGCCTGTCGTGACATGCTCGATCGAACGAACCGGAATTGCCGGCGAGGGAACGGGCTGCGCGGTCGCGGGCGCACGCTGCGGCAGCGCCATGAACTCCCGCTCGAGGGAGCGGATGATCGAGATTCGGTCCCATTTCTGCTCCGCACGGGCGCGGGCGACCATGCCGAGGCGGGCGCGCAACGGTGCGTCCCCGGCAAGTGCAACGATGGCGGCGGCAAGGGCACCGGCATCGCCAGGCGCAATGACGAGGCCCGCTCCATCAACCTCGGTCGCGACACCCGTGCCCGGTTCGGCCATCGCGATGAGCGGGCGGCCCGAAGCCAGCATGCCCGCCAGCTTGGACGGCAGCACCAGATCGGAGATCTCGCCTTTCTGCGGCAGAAGCTGGATGTCGGCGGTGTTGAGCAGTTCGGAAACGCGATTGAGCGGTTGAAGATCGAGGAATTTGACGTTGGGCAGGTCCGCGGCCATCTGCATCAGCGTTGGTTTCACCGGGCCATTGCCGCAGAGAACGAACTTCACCGCGGGATGGCTGTCCTTCAATGAAGCGGCGGCTTCGATAATCAGTTCCAGGCCTTGCTTGTTCGACATCGCGCCCGAATAGAGCGCTACGACATCGTTCGGCGCCAGTTGCAGCTCGGAGCGGAGCTGCGTCTGGTTGTTGCCGGGCACGACGAGCCCGGTATCGATCCAGTTCCGGAACTCGCGCAGCCGGGCGCGCGCGATGCCCTTGTGCTCCAGGCGGCCCATCATCTGCGGCGAGATGGTCGAAACGCGATGGAACGCCCGCAGGATCCACCGCTCGATCGTCGCCATCAGCCTGCGCGTGACGCCGCTGCGAAGCAGACCGACCTCAAAGGCGGCGTCGACCTCGAGATCCTGGACATGCACCCAGGACGACGCGCCTGATATCCTGGCCGCGAGCGAGGCCAGCGGAGCGATCAGCAGCGACGGCGCCACCACGAATACGATATCGGGGCGCCACCGCAGCGCGTTCGACAGCAGCGGCGCGGCTGCCGAGATCAGGAACGAGGCGTGGTGAAGCAGGCGCTTTGCGCCGGAGGGCCGGCCCGGCACGTAGATGGGGGCTCTGATAATCTCGACGTCGTTAACGCGTTCATGACGATACCATGCCGAACGATACGCCGCGGGAACATTCCAGTCGGGATAATAGGGTGGGGCGGTGACCACGCGCACCTCATGCCCCCAATCGGCCAGGCACTCGCAGAGCTCAGTGGTGTATTTCGCAACGCCGATCAGATCAGGGGCATAATTGATCCCCACCACCAAGACCCGCATAACCGCCCTCATTTCCGCGGTCGAAACGCAAAGCTTCGACCGGCCCTACAAATTCCGGCCCGCCGAGCCGGTTAGGGGATCGGTCATGGCGCCTGCAGGGGGAAACGAGACTGGAGGTGAAACCGGGGCCGGAAGGATCCCGGTGAGGATCGCTCGCGGCGTGTTCCCTTCTGCATGTTGGCGTGCCTGATATCATTTGATGTGTGACACTATCACTATAACGATAAGACAGATAACAAATGGCGCATCGATATCATTGCGAGGGGTGGGGTGCAGGAAAAGACGGTGTTGCGCAAGCGGACGCGCTGCGGGCGTTCGGTCCGCGATATATGACCCGATGGCGGGTCAGCTCAGTTATGTGGTGCAGCCCGTACCGCGCTCACGACGTCGATGAGCGATGTTGCCATCTGGTCGACGCTGAAGCGATCGGCGAACAGCTCGCGCGTGCGCCGGCTCATGGCGGTGCGGCCCTCCGCGGACAGCGCCAGCCATGCCTTGAGGTTCTTGAGCGTGCCCGCCTCGGAATCCTCTGCGACAAAGCCGGCCTGCGCATCCAGGACCTCGCGCCAGATATTGACCTTGTCGGAAATCAGGACGGGGACGCCGCAGCCCAGGGCCTCGGCGACCGATATGCCGAAATTCTCCTGATGTGACGGCAGCATGAATGCTTCGCTGCTGTAGTAAGCACCCCATTTGGCGTCGCCCTGCACCATGCCAGGCCAGGTAATCCGTTCGGCGACCCCCAGCGCCTGTGCCCGCGCCTTGAGGTCATGGACCAGGCCGGTCTGGTCGGGGCCCACCATGAGCAGGTGGAGGCTCGGCTCCTCGGCCGCGACATGCGCAAAGGCCTCGACCATGAGATCGCAGCCCTTCTTGGCGTGCAACCGCCCGAGAAACAGCAGCACGCGCTTGCCCCGGAGTTCGGGATGGGCAGAGAGAAAGGCTTCCCGCAGTGGAGGCGCGTCCTGCGGCGGCAGGCGCGTGCCGTAGGCGACGACGCGCTCTCGCGCCTGGTAGGGCCAGAACGATTGGCGCGCCAGCAGCCGCTCGTCCTCGCTGGTGAACAGGACGGCGGCAGCGTCCCGCAGCACCCGGTATTCGGCCCAGGGCCAGTAGAGCGACTTCTTGAGGCGTTTGAGCGGATAGGCCCGGTTGAACCAGGGATCGAGCATGCCGTGGGTGAACACGACATAGGGCCGCCGCAGGTCGCGCATCACCTGCCAGGTGGCAAGGCTGTGATATTGCCAGAGGCCGTTGACGACGACGGCATCGTAAGTGCCGGCATGGGCGCGCAACCACGAGCGGAGCGAGGCCGCGTAGGAATAGCGGCCGCCCCGCGCCGGGCCGAGAGCATGCACCGGAAGCGGAAAGGCGCCGACATGCGGCGCGGCCGGATCATCGGTGGAGGCCAGCTCAACCTGATGACCCATCTCCTGCAACCGCAGCCCGCGCTGAAGCACGCCTTCGATAGGCCCGCCGAACTGGCGATCGACGGAGCAGATGACGTGCAGCAACTTCATGGACGCTACCTCATGCCGCGGTGAAATGACGGTAAAGCTGCTTCGCCCAGTCGCGATGGCGCATGACGCCGCTAGCCGCTCCCGGATTGAGCCATTGATGGATCGGTACGGAAAAGCCGGTCTTGGGCCGGTTCAAAACGCCCTCGGGTAGGTCGGGCGCGACCCGCCTGACGATGGTGCGCTTTTCGCTGTTCGCGTCGTAATCCGGCAGCTCGACGAAGTCCTGGAGCAGTTGCAGATCGACCAGGGGCACGCGGATCTCGAGCGAATGCGCCATGCCAGCCCAGTCGGCGTCGCGCAGTAACTGGTTGCGCATGTACCATTGCATCTCGAGCGCAGAGACCGCCAGCCTGTCGCTGTCGAGGCCGTCGATGCTTGCATCGAGGCGGTTCATGGTCGCGAGCTCCTCGAGGCCGTCCCTGGCCATCGCGGGCTCCATCAGCTCTGCGAGCTCCCACGGCATGTGCAGCGCTCGGCGCAGCAGATAGGCGCCCGACAGGCTGTGGCCATATTCCGCAAGGCCCGCATATTTGGGTGAGGGCAGGTGCGAGGCGAAGGGCCGCGCCAGGAAGCGCAGCAGCGCGCCGGCGCGTTCGCCGACCGGCGTGCGGCGCATCAGCCGCACCAGCCGCGGCACCTGATGGAAGCTGGGATAGGACCCGAACAATTCGTCTCCGCCGAGTCCGGATATCGCGACCTTCAAGCCCTGCGCGGCGGCGGCCTTGGAGACGAACCAGACGTTGATGCCGTCGATCGAAGGCTGGTCCATCGCGTCGATCAGATTCTGCCGGTCGCTTTCGAAATCGCTGGCCGAGATCCGATGCAGCGCGTGCTTGGCGTGGAGCAGGCCCGCGACCTCGTTGGCAAGTCCCGCTTCGTCGTGGGGGCTGTCGGCATATTCGCTGAAGCCGAGCGTCAGCGTGCGCAGCTCGCCGGCTCTCGCTGCGCAGGCCGCGAGCATGGTGGAGTCCAGTCCTGCCGAGAGGAAAACTCCGACAGGCACGTCCGCGACCATGTGCGCGGCGACGCTGTCCTTGACCGCTGCGGCGATCTGGTCGAGCGCATCATCGGTCTTGTTGCCCGCGGCCGAGGGCAGGCGGCCCAGCGTATCGACAATGTTCGCAAAGCGGATAGGTGGTCCTGCACAATCGACGCCGAAGCGTTGCGAATGCCCGGGCGGCAGCGCGCGAATGCCGCGATAGAGCGTGTAGGGCTCCGGCACCGATCCCCACAGCAGAAAGCCGGCGTGGCCCGCCGGCTCAGGACGGCGATCGACGGACGTCTGGAACAACGGCTTGACCTGAGACGCAAAACGCACCGTGGCGCCGTCGTCAGCAACATAGAGCGGCTTGATGCCGAACGGATCGCGAGCCAGCAACAGCTCGCGCCGCCGCGCGTCCCAGAGTGCGAAGGCGTACATGCCGCGCAGGTCAGCGAACATGTCTTCGCTGCGCTGGGCGTAGAGCTTGAGCAGAATCTCGGTGTCGGACTGGGTTCGCGTCGCAACGCCGTCGCGATTGAGGCGGGCGCGGAGCTGCTGGTGATTGTAGATCTCGCCGTTGAAGCATATCCAGTTTCCGGTGTCGGGATCCAGCATGGGCTGTGCGCCGCCCTCGCTGAGGTCGATGATGGCAAGGCGTCGATGCCCGAAGCCGACGCGGCCATCGTCGGAGAGCCACAGGCCGGCGGCGTCCGGCCCGCGCGCCACCATGGCGTCACGCACGCGCAGGAGCTCGGCCTTGTCGACGGGGGGCGCGTCCGCGCGGTAAGCAAAGGCGCCGTTGATTCCGCACATGGTTCAGTCTTTCGCAGTCGAGAGCTGCTTCGATGCGTTCGTGCGACGATGCATCACAGCGTTTCGGCGTGAGTCCGTGTCGATGCCAACGCTTCACGCAGGACATCGGCGAAGCTCGGTATCTACTCAATGTTATCATGCATCGCAACGTGTCGCCTCGATGCCGATGATCGCATGGTCATTATCGTGAAACTGTAATGTTTATTTGATAGTCGCGGGCGACGAAACGTAACAAAGCGATAACAGGGCTGGGTTGCCTCTGCTCCGATCTCCAGGGGGCAGGGAGCGCGCGGCTTGCAGGTCGGGAAAAGCGGTTCGCGCGCCGAATTCGCCGGCATCTGATTTGCCCAATGCCTGATCCCGTGAGTTGCACTGGAAATGTCTAAGCTCCGCCGGCGCCAAGCCTCCGATAGGATATCGCTCGTCTCGAACGCGCCGAAACAAACGGCGATCGTCATCGATGCAGCTCGTTCGTCATCGGGGGCGCAGAGGAAAGCGAATAACTCGGCAGCAGCCGCCGTCGCCGGTTTCATCCTGCTGTTCGCCGCGGTCTGGCTATCGCTCTATGCGGCCTATGTGCTGCTGCCTTTCCTGCGGCCGGGCTCGGTCGTCATTGCGGACGCGAAGTTCGACAGTCTCGTGACGCGCGCGATGTTCGGCCCGCAGGACCGTAACCGGGTGATGATGTTCGGCTACAGCAAGATCCTGTCGGCGTTGCGCCCGGGCGACCTCGATTCCGCGCTGGGACCCGGCTTCCGCTCGTATAATCTGGGCTTGCCCGGCGAAGTCCGATTCCTTCCCATTCTGGAAGCAGCATTGGTGGCCGGCAATATTCCCACGCACGTGCTGTTGACGATTCCGTGGGACGGCAAGCGCGAAGCCGACGGCTTTGCGGCCATGTTGCGCGACGATAACGCCTTGGCCAGCACACTGTTTCCATTCCGAACCTTGCCCAGGGACGCGGCGCTTTTCCTCTTTCAAAACAGAAGCCGCCTGTCGGAAGCCGTTCGCGACGTGGAGACCCAGCGCTCGACCATGCTGGAAGACCGGGGCTGGTACTTCATCAAATCGCAGAGCCACTATCCGGGCGATCGGCTGCCGGACGACTATGCTCTTCCAGGCGATCGTCCCTCGCGCCTCGAGCCGCGCGTGATCCCCGAAAAGTCCCTCGTTCGCGAGCGCCTCGAGCAACTTGCGCGCCAGCACGGCTTTCAAGTGATCTTCGTTCCAGCCTTTTTTCGGGCGGGTGAGGTCGCGGCATGGCCTGCGGCGGACAGCGGCAGATTGACCGTCATCTCGGAGCACCCGCTCATTCGCGTGCTCGGGCCGGACTATTTCACCTATCCGCCTGCATTGTTTGCCGATCCGCAGCACGTGAATCCGACCGGCGCGCGGGTCTACACCGCCGATCTCGCCAGGCTCTTGAAGGCCAGCGGAGCATTCGACTGATGCTCTTCAATTCCTTCGAGTTCCTGGCGTTCTTCATGACGTTCCTGGTGGTGTTCTTTTCACTGCCGTCGCGAGCCCAGCCGATCGTTCTGCTGATTGCCAGCTACATCTTCTACATGAGCTGGCGGCCGTCCTTCGGGCTGCTGCTCGGCTTGACGACAGTGGTGGATTGCATGACTGCGCTGATGATGGCGCGTGCGCGCACTGAAGCAGGCCGCAAGGCTGCGATGATCGTCGCGCTGTCGATCAACCTGGGCGTGCTCGGCACGGTCAAATATCTCGACTTCCTGATCTCCAACGTGATCGGCGCCGCCGGTCTGTTCGGCTATGTGATCCCGGACTACGCGCTTGGCCTGGTGCTGCCGCTTGGTATCTCCTTCTACACGTTCCAGTCGGTGGGCTATACTCTCGACGTCTACAACCGCAAGGTCGAGGCGGAGCGCGACTTCCTCACCTATGCGCAATATGTGAGCTTCTTCCCGCAATTGATCGCCGGTCCGATCGAGCGCGCGGGGCACATGCTGCCGCAGTTTCGCATCACGCATCGGTTCACGTACCAAAACGTGACATCGGGCCTGTTCCTTATCGGCTACGGGCTCTTCAAGAAGATGTGCATCGCTGACGTCGTCGCACCGGTCGTGAACGGCATCTATGCGAATCCGGCGCAGTATTCCGGCGGCTATCAACTGCTCGCCGCCGTATTGTTCGCGATCCAGATCTATTGCGACTTCTCGGGGTATTCGGACATCGCGCGCGGAACGGCGCGCATCATGGGCTTCGATCTCATGATCAATTTCCGGCAACCCTATTTCGCGACCAGCCTGGGCGAATTCTGGCGCTGCTGGCACATTTCGCTATCGACATGGTTTCGGGACTATCTGTTCATTCCGCTCGGCGGCAGTCGCGGCGGCGAGCGTACCACCGCACGCAACCTCATGATCGTGTTTGCCGTGAGTGGCATCTGGCACGGCGCCGCGTGGACCTTCGTGGCTTGGGGTGTGCTGCACGGGTTCGGTCTGGTGATCGAGCGGCTCTTCGCGACCATCGCGCGACCGGAAGTCTGGCTCGGGGAGACCTCGCGCCGGTTGCTTGGATGGCTCTGGACGATGTCAGTCGTGCTGGTAGGGTGGGTCTTCTTCCGCTCCTCGAGCGTCGCGAACGCCTTCGTCACTCTGCGAAGTCTGGTTGATCCAGGTCCGATCTCCTACTTCACCCTGAAGATGCTCGGTCTGGCGAGCGTCGAACTGCTGATGCTTGCCGTCTCGCTCACGATGCTGCTCATTATCGATTTCCATTTGGCGTTCCGGCCGCAGAGGCTGCAGGCTTTTGGAGAGATGCGCTGGCTGTCGACAGGCGTCGGCGTGGCGATGGCCTACTACGTCATCCTGTTCGGGATCTTCGGGCATGCCGAGTTCATCTATTTTCAGTTTTGAAGCGCGATGTCAGCACAGTCTCGCGCTCGGAGCTCGGAAGAATTCGTAATCGCGCGGCTGTATTGGGTTGACCCGGTTGGCTGATATGTCAAAAGGGGCGGGTTTGAGGCAGTGCCCGTCGTTGAGTTGCCGCGGAGTAAGTTCATAAATGAGTAAGCGGATCGCCCTCATCACCGGAATTACGGGGCAGGACGGCGCCTATTTGGCCGAGTACCTGCTGTCGCTCGGTTATGTCGTGCATGGCATCAAGCGGCGTTCGTCCTCGTTCAACACCGCCCGCGTCGACCATCTCTATCAGGACCCGCATGTCGGCAACGTGCCGTTCCAAATGCATTACGGCGACATGACGGATTCGACCAATCTGATCCGCCTGGTGCAGCAGATCCGGCCGACCGAGATCTACAATCTCGCCGCCCAGAGCCACGTCGCGGTCAGCTTCGAGAGCCCGGAATACACCGCCA
>JAEYRD010000039.1 GCA_023435725.1 Pseudomonadota bacterium | reverse complement strand
ACGTCGGCCACCGTGGGCGTTTCGACTTCGACGTCACGATCGAGCAGGAAGGCCACCTCCGCCTCGATCTTCGGCTGAAGCACACGTCCGGCGGCGACGGGCTCGTCTTCGCCGACGATCATGTCGGCGAACAGGACACCGAAGTCGGGGCGATCAACGCCGAGCTGCTTCTGCACCGCCCGCGACGTCAGTCCGATCTTGCTTCCGACCACGCGCCGGCCCTCCTTTTCCCAGTGCGCGGTGTTCTCCTGCTGGATGGCGTAGGCCGCGTCGACGTCGAGATCGGGCAATTGCGGCCGAATGGGCGCGATCGGAATGCCCGCATAAGCGGCGCGGATCTGAGCGGCGAGTTCGCTGTGCCTGGTTTGCTGGCTCATCTGAACGATCCTTATTTGCCGGTCCGGAGGAATTCGATGTGGAGCCGGTTGAACTGATCCGCGTCCTCGAACTGGGGCCAGTGACCGCAGCGATTCATGACGACGAATTTCGAGCCCGGAATCATGTCCGCGATCTGCTTGCCCTCCTCGGGAGTCGCGGTCGGGTCATGCGAGGTCCACACGACCATGGTCGGAGCCTTGATCGACCGGTATTGGTCGGCTGTGATCATGTTCAGTCGGCGGATTTCCATCTCTTGCAGACACATGATCCGCTTCATCGTGTCGGCGAATCCCGGCTGTGCGTAGATCGCCCGGCGGGTCTCGATCAGATCGTCGGAGACCATGCTCTTGTCGCACATCAGGAATTCGAGGCGCGCCTTGATCCGTTCCCAGGAGGGATCGGAGGCAGCCTCATTGGACAGCTTTTTCAGCCGTTCCATCACCTGAGGATGCGCCGTCCAGCCGCCGGCGGTGTTGAGGACAAGCTTCTCGACCGCCGCGGGACGATGCACGGCGAGATAGGTTGCGACCCAGCCGCCCAGCGATTCACCGCTGATCATCGCCTTGTCCCGGCCGAGCGTCTTCAGGACGGCGAGCACATGGTCGGCGTAGTCCCTCACCTGGTAGTCGATGGCCGGCTTGTCGGTCCATCCGTGTCCCAGCATGTCGATGGCGACGAACCAGAAATGATCGGCATGCGGGCCGAAGTTTCTCGAGTACGCCTCCGCATGGCCGCCGACGCCGTGCAGCGCCAGGACGAGCGGCTTGGACGGATCGCCCGACTCGACACAACGGGTCCGGATGCCGCCGGCGTCGATGTAGTGCTGCCTGAAGGAAACGCCCCTCAGATCGGCCCAGACGCTGGAAAAGTTCTCTGGTCTTGTGTCACTCATGACGGAATCTCGTTGGCTTGGGTGTCAGGCGAAAAGCGGCGTACCGCTAGGCTTCGATGGCTCCGGCGGCTTCTCGCGCGGGATCGTTGAGAGGTCCGCGAGGTCGAGGACCGTCCGGATCGCCACGCTCAGCCGCTCGAACGCCTCGCCGGTGTCGGCCGTCCCCTCCATGTCGCGCCAGGCGACCACACCATCGGGTCGGACCAGCAAAGCTCCGGCTTCCTCGATCTCGCGAATGCGCTGCCACTCGCAATAGAGGTCCTGCGCTTGTGGCGAGCCGGTCACCACGACCCGAAGAAATGGCAGATCGAGGCGCTGCGCCGCTTCCTTCCAGGCAGCACCGGCGAGGCCCGTAACGACGGTGAAGAGGCCCTTCCCGGTCACGTCGAGCGTCGACACGCGCAAGCCGTCACAATCGACGAGCCATGCATGCGGGATCTTGGCACCCGGGCGCGACGTCGGCTGATTGTAGAGGCCGCGATCTCGCCGCCACTTCTCAGGTTCGGCACCGACGTCGGGAAGCACCGCCGAAGACTCGTATCGCTGGTTCATCTCGGTGCCCTGGGCATTGAATTCCGTTTGCTTCAGATCGAGCGCGGCCTGCGCCGCCTTCCGCGCGGCGACGCCCTCCGGACCCGGATCACGGAAGCGCGCGATACCCGCAGCGACCGGGTTCTCGGCGCCCTGGATACGGAAACACGCGTTCAGCGGGGCGTAGTCGAGCCGGGACTGGTTCGCGCGCAGTACGATCTGCTTTCCGACCGGCGCCCGCTCCTGCGAGTAGCTCTCCAGAAGCTTCGGACCGGCCCAGCCCTTCACAACGTAGGCAAGCTTCCAACCGAGGTTGTGGCTGTCTTGTACGCAGGTGTTGTTGCCAAGCCCACTCGACGGCGGATGCCGGTGGACGGCGTCGCCGCCGCAGAACACGCGGCCCTTCGAATACTGGGTCACGTAGGCCTGATTCACATACCAGATCGAGGTTCTCACGATATCGATGTCGACCGACGGATCCCCGATCAGCACCTTGATCTTCGGAATGATCGCGTCCGGCGACAGGTCCGGCTCTCCCTTGCTGATGTCGAAGCCCCAGCCGGCGATCCATTGCGTCCACGGGTGTACAGCCCGCAGCAGCCCCATGCCGATCTCGCCGAAGCTCGCGTCCGGCGTCACGATCCAGTTCAGGATGCTCGGACGGTGCTTGCTGTACTTGGTTAGGTCGGCGTTGAAGATGGTGTAGACGGTACCCGCGCGCGCCATCTGGCCTTCGATGGGCAGCCCGAGATGGTCCACCACCATCGAGCGCGCCCCATCCGCACCGACCATGTAGCGAGCGCGGACAGTGTATTCACGCCCATCCAGGCGATCGCGCAACGTGGCGGTCACGCCGTCCACGTCCTGCTCATGGCGGACATACTCGGTGTTGAACGCGAAGGTCGCGCCCTTCTCCGCCGCTTTCTGGAACAGGATGGGCTCGAGCAGCGGCTGGATGATATCGACCATGCCGCAGGGGCTCGCACGTAGATAGTCGCCGCGCCGATCGTCGCCGGTCCCCCACGTCCGCATCCGGATCAGCTCGGAGCCGGCCAGGCTGGTGGTGAAGGTCGTGTCACCCATCAGCTCCCAGGGGCTCGCGTATCGCGCCACATCCTCCGCGATCCCGAGATCGCGGAAGACCTCGTTGGCACGCTGGTTCGTAATGTGGGCTCGCGGACTGTCGGCCATCCAGTTGCCGCGCGACACGATGTGACTGCGAACGCCGCAATTGGCGAGCGCAAGCGCGGTCGTCGAGCCCGTCGGACCGGCTCCGATGATGAGCACGTCTGTTTCGTATGCCATTTGCTGCTCCGGGATGCTTCGCATTCGCGCGGGGTTTCGTCGATCAAAGAGTGCTGTCGGCCTGTTTGGCCGCCATCATCGCCATGCCGGCAATCCAGCCCGGAATCGCTTCGTAGAATTCCTGCTCCATCTTGAAGTGGCCGCCTGTGGAGAAGGCGCCGAAGGCAGCGACCCATGCGAGGACCTCGTTGGCGCCGCGGCCCGCGACCTCGCGGACCGTGCCGGTGTCGAGCGCGTCGGCGCGCCAGATCTGGCCGCTGCGCAGGATCTCCATGAAGTTCTTGTCCCAGTCCGGATTGAGCGGCTGGCAAGGTCCCTTCCCCGCCTCGGCGAGGACGCCCGCCTCGAGCACGCGCTTCTCGCGAGCTTCCTTGGCTTCCGCAGTCGGATTCCGGCCGTTGATCAGACGCTCGCGGATTTCAGGCGGTGCGTCCTTGATGGCCGGCAGCGGAGGATCGTGCGAGAGGCCGCCGGACGCGGCAAACAGCACCCGCTTGCCGGAACGCATGGCGAAACGACCCACGGATTCCCCGAGTTGCCGAGCCCGGCGATAGGTCGGGACGGGCGGCGCAGCGGCGTTCACGAAGATCGGCAAAATCGGGATCGACTTGAAGTCCCCGAGCACCGCTTCCCACAACTGAACGAAGCCGTGATCGACCGGCATGCGGTAAGACAGTGCGACGTCGAAGTCCTCAGCTCGCACGTGGTCGATGAGCTCGAGCGCCGTCTTCTCCGGAACGTCCAGCGGGCCCGTCCCGCCTCCCCAGTCGCCCAGGGAGACGGCTCCGGCTCCGACGCAGAACGAAGGCATCAGGTCGTAGAAGAAGCCGTTGAAGTGATCGGGCGCGAACTGGATGACGTAGTCCGGCGCGAACTCCTTCACGAAGCTTCCGAGGCGTCCGAAAGCAGTTCGAACACGTTGCTCGGTCTCATTGCTGGCGGGCCCCCTGTACATCAGGGGAGTATGGGAAGCGCAGACGATGGCGACTGACATGGTCGAATTCCTTCGAACGCCGGGTTGATTTGTCGATCGATGGCTGCCGGTTACTTCTTCACCAGCGGGCACGGACTTTCGGAAAGCGGACGGTTGACGGATTCCCCGGGCAACGTCTGCACGACGTTGTAGAGGTCCCAGTCGCCCTTGTTCTGTCCGGGCTTCTTCACCTGGAGCAGGTACATGTCGTGGATCATCTTGCGGTCTTCGCGGATGTATCCGTCGTTCGCGAAGAAGTCGTGCACCCGCTCCTTTTCCATCTGCTTCATCACCGTCGGCGCCTCGTCGGTACCGGTCTCCTTGACTGCCTTCAGGTAATGCGCGACCGAAGAGTAGACGCCGGCGTGGAAGCCGGTCGGCATTTGCTTGGCCTTGGCGTAGAAACGCTCGGCCCAAGCGCGCGTCTCCGGTGTGCGGTCCCAATAGAACGGCGACACCTCATAGGCATCGTGGGCGATCTTCAGGCCGACAGCGTGCACGTCGGTCAGCACCGATTGCATCGGCACGACCTTGGCCTTCGCGCTCAACCCGAATTCGTCGGCCTGCTTCAGCGCCGTCACGGTATCGCCGCTGGAGGCCGCAATCGCGATGACGTTGGCGCCGGCGTTGGACGCGGTCAGCAGGAAGGACGCGAAGTCGGAGGTGTTCGGCGGAAACACCGAATTGCCCACCACTTGACCGCCATTGAGTTTAACCTGGTCCGACGTGTCGCGGGTCAGCGCATGACCATAGGCCTGATCCACCGTCAGGAAATACCATTTGGTGCCGCCTGCCTCGATCACGGACTTTGCGGCGCCCTTTGCGAGATTGTAGGTATCGACGGTCCATTGGACAGTGAGCGGCGAGCAGGCCTTGCCGCTGAAATCGGATGAGGTCGAGCCGGACAGCAGCATGATCTTGCTCTTTTGAGCAGCCATGTTTTGCACGGCGAAGCCGATCGGCGATCCCTGCATGTCGGCGACCGCGTCGACGCCTTCGACGTCGAACCAGCGCGCGGCGATCTGGGAGCCGGTATCGGGCTTGCCCTGGTGATCGGCCGAGATCACCTCGACGTTCAGACCGGCGCCGAAGTCTTCGGCGGCCATCTGGGCAGCAACCACCGAGCCCTTGCCGTTCGCCATGGACGTTGGACCGGCGATGTCGGTCAGGACACCGACCTTGACCTTGCCACCACTGAGATTCGGCGCTCCACCGCTCTGCGCTGCGGCCGGCGCGGCAAGGGCCAAACACACGGCCGCGGACAAATAAAAGCTTGAATGAACCATCGTTTCCTCCCGCCGCCGCTTGTTTGGGCGTGCGGGCGATGGATTGCCGCTGTTTGAACTATGATTCCATCGAAGTCTGTGAAATGTTCGCAGTGCGAACACGTCCGGAGGGATCATGCACCGCAACGTCAGGGCGCTTTCCCGGGGGTTGGCGTTGATCAACGAGCTCAATGCGAGCGGACCGTCGAGCGTCGTACAGCTCGCGAGACGGACCGGGCTCAACCGGACGACCTGCTATCGCTTGCTCGATACGCTGCGTGAAGACGGCTACGTGACCTTTGATGAAACGAACGCCTTGTTCGGCTTGACGCCCCAAGTGCGTACCTTGAGCGAGGGGGTGTCCTCGCGCGATCTATCGAGCCAGGCTGCCCTGCCCGCGATGTTCAGCCTGCTGGACGAAGTGTCGTGGCCGAGCGACTTCGGGGTATTCGAGCTCGGCTCGGTCCTGATCCGCGAGAGCACTCATCCCTTCAGCCCATTCTCCGTTCACCGCTCGATGGTCGGCCGCAGGAGATCTCTCGTCCGCAGCGCGCTCGGGAAGGCCATCCTGGTCGCCTCGCCGCCGGCACTGCGGCGCGAGATGCTGGATCTGACAGCTTCGCTCGTCGAAGAGGACGCGGAGCTGGCGAAGGATCGCCGGTTCATCGACAATATCCTCCTCCAGACGAAAAAGGACGGCTACGCCTCATCCGTCGGCGGATCAGAGGCCGGCATCAGTGCGATCGCCCTGGCCATTCCGGGAGGTGGTCCGATTCTCGGCGGTCTGAACCTGATCTTCTTCTCGTCGTCGATGACACCTGAAGCGGCCGCAAAGAAGTATCTGCCCAGCATGAAAGTGGCCGTGAAAGATATCGAACGGCGCTGGTCCGCGGCCAACAGGTTGCGTGGAAAGGTGGCCTAGTCCCGGCCAACGACCGCGCAAGTCCGCTATTCCCCCCGGCGGACAACGGTCCGACCTCCCGATGCGCGCAGGTGGGAACCTGAACGCCACCGCGAAAGTCATGGACCGCGCCTCGGCCGACCTAGCCGGGGTCAGTCCACGTGCGCCAGTGGGTCGGCTCGATGTCGGCGTGCCGCTGACCAGAGCGATCGACCCAATTGGTCCCGTCCTTGTGACAGGGATAAGGAACTGCATGGACAATACCGTCGAAATCCAATGCGCAGATTTCGAGATCTCGGTCACGCGGAGCTATCGAAGTGGGCTGCCACCCGGCTGTAGCTGCGTGCATGATCACCCTCCGCTAGCGGTGCAGAAAAGCGAACCACTATCCTTTTGCTTGATCGCGAGCGGCCGAGATAGCTGCGCCATTCCGCGGTAGGACTGCCTACCTGTTTTCAGTGGTGTCTGAACATAGAGCGAAGACGCTACATTGAATGTGAACAGGTTCGCACTTCCGCCGCCATAGTGTCAATCAAGGTTTCCCCTTTGTCGCACTGAGGCTACCCAACCTGCTCCTGGTGGCACCTCACCCGAGGACCGTTGCCGGCCCCACTTCTTGACCCGAGCGAGCATCTCGATGGCACGCGAGAGGCGGACTAAGTACTCGACTGCAACCACTCCGAGAAGGCGCGGATGGTCTTCATGCGCGGATGGCTCGGCTTGCTGACCACATGGAAGCTATAACCGGACAGGCTCAACTTGAACGCTTTCACCAGCGTGCCGGCGGCGAGTTCGTTTGCCACCAGCACATCACTGAAAATCCCGACCCCCTGCCCGGCGATCACCGCCTCGATGGCATGCAGTTCCTCGCGGAAACTCAAGTGCTGCATGTCCTTGAACTTGGGCACTTCGCGCCATCTGCGCTGAGCCGCGGCAAACCATCGCTGCCATGTGGGCGGCTCGCGATCGGCCGGTGACCAGTAGGAGTGGATCAGAACATGGTTCGCCAGGTCGACCGGTCTCTTCAGGCGTCCGGTTGAAAGCAGGTGCGGACTGCAGACCGGCCAGAATGTATCGCTGAAGAGATCATCGACGATCCCGTCTGTCGGCGGTACTCGGCTGGTTGCATAACGAATGGCGACATCGCCATCACCGGCCTGCAGATCGAGCACGGTGTCCGTGCCAATGACCTCCAGCGGCACGTCGGGATACAACTTTCGCCATACGGGCAGACGAGGCACGAGCCAGCGGCTGGCGAATGCGTTGGTTGTCGTCACCCGGAGAGGCTGCTGGTCGCTTTCCTGCCTGACGCCCGCAATCGCAGCGGCAAACACCTCGAGCCCGCCCCGAATGGCGGGGAACAGCTGCGCTCCGGCATCGGTCAGCGAAAGAGGCCGCGGCCTGCGGCGGAACAGCGCGCGCCCGCAATACTGCTCGAGCAATCCGATCTGGTGGCTGATCGCAGTCGGCGTCACGCCGAGTTCTTCCGCGGCCTTCTTGAAGCTCAGATGGCGGGCTGCAGCTTCAAAAGCGCGAAGCTCGATCAGGGGCGGCAGCTTGTACATGCGGCCAGTCTAGGTGAAACAAATTCATCGTCACCTGAATTCTTCGGATTTGCGCCGAGCCGGCCCGCGATTGAGGATTGGCGGGTCGAACCGGGGAGACCGTGTCATGTCGTCCATCGCATCCGTCGCCAGCGCCGCCGCCGACCTTAGCGCCTCCTTTGGAGGACAGCTCCTCAAACCAACGGACGAGGGCTACGAGGAGGCGAGAAAAGTCCACAACGGGCTGGTCGACAAGCGACCAGCATTGATTGCCCGATGCCGCGGCGTGGCCGATGTCGTGGACGCCGTCGCTCTTGCGACCAAGCTCGGCCTCGAGGTCGCGGTTCGTGGCGGCGGCCATAATGTGGCAGGACGCGCGACCATCGACGGCGGGATCATGATCGACCTGTCACCCATGAAGGGCGTCCATGTCGATGTAGCAGGCAAGACCGTCCGGGCGCAGGGCGGGGTCACGTGGGGCGAGGTCAATCGCGAGACGCAACTTCACGGACTTGCGGTCACCGGCGGCGTGATCTCGACCACCGGGATCGCCGGGCTGACTCTCGGCGGGGGAATTGGCTGGCTGATGGGCAAGTACGGCCTGGCACTGGACAATCTGCGGGCCGTCGAACTCGTCACCGCCGATGGCAAGGTCTTGCGCGCCAGCAGCCGAGAGGAGCCCGACCTGTTCTGGGCCATTCGCGGCGGCGGTGGAAATTTCGGGATCGCAACCAGCCTCGAATACGACCTTCACACAGTAGGGCCAATCATTACCGGCGGCCCAATCGTCCACCCCATCGGACACTCCCGCGAACTGCTCGAATTCTTCCGGGCCAGCACGCAATCGTTAGCGGACGAGCACACGCTGTTCGCGACCCTGACGCACGCGCCCGACGGGTCCGGCACGGAGGTCGCCGCTCTTGTCACGTGTCACTGCGGCCCAGCGACGGATGCCGAACGAGCCGTACGGCCGCTGAAACAGTTCGGGACCCCGATCATGGACGCAGTTGGGCCGATGCCCTATTGCCAGCTCAACAGCATGCTCGACGCCAACTACCCCAGAGGCGCCCTGAACTACTGGAAATCGAACTTCCTCACGGAGCTGAGTGATACTGCGATTGCGACCATGATCGAATGTTTCGCGCGCTGCCCGACTCCCATGGGCCAGCTGCTTCTTGAACACATCCACGGTGCGGCGGCCCGTGTTGGTGCTGGGGATACGGCATTTCCGCATCGGCAGGATGGCTACAACTTCCTGATACTGGCGCAATGGATGCAGCCTGGCGACACCAGCCGCTGCATTTCGTGGGCACGCGAAACCTACGAAAGCATGCGGCCCTTCTTCGCCTCCGGCCGCTATGTCAATTATCTCGATGACGACGAGACGGGCGATCCTGTCGCAGCCGCGTATGGGCCGAACTACCGACGCCTGCAGCGGATCAAGGCGAAATACGATCCGACGAACTTCTTTCGCATGAACCAGAACATCCGGCCGCTGGCCTGATCACCAGGCAAGAGCGTTTCGTCCCTCTCATGCCGTCGTTGGTCCGGCATACCGGTCCCGGAGGAGGACTCGAAAATGGCTATCGTGTGCCGCCCCGCTCGCATGGACGACTTGACGCGGGCCGATGAACTCGTCGTCGCCAGCATCAATGAGCTCACTGAACGGCGGGGCTACGGAAAGATAGCATCCTCTCATCCTCCGAATTTTCAAGCCTTCTCGCTAAGGGACGATAGCGAAGGTCTATGGGTCGCCGATGACGACGGAGAAGTCGTCGGCTTCGCGTGGAGTTGGGTTTGCGGCGAACTCTGGTTTCTGGCACAGCTTTTCGTGGCACCTGACCGCCAGAGCGACGGCATCGGAAATCAACTCATCAGCAAGACCTTCGCTCACGCAGAAGCGCGCGGAGCACCCATCAAGGCGCTGATTACTTTCACGTTCAACAACGTGTCCCAGGGGCTTTACATCCGCCACGGACTATTCCCGCGCTTTCCGATCTACATGGTCAGCGCGCCTCGCGACTGCCTGGCGCCGCTGCTCGCTGAGCCACAGCTCCGTCTTGAGCCCCTCACGGCCCAAACAGCCAGGTTCGACGATCTGGCCCTCGTTGATATCAGTGCCGTCGGCGCTTCCAGAGAGAAGCATCATCGATATCTCCTCAGTGACGCGACGACGAGCGGGTTCTCCATCCACGCCGGCAGCGAGTGCGTGGGGTATGTCTATATCTCCGAAGGACACATTGGCCCGCTCGCAGTCCGTCGGCCAGATCTCGTCGGCCCCGCGTTTGCGAGTGCGTTGTCGTTTGCGGCACGGAGCAATTCTCCCAACATTTCGGCTTTCGTGCCGGGCGCGAGCGAGCCAGCGCTCAAGGCAGCGATGAACCACGGGATGCGCCTGACGCTGCCGATGTTGCTGATGTCGAACCGGCGATTCGGAGATTGGGCCAGCTACCTCCCGCGCAATCCCGGATTCATGTAGCGCAATCCAGGTAGACTCGCGCTCGCCGCCTCTCGTCATTGCGAGCGCAGCGAAGCAATCCAGAG
>JAEYRD010000059.1 GCA_023435725.1 Pseudomonadota bacterium | reverse complement strand
TGGCGGTGTATTCCGGGCTCTCGAAGCTGACCGCGACGTGGCTCTGGGCGGCGAGATTGTAGATCTCGGTCGGCCGGATCTGCTGCACCAGGCGGATCAGATTGGTCGAATCCGTCATGTCGCCGTAGTGCATCAGGAACGGCACGTTGCCGACATGCGGGTCCTGATAGAGATGGTCGACGCGGGCGGTGTTGAACGAGGACGAACGCCGCTTGATGCCATGCACGACATAACCGAGCGACAGCAGGTACTCGGCCAGATAGGCGCCGTCCTGGCCAGTCACGCCGGTGATGAGAGCGATCCGTTTGGTCATGGCCGACCTTGTTCCCGTGGTTTGAAATGGATGGGCCCACACGACGCGCCGAGCGAGGCGCATTCCCGCGCTTCTTCTTGGACATATCGCCCTTCGCGGGTCAACCCCGGGGAACGCCCCCGGAAACCGGCAAGCCGGGGGGGCCGCGAGGACAGATTGGACCCGGAACACAATCGTGATACTGAGCGCATAAAGCGATTGGGCTGCATTGACGCTTTGCCCGCCCCCAGGGAACGCAATTGTCGAGCCGGAATGTCCCGAGACCGAGAGAGCAGAGCGATCAACCAGGTACTGCGCCCTGCCGTTTTCTTCGACCGTGACGGTGTTCTGAACGTCGACAGCGATTATCTGTTTGAAATCGACAAATTCGTCTGGATCGATGGCGCAATCGAAGCCGTCAAAGCGGTCAACGATGCCGGCTACTTCGCCTTTGTGATAACGAATCAATCGGGCGTGGCCAGGGGGCTCTATCAGGAGACCGACGTGCAGATCCTCCATGATTGGATGTCGGGCCAATTGGCTGAGCATAACGCGCGCATTGACGCTTTCGAATATTGCCCGTTTCACCCGGACGGCGTCGTCGAACGCTACCGGCGCGCGAGCACGTGGCGCAAACCGCAGCCCGGGATGATCGTTGATCTCCTGGACCGGTTTCCCGTGGATAGAACCAAAAGCTTCGTTGTGGGCGACAGGCCATCCGACATCGACGCTGCGTCCGCCGCAGGATTGCCGGGGCACGTGTTTCGGGGCGGTAATCTGCTGGATTTCATCATGCCGCTTTTGGTGAACGGCTAGCACGTGGCGACATCTCCCAAGTTCATTCTTGCGACCGAATTCTATCCACCGGATGGGAGCACGACGGCAACCTATCTCGGCGCAATCGCGCGCGCGGTCGCCTTGGACATGAAGTCGGTCGTTCTTTCCGGAACACCATCCTCTGTGGGCGCGGAAGAATCCGATCCAGCCGCTCCTGAAGTCATCGAGGTCGCGAACTGGAAGCCGCCCAAGCATGCGCTGGGCAAGCGCTTCATCGCGAGCTCGGCATTGGCGATCCGGATGTTCTGGGCGGTCTACAAGCGAGCGCGCGGGGGCGATGTCGTCATGTCGGTCACAAGCCCTTTCACGCTGCCATATGCGATTACGCTTGCGGCACGGCTGCGAGGCGCCAAAACGGCACTCCTGATCTATGACCTCTATCCTGAAGCGCTCGAGGTCGCCGGAATTGCCCGTCCCACCTCCCTCGTCGCACGCACCCTGCGCCTTGCCAATGCATGGCTCTTCAGGTCGTTGAACGCAATCTTCGTCATCGGCCGCGACGTACCGTCTCTCTTATTGCGGTACCCGGGGGTCGATGCCGACAAGATCCATTTCGTGCCCAACTGGACGCTACTGCCGATCGGTTTTCGCGAGCCCGATGACGAAGGCCGCTTCAGAAAGCCCTACTCTGCGCAATTCATTGTCGGCCTGTGCGGCAATCTCGGCTTCACGCACGCGCCCCGTACGGTCTTCGACGCCGCGCGGATGCTGCGAAACAGCAGCGATATCCATTTCGTCCTCTCCGGATGGGGAATCGGATGGAATGAGCTGAAGGCTCTTCAGGCCTCCGAGAAACCTCAAAACGTCACCCTGATGGAGCCGGTGCCAGAGGATGAACTTGCTGAGTTCCTGTCGATGGCGGACGCCTGGGTCATACCCTACCGACGCAATGTCGCAGGCGTCTCGATTCCCAGTCGCCTCTACAATTTTCTAGCCGTCGGGCGGGCCGTCATCGTCGGAACGGAACCGAATTCGGAGGCCGGCCTCGCGGTCACGGAGGACGATATCGGCTGGGTCGTGCCTCCGGAGGATCCCGCCAGCCTCGCGCAGGCGGTATCCGAGGCCGCATCCGATCGCAGGGCGACGCATGAACGTGGACGGCAGGCGGCGGCCGCTGCGCTGAAATACAGCGAGCAAGCCTCGACGCTGCGCTATCGGGAAATCGTGCGACGCCTGCGCGACGGCGACAGCTAGAAGTTCTTGATCAGCCGGATGACCTCGTCCTGCTGCTCGCGCGTGATCTCTGCAAACATCGGAAGCGACAGGATCTTGTTCTGGTCGTCGAACGCCCTCGGAAATTGCTCGGGGCGATGCTCAAATCGCGAATAGGCCGGCAGCAGCGGCAGGGCTGTCGGGTAGTTGATCGCTGTCTGTACCCCGTTCTCGCCCAGATACGCTGCGAGCGCGTCGCGCTTCTTATGCTTGATCGTGTACAGATGATAGACGTGGGTGCGATCGGGCGCGACGCGAGGCACCTCCACACCATCGACTTGATTGAGACCGGCATCATATACCGCCGCAGCATCCTGACGCGCCTTGGTCCAGGCCTTCAGGTGCTTCAGCTTGGCCGACAGGATCGCCGCCTGCATTCCGTCGAGCCGGCTGTTGATGCCCTCGATCAGGTGCTTGTGCTTCACGAGGCCGCCGTGGCGGGCCAGCATGGTCATGTGCTCGGCAAGCGCGGCATCACCGGTCACGACCGCGCCGGCATCCCCGAACGCGCCCAGATTCTTGCCCGGATAGAATGAATAGGTCGCGGCTGCCCCGAACGTTCCGACCGGCTGATCCTTGTAGCGCGCCAGATGGGCCTGGGCGCAGTCCTCGATGACCCAGAGCCCGTGCTTGCGCGCCATCGCCATGATCGCATCCATATCGGCCGGCTGGCCGTAGAGATGCACCGGAATGATCCCGACGGTCCGCGGCGTGATCGCGGCTTCGATTGCCGCCGGGTCGATCGTGAAGGTCTCACCGTCGGTGTCGCAGAACACGACGCGCGCGCCGGCATGCGTAATCATCGCCGATGTCGATATCCAGGAGTGCGCGGTCGTGATGACCTCGTCTCCCGGCTTGACCTTGAGCGCCGCCATCGCGAGGTAAAGCGCATCGGTGCCGTTTGCGCAGGACACGCAGTGCTTCACGCTCGCCGCGGCCGCAAACTCCCGCTCGAATGCATCGACATAGGGCCCCCGGATGAAGGCGCTATCGCGGATGACCGCAGCGATGGCGCCATCGATCTCATCCTTGATCGACTGATACTGGAGCCCGAGATCCGCGTAAGGTACCGGCATGAGAGCTAACCTCTAGTTCTTGCCCTTGAGGAGACGCGCGGGATTTCCCGCATAGCTCCCGGCCCTGGTGATGTCTTTCGTGACGACCGAGCCCGCCCCGATCACGACGTCATCGGCGATGGTTACGGGCATGATGGTAGCGTTCGAACCGATCGATACCCGATTTCCGATCTTCGTCTCACGCCACAATTCCCGGCGCCCGCGCGCCGGCCCGCCAGTCGAGAACGTATCGTTGATGAACATCACGCCGTGGCCGATGAAGCAATCCTCTCCGATCGACACAAGCTCGCAAACAAAAGCATGCGACTGCACGCGAGTCCGCGCGCCGATCACGGCGCCGGTCTGGATCTCGGTAAAGGGCCCGACGAAGCAGTCATCCGCGATCTCGCAGCCGTAGAGATTGCAGGGCTCGACCAATTTGACGCGCTCACCGAACCTGACGTCGCGCACGCCGACCTGGTGCACTTGCGGCTTGCCGCTCACGAGAGCACTCCAAGCCGGCTCCGCCGGGGCTCGAAGCGAAGCGCAACCTCTTGCCCGGTCTCGATCGACTCGTAGAGGGCCGAGATCAGTTCGAGGCTCTTGCGGCCTTGCAGGCCGTCGACCAGTGCGGCGCGCTGATGCAACAGGCAATCCACGACGTGCTGATAATAGGCCTGATGGCCAAATCCGTAGACGTTGGGCGGATTGACCGAGAACTTCTCGACGACGACCTTATCGCTCGGCAGCGGATCAACGAAATTCCAGTGCCTGATCTGATTGACCGCGAAGCCGGCGATCTCCACGGTGCCCTTCTCCCCGAGGATGGAAAGGGAGCCCTCGAGGTCCTTGGGACGAACCGCTGTGGTCGCCTCGATGATCCCCAGCGCACCGTTGCGAAACTTCAGGGTCGCCACGGCAGTGTCTTCGGTTTCGACCTTCACCAGAGCCGTCGCTGACCGCGCATGAACGCTCACCACGTCACCGAAAAACCACTCCAGCATGTCGACGTGATGGCTGGCCTGATTCGTAAGCACGCCGCCGTCATACGCCCAGGTGCCACGCCAGGCGTCCTGATCGTAATAAGCCTGGTCCCGGCACCATCGCACCCGCACGGTGCCGAGGACGAGCCGGCCGAACCTGCCGGCCTCCAGCGCCTCGCGCGCTTTCACGACCGGGACGTTGAAGCGGTTCTGCTTCACGACAAACAGCTTCACGCCGGCCTCGTCGCAGGCGCGGATCATGTCGTCGGCGTCCTGCAGCCGAAGCGCCATCGGCTTCTCGACGACGACGTGCTTTCCGGCGCGCGCACAGGCGATGGCGTGTTCGGGATGCATGCCGCTCGGCGTCAGGACCGCGACGGCGTCCATGTCGGCGCGCGCGAGAAACTCGTTCAAATCGTCGTAGGCCGGAACGGCAAACTTCGTGGCGACAGCGTCGGCGCGAGCCTTGATCGAATCGCACACCGCAACGAGGCGCGCGCCCTCGATTTGATTGCCCCCCAGCAGCTCAGAATGGCGTTTGGCGATGCGCCCACAACCAAGCAAGCCGAACCTGATCATCTAACCTCCTCCTTCAGCTCGCCTCGCCGAACCGGTCTCCCACGCGCCCCCGCAAGTTTGAACCAAGCGTATATTCGAAAAATTTGTTGTCGATCAAGACAATAATACCCGCTTCGAGATTCCCAATGCGGCTTCGGACGGGCGCATCCCAGAACCGCTGATGCGCGCCTGACGCGGCTTGCGCGAGCCCGTTTGCCGGCACGGCTTCACATGCGAACCCGCGGCGCCGATACGGAGCAGCTCCCGGCCAGCAAGACTCGATCGGCGGCGCCGAACGCCCCTTGCCCACAACGCAATCTGCACCTAGGCTTTTTCGCCCACCCTCCGTGTCCCTTCAGATCAGTTCCGGCAGATTAGTTCCGGCGCAAACATTGTCGCGCAACTCGCCCATGCAAGCAACCTCCGAACGCGCCACGGGCGCATCGGTGAGCCGACACACGTTAGGTCTGCTCATTTTCATCCATGTCGTGGCGTGCTGCGCCTCCCTCATCTTCGTCGTCGAGTACTATCGAAGATTGTTGCCGATCGCAGGAAACAGCATCACGCATCTGCAAGCCGCGGCCCTCGGCGTAATTCCGTTTTCCTTGTGTGCGATCATCTTCGCGTTCAGGCGATTTAGCTTCGGTTACGCGGTCAGCTTCTATTTTTTTACGTTGATCCTGGGTTATCTCTGGCTAATTGAATTTTCGACCTTCCACTACGATCACCGTGCCGCCGCGATTTCTGCATTCGCTTCCGGAATCGCATTCCTCATTCCCGCATTGTTCTTGAATTCGCCGCTCCCCCGATACTTCGTGCTTTCGGCAAACCAGCTCAAGATTCTCCTGCGGGCCATCTTGCTGGGCTCCATCGCGGTCCTCATCATCGGAGCTGCTTTCAGTTTCCAGTGGGTGGATCCCTCCGAGATCTACAATTTTCGCAACGACATCATGCTTCCGCGATGGCTGAACTACGCGATCGGGATCGCCTCGGGTACCCTGCTGCCATTCGCCTATGCCTGTTTTGTACGACTGAGGAGCTATGCCCAAGCAGCATTATGCCTTTTGCTGCTGTTACTCCTTTATCCCATCACGTTGACAAAACTATCGCTGCTTGCACCCGGCTGGCTGCTGTTCCTGACTGTCCTATCGCGCTATTTCGACGGCCGCACGGCAACCATCTTGTCCCTTCTCCTGCCGATCACGACGGGGGTGCTGATTGCAATCGGGGTTAGATACGCGCTTTTGCCGAAGACGCTGATTCCGGCCTATTTCAGCACGGTCAACTTTCGGATGATCGCGATGCCCTCCAGCGCGCTTGACTTCTATAACGACTTCTTCTCGTCTCACGAACTCACGCACTTCTGTCATGTTACGCTGGTCAAGCTTTTCACATCGTGTCCCTACAAGGAGCCCTTGGCGGTCCTGATGCAGGACAGCTATCACCTCGGCTTTTTCAACGCGTCGCTCTTTGCAACGGAAGGTATTGCCTCGGTCGGCCTGACGCTCGCTCCTCTTTCCGCCTTCGTTTGCGGGCTTGTCATCAGCGTGGGCAATCGCGCATCCTCAGGCTTGCCGGAGCAGTTCATTCTTCTCTCAGGGGGACTGTTGCTCCAGATACTCATGAACGTGCCGTTGACAATCACGCTCGTGTCTCACGGCGCTGCGCTCATGTTTCTACTTTGGTATATCATGCCGCGGGATGTGCTGGATCAGCCGCGGGTTGGATCTGCTCCAGAGAAACAACGGCAAACCCTGACTGAACAGAAGCGATATCCATGCGCGTACTCATCCTCAATGCAGACTACTCTCGCTTCCTGAAATGGCTGTACGGCCGCCAACCTGGCCTGGCGTTGGCCTCCTACGCGGAGCAAATGAAGGCCCGCAATGCGAGCCTCTTCGGCGTCAACGACTTCTATTCACGCAACTTCCGTGAAAAAGGACATGAAGCGAAGGAGATCCACGTCAATAATATGTGGCTTCAATCCGCCTGGGCTCGCGAACATGGCATCGCTATGGAAGCTCCGCCGATGTCCTTGGGCGAGAGCAGAAAAGATCGCTTGCCGGGATGGCTTCAGCGCGCCATCGCGCCTGTGAAGCCGACGTTGCGACCGCTGGCCCGGCGCATCGGACTGAGCCCCAGCCTGGACCGGCAGCTCGAGCGTGTTCTTCTCGCTCAGATTGAAGATTTCAGGCCGGACCTGATCCTCAATCAGGACGTATTCCACGTGACCACCGGTTTGATAAAGCGCATCAAGGCCATCTCGGGGCCAAGGATCATTGGGCAAGTGGGCATCGAGCCCTCTCGCGGCGAAAATTGGCGGGTCTACGACCTCATGCTGTCGCAATTGCCGCGCGTGGTCGGCGCGTTCGAAGCGGTCGGAGTGCCCGCGCGCGTCAGCCACTTGGCGTTCGAGCCGGACATCTTGCAGGAATTGCCGCCTGCCCCCGCCACAGACGTCGACGTCTCCTTTGTGGGATCAGTGTCGGAGGACCACCGGGAACGGATTGCGCTCCTTGAATTCGTGGCGAACCGGTTCGATCTGAAGCTTTGGGGAAACATTCCGAATTCCCTGCCCGCCTCTTCGCCGCTTCGGAGATGCTTCCAGGGAGAAGTCTGGGGCTCGGACATGTATCAGGTTTTGAGGCGCTCCCGCATCACCTTGAATTCTCACATCGACATAGCCGGGGACGAAGCAGGCAACATGCGCCTGTTCGAAGCGACCGGCGTTGGAACGTTCCTGCTGACCGACTTCAAGCGGAACCTGCACACACTGCTCGAACCCGGTCGCGACGTCGCTGTCTGGCACGCGCCCGAAGACTGCGCAGCGGCCATCGATCGATACCTTCGAGATGATGACGCGCGCAGAACCATTGCTGCGGCGGGGCAACAGACGACACTCGCTCGCCACAACTTTCACGCACGTGTTCAAGAGATTCTGGGCTTCATCGCCTAGGCTGGAACGTCGATCTCATTCGTCGCGGCGCGGCCTTGACGCCACCTTAGAAAATGGCCAAAGTCACCCGGCACAAAACTAACACCTTGTAAAAGTTATGCTTTTTAGGAGTCCCAGGTGGACAGCATCGAACACTGCCGATTCGACGGTCAGTTGTACGCCATCATCGTGCGGGCCTCCTTTCGCGAGCCGGGGATCACGTTCTTTTCGCCTCCGGAGCTCTCGCAGCAGCTCGCCTACATGAGCCATCCGGAAGGCAAGAGCATCGCCCCGCATCGCCACAACAAGGTGACGCGCGAGGTGCACTACACCCAGGAGGTCCTCCTGATCCAGAAGGGCAAGCTTCAGGTCGACTTCTACACCGAAGCGGAAAAATATCTCGAGAGCCGCGTGCTCAATGCCGGCGACATCATCCTGCTCAGCAGTGGTGCGCACGGCTTTCATGTTCTCGAGCCGGTTGAGATGTTTGAGATAAAGCAAGGTCCCTATGCCGGAGAAAACGACAAGACGCGTTTTGCGGAAGTCGCGAGCTCCGAGATACGGATCAAGGGTCCAAGCCTGTGACCGAGAAGTTCATTCCCGTAAACACACCGGTGCTCGACGGACGTGAGGCTGAATACCTCGCGGAATGTATCCGCACCGGATGGATTTCATCCGAAGGTCCGTTCATCAAGCGTTTCGAGCAGGGGATGGCTGCCATCGCCGGACGGCGCTACGGCGTTGCCGTGACCAATGGCTCGGTGGCGCTAGACATCGCGGTTCATGCCCTGGGACTCGAACCCGGCTCGGAGGTCATCCTCCCGACCTTCACCATCATCAGCTGCGCCAGCGCGGTTGTGAGGGCCGGTCTCGTTCCGGTTGGTGTCGATTGCGACCCGGCGACCTGGAACATGACGGTCGAAGGCGTGGAGACTGCGATCACGCCGCGCACGCGCGCCATCATGCTGGTTCATATCTATGGTCTGCCGGTCGACCTTGAGCCGATCCTCAAGCTAGCGCAGAGGCACGGCCTGAAGGTGATCGAGGACGCTGCGGAAATGCACGGCCAAACCTATCGCGGCGCGCCCTGCGGCAGCTTCGGCGATGTATCGACCTTCAGCTTCTATCCCAACAAGCACGTCACGACCGGCGAAGGCGGTATGATCCTCACGGACGATGAAGCCCTCGCCGAACGCCTCGTCAGCCTGCGCAATCTCTGTTTCCAGCCGCAACAGCGCTTCATTCACGAGGAACTGGGCTGGAATGCGCGCATGACCAACCTGCAAGCTGCCCTCGGCGTCGCGCAGATCGAGCGCATGTCTCGCACGGTCGACATGAAGCGCCGGATCGGCGCACTCTACGAATCCCACCTCGAGGATGTCGACGGCATCCGGCGGCCGGTTGCCGCGACCAACTACGCCGACAACATCTACTGGGTCTACGGTGTCGTCCTGAACGATGACGTGCCTTTCGATGCCAAGGAGGCGATGCGACGTCTGGCGCAGAAGGGCATCGGAACGCGACCGTTCTTCTGGTGCATGCACGAGCAGCCGGTGCTCCGCCGGATGGGCTTCATGCTGAAGGAGTCGCATCCCAACGCCGAATACATCGCGCGCCGTGGCTTCTATCTGCCGAGCGGGGTCGCATTGACCGAAGACGAGATCGCACACTCCGCTTGGGCGCTGAAAGAGATACTGGCGTGAGCGTCTTTGCCGACTACGCCCCCTGGTATGATCTTCTGTACGAAGACAAGGATTACTCGTCGGAGGTGGAATTCGTCGACGGACGTCTTCGCCATCATGGCACCGCACCGGGCAAGCTGCTCGACCTCGGCTGCGGAACGGGCGTGCATGCCATCGAATTCGCCCGCCGCGGTTGGAGTCCCGCCGGCATCGATCTCAGCCACGAAATGATCGCCCAGGCGAACAGCCGTGCCGAACGGGCGGGACTTGCCATTCCCTTCCGCCAGGGTGATGCCTGCGAAGCCGGAGCGGAGCACGATTTCGACGCGGTCGTGTCGCTGTTTCACGTCGCAAGCTACCAGAACGACAGCGAGAGACTGGAAGGCCTGTTCAGAACCGCCCATTCCGCGCTGAAACCGGGCGGCATTTTCCTCTTCGACTACTGGTACGGCGGCGCCGTTCTCGCGCAGGGCGTAGAGACGAGGGTCAAGGTCAAGGAAAGAAAGCCGCTGCGCCTCACCCGGATCGCGCAATCGGATCATGACGAGCTGAATGCGACGGTTTTCGTCAACTACACGCTATTCTGCGAAGACACGGACCAATCCTTGATCCGTCGTGTCGATGAGACGCACCGGATGCGCTACTGGTTTCCGTTCGAGATCGAGAGCTCGCTTCGCGCCTGCGGTTTCGAACCGATGGGGAGCTACGCTTGGCTTTCTGACGCCCCGCCGAACTCTAAGACCTGGGCCGCCTACTCGGTCGCCAGGAAGAGCGCCGAGAGGTGAGCAGAGGTGGGACCGTTGCGGCTAGCCGTGATGCTGGAGCAAGCCATTGAAGTCGGCGGAGGCTTCCAGCAGCCCCTCAACGATGTGCTATGGCTCCGTGATTGGGCAACGGAATCCGGCAATGAAGTCGTGGTGTATACGCCCTATCCCCGGACGCTGGAGGCGCTGAAGGAGTTCGGGATCAACGGCCGCCTGTGCAAGTTCGGCGCTCTGGATTATGCGTTTCTCTTCCTCAAGTATTGTCGCCCGTTCGATCTCGTCCAGATCGCTCTGAAGATCAAGTCGCCGTTCGAGAGAGCTCTGATCAAGGATGGGATCAACCTCGTCCATTTTACCTCGACCTCGAAGCGGCATCTCCTGCTTTACGAGCTTCCGTTCCTCATCACCATCTTCGATACCTGTCATCGCGACACCCCGGAATTTCCGGAGGTCAGGGCGTTCGGCGAGTTTGAACGGCGGGAGATCCTGTTCGGCCTCGGCTGCATGAAGGCTGCAATGGTCATCGTCAATGCACCCAAACTGGTCGACGATCTCAGCCGGCGATACGCCTTGGAGCGAGACCGCGCCGTCTGCATACCGTTCTCGCCGTCGACCTATGTCGCACGGGCAACCCAGGGCGATGCAACCGATGCGGCTGTCCTGCAGAAGTATGGGCTCGAGCCCGGCTACTTGTTCTATCCAGCCCAGTTCTGGCCGCACAAGAACCATATGACCCTCCTGATGGCGCTCTCGCAGTTGCGCGAAAGGGGCATCACGGAGCGCTTGGTGCTGTGCGGGTCGGATCGGGGCGGTCGTGAAAAGATCGACGCTACCATCGTGGCCCAAGGTCTCGCCGCGCAAGTCTCCATCATCGGCTTCGTCGAATCCTCCGAGCTCGGCGCCCTCTACCGCGGAGCCTCTGCGCTGGTCATGCCCACCTATTTCGGTCCGACCAATATGCCTCCGCTCGAGGCCTGGGCGGTCGGAACACCCGTCATCTATCCCGAGGCCTTCAAGGAACAGGTGGGCGACGCCGCCATCCTGTTCGACTATGACGACCCGCAGTCGCTGGCAGATGCCATCCTCGGCCTTCGCACGGACGGCACACGTGAACGCTTGCATGAGGCGGGATACCGTCGGCTGGAACAGTTCGCGGCGGAGACCGAGCGCGGACGAGCGCAGTTCGCACAGCAGATGCAGCGGCTGAAACACCGCCTGGCACTGACGTTGCGCTGAGCCGTCGGGGCAGGCCAGGTCAGCAGGGAATTAGCGACACCAAGCGCGCGCGAAAGCTGGATTTGAGGAGCGGACCTGCAATCGCGCCGACGATCACCAGCCATATCGCGCACTCGTACAGGAAATGCGCCACCCCGCTTCCAGGCGCAATCGCAGCGACCATCGTCCCCAACGCCCAACCGGGCGCCACGATGATTAAAGCGACCAGGACCAGGAAGGCGACGTGCCGCAACGGATGACGCAACGTCTGCCTGATGACGAGGATGGCGAGCAAGCCGAACTGGACGCCAAGGTCGCTCGCAACGATGGCAAGGGCCGCGCCGAGGGGACCTAACGCATGGATCAGCAGGATGGACAGTCCTAGAAACACGACGAGCTGCAGCCCCTTGGTCCGAACCAGCAGATCGGCGCGGTTGCTGTGACTGGCGAAACTGAGCGCCAGCAGCGAGGGAGCGACCGCCGCAGCCCCAAGTAGCAACGTGACCGCAAGCGGTGTGTCCAGGGGGATGCTGCCGTGTGTCCAAAGCGCAAAAAAGTCGGCCCAGAATGACAGCAGGCCGGCCACGACGGCGCTGGCGAGCGCCGTCACGAGCACCGAACCATAGGCATAATGCCGGCGCAGCCGTTCGTAGTCGCCTACCGCATGGTCGTGACCGAGTTCTGCCGCCATCGGTATGACCATCTGACTGCAGAGCCCTCTCACTAGACTAGCCACGACGCGCGTCAGCCCCCACTGGGCGACCGCGACCCGATCGACGACGAGGGCACTGACCATGAGCACCGGCAGATTCATCAGGGCCAGTTCAGCTGCGTTGGCGACGCCGAAAGGGATCGCACGACCGAGTTGTCCGATACCCCACCGCCATGACCACGCACGACGTCCGCGGCGCAGGAACGGAAACCGCCGCGGCGCGTCAATCGCAATCAGGAAGACGGTAAAGAGGAGTTGGATCGAAATATAGGCGATGGCGACAGCGAGCAGACTGCCAAACAAGGCCACCGCCACGATCTGCGCAATCTGACTCAGCAGGAGAGCGCCGCTCGATAGCCAGGCGATCCGCGCAAATTTGCCGCGCGCGCGATAAAGGCCTGAAACAGGGTTGCCAGGCAAAGTGAGAAGCGTACCGACCATCATGACCAGCATGGCGGAATCGAACGAAACCGTCGCCGTGAACCCCAGCATTGTGGAAGGTGGCAGGAGCTGAGCGACCACAGCCACCGCGACGCCCAGGAGAAGGACGAGGCGGAGATAGATCTGCAATGTTCCGCTGTAGAAACTCGCCGTTCGTCCGTCGCAGTCGACACGTGACCTGAAATCGAGGAATCGGTTGATGGCTCGTGCCTGAAGACCCGAATCGGCAACGATCATGAGATTTCCAGCCGCGTAGATGGCTAGCCAAGCAGCGAGCGTATCGCTCGACCAAAAGTGGAGGAACGCTGGAACCAGAAGCAGTTGCTGGGTTAATCCGAGGACGACCAAAACGAGATTTGCCGACCAGCCGTGCAGAAGCCGATGCAAGCGGCCCTCTGCCCCGAGCCCGGTGCTGGACCCCGTATTGCCTCGCACATCCGCCTGCGTACCGGTCACCCCAACCTTCCTCAAAGCGCGAGCTTGCGCAGCGCCGTAGAATTCCTCGGGGAGCAAATCAAGCTGTTACCTTACCTGGCGATCGCCTGTTGATTCCCGCGGGAGAAAGCGCCACTTTGGCCGGATCTCATCCCTTTTACCGAGCTGTCTTTTAAAGCGCCGCGGAAATCGGGGCAATGCCGGAAAGTCGGGAGAATGTCGCCCCTCGAACGTCCCGGCGAGGCGTCAGCCCAGCCCACCGATCTCGCTTCTCAACACCATGTCGGCCGAACCGTCATCGCCTGCACAGCGCATTCGGTCACAGCCCTCGCTTGGCATGATCAGATGCTCTAAGAACGGTGCAACGTGGGGACAGACCGGAAACCAGCTTTCCATCCCGGCAAGCCGTTGAAATAGGGTGTGCGCAGTGAGCTCAGTTCGCCTGCCATGGCGTGTTTATATGCCCGGACGTCTCCTGTTTTGGGGGCAGTTCTTTCCGAATTACCGATTTGTTCCCGCGCTCTCGATTGTGGTGGCCACGGCGATCGCCTTGCTGCTCGTCATCGATCGCGGCTTCGATCTGACCGACGAGGCGATGTATCTGTACGACATGGGGCATCCCGGACCGAACTCAGGGACCCACATCAACCTCATTGCGGGAAAATTGGGCCACCTCTTCCACAACAACATCGTGGCCTGGCGCGCGATTTCGCTTTGCCTGAACATCGTCGGCTCGCTGATCTTCGCCGCCGGATTTTGGCGGTTGGGCGCGCGCCTTGGTCTCTTTGGGAATCGCGCAAAGTCGGACCAGGCGGGATTCTTCATCGCCGTTCTGATCGGGTCGCTCGGATATTACGGTGCCGGCCCGCCATCTCTCTCCTCGAACAGCGTGGCTGCGTTCGGCTTGCTTACCGGCACGGGAATGCTTGCGCTTGCCGTCACGGTCGCGCCCGGCATTGGGCGATATGTTCTCGTTGCGTTGTCCTCACTCGCGATCGTTCTCCTCGAAGCGGCCCGGATCAGCGCGGGTGTCGGCTATGTGCTGGCAGCACCGGCGATGCTGTGGCTGGCCGCCACATTGATTGGCTGGCGCGCGACGATCCGGATCGCTCTGGCGCACATCCTCTTTGGAGTGCTCTGGACGGTCGTGCTGGCGACGGCCCTCGACGCATGGCAGCAGATGTTGCCCGTGGTGCAATTCCTGCTCAGCACCGGCGCTTCAGGAGAGTCATCCTACAATTACGGCTTGCTGCTGCAGCAGCACTTGCAGGATATCCTCGCCTTCGCCTGGCAATCGCTGAGATATGCTGCCGCCGCAGCCGGTGCTGGACTCCTCACGAGTCTGCTGCTTCTCGGCTGGCGACCTTTTCTCGCGCCGCTGTCGTTCCTGCCGCTCCGTCACGTCCGCGCCAGCGCATTGTTCTTCGCGGCCCTTCTGCCGTTGAGCCCGTTATCGGGCTACATCTCGCTGATCAACGTGTTTGCAAATTGGCCACCCGGCGCCTGCGCCGACGCAGCCATGATCGTTTGTGACCAGCCAACTGGCTTGACCGGCCAGCCCTTCATGTTCGCCGTCGGCGGACAGATCATCGTTGCAGGCCTGTTCGTTCTGCTGGATCGGCTTCGTCCGAAACGCGCACCATCCGACGAGACCAGCCCTCGCTGGACTGTCTCGACCTTGTTCATCCTGCTCGCGCTGCTGCTGTTCCTCACGATCGTTACTTCGCTCGGCACCAATACGGGCCTGCTCGCGCATAGTATCCTCTGCATGGGACCGCTGATGGCGGCCGGATATGTTGCCCTGACACATGCAGGTCTTCGCCTGGGCCGCACACCTGGCTGCATCGCACCCGTCTCCCTCATCTGCTTCTCGTTGCTCGTAGCCGTCGCAGTCGGACATAATCGGCTGTTCTTTCCGTATCGGCTGGATGGGACGATCTTCAGCCAGACGACACGGCTCGATCATCCGGCAGAGCTTAGGGGACTCAAGGTCAGCGCGAACCTGTCGAGCGTGCTGACGAACATCGATCGTACCCTGCAAAGAGCCGGCTACGACCCGCAGCGCGATCTGGTGCTGCCGATCTACAACATGCCCGGCCTTATCGTCGGCACGAACACGCGCGCATTCGGATTCGCCTGGCTCGACACCGGGCCCGGCTGGGACGAGATCAATTGCCATCGTATCAAGACCGATCCGGCCGATCTTCGTGCTGTCGGACGCCTCTTCGTGCTGTCCAACAGCCCAGCCAGTCCTGCCTTGGCGAACTGCCTGAAGGAGCGCGGTGTCGATATGGCAGCCGAGCAGCGGATCGCGACCATCCCAGTTGAAGCCAATCGTGCCGTGACGGTTGGCATCGTTCCCGTTCTCTGAGGCGACCATCGCCGGCCGCCAGTCTCAAGGCTCAACCAGACCAGCCTCACAATGTCGTATAGCAGTCCTCCAGATCAGCGGCTCACGCGTATCCTCCGCGTCGCCTTCGCCGTCACCATCGCGATTTCCCTTGTCACCTATTTCGACGCGCTGTCGCAGTACGCGACCGCGGACCAGGAAGTGACCGCACTCCGGTTGACCAATTTCCTGAGGGACTCGCGCTCTGCATCTCCGGCGCAGGGATCGATGGTTTCCAACATTCTTGTCGCCGAACCTGCTCGGCTTCTCGCCGGCCTGCTCGGCTGGTTCTGGCACATCGACGACCTCATCGTCTGGAACATCCATTACACGAAGATACTGCCCTTCGCCGCTATGCAGGTCGCGGCCTCGCTAGCGTTCATCCTGTATCTGGCCCACTCCACGACCGTACTGGCCCGCCCCGACACCGCGAACAGAACCATCGCCCTGCTCTTTGCACTGATGGTGATCATGAACTATCCGATGCTGAAGGGGCTGGTGAAGGTTCTGAAATACGACGCGCTGTCGACGCTGTTTTCGGCAATCGCCGTGCTTTGCTATCTGCGCTATCGCGCGGCCAGAACGTCGTCCTCGGAGACCATTCCTGTTGCGTCGATAGGCTTCTTCGCAGCTCTCGCCTATCTCGAAAAGGATTCCACCGTCTCGAACTCGGTGCTGCTTCTCCTCATCGAAGCGACGTTGATACCCTTCTCGTCAGCAAACGGGCGAGCAGCCCTGCTGCGACTGACGCATTTTGTCGGCGTGGTCGCTGTGACATTCCTCGTTACCAGCTTTGCTGCCTCGCCGATCTACTGGCGGCATCCCCTTGAATTTTTGACACTATTCTCAAGCGTTGAGCAATATCTCGTAAATCTGCCGATGGGGCTCGCCCTATTGGGCACCGCGATCTTGGCCTCCCTCTACATTCTCATCCCAATGATAAGGCCTGTATGGCCGGCACGGATCGGCCTGCCTGTATTTCAACGGACCCTGCTACTATTCTCCACGGCGGCAATCGTCGTCTTCGCCGTCGCAAGCGTGATGTTTCAGGACAACATCATTTACGATCCGACCATCGCCGGTAACGATCTGCGCCCCGAGGATCTTCAGGCGCGATCGATCTATGTCTCGAAGCCGATCGCGTTGAGCTCGATCACGACACTGGACCAGAGCGCCTGGGTCACCCACGCGAAGGTCCTGTTCAGCATGATCAGGACGCTGTTCTACACGCTTCCAGAGATCACCATCATCATGATCGTGACCGCAGCTCCCCTATTTCTTTTCCTGTCCCGCAACAATGAGGACCTCTTCCGGTCACATGCGGCGACCCTGCTTCTGCTGCTCGCCGTTCCAGCCGCAACGCTGCTGGCCTACGCTATCGGCGACGTTCCCTTCGATCCGAAATATCTCGTTCTCGTCGGGCTGCTCCTCACGATCTTCGGCATGTTTCCGGCGCTGGTCGCCCTGACCAGCGGCCTGCGCCCATCCGCCACGACAGCTTATCTTGTGGTGACGTGCACTGTCTTGTGGACCGCGCTCGGCGCGGCTCCCGTCTATCTGCGTTACAAGAACATCCTGCGCGACCGGGCCATCGAGAACGCGTCACCCGTCGACATGAACCATTACCTCTGGTGGACATGGCCGGGCTGGGGCGAAACGACCTATGCGATCTCTCGACATATCGAGGAGACCGCCAAACGGCCGACGACCATCGCCTTCGACTATAGACGGCCGTTCTATACGAGTCCGGGCATCACCTGGGTTCGGATTGACTTCGAGAATTGTCAGTCACTCGCCGAACTGAAAGCGATCTTGAACGGCCCCGAGGTCCGGAATGCGGATGTTCTCGTGGTCAGCAAGAACATGAGCAATCGGCAATGGTGCCTGAATCAGATCCTGCGACGAATGCGCGACCAAGCAGTCTATGTCGATCGCCAGCAAGGCGTCGAATATGGCTGGTTATTCAACTATAGCGACGTGAAACGGGCATTCGACTGAGACGCCAACCTTGCCCTCAGCATCTGCGACAGTGATGGATCGGAATCTGCACCGCCCGTTACTTCGTGGCAACAAGCAGGAACATGACGGCGAGAGGATTGAGCTGTTCGATCCTTTCGAGCCGCTCATGCGGCCACAAGATGTTTGCCATTCTGTTCGGGCCACGCCAATGTAGGACCCGGCTTTCCCTGACGTTGAAGCCGGTCTCCCGGAGCGCCTTTTCGATATTGTTTCGCGTTACCCGGAACTGCCCCCATTCGAGCCTGTCGATGGCCGCCTTGATGAAGTTGACCGGATTCCACACGACCGGTTCGCAGATGACAACGACGCCGCCGGGCCGAAGTCTCTCTCTCATGCTCTCTATGGATTTGCGCGGGTTAGAGAAATGATGCATCGCGCCGCTGACGTAGATCGCATCGAACATGTCCGTCGTTGCGATCGTTTCGGCAGGCGACACGAGATAGTTGACCGGATATTCGCCGAGTTTCTTGCGCGCCTGTTGAAGCATCTCCGAAGAAAGATCGGAGAGAGTGAAACTGCGAAGCCCGGGCAGATTACGCTGCAGGAACCGCTGCGCATGGATGCCCGTGCCCCCGCCCAGCTCCAGAACATCAAAACCATCCGGCGACGCCTTGAGGTTTCGCACGACCGCATCCGCGATCTGATCGATCTTGTAGAAATGGTTGGAGTTCTGCCGATTATAGCGATCGTCGTAGTCGCGAGCGATCTTCTGGTAATGGTCGCGCTGCGCCTGAATTACGTCCATGCCTACGGTCCTCAACGATCAAATTCTTGCGCCGGCGCATCGCATCCCAAGCCCGCCCCGCGGGCTCGGTCTTGCCGGGTCCTCCGGACGTCGCGAACCCCGGGGAGCCGTTGAAAAGCCCGCCAGATCCGCTATAACGCCGCCCGACAAGCGCCGCTAAGGGTTTGGGAACTGCCCCGGACCGCTCGGCGCTGATTGCCTATTCTGCTGCCAGAAAGATGACTTCAAAAGGAGCCCTTTTGGAACGCACCCAGATCAGCGTCGTCATCCCCGTATACAATGAAAGCGGGGCCTTGACCAATCTAATTAGCGAAATCGGGTCGGTCTGTGAAGCCCGCAACTACGAGTTCGAGATCATCGTTGTCGACGATGGTTCGACCGATGGCAGCGCTGAAGTCGCGGCTGGCTTGCCCGGCGTGACCGTTGTTTGTTTCCGACGGAATTTTGGCCAGACCGCCGCCTTCGACAGCGGCTTTCACATGGCGAGATTCCCCTATGTCGTCACCATGGATGGCGACGGACAAAACGATCCGAACGATATCCCGAAGATGATCGCGCATCTGGAAGCAAACAACCTCGACGTTGTTGCCGGATGGCGGAAATCGCGAAAAGACACCTTCAGCAAACGCATCATCTCGCGCGGCGCGAACTTGCTCCGCAAGCTGTTCCTGAACGACAACATCCATGACAGCGGCTGTTCGCTGAAAGTCTTCCGTCGCGAGTGCTTCGAGAACCTCCGGCTCTACGGCGAGATGCACCGGTTTATTCCCGCCCTCCTGCAGATGCAGGGCTTCTCCGTCGGCGAGATTGCGGTCAACCATCGGCCGCGAACGAGCGGACGCTCGAAATACAACGTATTTCGAACGTTCAAGGGTCTCGCCGACATGATGCTGCTGTGGTTTTGGCGCAGCTACTCGGTGCGGCCGATCCACCTCTTGGGAAGCGTCGGCGTCCTGCTGCTCGTGATATCGGCTCTGTTCGGACTGCGAACCGTGTACCTGTTCTTCCACGAGCAGAAACTCTCGAGCACGCTCGAGCCGCTCCTGACGGTGTTCACTTTCATCGCCGGACTGCTGTTCGTATCGCTCGGAATCCTGACCGATCTCCTCATCAAGATCTACTACGCCGTGGAGGATGTGCCGTACTACTCGATCCGCAAGGTCATCCGCGCCGGCTCGGTTGGCGAGAAGCCGATCCGGATCTCGACCAGCAAAGCCAGACAAGCAGACAGCGATCGTCCGCTGGCATCCTGATGGCGGGCCGAGCAGTTTCGGAAAATCATATGTCATCGAGCAATATCTCCGACCTGGCCATCTCCGCCTTTCCGCTCTCGATGGGGCACAGCACCGGACGGGGTCTCGAGCGTGTGATCGCCGAACTGGTTACAGGCCTGGAGGCCTGTGGCCAGCCCTACACATTCTACGACCGCGGCATCATTCGCAACGAACTGCTGGCCATCACGCAGGCCGCAAGCTTCACCCTCGAACTCCGCCGCAAGCGTCACGACCTCTGGTTCGCAGTTTACCCGATCGCCGGCATCTTTCCCATTCTGGCCGGACAACGTCCGGTCGTCACGGGGCTGTACGATCTGATCCCGTTCCTTGCGACGGGTTACGACAATGCCGCCAAGTACTTCATCAAGCGCCGCTGCATTGAATTTTCATGTCACCGCAGTGACGGCATCATCGTTCCATTTCCGTCCACGGCCAACCAGATCCGCGAGATGTTCGGTGTCCCCGCGGAGCGTATTGAGGTCATCCCCCTCGGCATCGACCACAAGACCTTTTTTCCCGAGCCTCAAATCGAGCGACGGCCTTTCCACTTCGGCTTCCTCGGTGAGGCAAAACGCGCCAAAGGTCTGGACACGGCGATCATCGCTTTTTCGAAGATATTACCTCAGTTGCCCAACGCCCATCTGTCGATCGCGAGCGGCGGCAACGAGATCGACGAGATGAAGGAGCTGGCGCGACGCCTGATACCGGAGTCAAACTACAAGTTCCTGGGCTTTATTCCCGAGACCGAAATCCGTCGCTTCTATTGTGGCCTCGATCTGTTTCTCTTCCCGTCGCGCTACGGCTTTGGAATGAGCCCCGTCGAGGCCATGGCCTGCGGAACACCCGCGATCGTCGGGCGGACCTTGGATTCGGAGGACTTCTTCACTCAGGAGCTTTCGCTGGCGGACCCGAACTCACCCGATGAGCTCGCCCAGCGCATGCTGGTCCTGTGCACCGAGCGCGACCGCTACAACGAACTCCGCGATTGGGGGCTTGCGCGCGTCCAGACATTGTCCTGGGAAAGCATGGCGCGCCGTTACCTGACTTTCTTCGAGAGGGTGAAGGCGGACTATGGCGCTCGTCAGGGCCGATTCGAGAGAGCGGCATCTGAGGCATGAGACGGGCGCTCGAACTGGCCAGAATTCTCGGAACGTTCGCTTTCGTAGGATTGACTATTTGGCTGCTCGATGCGCGCGCAATCCTCGCCGTGCTGCAGAGGATCGAGATCGGACACTTCGCGCTGGCGTGCGTGATCTCCGGCGTCGTGATGATCCTGACCGCGGTCAAATGGCGAATCGTGTTGCCGAACGTCGCGCTTGGCGACATCATTCGCCTCGTCTTTATCGGACAGTTCTACAGCTTCTTCTTCTTTGGCCAGGCCAGCGGGGAAGCCGCCAAGATCTACCTCCTCTCGAAAAATCTGGGAAACGTGTCGGGCGCCGCGGCATCGAACGTGGCTGACCGACTGACCTCGCTGGTCGCGTTGCTCGCGGTATCTGTCGTTGGGTTCGCCTGCTCTTCGACCGAGTTTCCACGCGGCCTTCAATGGACGGCGGTCACGGTGTTGTCGGTCTGCATCGTCCTGTTGCTGTCCCTCCGCCTGGAAGCAGCCGTCAAGGTGGCGCTGTCGATCGCGACATGGATGGAAGGTTCACGACGAGCCCAGGCATACGCCGGCCGGGCCTTGCGGAACGCGATCGCGCAATGGCACGCTTCGGTACACGACCTCGGCCGCATCTCCCTCTCACTCTTGCTTGGCGTTCTGATCCACCTCGGCAATGCCGCCGCGCTCGCCATTCTCGCAGTGGGCGTACACGTCAGCCTGCCCTTCGCCGATTGGTGCTGGATCGTCGGCATCATGAGCGTGGCCGGCTTGATCCCCCTGTCAATCGGCCAAGTCACCGCGAACGGAACGCTTGTTGGCCTGCTTCACATCGTCGGGACGCCTCTGAACGATGCGATGACCGTCTCGATCCTGAGCTTGTTCATCAACTTCCTGATTGCGGTCGCCGGCGCCTTGCTGGAATGGCTGAGAGCGCGGAAGCTTCGGGCGCTCAAGGCCGCAGCCAATCCCTGATGACTCCGGTCTTCTGAGATCGTCGCGCCTCAAATCAGAAAATCTTGACCGGTATGGAGCAGCGCATCTGCCCGGGTCGGCGATGATGGCGCAACCACGGTGATCTGGACGACGTTGTGGTTGTTGTTGGTCTCGTTGCCCTCGGCGATCGCGTTGGTGTAGTCCGCGACCGCGCCGATGTAGTAGGTTCCTGGCGCTACGCCGTTGGGCAGCGTCAGCGTGACCGCCTCGTGATCGTAGTAGCCGGGCGTTCCGTTGGCCGTCAGGCCCGGAGAAGCGACCGTGGTCAGCAAGGTGTCGCCTGTCGTAATCGTCGCGTCCGTGGAGAAATAGAAGCCGGAGGTTGATGGAGCAGCCGCGGCCTTACCGAAGTTCACCAGCCAGAAATCGACGGTCGTGCTGCCGCCCGCGGCAAGGCTCGTTTGGCTGACGCTGTCGAAGGAAGCCGTCAGATCGGGCAGCGTCGGACCGGTCACCGTGATCTGCGTGACGTTGTGATTGTTGTTCGTCTCGTTGCTCTCGGCGATCGAATTGGTGTAGTCCGCGATCGCGCCGATATAGTAGGTCCCCGCGGCGAGGTTACCCGGCAGCGTCAAGGTTACGGTCTGATGGTCGTAGTAGCCGGCCGTCCCGTTGGCGGTGAGGCCCGGAGATGCGATCGTCGTCAGCAAGGTGTCACTCGTGGTGATCGTCGCATCGGTCGAGAGGTAGACGCCCGAAATTGAAGTGGCGGCCGCGGCCTTGCCGAAATTCACCAGCCAGAAGTCGGCGGTCGTGCTGCCGTTCGCGGCGATGCTCGTGCTGCTCACACTATCGAACGACGCCGTCAGGTCGGGCAGCGTCGATCCGGTCACCGCGGTCTGCCCGGTCACCGTAATCTGCGTAACATTGTGATTGTTGTTCGTCTCGTTGCTCTCGGCGATCGAATTGGTGTAGTCCGCGATCGCGCCAATGTAGTAGGTCCCCGCGGCCAGATTGCCCGGCAGCGTCAGGGTTACGGTCTGATGATCGTAGTAGCCGGCCGTCCCGTTGGCGGTCAGGCCTGGAGATGCGATCGTCGTCAGCAAGGTGTCACCCGTGGTGATCGTCGCATCAGTCGAGAGGTAGACGCCCGAGGTTGATCCGGCGGCCGCGCCCTTGCCGAAATTCACCATCCAGAAGTCGGCGGTCGTGCTGCCGCCCGCGGCGATGCTCGTGCTGCTCACACTATCGAACGACGCCGTCAAATCCGGTTGTACCGGTCCGGTCACCGTGATCCGCGTGACGTTGTGGTTGTTGTTCGTCTCGTCGCTCTCGGCGATCGAATTGGTGTAGTCCGCGATCCCGCCGATGTAATAGGTCCCCGGCGCGAGATTGCCGGGCAGCGCCAGCGAGATGGTCTGATGATCGAAATAGCCAGACGTCCCATTAGCTGTTAGCGCCGGCGAAGCCACCGTCGCGAGCAGAGTGTCGCTCGTCGTGATCGTCGCATCCGTCGACAG
>JAEYRD010000132.1 GCA_023435725.1 Pseudomonadota bacterium | reverse complement strand
TCGCGACGCCCTATCGCGACCGTTCGCATTTCGACGGCCAGGACGTGCTTGAAAGCGGCTACGCCGGCCCCGGCCGCGTGCAGTCCGGCTGGCTCAACCGCGCGCTGGAAGCGCTGCCGCGCGGCGAGCGCGTGTCGAGCGGTCTTGCGGTGGGGCCGACCACCCCGCTGGTGCTGCGCGGCAATGCGCCGACCGTCGGCTGGGCGCCGGTCGCACTGCCGCAGGCTGACGACGACACCGCGATGCGTCTCGTCGATCTCTACCGTCACCGCGATCCCGCACTGGCCTCGGCGCTGTCGCAAGGCCTTCAGCTCGAGAAGGTCGCAAGCGGCGACGACATGAAGGCGAAGGGCGGCAATGCCGTCGCGCAGATGCGCCAGGTGGCGCGGGGTGCCGCCAAGTTGATGGCGGCCGATGACGGCCCGCGCATCGCCGCGCTCGCTTTCGACGGCTGGGACACCCATGCCAATGAAGGCGGTCCGGTCGGTCGTCTGGCGTTCCTGCTCGGCGGGCTCGACGGTGCGCTCGCCGAATTCGAAAGCGGCCTCGGGACGCGCTGGCGCGACACCGTTATCGTTGTTGCCACCGAGTTCGGCCGCACCGCGCGCATCAACGGCACCGACGGCACCGATCACGGCACCGGCACAATCGCGCTGCTCGCCGGCGGCGCCGTGAAAGGCGGCCGCGTCATCTCCGACTGGCCGGGCCTCAAGCCCGCCAACCTCTATGAGGCCCGCGACCTCAAGCCGACCACCGATCTGCGCTCGGTGATCAAGGGCGTGCTGCAGGGCCAGTTCGGCCTGTCCGATCGCGTGCTGGCCGAGACGGTTTTCCCCGACAGCGCCGCAGCGCGGCCGATGAAGGGGCTGGTTGCCTAACCCACAAACGCCGTCATTCCGGGGCGCGCCTCTTGGCGCGAGCTACGATGCGCAATTGCGCATCTGAGAATCCATACTCCCGATCGGAGCTCTGGATTCCGGGCCTGCGCCTTGCGGCGCATCCCGGAATGACGACATGATGGGCCGAACATCAGGAGACTCCCCGCATGTACATCGCCATGAACCGCTTCCGCGTCGCCAAGGGCTCTGAAGCTGCCTTCGAGCAGGTCTGGCTCACCCGAGACACGCATCTGGACAAGGTGCCGGGCTTCGTCGAATTCCATCTGCTCAGGGGACCCGAGCTCGAGGATCACACGCTGTACGCCTCGCACACGGTGTGGGCGAACCACGCCGCGTTCGAGGCCTGGACCAAGTCGGAGGCGTTTCGCGCGGCGCATCACAAGGCGGGCGATAACAAGCCGCTCTATCTCGGCCATCCCCAGTTCGAAGGCTTCGAGGTGATGCAGACGGTGGGACGCGGCGCGAAGTAGCGCCGCGCCGCAAACATCACCCCTTGGTGATCCCGTCGATCTCCGCCATCTCCTCGGCGCTGAGCTTCCACGCGATCGCCTTCACATTCTGCTCGATCTGCTCGACGCGGGTGGCGCCGGCGATCACGCTCGACACCTGCGGGCGCGCGGCGAGCCAGGAAAAGGCAAGCTCGAGCATCGAATGGCCACGCGCCTTCGCAAAGGCCTGGAGCTTCTCGACGATGTCCTCGTTGCGCGGCGTGACGTAGCGGTCCCGCAGCCGCGGTGTTTGGCCGAAGCGGGTGTTGTCAGGCGCGGCCTCGCCCCGCTTGTATTTGCCAGTCAGCAGTCCGCTGGCGAGCGGGAAGAACGGCAAGAGGCCGAGCTTGTATTCCTGCGCGGCCGGCAAGAGGTCCTTCTCGATGTCGCGCACGACGAGGGAATATTCGTCCTGGCAGGAGACGAAGCGGCTGACATTCATCGCGCGTGCGATGTACTCCGCCTCAGTGACCCGCCAGGCCGGAAAGTTCGAGTTGCCGATGTAGCGCACCTTGCCCTGCCGGATGAGATCGTCGAGCGCGCGCAAGCTCTCCTCGATCGGCGTCAGCGGGTCATAGTCGTGCTGCTGGTAGAGATCGATGTAATCGGTCTTCAGCCGCTTCAGGCTCGCTTCGACTGCCTCCATGATATAGCGGCGCGAGGCGCCCTGCTTGGTTCCGTCCTCCGCCATCGGCTTGGAGTACTTCGTCGCCAGCACGATGTCCTTGCGGCGATCGCCCAGCACGGCGCCGAGCACATTTTCCGAGCCGCCCATGTTCGAATAGATGTCGGCGGTATCGAACAGCGTGATGCCGAGATCGAGCGCGCGATGGATCACCTTGCGGGAGGTCTCCAGATCCGTGCGCTGGCCGAAATTATTGCAGCCGAGTCCGACCGCGGATACGCGAAGGCCGGAGGCGCCGAGATTACGAATTTCCATGGGGTATCCCTGTCGGAGATGAGCAGGGATCCATTGTGACCGCGGTGCGCGCTACCGGCAAGCCGCTGCCTGCGTTGCTGCCATGCTGACGATCGCTGACAAAAAAACGCGGCCCCTGTCAGACGCGGCGACTGACGGGGACCGCTTTGGGGCGCTTGATCGGTGACGGGGGGCCTGATCAGACGCAGACGTAACCTAGTCCCTGAGTGTTACGCGCGGGTGACAGGCAAAATTATCCACAGGGCTCCCGGCTCGTGAAAATCAGAAGATCTTGCGATAGACGATGAAGCCGGAGCGCTCGGCAACCTTGTCGTACAGGCTCTGCGCCGTGAGATTGGTCTCGTGCGTTTGCCAGTAGACGCGCGGCGATCCCGCGAGCTTCGCGCGCTCATAGACGCCGTGGATCAGCGCCGAGGCGACGCCCTTGCCGCGCGCGGCCTCGAGCGTGAACAGATCCTGCAGGTAGCAGGACGGCTCGATGGCAGTGGTGCTGCGATGGAAGAGATAGTGCGTCAGCCCCAGCAGGCGGCCGTCGCTCTCGGCGACCAGCGCATGCACCGGCTCATAGGCGTCGAAGAAGCGCTGCCACGTCATGCGCGTGATCTCGCCAGCGAGCGCGGTCGGGCCGGAGCGGCCGTAGAAGGCGTTGTAGCCGTCCCATAGCGGCAGCCATTGATCGTAATCCTGCCGCGTGACGGAGCGAATGGTGAGCGACATGTGAATTCCGCGATCTTGGTGGAGGCAAGGCAAAGAGCCCGATGAAGCGTCCTTCATACGTGATGGTCGCGCTGCCGATCAATCGCGATGCTATCGTGTTTGAGGGAGTCTTCCTGGCAGCCATCCATATGGTGAGGAGCGCCGCTTGCGGCGCGTTTCGAACCGTAAGGCCGAGCATGCTCATCACGCGACGAGGCGCACCACCTCCCCACTACGAACGCTCGAGGGGAGGCTGCGACGGCGGGCAAAGCTTTCGGACGATTTTAGACCAAGTGCGCGTGCCTCAGGCGTTGCTGCAGCGCAGGCGCATTGAGCGTCGACGCGCCCGCGCTCTTGCGCATGCCGGTGACGATCAGCAGCGACGCCGCGACCAGGATGGCCGCAGTCAAGGTGATTGCAACAACTACCACAGGCGATTTCATGGACGTCCTGTCGCGATGCCGGTCGGCGCGAGTCACGCGGCGCCGTGAAGGCTGGCCCAGGATGAAACGGGGATCAGACCGGCAGGCCCATCGCCATGGTCGCCTTGGTCGACAGCACCGTCAGGGTGACGATCAGGCACAGCGACAGGGCAGCAACGGCGAGCGAGGCCGCGACCGCATTGGTCAGCCGGGAAGACGCGACGGTAGCGGAACGGCTCTGAAAGCCTGCCGTGCCGGACGCCCGAATCATGGTCTAAATCCTTCAACGTGCGAGCGAATCACCCGCGACGTCGGGCAATTTCGCCATTTCAACCGGCAATATTGCGGCGGCTGTCACGTTGAATATGGCGAGATTGCGGCAAGGATTACCTCTATACCCACTATTCGCCAGAGCGGGCCCGCGCCGTTAGGCGCTCGCGGCGATGCTGGCGGGATCGTCGATGTCGGCCGGTCGCCAGTCCATCGCCACGAAGCCGGGCGCGGCTTCCACGCGCTTCAGCCAGTCCCGGATCGCCGGGAAGGTCGAGAGGTCGAAGTCGCAGCGGTCGGCGAGATGGGTGTAGCCGTAGAGTGCGATGTCGGCGACCGTGAGCTGGCGGGCAGCGAAATAGGCGTTGGTCTTGAGGTGGTTCTCCATTACCTGGAGCGCGCCATAGCCGCGCTCCATCCAGTCCTCGAGCGCATGGGTCTGCAGGTCGCGACCGCCCTTGACCAGCGACAGCCAGAAATAGGCGGCGCCGATGTTCGGCTCGAGCGCGTGCTGCTCGAAGAACATCCATTGCAGCGCCTCAGCGCGATCGATGCGGTTCTCCGGCGCCAGCGGCGTGCCGACAGCGACGTACCAGAGGATGGCGTTGGACTCTGCAAGATAGCGGTCCCCGCCGACCTCGAGCAGCGGCACCTGGCCTGACGGGTTCTTGGTCAGAAAGTCCGGTGTGCGGCTCTCGCCGCGCAGAATGTCCACTTCGACCGCTTCGTAGGGAACGTTCAACAGCGCCAGCGCAAGGCGAACCTTGTAGCTGTTGCCCGATCGTTGCATCGAATAGAGCTTGTACATTCTGCGAGTTCGATTCCAATGGACGGGAAAGCGCTGCGGTTGTCGTCCCGCAGCGCGGTTAGACAATGATGCCGATGCGAATCCGCCGCAAGGGTTGGCCCATAGAAAAACTCGAAAACCCTACCGCACTGCAGCGCTGCGGAAGATCATTTCCGCGCGACGATGCAAACCAGATCACGCTTGCGTCAACATGCGGATGCATCGTGCCGCGCAGTCGCGCGCGAACGTGGAGGGTCGCGATTTCGTTGCGGGCTGACGATCGGTCGCAGGCCCGCAGCGTCAGCCTGCCGTCAGGTTCATGGCCAGCCTCTTGGTCAGTTTCTTGGTTAGTTTCTTGGTCAGTTTCTTGGCGTTCGAACGGCGCAAAATTGCTCCGAGGACAGGCCTTGCCGGATATGAGGGATTTGGACGGCAAAGTTGCGGAATATTGCGGGATATCGCGGCTGGAAGCGCTCGAAATCCGTAAACTTTTTCGGGATCGGGCCGAAGTTTCTTGCGGTGCAGCGGCACACGTTTTAGGGTGTTTCCATTCCCACAATCAGAGTCGTGAGGCCAAAGGGTTCACGACGCTTGTCAGGAGATGACGATGTCCTTCCTTGCCGCTGCGCTCGACCGTGTGAAGCCGTCCGCGACCATCGCGGTCACGGATAAAGCACGCGCGCTGAAAGCGGCGGGCCGTAACGTCATCGGCCTCGGCGCCGGCGAGCCTGACTTCGATACGCCCGCCAACATCAAGCTGGCGGCGATCCGTGCCATCGAAGCCGGCAAGACCAAGTACACCGCGGTCGACGGCATTCCCGAGCTGAAGGACGCGATCATCGCGAAGTTTCAGCGCGAGAACGGCATCGCCTACAAGCCGAACCAGATCATCGTCGGCACCGGCGGCAAGCAGGTGCTCTACAACGCGCTGATGGCGACCATCAATCCGGGCGACGAGGTGATCATCCCCGCGCCCTACTGGGTCAGCTATCCCGAGATGGTGGCGCTCGCCGGCGGCGAGCCGGTGCCGGTGGTCTGCACTGCCGCGACCGGCTTCAAGCTCCAGGCCGAGGCGCTCGAGCGCGCGATCACGCCGAAGACCAAATGGGTGATCCTGTGCTCGCCGTCGAACCCGACCGGCGCGGCCTATACCAAGGCCGAGCTGAAGGCGCTCACCGACGTGCTGGTCAAGCATCCGCATGTGTGGGTGATGACCGACGACATGTACGAGCACCTCGTCTATGACGACTTCCAGTTCACCACGGTCGCGCAGGTCGAGCCCAGCCTCTACGACCGCACGCTCACTGTGAACGGCGTGTCGAAGGCCTATTGCATGACCGGCTGGCGCATCGGCTATGCCGGCGGTCCGGCGCAGCTCATCAAGGCGATGGCGACGATCCAGTCGCAGTCGACCTCGAACCCGTGCTCGATCGCGCAGTGGGCCTCGGTGGAGGCGCTCAACGGTCCGCAGGACTTCATCCCCGCCAACAACAAGGTGTTCAAGGAGCGCCGCGACCTCGTGGTCTCCATGCTCAACCAGGCCAACGGCATCGAGTGCCCGCGCCCCGAGGGTGCGTTCTACGTCTATCCGTCATGCGCCGGCACGATCGGCAAGAAAGCGCCGTCAGGGAACGTGATCTCGAACGACGAGCAGTTCGTGACCGAGCTGCTCGAGACCGAAGGCGTTGCCGTGGTGCAGGGTTCGGCCTTCGGCCTCGGCCCGGCATTCCGCATCTCCTACGCGACCAAGACCTCGGACCTCGAAGACGCCTGCAAGCGCATCCAGCGCTTCTGCGGCAATCTGCGCTGAGCTTGTCGTAACGCGACATCGAAAGGGCCCGCTTAGGCGGGCCTTTTTATTTGCGGCGCGTGATCTGGCTCCCCCAAGGCTCTTGTGGCATAGAGCGGCGTGCGCTCGCTTGCGGGGCGTTCTCTCTGCCCGCATTCACATTCATAGCTGGAGACATTTCATGCGCCTCATGCGCCGCTCACTCTTCCTCGCCGGGATGACCGCTGCGAGTCTCGTTGCTTCGGTCGTGAATAGCGGTGCGCAGCAGCAGCGGATGGTGCGGGTAGGCGTACTCGAATGCCGTGGCGGTGCCAGCGTCGGCTTCGTGGTGGGATCGGTGACCCATCTCGGCTGCGTGCTGCGCGCCGAAGGCTTGCCGGAGGATCGCTACGTCGCGACGATCCGCAAAGTCGGTCTCGACATCGGCATCACGCAGGAGACCGCTTTGGCGTGGGGCGTGTTCGCGCCGGTCGACCGGCTCGGCCCCGGCGACCTCTCGGGCAATTACGCGGGCGCACAGGGCAGCGCTTCGGTTGGCGTTGGCCTCGGCGGCAACGTGCTGGTCGGCGGCTCCAACAATTCGATCGCGCTCCAGCCGCTCAGCGTGCAGGGGCAGGTCGGTCTCAACATCGCCGCCGGCCTCGCGGACCTGGAACTCCGCCCCGGCCGCTGACAACGCGTCAGCGCAGGTGCCGCCTCTTCCTGCTGGGAGAGGTGGAACACCGGGCTCAAGCCGAACCTGCTCTCGACACTCATACAGTCATCAGGACTTACCGACGACGCACCGCAGCGACGTTTGACGCTTGCCAAACCTCGGGGACGGGCAGAGCATCTGCGCTTGCCGACCCAATCATGGGCCGAGCTCCACACAAGGAGGCGGCGAATGGGACAAGACGTCAGAAGTCCCCGAGGTCCACGGTGCATTGCGCTAGTGGGCCCTTTCCAAAGCGGTAAAACCACACTTCTCGAAGCAATATTGGCGCGAACCGGCGCAATCCCGCGCGCCGGCAGCGTCGACGCCGGAACCTCCGTCGGCGACGCCAGCGCCGAGGCCCGCCATCACAAGATGACCGTCGGCCTGACTGCCGCCACCACGAGTTTCATGGGCGACAGCTACACTTTCCTGGATTGTCCCGGTTCCGTCGAGTTTGCCCACGACATGCGCGCCGCGCTGCCCGCGATCGATGCCGCCGTCGTGGTTTGCGAGGCCGACGAGAAGAAGCTGCCGCAGCTTCAGATCATCCTGCGCGAGCTGGAAGAGATGAAGATCCCGCGTTTCCTGTTCCTCAACAAGATCGACCGCGCCAACAAGCGCATCCGCGAGACGCTCGCAACGCTCCAGCCCGCCTCGCGCGTGCCGCTGGTGCTGCGCCAGATCCCGATCTGGAAGGACGAGCTGATCGAGGGCTTTGTCGATCTCGCGCTGGAGCGCGCGTTCGTCTATCGCGAGCACAAGGCGTCCGAGGTGGTCGCGCTCGAAGGCGGCAATCTCGATCGCGAGAAGGAGGCCCGCTTCTCGATGCTGGAGAAGCTTGCCGATCACGACGACGCGCTGATGGAGCAGTTGCTGGAGGACATCCAGCCGCCGCGCGATGCCGTGTTCGACGATCTCGCCCGTGAACTGCGCGAAGGGCTGATCTGCCCCGTGTTGCTCGGTTCAGCCGCGCGCGAAAACGGCGTGCTGCGCTTGATGAAGGCGCTACGCCACGAGGCGCCGGGCGTTGCCGAAACCGCCAAGCGTCTCGGCGTTCCCGACAGCAACGATGCGCTCGGCTATGTCTTCAAGACGCTCCATTCGCAGCACGGCGGAAAACTGTCGCTGACACGGCTGCTCACCGGCCGTCTCGACGACGGCGCGGTGCTGCAATCCTCCTCCGGCGGGACCAGCCGCGTTTCCGGCATCCTCGCCGTCAACGGCGCGCAAGACAGCAAGCGTGTCTCGGCCGAAGCCGGCGACACGGTGGCGCTCGGCAAGCTCGACCCGATCAAGACCGGCGACACCATCTCGAGCGGCAAGACCCAGCCGGCCGCGCTGATCAATGTCGAGCCGACCCCGCCGGTGCTGGCGGCCTCGATTGCGGCCAACGACCGCAAAGACGATGTCAAGCTCGGCCAGGCGCTGGCGCGTCTCCACGAGGAGGATCCCTCGCTCGTGATCGTGCAGAACGCCCAGACCCACGACACCGTATTGTGGGGGCAGGGCGAGATGCATTTGCGCGTCGAGGTCGAGCGGCTGCGCGACCGTTTCGGCGTGAAGATCTCGTCGCATCCGCCCGCGATCGGCTATCAGGAGACGATCCGCAAGCCGATCACCCAGCGCGGCCGCCACAAGAAGCAGTCAGGCGGCCACGGCCAGTTCGGCGACGTCGTGCTCGACATCAAGCCGCTGCCGCGCGGTGACGGCTTCAAGTTCACCGAGAAAGTGGTGGGCGGCGCGGTGCCGCGCAACTACATCCCGGCGGTGGAGGAAGGCGTCGTCGACGGACTGACTCGCGGCCCGCTCGGCTTCCCCGTCACCGATGTGCAGGTGACGCTGACCGACGGCTCCTATCACAGCGTCGACTCCTCCGATCTTGCCTTCCGCACGGCGGCGCGGGTCGGGCTCAACGAGGGCCTGCCGCAATGCCAGCCGGTATTGCTGGAGCCGATCCACGTGGTCGAGATCGTCTGCCCGACCGATGCCACCGCCAAGATCAACGCGATCCTGTCGGCGCGGCGCGGCCAGATCCTTGGCTTCGACACCCGCGACGGCTGGAGCGGCTGGGATTGCGTCCGCGCCATGATGCCGGAAGCCGAGATCGGCGAACTGATCGTCGAGTTGCGCTCGGCCACCGCCGGCGCCGGCAGCTTCACCCGTCAGTTCGACCACATGGCCGAAGTGACTGGACGCGCCGCCGACCAGATCATCGCCGCGCATGAGCACGCGGCGTGATCCGGCGCGCGCGGTAAGGGACCTTTAGCTCTTTTTCCCTTTCCCGCCCCCGCTGGGAGAGGGTAGCCCATCGTCACCCGTCATTGCGAGCGTAGCGAAGCAATCCAGACTGTCTCCGAGGAGGCGGCCTGGATTGCTTCGTCGCTTCGCTCCTCGCAATGGAAAGACCTTGCGCTTGCCTGTAGATGATGTATTTTACATCATTGTATATGTACGAAGTATCACTTATAAACTCTAATACGTGAGGCCAAGGTGATCACGTCATTCCAGATGCGGGCAGCTCGGGCGCTGCTCGGCATTGACCAGAAAACCCTGGCCGAGCTCGCCGGCGTCTCGCTGCCGACCATCCAGCGGATGGAAGCCAGCACCGGCAATGTTCGCGGCGTGGTCGAGACCTTGATCAAGGTGGTCGAGGCGTTCGACCGGGCCGGCGTTGAGCTGATCGGGGAGCAAGCGCGCAGCGACAGCGGCGGGCGTGGCGTTCGCCTGAGAGAGCCGGGGCCGCCGCGCCGCGTGGGGGCATGATCGGGTGTTGATCGTGCTCGGGATCAGGATGACCTAGGACATCGTTGCGCACGCGGTGGCGCGGGCCGTACGATGCATCGGAGCGTTGTGGGGCATGAGCATCACTAGCGATCATGCAGGCGGGCTGCATCAGCTCCGTCGGCCGACCTTTGCCGAACTCTATCTGCCAAAGCTCGTCACCGTCTGGCGCGAAGGCTATGGCGTTGCGGATTTTCGCGCCGACGTGTTCGCCGGCCTCACCGTGGCGATCGTCGCGCTGCCGCTGTCGATGGCGATCGCCATCGCCTCGGGCGTGACGCCGGATCGGGGCCTCTACACCGCGGTCGTCGGCGGCTTCATCGTGTCGCTGCTCGGTGGCAGCCGGTTCCAGATCGGCGGACCCGCGGGCGCCTTCATCGTGCTGGTCGCGGTGACCGTGGAGCGACACGGCGTCGACGGCGTCATTCTCGCCACCATGATGGCGGGCGCGATCCTGATCGCCGCGGGCTTGCTGCGCGTCGGCACCTACATCAAGTTCATTCCCTATCCGGTCACCGTCGGCTTCACCGCGGGCATCGCCGTGATCATCTTCGCGAGTCAGCTTCGCGATCTCGGCGGGATCACGCTCGTCGCGAAGGAGCCCAGCGAGTTCGTTCCGAAACTCGTCGCGCTCGCCGGCGGCCTCGACACCATCAACCCGTCCGCGGTTGCCGTCGCGGTCGTCAGCATTGCCATCATCGCCGGCCTGCGGCGCTGGCGGCCGTCCTGGCCCGGCATCCTGATCGCGGTCGTGCTCGCGGCGGTCGCGAGCGCCGTGCTGTCGCTGCCGGTCGAAACCATCGGTTCGCGCTTCGGCGGAATTCCGCGCGAATTGCCGTCGCCGGCCTTGCCGGCGTTCTCGTTTGCGAAGGCGACGGCGGTGCTGCCGGATGCGATCGCATTCGCGCTGCTGGCCGCGATCGAATCGCTGCTGTCGGCGGTGGTGGCGGACGGCATGACCGGACGCCGTCACCGCTCCAATTGCGAGCTGGTCGCGCAAGGAGCGGCCAATATCGGCGCGGCGCTGTTCGGCGGCATCTGCGTCACCGGCCTGATCGCGCGCACCGCCACCAACATCCGCGCCGGCGCGCGAGGGCCGATCGCGGGCATGCTGCATTCCGTCTTCCTGCTGCTGTTCATGCTGATCGCGGCACCGCTCGCGAGCTACATCCCGCTCGCCGCGCTCGCCTCCGTGCTCGTCGTGGTGGCCTGGACCATGGCGGAGAAGCACGAATTCGCCACGCTGCTGCGCTCGTCCTGGGGCGATGCCGTCGTCCTGCTCTCGACCTTCCTGCTCACGATCTTCCGGGACCTGACCGAAGGCATTCTGGTCGGCTTCGCGCTGGGCGCGGTGCTGTTCATTCACCGCATGGCGGAGATGGCGGGCATCGAGGAGCGCTCGCCGCTGGTGGTGGCCGATCGTCCTGATGACGGTAATGGCGAGCGTGTTCCCTACGATTCCGCGCTTGCGATCGATCGCGATGTGATGGTCTATCGCATCACCGGCGCGTTCTTCTTCGGCGCAGCGTCCGCGATCGGAGGCGTGCTCGATGGCATCGCCGACAAGCGCAAGGCCTTCGTGGTCGATTTTGCCGCGGTGCCGTTTCTGGATTCGACCGCGGCGAACGTGATCGGTCGCGTCGCCGCCAAGGCGCAGCGCCAGGGCATCCGCCTGTTCATCACCGGGGCGTCGCCCGTGGTCCGGCGCGCGCTATTGACCCATGGTGTGACCCGGTCACGCGCCCGATATCGCGAGACCATCGAGCGCGCCGTCGCCGACATCAAGGGTGGCGCGGCCCAGCTTGCGGCCGGTGACGCCGCCGCGAGCTAACGGCGCGCACTTCTCAAGCCGGCCGATTTGATTGACCCTGCCGCGTCACGGCGTCCGCGCGCTTGACAGAGCCTGCGGGACGGGAAATGGATCACCTCCGATGCTCTCCTGAGGGGAAGGATGACCGTGACCAAGCCTCCCGCAGCCTGTCTGATCGGATGGCCGGCCGCGCATTCGCGCTCGCCGCTGATCCATCATTACTGGCTGCGCACGCTCGGGATCGAAGGCGGCTATGTCATCGAGGCGGTCCCGCCGGATGACCTGCGCGATTTCGTGCTGCGGCTGTCGCTGCGCGGCTTCGTCGGCGCCAACGTCACCATCCCGCACAAGGAGGGAGTGCTCGCGCTCTCGACGCCGGATGCCCGCGCAAAAGCCGTCGGCGCCGCCAATACGCTGTGGTTCGAGGATGGCGAGCTGCGTTCGACCAATACCGACGTCGAAGGCTTCATCGGCAATCTCGATGCCAGCGCGCCCGGCTGGGACAGGGCCGGCGAGGCGCTGGTGCTGGGTGCCGGCGGCTCCTCGCGCGCGGTCGTGTTCGGCCTGCTCGAACGCGGCATTGGCCGCATCCATCTTGCCAACCGCACGCTCGCGCGCGCGGAGACGCTTGCGAGACAGTTCGGCCCAAACGTGCATCCGATCGGATGGGATGCGGTCAACGACGTGCTGCCCGGCGCAAGACTTCTCGTGAACACGACATCGCTCGGAATGCGCGGCCAGCCTTCACTCGACGTCGACGTGGCGCGCCTGCCGCAACAGGCCGTCGTCGCCGATCTCGTCTATGTCCCGTTGGTGACGCCGCTGCTGGCAGCTGCACAGGCGCGCGGGTTGAAGACCGCCGACGGGCTCGGCATGCTCCTGCATCAGGCGGTGCGCGGTTTCGAATTGTGGTTCGGCCAAAGGCCGCAGGTGACGGCGGAATTGCGCGCGCTGATCGAGGCCGATCTCACAAAGTCTTGAAAGAATAGCGCTGGGTCTCCGGAGTTCTATCCCCGTGGGGATAATCGGAGACCGTCATGACTGTTCAACGTGCAACTTTCACACGTCCGCTCATCGCCGTTGCGATGGTGGCCATTTCGACCCTTTGTGCGTTCGCACAGAAGGCGCCGGTCCCGACGCGGGTGCGCGGCACGATCGAGAGCGTCGATGGTGACACGCTGCAGGTCAAGTCGCGCAGCGGTGAAGACGTCAAGCTCCACATCGCATCCGACGTGCGCGTGTCCGGCATCACCAGCATCTCGCTGTCCGACATCAAGGTCGGTTCCTTCGTCGGTGCGACCACGGTGCCGGGACCGGACGGCAGCCAGAACGCCGTCGAGGTGCATGTGTTTCCGGAAAGCATGCGCGGCACCGGCGAGGGCTCGCGGCCCTATGATCTCAAGCCGAACTCCAGCATGACCAACGCGACGGTGGCCGAGAGCGTGGTCGGCAATGACGGCCATACGCTGCTGGTCAAGTACAAGGACGGCGAGAAGAAGGTGTTCGTCGCCGATACGACACCGGTGGTGACCTTCGTGCCCGGCGACAAGTCCGATCTGAAGGCCGGCGCCAAGGTCATTGCCTTCATGAAGCAGTTGCCCGACGGCTCGTTCGAGACCAACCGCGTCAGCGTCGGACGTGACGGGCTGACGCCGCCGATGTGATCGGGGACCCGCGGAACAGCGGCGGTCAGACGGGGTTGCCGTGATTGACCGCCGCTACGCCGTCACCGCAGTGTCTTGACCATAGTGTCTTGGAGGGACAAGGCCATGCCGAAGCTGAGCAACTGGATGCCACGCGCCGTCGTGGCCGCGTTTGCCACCTGCATCTTCGTTTCATCCGTCCCCGCGCAACAGGCGCCCACGGTCCGCATTCGCGGCACGATCGAGAGTGTCGACGGCAACATGCTCGGCATCAGGACGCGCGAAGGCAGCGATGTGAAGGTGCGCATGACCGACAATGTCGCCGTCTTCGCGGTCGTGAAGACCTCGCTGTCGGAGATCAAGGAGGGTTCCTATATCGGCGTCACCGGCATGCCCGAGCCCGACGGCACGCAGAGGGCGATCGCCGTGCACATCTTCCCGGAGAACCAGCGCGGCGCGGCGGAAGGTTTTCGTCCCTGGGATGCGCGCGCCAACTCGACCATGACCAACGCCACCGTGGCGCAGACGGTGAAGGGCACCGACGGCCAGAACATCCTGGTCAAGTACAAGGACGGCGAGAAGAAGGTGGTGGTGCCGCCGGACACACCGGTCGTCACCTTCATCGCCAGCGACAAGTCGGAAGTGAAGCCTGGCGCAAAACTGATCATCTTCGGTGCGGCGAAGAAGGACGACGGTTCGCTGGAAGCCAACCGCGTCAATGTCGGCCGCGACGGCGTGACGCCGCCGATGTGAGGGGCGTATCGCCCTCTCGCTCCCTCGCCCCGTTCTTACGGGGAGAGGGCGGGGTGAGGGGCTTTCTCGACGAATGCGGCTTTAATTGTGAGCTGAGATCCGACTCCGCATCGATCACAGGGGGCGGATGGACTTCCTTCTCGGCACCAGCGTGCCTTGCCCCTTGCCCGGATTGCACTGGACGATGCTTCGCATCGCCAAGAGCAATCCGACCTCTCCCTGCGGAAGCGCGGGGAGAGGTTGGGGATTATGGCGCTTCCGCAATGATGTGATCGTCGATCTCGTCGATCTTGTTGACGCCGCACAGGCCCATGGTCGTGAGCAGCTCCTTCTGGATGATGTCGATCGCCTTGGCGACGCCGGCCTGGCCGCCGGCTCCCAGGCCGTAGGCATAGGCGCGGCCGATCATGCAGGACTTGGCGCCGAGCGCGAGGGCGCGCATCACGTCCTGGCCGGAACGGATACCGCCGTCGAACATGATCTCCATCCTGTCACCGACCGAATCCGCGATCTCGGGCAGCACCTCGATCGAGGACGGCGCACCGTCGAGCTGGCGGCCGCCATGGTTGGACACGACCAGCGCCTGCGCGCCGGTCTTGGCGGCTTCCTTGGCGTCCTCGACGTCGAGGATGCCCTTGATGATGAGCTTGCCCGGCCAGATGCTGCGGACCCACTCGACATCCTTCCAGTTCAGCGACGTGTCGAACTGCGACGCCGTCCATTCGGCAAGGCGGTTGAGATCCTCGGTGTTCTTCACGTGACCGGCGATGTTGCCGAAGGTGCGGCGTTTGCCCTGCAGCACGCCGGAGACCCAGGCCGGCTTGGTCGCGAAATCGATCAGCTTCGATAGCGACCATTCCGGCGGCACCGTCATGCCGTTCTTGATGTCGGCATGGCGCTGGCCGATCACCTGGAGGTCGACGGTGAGCACGAGCGCGCTGCACTTCGCCGCCATTGCGCGCTGGATCAGATCCTTGATGAAGCCGCGGTCCTTCATGACGTAGAGCTGGAACCAGAACGGCTTCTCGACGTTGGCGGCAATGTCCTCGATCGAGCAGATCGACATCGTCGATTGCGTGAACGGAATGCCGGCTGCCTGCGCGGCGCGGCAGGCATGAATTTCGCCGTCGCCGTGCTGCATGCCGAGCAGGCCGACCGGCGCGAGGATCAGCGGCATGGCCGAGGGCTCGCCGAGGATCGTGGTCGAGGTGTCGCGCTTGGAGACGTCGACGAGGATGCGCTGGCGAAACTTGATCGCCTGCATGTCCTCGCGGTTGGCGCGCAGCGTTTCCTCGGCATAGGAGCCGCGGTCGCAATAGTCGAAGAACGCCTTCGGCACGCGGCGCTTATGCAGTGCGCGAAGATCGTCGATACAGGTGATGTGCTTCATGAACGTTTTCCCGGCCCGTCTTGCATCAGAAGATTGAGGGGTCATCTAGCATGGTTGGATGCACAGCCAAATCGTTTGAGAGGGCGCCATGACAAGGCCGCACAGCGAACCAAAGCCGGACGAGATCAAGGAGAAGCGCCGGCTCGATGAGGCGCTGGAGGAGGGCCTGGAAGAGACCTTTCCGGGCTCCGATCCCGTCAACGTCACCCAGCCGCCGCCGTCCCGGGAGGACGGCCACGTGAAACGGACCGACTAGGCCCGGTTCCGCACCGGTTCCGGCCGTCGGTCAGGAAATGTAATGTTAACAACATATTACCGGCGCGGCGGCGCGCCCGGTTCCGTAACGATTTATCATATTTTTTGAAGCCAAGTTGGCCGCGCAGGCATTATAAGACCCCAGCCAATCAGGGATGCGGGGCCCGTTCGGGCGCCCGGTGATTGTTGAGGGGGTCCCTGGTTGTTGCGTGGGGGACGATATGAGCCGCAAATATTTCGGGACGGACGGGATTCGGGGCCGCGCCAACGGACTGATCACGCCGGAGCTCGCGCTCAAGGTCGGCCAGGCGGCAGGCCTTGCGTTTCAGCGCGGCGAGCACCGCCATCGGGTCGTGATCGGCAAGGACACCCGCCTGTCCGGCTACATGATCGAATATGCGATGGTCGCGGGCTTCACCTCCGTAGGCATGGACGTGCTGCTGGTCGGCCCGATGCCGACGCCGGCGGTTGCGATGCTGACCAAGTCGATGCGCGCCGATCTCGGCGTGATGATCTCGGCCTCGCACAATCTGTTCGAGGACAACGGCATCAAGCTGTTCGGTCCGCAGGGATTCAAGCTCTCCGACGAGGTCGAGAGGCAGATCGAGCAGCTGCTCGACGAATCCCTCGACAAGCGGCTTGCGCAGAGCGCTAGCCTCGGTCGCGCCCGCCGTATCGACGGCGTGCATGACCGCTATATCGAGTTCGCCAAGCGCACGCTGCCGCGCGATCTGTCGCTCGACGGCCTGCGCGTCGTGATCGATTGCGCCAACGGCGCCGCCTACAAGGTGGTGCCCGAAGCGCTGTGGGAGCTGGGTGCCGACGTCGTGTCGATCGGCGTCGAGCCCGACGGCTTCAACATCAACAAGGAATGCGGCTCGACCTCGCCGGAAGCGCTGTCGAAGAAGGTGCGCGAGATGCGCGCCGACATCGGCATTGCACTGGACGGCGACGCCGATCGCGTCATCCTGGTCGACGAGCGCGGCCATATCGTCGACGGCGACCAGTTGCTCGCGGTGATCGCGCAGAGCTGGAAGGAAGACGGACGGTTGTCTCGGTCGGGCATCGTCGCCACCGTGATGTCAAATCTCGGGCTCGAGCGCTTCCTGAAAGAGCAGGGGCTCGATCTCATCCGCACGCCCGTCGGCGACCGCTACGTGCTCGAGCAGATGCTGAACGGCGGCTACAATCTCGGCGGCGAGCAGTCCGGCCACATCATCCTGTCCGACTACGCCACCACCGGAGACGGCTTCGTTGCCGCGCTGCAGGTGTTGGCCGTGGTGCAGAAGCTGCGCCGGCCGGTGTCGGAGGTCTGCCACCGCTTCGATCCGCTGCCGCAGATCCTCAAGAACGTCCGTCACAAAGGCGGCAAGCCGCTCGACGATTCCGATGTCAAATCGGCGATCTCCGACGGCGAGAAGCGGCTCAACGGCCACGGCCGGCTCCTGATCCGCTCCTCCGGCACCGAGCCCGTGATCCGCGTCATGGGCGAGGGTGAGGACCGCATCCTGGTCGAGGACGTCGTCGACACCATCGTCTCCGCGCTCGGCCAGGCGGCGGCTTAAGGCGAAAACGCCTTCCTTCTCCCCTAATGGGAGCCGGGGAGGAGGAGATAGGCCAATAGATGAAATGGTGCTCGCTTCACGACGCCCAACGTTGGCGTCGTGATAGCCAAAGTCCAGAGCGATGATCCGTGAGCGTCCGCTCTCACACCGCTGTTGCAGGCTAAGACGTGCGCCCTTCTACTGTGGCCAATCCTTGCAGAGCGTGATGCCGATCATGATCAGCGAGCCGATTGCGACCGCCACCGGACAGATGAACGGCAACTCCTCCAGCACGCCGATAACGACTGCCCGGACGCGGAGAGTTCTCTTCACATGCGCTAAGCGCCAGCCTGCCACACCCATCGGAAATCTCCGTTTGGCCCCCAGCAGCGGCGGTCTCACTTTTTAGCGCGAAACGATCTCCGGTTGTAGCCCGTTTGGATCTATCCCTGGATCAAGGTGAAGGAACCCTTGCGAGATCATAGGGCCGCGCTGTCAAGATAGGCTGCGGGTCCTTTGGGAGTGCCGCCGCGAGCCACGTCGGACGCTGTGGTCGCGCCGGTCAATTCAAAGGCCGTGCCGGGGATCATGACTTCCGTTCTGCCCCGGCGGGAGAGGGTGAGACGAGGCCGCACGACGCATCCCAGCCATCGGCGATCGGCGGTGGTTTCACTGCTCCTTGCAGCGTAAGCAGCAATTGCAGCGGTTCGCCGCGCCCGCCGGAATCGCTCCATTGAACAAGCCTGTCGTCGTCTCCGAGGAAACGCTGGCCGAGCCCGTCGTCGTCAGCGACGTGGCGCCCGTCGCCGCCGGGCCTGTTGCCAAGGTGGTCGCAGGGCCGGCCTATATCGTGCTTGCCGGCATCAGCTTCTCGCACTTCCTCAACGACACCATGCAGTCGCTGATCGCCTCGGTGTACCCGATCCTGAAGGATACCTACGCGCTCGACTTCGCCCAGATCGGCATGATCACGCTGGCCTTCCAGTTCACGGCGTCGCTGCTGCAGCCGGTGGTCGGACACTACACCGACAAGAAGGCGCAGCCCTATTCGCTGGCGATCGGCATGGCTTCGACCTTCTTCGGTCTGCTGTTGCTCAGCGCCGCGCACCAATATCTCGTCATTCTTGTCGCCGCCGCGCTGGTCGGTCTCGGCTCGGCGGTGTTTCATCCCGAATCCGCGCGCATCGCACGGCTCGCCTCCGGTGGCCGCTACGGTTTTGCGCAGTCGGTGTTCCAGCTCGGCGGCAGCTTCGGCACATCGATGGGACCGGTGCTGGCCGCGCTGATCGTGGTGCCGTTCGGGCAGGGCAGTATTGCCTGGTTCTCCTCGATCGCGTTCCTTGCGATTCTCATTCTCTGGCGCATCGGCCGTTGGTACGAGCCGCAGATCAAGGCGAAGAAGACTGCGGTGGCACAGGCTCATCCTGACGCGCCGAGCCCGCGCCGCGTCGCGGTCGCGCTGCTCGTGCTGGTGGCGCTCTTGTTCTCCAAGCAGCTCTATGTCTCGAGCCTGTCGAGCTACTACATCTTCTATCTGATCGACCGCTTCGGCGTGTCGACGCAGACAGCGCAAATTTATCTCTTCATCTTCCTCGCAGCGAATGCGGTCGGCGCGTTCTTCGGCGGCCCGCTGGGTGATCGCTTCGGCCGCAAGATCGTGATCTGGATCTCGATCGTCGGCGCGCTGCCGTTCACGCTGGCGCTGCCCCATGTCGGGCTCGCCGGCAGCGCGGTGCTGTCCGTGATCATCGGCCTCATCATCTCCTCGACGACGTCATCGATCATCGTGTTCGCGCAGGAATTGGTGCCGCATCGCTTCGGCATGATCTCGGGTGTGTTCTTCGGAGTCGCCTTCGGCATCGGCGGCCTCGGCGCAGCCGTGCTCGGCAAGCTCGCCGACCACACCTCGATCGAGTTCGTCTACCAGGTCTGCGCCTATCTGCCGGCGATCGGCCTGCTTGCGGTTTTCCTGCCGAAACTGCCGCAGCACGCGCGTTAACGCATCCTCTCTCGCCGCAACGAGACTTCATACATCGTTAGCAATTGCTGCGTTCAGGCGCTGCAGTTTTGCAATGCTCTCGTCGCATGCGCGCGGGCAGTCAGAGAAAATCAACCTTAAAAATTAGGGTTAAGTGGCGCTTAAGCATTTGCTGGCATCGTCCGCCTGCGAGTTTCCAGAACGTGAGGCGCCAGCATTTTGCCTCACCGGCCATAAGGACGAAGCCAATGCGTTGCGTTAAGTCTATCCTTGCCGCGGGTGCGGCAACCCTGATCTCGTCGATGGCGTTCGCCGCCGACATGCCGATCGCTCCTCCCCCGATGTACGCGCCCGCGCCTCCCGCCGACTTCGGCGGCTGGTATCTGCGCGGCGACATCGGCTTCAGCAATCAGAGCATCAAGAAGCGCGACTACTATTCTTATCCGAATTTGCTGAGCCTCAATCAACAGAACGGATTCGACACTGCTGGCATTTTCGGTGTCGGTGTCGGTTACCAATTCAACAACTGGTTCCGCGCCGACGTCACCGGGCAATATCGCGGCAACGCGAACTTCCACGGCTTCGACAGGACCAGTTACAGCGACACTGGGACCGTCCAGCTTGGGAGCGACAATTACACCGCTAGTAAGTCTGAAATTTTGCTGTTGGCGAACGCCTATGTCGATCTCGGCACCTGGTGGTGCGTCACCCCGTTTATCGGTGCCGGCGTCGGCGCGTCGCGGAACACGATTTCGAACTTCACGGACCAGGGCGTTAACGGCAGTTATCTGTACGGCGCCACGCCAGGGTTTGCGTCAGCATCCTCTGCCTCGAAGTGGAACTTTGCGTGGGCGCTGCACACCGGTCTGGCTTACAAGATCACTCCCAACGTGACGGTTGAGCTTGGCTATAGCTACGTCGACCTCGGTGACGGCGTAACTGGCGAAGTCGTGAACAAGGACGGCGCTGGCGCCGGCCAAAACCATGTCATGACGTTCAAGGGCATCACCTCGCACGACGTGAAGCTCGGCGTGCGCTGGAATCTCGACAGCCCGCCGGTTTACGCGCCGCCGCCGCTCATCACCAAGGGCTGATCGTTCGCCCCATCTCTTAAAGTCTCTTAACGGCGCGGGATCATCCCGCGCCGTTTTGCTTTGCGTATTTTTCATGGCGCAACGGCGACAAGAATGTCCGGCGCAACCATTGGTTAAGGTTAACGAGCCATGATCACGCTCGAGAGTTCGGGGTTGATGGAGCGTTGCAATGCGTAGGCTTTGGTTGGTGGCGGCGGTGTTGGGATCGGTGTCTGCCGCGCACGCGGCCGACATGCCGGATCTGCCCGTTCTGCGCGGCGGCTTCACCGACGGTCTGTCGAAGACCTCACACAATTGGGACGGCTTCTATGTCGGCGGCCAGTTCGGCTTTGCCACGTCTAACATCGATTTCAGCCACGCCCCGAAAACGATGACCGATTTCATGCTTCGCAACAGCATCCTCCAGGCGCCGGTTGGCGGATGGTCGCTGCTGCCGAAGAACCACGTGCAGTCGACCGGGTTCGGCGCCTATGTAGGCCGCAACTGGCAGATCTATGATGCCGTGATGGGCGTCGAAGCCAATTACAGCTACATGAACGACTTTTCGAGCACGGCCAGCGACTCCATGGCCCGAATACTCCCAGGCGAAACGGCTCCCGCGGGCCATACCTACACCTACGACACCTGGCTCGGCGGTGGTGCTTCGCTGAAGCTCAAGGATTATGCGACGTTCCGAGGCCGGATCGGTTGGGATGGGGGCGACTTCATGCCGTATGGCTTCGCCGGGTTGGCGATCGGACGCGCTGAAGTCTCGCGATTTGCGACCGTGAGTTGGCAGAAATACGATGACTTCGATGAGTCTGTGGTCAGCGGCGGCGTGACTACGGTGGTTCACCGCCATCTGCCCGCCGGTTCAGACACGATGTCTCAGACCGAGCTGCGCACGAACAGCTTCATGTACGGATGGACGGCTGGTATCGGTGTCGAATACGCGATCTGCGGCAACTTCCTCGTTCGCGGTGAATGGGAGCATGTCGGCTTCTCGAACGTGAAGGACATTACCGTCAGCTTGAACAACTTCCGCGTCGGCGCCGGCTACAAGTTCTAAACGGCCTTGCATCCTGTTGACAGGTTCCCTCCGTCCTGATGCTCTTTCGCTAAACGCAGGGCGGCAGCGATGCAAATCTACGGCGATAGCAATTCCGGCAATTGTCTGAAGGTGAAGTGGGTCTGCGACAAGATCGCGCTGCCTTACCAGTGGATCGAGATCGACACCCGCAAGGGCGAGACACGCACGCCGCAATTCCTGAAGATGAACGGCGCCGGCCAGGTGCCCACCGTCGCATTCGACGATGGCCGAACACTGGCGCAGTCCAACGCCATCATCCGTTATCTCGCCCGCGACAGCGCGCTGATTCCGCGCGATGCTTTCGCTGCGGCCAAGATGGATGAATGGCTGTTCTGGGAGCAGTACAGCCACGAGCCCTATATCGCGGTGTGCCGCTTCCAGCTCGTCTATCTCGGCAAGGACGCATCCGAGCTCGACCCCGACAAGGTCGCGCGCGGCTATGCGGCGCTCGACCGCATGGAGCAGCATCTGGCGGCAAGCCGCTTCTTCGCCGGCGATGCTATTTCGCTCGCCGACGTCTCGCTGCTCGCCTATACACGCCTCGCGCACGAAGGCGGCTTCGATCTCGGCCGCCATGCGGCCATCCGCCGCTGGATCGGCGAGTCCGAGGCCAGTCTCGGCCTGCCGCCGGCGCGTTGAGCCTGGAGTATCTGATATGAGCGCCAAGTCCGTTTCCATCCGTCCTGCGCGCCGCGAGGACGTCGCTGCGATCGTCGCGATGCTCGCCGACGATCATCTCGGGCGCGCGCGTGAGCGCGTGGAAGAGCCGCTGCCTGCGTCCTATTACGCGGCGTTCGAGCGGGTCGAGCGCGATCCGAATCTCCAACTCGTCGTTGCTGAGAGCGAGGGCAGGGTGGTCGGCTGTCTGCAACTCGCGGTGCTAGCAGGCATCAGCTCGCAGGGCGGCGTGCGTGGTCTGCTCGAAGATGTCCGCGTTGCCTCCGATTGCCGCAGCCGCGGCATCGGCGAGCAATTGGTGCAATGGGCGGTGACGGAAGCGAAAGCGCGCGGTTGCAATCTGGTCGAATTGCTGACGCACGCGAGCAGAGTTGATGCGCAGCGCTTCTACAAGCGACTCGGATTTGCATCGAGTCACGTCGGTATGACTGTCCGCTTTTGAGGCAACAACAGCGTTTTCGAGCGAAGTGGATACCGGTTCGCGCAAGGAAAACGCGTCAAGACAAAATCGAGCTCCTTTCCGATTTTACCGGAAAGAAGTGGCTCTAAGCGCGAGCATTGCGCGATCAGCGAAATCGGATCGCGCGTTTGTTCATATTAAGAGCTGGTAAACTACCCAGCCGTGGTTCACGTGGAACTCGAAACGAACGGTGCTAGGGGAGCGTCAGACACCGAGCTCGGTCGGTTCGGGGATTTCGATGACAAAATATTCGATGATCAAGGTCGGCAACGACTACGTTGTGCAGGCCAATGACAAATGCATTTTGAAAGTCAGCAGCCGCCGCAAAGCCGCGCAATTGATCAGCGAGGCGACGGACTTGCTGAATGCGCTCGCTCGCGTCGAATCCCCTGGCATCGCACCGGAGGCGCCATCACTCCGACGTGAGGACCCGGAACTTCCTTGACTGCTCTACCCGATTCCCGTATCAGCCGCGGCGGGACACCTCCCCCCAACGGGAGGCTTACTATCTGGAAGGGTAGATCATGACTGTAGCGAAGCCCGCTTCGCGGCCGAACGTGCCGTATTTCTCCTCCGGCCCCTGCGCGAAGCGCCCAGGCTGGAACGCCCAAAATCTCAAGGACGCAGCGCTCGGCCGTTCGCATCGCGCGAAGGTCGGCAAGACCAAGCTCAAGCTCGCGATCGATCTGACGCGCGAAGTGCTTGAAGTGCCCGCCGATTATCGCATCGGCATCGTGCCGGCCTCCGATACCGGCGCGGTCGAAATGGCGCTGTGGTCGCTGCTCGGTGCGCGCCCCGTCACCACGCTCGCCTGGGAATCCTTCGGTGAGGGCTGGGTCAGTGACATCGTCAAGGAATTGAAGCTCAAGGACGTCACCAAGCTCAACGCAGCGTATGGTGAGATCCCCGACCTCTCCAAGGTCGATCCCAAGAGCGATGTCGTTTTCACCTGGAACGGCACCACCTCCGGCGTGCGCGTGCCGAACGCCGACTGGATCAGCGCGACCCGCGAAGGCCTGACCATTTGCGACGCGACTTCAGCCGCGTTTGCGCAGCCGCTCGATTGGGCCAAGCTCGATGTCGTCACCTTCTCCTGGCAGAAGGCACTCGGCGGTGAGGCCGCGCACGGTATGCTCATCCTCTCGCCCCGCGCCGTCGAGCGGCTCGAGACCTACAAGCCGGCCTGGCCGCTGCCGAAGATCTTCCGCATGACCAAGGGCGGCAAAATCAACGAAGGCATTTTCGTCGGCGAGACCATCAACACGCCCTCGATGCTCTGCGTCGAGGATTATCTCGACGCGCTGAACTGGGGCAAGTCGATCGGCGGCCTGAAGGCGCTGATCGCGCGCGCCGACGCCAACACCAAGGTGCTCGCCGACTGGAAGGCGAAGACGCCCTGGATCGATTTCCTGGCGAAGGATGCCGCGATCCGTTCCAACACCTCGGTGTGCCTGAAGTTCACCGATCCCGCCATCACCTCGCTCTCGGCGGATGCGCAGGCCGACTTCTGCAAGAAGCTGGTCGCGCTGGTCGAGAAGGAAGGCGCGGGCTACGACTTCGCGTATTACCGCGATGCGCCGGCCGGCCTGCGCATCTGGTGCGGCGCGACCGTCGAGGCCAGGGACGTCGAGTTGCTGACCCAGTGGATCGACTGGGCCTTCGCCGAGACCAAGGCTGCGCTGGCCAAGGCTGCTTGAGAAAAGTCTGCCTGAGAAGAAGGCTGCGTGGCTGCCCGAGACAGGCAGCCGGACAACGCCGTGAGCTGACGCCGTGCGGAATGCTCCGCACGGCCTGATCTCCACAGGCCCGCCATGTTCGAACCCGAGAACGAGATCGAGCGCATGCTGATGCGTGCTGCGCAGGAGCCGTCGGAACGTCCGGCTTTCGCGCGGGCGCTGATCGACGCCGAGATCGTCGTGGTGCTGGTGCCCGAAGGGGGCCGCATCGTGCCGGGGCCGGACGGCAAGACCATCGTTCCGGAGGGAACCAGGCTCTCATTGCCGAGCGCGATGCGCGGCGAGGAGCGGCTCCTTCCTTTCTTCACTGCGCCTTCCCGGGCGCGTGCCTGGTTCAGCGGCGATCATGTCGCAGCCCCCGACCGCACGCGTGATCTGTTTGGCCGTTACCCGGAGGCATCCTTCGTGCTCAATCCTGGCTCCGACTACGGCAAAGAGTTCACTCCTGCCGAGGTGAAACGGCTGCTTGCCGGCCATTTCGAGGAAGGCGCCGAGACGATCACGCTTCCCGCCGGCGAGCAGTTGTTGCTCGGCCATCCCAGCGATGTGCCGGACGAGTTGATCTCGGCGCTCTCGCGTGAGTTCGGCGCGGAGAAAACCATTCGTGGCGCCTGGCTGATGCTGGCGGCACGGGCGGGGCATCCCGAGCAGAGCTGGATGCTGGGCGTCGATCACGACGGATCGTGGTCGAACGTGCAGGCGGCGATCAATCGCGCGGTCGCCGGCAACGCCCTGAAGGGGCTGCCGCTCGACGCCGTGCCGCTCGAACATAGTTCTCTCGCATCGACCTTGCGTACCGGAATTCCAATTCCCGCCGCCAAGCGCGGCTTGTTCCAGAAGCTCTTCAGATAACAACAGGCAGAATCCCCATGTCCAAACCGAAAGTTCTCATCTCCGACGCGCTCTCTCCCGCCGCCGTGCAGATCTTCAAGGATCGCGGCGTCGAGGTCGACTTCCAGCCCAACCTCGGCAAGGACAAGGACAAGCTCGCCGAGATCATCGGCAATTACGACGGTCTCGCGATCCGCTCCGCGACCAAGGCCACGGCCAAGATTCTCGACAAGGCCACGAACCTGAAGGTGATTGGCCGCGCCGGCATCGGCGTCGACAACGTCGAAATTCCCGCGGCGACCGCCAAGGGCATCATCGTGATGAACACGCCGTTCGGCAATTCGATCACGACCGCCGAGCACGCCATCACCCTGATGCTGGCGCTGGCCCGCGAGATTCCGCAGGCCGACGCCTCGACCCAGGCCGGCAAGTGGGAGAAGAACCGCTTCATGGGCGTCGAGATCACCGGCAAGGTGCTGGGCGTCGTCGGCTGCGGCAACATCGGCTCGATCGTCGCCGACCGTGCGCTCGGCCTGCGCATGAAGGTCGTCGCCTTCGATCCGTTCCTGTCGCCGGAGCGCGCCAAGGACATCGGCGTCGAGAAGGTCGAGCTCGACGACCTGCTCAAGCGCGCCGACTTCATCACGCTGCACACCCCGCTCACCGAGAAGACCAGGAACATCATCGACGCGGCCGCGATCGCCAAGATGAAGAAGGGCGTGCGCCTGATTAACTGCGCCCGCGGCGGTCTCGTCGACGAGCAGGCCGTGGTGGATGCGTTGAACTCCAAGCATATTGCCGGCGCCGCCTTCGACGTCTTCGTCGAGGAGCCCGCGACCTCGAACGTGCTGTTCGGCCATCCCAACGTGATCTGTACGCCGCATCTCGGCGCCTCCACCACGGAAGCGCAGGAGAACGTCGCGCTGCAGGTCGCCGAGCAGATGTCGGACTACCTCATCTCCGGCGCGATCTCCAACGCCATCAATTTCCCGTCCATCACCGCGGAAGAAGCGCCGAAGCTGAAGCCGTTCATCACGCTCGCCGAGAAGCTCGGCTCGTTCGCCGGCCAGCTCACCGAGACCGGCATCTCGAAGGTCACGATCACCTATGAGGGCCATGTCGCCGAGATGAAGATCAAGGCGCTGACCTCCGCGGTGCTGTCGGGCCTGCTGCGGCCGATGCTGGGCGAGGTCAACGTGGTGTCCGCCCCCGTCGTCGCCAAGGAGCGCGGCATGGTGGTCGACGAGGTGACGCGCGCCGCGCAGAGCGACTATGAGAGCCTGATCACCGTCACGGTCGCCACCGAACGCCAGGAGCGCTCGGTCTCCGGCACCGTCTATCACGACGGCAAGCCGCGCCTCGTCGACATCAAGGGCATCCGCGTCGACGCCGAGTTCGGCAAGTCGATGATCTATGTCACCAACGAGGACAAGCCGGGCTTCATCGGCAGTTTCGCAGGGCTCCTGGGCGACGCCAAGATCAACATCGCGACCTTCCATCTCGGCCGCGTCGAGCAGGGCGGCGACGCCATCGCGCTGGTCGAGGTCGACGGCGCGGTGCCGGCCGACGTGCTCGCCAGGGTGCAGGCGCTGCCGCAGGTCAAGCAGGTCAAGGCACTGACGTTCTGAGGCCGGCCAATCCCCGATGCGCAACCGCGCTTTGTGGGTGCGCGCCGCGGAATGACGGTCATCATATATTCCGACATGCGGAACAACGCCGCCCTCATCCGAGGGCGGCGTTTTTGTTGATGCCGCGCCGCGCTTTATTTTCCCCGCAGCCGCCAAACTTTGTGTACCAATGGCACCCAGGACGCTCCGTACCAATCGTTGAAAAGGGAGAAAACAATGCGTGAAGCCGTCATCGTTTCCTATGCGCGCACGGGCCTGGCGAAGTCCGGCCGTGGTGGGTTCAACATTACCCCGCCGATGTCGCTGGCCGCGCATGCCATCAAGCATGCGGTCGATCGTGCCGGTGTCGACAAGGACTATGTCGAGGATTGCTATCTCGGCAATTGCGCGCATGGCGCGCCGAACATCGGCCGCCAGGCCGCATTGCTCGCGGGCCTGCCCAAGTCGACCGGCGGCGTGTCGGTGAACCGCTTCTGCTCGTCGGGGCTGCAGACCATCGCGATGGCCGCCAACTCGATCCGTTCGGATGGTTCGGACTGCATCGTCGCCGGCGGCGTCGAGAGCATCTCGATCCCGGGCGGCGGCTCGCCGAAGGAATGGATTGATCCCGATCTGCTCAAGACTGCGCCCGATATCTTCATGGCGATGATCGACACCGCCGACATCGTCGCCGAGCGCTACAAGCTCAGCCGCGAATACCAGGACGAGTACTCGCTGGAGTCGCAGCGCCGCATGGCGGCCGCCCAGCAGGCCGGCAAGTTCAAGGACGAGATCGTCCCGATGAAGACCAAGATGAAGGTCGTCGACAAGCAGACCAAGGCGGAATCGATCGTCGACTACGTCGTCGACCGCGACGAGTGCAACCGGCCCGAGACCACGCTGGAGGGCCTAGCCAAGCTCGAGCCGGTGAAGGGCCCCGGCAAGTTCGTCACCGCGGGCAATGCCAGCCAGCTCTCGGACGGTGCTGCGGCCGTGGTGCTGATGGAAGCCAAGGACGCGGAGAAGCGCGGTCTCAATCCGATGGGCCGTTTCGTCGCCTGGGCGGCGGCGGGCTGCGAGCCGGACGAGATGGGCATCGGCCCGATCTACGCCGTGCCGAAGCTGTTGAAGCGTCACGGCCTGAAGATCGACGACATCGATCTCTGGGAGCTCAACGAGGCTTTCGCCAGCCAGTGCCTCTACTCGCGCGACAAGCTCGGCATCGATCCCGCCAAGTACAATGTCAACGGCGGCTCGATCGCGATCGGCCATCCCTTCGGCATGACCGGCGCGCGTCTCACCGGCCATCTGCTGCAGGAAGGTGCCCGTCGCAAGGCCAAGTGGGGCGTCGTGACCATGTGCATCGGCGGCGGCCAGGGCGGCGCCGGCCTGTTCGAGATCTACAGCTGAGACGAGGCGACATGAATGCGAAAGGGCACGGCGCAAGCCGTGCCCTTTTTGCTTGGGCGGCTTGCGGCGCGCGCCTGATTGAGGAGCGCCGCCGCGGCGGGACCTACCCTGCCATTTTTCGCAGGAGCTCGGTCGCGCCACGACCGATGATTGATGTGTCCGTTCCCACCGCGATGAACTCGACGCCGTCGGCAACGCGCCGTTTTGCTTCTGCTTCGTTGGTGGTGAGATAGCCGGCAGGCTTGCCGATCGCTCGCAGGCGCCGAAACGCGTCGTCGATCGCCGCCTGAACATCCGGATGCTGCGCATTGCCAAGGTGGCCAAGCGACGCGGCGAGATCGGCGGGGCCAATGAAGACGCCGTCGACGCCATCGACGCTTGCGATCTCTTCCAGATTGGCGAGCGCCTCTCCGGTTTCGATCTGGACCAGAACACATATCTCGGCTTGCGCAGAGACGACGTAGTTCGGGTTGAGCCCATACGCCGCTGCGCGCGACCCCGAGGAAACGCCACGGATGCCATCGGGCGGATACCGCGTGTAGCTGACCGCAGCGCGCGCTTCGTCCGCGCTCTGGACATTGGGAAACAGCAGCGATTGGGCGCCCGCGTCCAGAATTCGCTTGACCAGGATCATATCCGACCAGGCCGGCCGGACCACCGCACTGGTGCGTGATCCCGACAGGGCCTGGAGCTGCGTGATGAGTCCCGGCAGCTCGTTGGGAGAGTGCTCGGTGTCGAGGAGCATCCAGTCGAACCCGCACGCCCCCAGCAATTCCGCGAGCAGGTTGCTGCTCAACGTCGACCAGACGCCGAGCTGCTGACGCTCGCGCAACGCTTGCTTGAATTTGTTCTTGGGCAGCTCCATGGGAAACTCCATCGCTTGGGCATGACTATTCTGCATCTAGCCAATCGGCCGGATGTTGCGAAGGCCCCGAACGCTGAAAAGTCCGCAGCGAGACATTCGTCCGAAGCATCAAGGGGTGGCTATTCGCACCCCTCACGCCTTCGCCAGCGCCTGAGCGAACACCACTTCGATCAGCGTGCCGGAATTGGCTGCGCTCTTGATGTTGAACTGGGCGCGGTTGGCTTCGACCAGCGCCTTGGTCAGCGACAGGTTGAGCGCGGAATTGTCCGAGGCATCGCCGGGCGGCGGAGTGCGGAACGGCTCCATCGCGGCGGCGACCTCGCGCTCGGACAGGCCATGGCCGGTGTCGCGGATGCGCAAGCACACCGCGCCGCGGTCGGAGAGCGCGGTCGAGACGATGACCTGGCCGCCGGCGCTGGCAAGCCTTATCGAGTTCGAGATCAGGTTCATGGCGATCTGTCGCATCGCGCGTGCATCCACCGTGACCTGCGGCAGCGCATGGGCGAGCGAGGTGCGGATGATGATGCGCTCGCGATTGGCCTGCGGCTGCATCACCGTGACGCAGGCCTCGACGAGATCGTTGAGATTGAGGTTAGCGAAGTTGAGGTCGAGCTTGCCGGTCTCGATGCGCGACAGCTCCAGCAGATTGTCGATGATCGCGATCACGCGCTCGCCGGAGGCGCGGATGTCCTTCATGTATTCGCCGTAGCGCTCGTTGCCGAGCGTGCCGAAGCGTTCGGAGATCATCACCTCGGCGAAGCCGATGATGGCGTTGAGCGGCGTGCGGATCTCGTGACTGATCCGCGCCAGCATGTCGGCCTTGGCGTTGGCGGCGCCGTCGGCGAGGCGCCGCGCCTGCTTCAGCTCGCTCTCGCCCTTCTTGCTCTGCGACAGGTCGCGGAACACGGCGAAGAAGTTCGGGCCGTCGGGCCGGGTACGGCCCATGATCATGGCGAGCGGAATGACGCCGCCCTTCTTCTCGCGGCCCAGTACCTCGCGGCCGTGGTCGAGCAGGCTCGCGATGTCCTGGCCCTTGAGGTTTTCCAGATAGTCGACGACGACATGCTGGCTCTCGGGCGCAAACAGCGTCATGAGAGTCTGCTGCAACAGCTCTTCGCCGTCATAGCCGAACAGCGCCTCGGCGCTGCGGTTGCAGGCGTGGATGTTGCCTTCGGCATCGAACATGACGATGCCTTCGGCCGTGGTGTCGAGGATCGCGGCGAGATCCTCGGCATCGGCGTCGCCCGCTTCGGGCTCAGGCTCGGGCGCGTCATGGATCGTTGCCAGGGTCTCGGTGACGACGGTCTCGACGAACACGGGCGCCGCGAGCGCGGGTGCAGCGATGACAGTTGTAGCCTTGGGCAGCGCACAGATCAGCGCATGCGCGCTCTCGCCGTCCCAGTCGATCGTGTGCAGATGCGCTTCGGTCGTCGGCAGCGGCCGCTCGCCGTCGGCGACGGTTGCGCTGACCGTCACCGGCGTGCCGGCCTGCGACGTGCTGCTCGCGGGCGACACGCCCGGTTCGACATAGAGCGCGTCGAGTCCGCCGGCATCCTCCAGCGCGCCGAGGCTGGCATAGCCCATGCGCGCGAGGAAGGCGGGGTTGGCATAGAGCAGGCGGTCGAGCCGGTAGATCAGGATGCCCGATGGCATGAGGTCGAGCAGCGTGCGGTCGCGCGCGCTGTGGCCGTGCGCCGGCGTCGCGGGCTCGATGAGCCATTCGGCCGGCGCATGCGACGCCTCGGGCTCCGCCACCGTCGGCTCGGGTATGATCTCCGCCGGCGGCTCGGATACGACAGACGCGATCGTCTCGCGCTCGCGTTCGAGCCGCTCGGACAATTGCCGGGCGAGCTCGTTGAACGCGCTGTTCTCGACGGGCGTCAGCGTCGGCGATCTCTGGTCGCCGGGCGCGCGGAACGGCACGACATTGGGAGGCGTTTCCACTGGCGTTTCCGGATCGGTTGGATGTGAATTCGCTTCGGTGACGGGTTCGGGCAGTTCAGCTTCAGGCTCAGTCTCGGGGGCGGGCGGCTTGATCGGCGGCGGCGGAGCCTCGGCCTGCGGAGCCTCTTCCGGCGGAGCCTCTTCGAAGGGCTTGGCCTCGAGCCCGGACTCCCTCTCGGAGTTGGGCTCCGGCTCGACGACATCGGCGGACAGGGCGTTCTGCGCGGGCGGCTCGACGAACAGCTCAAAGCGCCGGAGCGCGTCGAGCCGGTTGAGGGCGTCGAGGTCGCGGCAGACGCCAAATCCCTTGAAGCCCGCAAAGTTGCGCTCGCGGTCGTAGATCGGCAGGCCCGCAAGCTCGACCGGCACATGCTCGCCGCCATCGGCCGGCCAGTTCACGGTGATCCCGGCCCAGGTGTCGTGGCTGGCAAGCGCCTGTGCGACGCGGCCGTCAGGATCGAGCGAAAATTCGTCGGCGATCTCGCGCCAGGGGCGGCCGAAGCCGGCCGCGGTGTGCGCGCCCATCAGGCGGATGAACTCGTCGGAGCCGAGCACGAAGCGTCCCTCGGCATCCATCTGCCACAGGAAGCGCAGCGGATGCTGACGCGGAGCGGGCGACTCTGCTGACGGCGGCTCGGCCATGCCGGATCTGATCGGCCCGGCCTGCGGCGATACAAGGGCCTCTGGCGGGTTTTCAACCGGAGATTTAGACGCGGCTTCGACGGCCCGTTCGACCGTCGCTTGCACAATCTCTTGGATATTCTCCTGAGCCGGTACGGCCTCCAGCGTCGGCTCGCTTGCGGGCGGCTCGGATGCGTGCGCGGCCGTCGCGGCTGTATCAGGCGTTTCGACCGGCTCGGCGAAGGCGTCGAACAGCGCGAATTCGGACGGTGCCTCGTTCGACAGCGCCGGCTGCGCATCGTCCGGCAACGCGGCCGGAGCCGCAGCCTCGGGCACAGTTGGAGCGGCCGCTTCGCGCGCGACGTCTTCGCCCACGATGTTCTCGGTCGCCTCAGGCGCGGCATCCGTCGTCGCCGCCGCGGCCTGCTGTTTGGCAGGCTCGATCAACGCGACCAGGCCGATATCGGCCCCCTGGCCGACCCGTTGCAGCACCATCTGGCCGATGCCGATCGGCGTCTCCGCGCGGCCTTGGCGAAGTGCATCGCTGCGCGTCTGTTCGAGGCCGGCTTCGCCGAGATCGCGGAAGCCGAGCAGTGAGCGGGCGGCTTCGCTCGCGCCGACGAACAGTCCGTCGGGCGCGAATGCCGCCATCGGCACCTTCGCACCCTCGACCAGCCGGTGCAGGCGCTCGACCAGCGGCATGGTGCGCCCCGTGGGATCCAGCGCGGTGACGAGTACACCATGGCCGCCATCGGCAAACTCGAGCCGCGCGCAGGCGCAGGTCATGAGGGTGCCGAGCGAGGCGCCGAAGCCGCGCAGCCGTTCGAGCCTGACGGCGCCGCCCGCGGGCAGCCGGCGGCCGAGCTGGGCCACTTGGCGGCGATGTGCATCCGCCGGTCCGAAGGTCTTTGCGGCGAGCGCGGCGGTGTTGGCCGCCCTGAACAACCTGACGCCGACCGGATTGGCCCACAGCACGCGCGTGCCGTCGATCGACCAGAGCCATGCGGGCAGTGGAGACGTCGCATGCAGGGCCAGCCGCGGATCGCCCACGCCTCGCAACTGGAAATCCGCACTGCTCATCCGACCGGCTTGCTTCTCGCTGTCATGCATCTGGCATGGCGGCTGCCGGGAATGACAGCCTTAAGAAAGGGTTAGTATCGCGCGCGGGCGCGGTCAGGTCCACGGCCCGCCCCTTTAGGGGCGGCCCAAAGCCGCGATAACCTTAATGTGGATGAACCCGCAAGCCCACGCTGGCGCTGGATCCGCAGGATTCGTGCGGCCTCTCGTCATGCCGGCAATACCCTTCGCCGGTAGACGAATATGTGCAGGCCCAGATGCGCGCTGGCCGAGCAGGCCAGCGAAATGGGTAAGATCGTCAGCCGCGCCGCGATGGATGCGACCCGGCCGAAACATTAGCGCTGGTGTCATTCCGGGGCGTCTCTCCGCTGTCATTCCGGGGCGCGACGAAGAGCCCGGAATCCATTCCTCCACCACTCTGCGGCCCGATGGATTAGCTCGCGCTACGCGCGCCCCGGAATGACAGAAAATGGAATGACGGAGTGCGATATCGCGCTTCCAAACACCCCAATACCTCAACCATGAGTTCCCCCAGCCAGGAACCGCATCCTGGCCGGGATTAAATTGTCGCGACGCACCTCAGGATGCATTGCGATGCACAATGTTGACATGATAGGCAAGAATAATGCTGGGCGCTGGGCGAGCCATCTCGTTTGTTTCGCGTCTCCAGACTTCGTACCCGCTGAATTCAGGCCCAGATTGGGGCCAGCGGGCGCGCCGGAAAAGTTCACTCCATTTTTGATTAGCGTGAGGGACAACCATGACAGGTGCGACTGATCCATTCTCTGCCTCGATCATTCCGTTCGAGGTACCCGAGCAGGTGCGGGCGTTTGCCGAAAAGGGCGTTTCGCAGGCCCGCGAGAGCTACGCCAAGTTCAAGGATGCTGCCGAAAGCCAGAACGGCACCATCGAAGCCGTGTTCACCTGCGCCAGCAAGGGCGCGAGCGAGTACACCGCCAAGCTGATGGAGTTCATGAAGGCCAACACCAGCGCCCATCTGGACTTCGCCCAGGAGCTGCTCGGCTCCAAGTCGCCGACGGAGGCGATGCAGCTGTGGAGCGGCCACGCCCGCAAGCAGTTCGAGACCTACCAGTCCCAGGCCAAGGAGCTGGCCGAGATCGGCCAGCGCGTCGCCGCCGAGACCGCCGAGCCGATCAAGGCCAGTGCCTCGAAGCTCTACAAGCCCGCCGCCTGAGCGACCGGCTGGTGGCATGATCCGGAAAAGTGTGTAGCGGTTTTCCGATCAGATCATGCCCAAATAATAGAAACCCGGGCCCCAGGGCCCGGGTTTTGTCTTGGAAATAACGTTGCTTAAGGCGCGATTATCGGGTTTTGCGGCCTTGCCAAAAACGGCCGTTGCACCTAGTTTCCGCCCCGTCCAGCCCCCTTAGGTAGCCGGCCTGTTCAAGGCCCGCCCCGTGGCGGCTCGCAAGGATGCAGTTGTAGCTCAGTTGGTTAGAGCGCCTGTCTGTGGAACAGGAGGTCGGTGGTTCGAGCCCACCCAACTGTACCAGCCTAATCAAGCGCTTAGCGCCGTCCCCGAAAATCTCCGACCTTCAATGGCTAGCACTGTCACGGAGAGAGGTCGGTCCGCATCGGCGAAGCGCTGGCGCTGCGTGATGCTGGGGAAGGTTTGACCGATATTGCGCGGACGTTTGGGGTCAATCACACGACTATAGGCAGGCTTCGCGCGCCGCAATCTTGTCGGCTTGGAGAAGCTGTGGGGACCAAAATGGCGGTATCCAAATCAGTACGCTAGTATCGGATGCGGGCCTAGTCGCGTCGGGGTCACCGCTTCTCTTTGCCGGCGGCGTGGCGCTTGCAGGCATCGCGGTTTCGGGTATTTCGAAGAGCCTTAATCTGAGTTTGCCCGCGAAGCGTCACGGGACTTTCTGAATTCGATCGTGTCAGCGGCGCGCTCCCTGGCTACTTCTAGCCGGGCCGCCCAACCCTCAGCGGTTCACTATCAATCACCGCCAACTTCGGGTGCTCGAAGGGGACTGCCGCGCTTGCAGCGACTTGGCACGCAAAGCTGCAATGCACCCGGTCGCCAGGTTTTGGCCGGTCTTAGCCCCGAGTCCAAGATTGTGGATGGTGAGCGTTGCTCGCCTCGTCGCCGTCGCGTCCGGCTCGCCACTGACAGCGAAAGCCCGTCCACCGCGATATCCAATAGCTAGAATGGTGGGCGAGTGTTTCTCTCGCGCTGAGCGTCCTCCATCCTCTTCCTGCTGGATTCCACGATGCTTCGATCCGTCAGGCGAAAACTCCATCGGCCTCCGCGCTCCTGCTCCAGATCGAGTGTAAGGTGGCCAGGAAGGGACCATGACGCGGTCTTAAGTCCGGCGTAGCCGTGTCTCTTCGCGGGCTGCGCGCCGAACTGCCCGGAACTATACTCGATCATTTGATCCAAGCCGGACTCGAAATTCAGCTCGATCGAACTGATCACCGGAGGTGCGAAAGCTCCCGCAAACTCAAACCGAAGATTGAAGTTCCGGTCCTTGCTTTGACTGCACCGCAGTCTTGTGCCGCGATTATCTGAATTTTCATCCGGGTCATCACAGTGAGGAAGTGGTTGTCCGCTTCTATCGAGTGCGACGGGGTTCGATAGTTGCCGGATGTAATAGCCTTGGGACTTGATAAGCTCCAACACCTGAGCATAGCTCATGCCGGGTCGGATGCCGATTAGATCAACTCGTGATGTCGTTAGTTCCGGATGTGAATTGAGCATTTGCGCATTTGTTTGGCTCGCCAAGCGTTCCGCACTTTGTATCGCGGGACTTTCCAACGTAATGGTGAAGCCAAAGTTGCTTGTTTGATCGTAGTATCTCTCTTGCCGCTCAAGCTTGAGGGCCAGACCATTGTTTAGAAGCCAGGTCACGATACGAAGTTTCGCTTGATGATTTCGACGAAGACATTCGTCGTACTCACCGTTGGCTTTACTATAGGCCGGAACGCTAAAGCCGATGCCGTTATTTCGCATGGCACCGCAGTTCACCATCGGAGTGATATCACTAGGACTTCCCCCGTAACGTTCAGTGACATACTTTACCATCTCATCAGGTGACGCCCCGGAAGGAAAGTCCATAGAAACAGAAGCGATGCGTCTGGGAGAAAGGTTCGGTGAAAAGCTAATCGATAGCCTTCCGTCCTTGGTTGCGCAGGTCAGTCGATCGCCTCTTTTCTCAAATTCAGCCACCACCTCTGGTGCAAACGCGAATACTTCGCAGCGCCCATCCTTCCGCTCGACATCTCGAACGGTCGAAAGAACGCTGAGCGCATCTTTGTATGTCATTCCTGGCGACAGTCCGAATAGGTCACGCTTGCCTTCGCTATTTCCAAGCTTCTCGATGATTTCTTGGATAGAACTGCTCTCAGTCGCAAAAATCGGGCCCAAAGGCCACGTCGTTGAAGACGATTCGACACGGCTACGAGCCTCTACCTGACTAGTCTGCTCAGCGGCTGAAATGACGGCAGGTTTGGAGGCTGACGAGGCCTCGTTCTTTGGTCTTTGCACTTGGGCCGATGCAAGCTTTGCGCAGCTGGCGTAAACCGACGGACCGCTGTTACCTTCGGCGATAGAAAGCTGATCATCGCCTATGACCATCCGATAGCTTCGCTTCCTGTAGCCCGAGCTGGTGCCGTCTTCTCCATCCTCGTAGTATCTATCAACGAGCTTGAATTCGTTTGGGCCGATCCTCTTGACCGAGATATTTGCTACGGTCTCATCCTCAAGGTAGCCGCCATTAAATTCCCGCTTTTGTCGTCCGTTAAAGACGATGACATTTCCGACGACGTTTTTCGTATCTCTGTTGTAGGAAAGGCAGCTTTCCAATGCAGACTTCGGTGCCGTTTTGTCCAATCGCGCCCAAGCACCAGATACTGGATAATTGTCTGCAACTGCTAAAGTAGAAAATGCCGGGATCAGACTTAGTCTGATTGCCGTTGCTGCAAGTATTCGCAAGAGCGCCCCCTCAGCCGCTGAGATAGAGAGGATGGATACCCTGTTTAAGGGTTCTTTCAAAGCCGTCAGGCCAAGCAAAAACTAGTTGTCTCAATCGGAAATGCCGCCAAGGTCGCGGCTGGTCCGAAAACCGCCCAAGCTGAAAACTCATGCCAGGTTTATTCTCGCCGGCGCCCCGACCGTTGCCGCGATACCCATAACAACGCGACTTCATCCCCGCCACGACGATCACCACCACCGGCAACGTCACAGCGGCCAGCAGTCTCCCCAGCGCAACGGCGCCCGACACCCGGTTCACCAGCCACTGATACTGCAACCTAAAGTGTACGCATTCGCGCCGGTGCGACGCTCCTCGCCTTTGACCTCGAGGCAGAAGAAATGCGCAGCGTGCTCGGCTGCATCAACATTTCTGGCTTGGTTTGCTCATCCTCGGCGATGTAGCCTGATTGCGCATTGCGATCTGCGTCGATGGCCGCACTCATCCCGATGACCTCGGCCGCATCACGCCTAGCCTTTCTGAGGAAATTCGAGCGCAACAATCGTTGGGGATCTCATGTCGAACTCCGATCTCGCGTTGTCGATTGCGCTCGGTGTCGGTCTTGCGGCCGCGACGGGCTTCCGGGTGTTCCTGCCGATGCTGGTTGCCAGCGTTGCCGCCTGGTCGGGCTCTCTGCCCTTGAGCGACGGTTTCGCGTGGCTTGCAACACCTGCTGCAATGCTGATGCTTGGTGTGGCCGCGCTCCTGGAGGTTGGTGCGTATTTCATTCCCGGCGTGGACAATTTGCTCGATGTCATCGCCGCGCCTGTCGCCGTGATAGCCGGAGCTATCGTGTCGGCGGCGACCATGGCAGATCTTCCGCCGATGATGAAGTGGACGGCCGCCATCGTCGCGGGTGGCGGCGCGGCCGGCGTCGTGCATGGTGTCACCGCAGCCGTGCGGGCCAAATCGACGGTGCTGACGGCTGGCCTCGGCAACTCGACCGTTGCGGCCGCCGAACTCGGCGGTGCGCTCCTCGTATCGCTTCTTGCCCTGGCTGCGCCGGTTGCAGCCTTCGTGATCGTCGTTCTGATGCTCTGGCTCGCGATCCGTTTGATCCTGCGGCTGCGCAGGTCAACTCATCGCACTGACGCACCGGGATGACCGCGTGACTGCTCGTGCAGCTACTTCAACCCCGCCACGATCATCACCACCACCGGCAGCGTCACCGCAGCGAGCAACGTCCCCAACGCAACCGCTCCCGACACCGGGTTCACCAGCCGCTGATACTGAACCGCGAAGATATACGCGTTCGCGCCGGTCGGCATTGCCGCGAACAGTACGACCACGCCGGCTGCTATCGGCGGTAGGCCCAACAGCTTTGCGAGCACGAATGCGGCCGCCGGCATCGCCAGCAGTTTGAGCGCGCTCATCACAATGATGCCGAGCTTCTCGCCCCTGACCTCGAAGCGGAACAGGTTGATGCCGAGAGCAATCAGCGCCGCCGGCGATCCCGCCTGCGCCAAGAGCTCGATGGTCCTGTCGACGACGGGATTGAGGCCGAGGCCGGTGAAGCGCCAGACCACGCCGAAGCCGATCGCCAGCATCAGCGGATTGCGCGCGAGATCGGCCAGCACGGGCCGGATCACCGACAGAGGCGAGCCGCTCCGCTTGCGACTGACAAGCTCCATCTGCAGGATGCCGCAGAGCCAGAGCAGCGGCGTGTTCACCGACAGGATCAGCGCCATCGGCCCCGCGGCCTCAAAGCCCAGCGCCGAGAGCGTGAGCGGAATGCCGAGCATCACGATGTTGCCGTAGACCGAGCCGATCGCGAACACGACGCCGTCCTCGCGGTCCTCGCGCCGCTCGCGCAGCAGGGCCGACAGGACCAGCGCCGCGATCCAGGTGATGGCGAGTGCGCCGTAATAGGCGCCCCACATCCGGTAGGGGCTGACATCGGGGAATTCCGATACGACGATGGTTCGGAACAGCAGGGCAGGGATGGCGATGCTGAAGGCGAATTCGGAGATGCCCTTGTGCGCAGTCTCGGAGACGAAGCGAAACAGCACCGCCGCATAGCCGGCCGCAATCAGGGCAAAGACCGGCGCGACGATCAACACGGTGGCCATGCGACCCTCACTTGAAGGGGAATCCGCTGACCACCCCACGCATTCTCGATGCTGGCATCATGCCGCTGTTTTGCCCGACGAGTCAAATCTGCTTCGTAAAATCCGTAAAGCGCGCCTTGGCTTGGCTACTGTGCATGGGGTTGTTTTCGCGTTTTTTGCCGGACGGCTATCGGAGCCTCAGGCCGGACCCGATCTCGCAAGGTCTGCCAAAGGGTTAGCCGCAGTCTTTCCCTACACACAGCTGTCATCCCGCCTTGCGCGCCATTGCGCACGAGGCGGGTGACTGGTTCTTGCGGGTGCCGGGCTGACCGGCCTGTTGCCGAGAGCGCACATCTCCAGGGTTTCGCTTTTCCGCGCGTTGCCAACCAACCGGCGTTCACCCACTATTCCCACCGACTCGACATTTGGGAGGATCGATGCCGGCCTTTCGCGTGAGAACATCCCTTGCAAAATCCGTTGTAAAAACCTCGGCCGCCGCAACCTTCGGGATTGCCCTGGCCATCCTGGTCCAGCCGGGCGCCGGCTTCGCCTATACGCCCGAGCAACAGCAGGCCTGCTCGCCCGACGCGATGCGGCTGTGCGGCGAGTTCGTCCCGAACGTCGACGCCATCACCGCCTGCATGATCCAGAAGAAGGCGCAGCTTTCGCCACAGTGCCGGGTCTTTTTCCGCCAGGGACCGGAGCCGGGCGAGGCCCGCGCCGGCAAGCCGACCAAGCCTCACACCGCCAGGAAGAGCACCAAGCCGGCGCCGAAGGCGAGCAAGAAGAAGACCGAGCCGAGCTGAGCGCTTCGTCGCACGTTCCAATCGTGAAACTCCGTCATGCCCGGGCAAAAGCGCGAAGCGCGCTGGACTGCCCGGGCATTCGCGTTTCCGGCGCCTCTCGTAGCCAGGCGCGTGCCAACGGACATGATCGCCGCGGCGATATCCTCCGATCGCGGGAGGCGTGATGTCGCATCGCGGCCCCCGAGTCAAAATGACCGCGTCAGCTGCGCGACAGCCTCCGGACTCCTTTTGTTCGCGCGGCCTGCGCGCATGCTTGCGGCGATTACAGCGCGCCCCATGGAAAAGGGTTTGCGCGGAGAGGTTGCGTTCCGGTTTTTCCCGCATTGCAGCCTGGAAAACGCACGAATGCCCGTATGAAAGGCGTTTCATCGCAGTCTGCATCTCGCCGCACGGCTCAGTGTGACTCAAAAGCCAACACGTCTTGTTATTTCGTGACCGCGACGCAACCGTCGGTAAATTTTTCTTTCCCGAATCACCGTGCTGATTCATTTTCGGCGTCTGGGGTCAACTGGAGGCCAATGTATGAACGTTATTGTTTTTGCATCGCGTAAAGGCGGCTCGGGCAAGAGTACCCTGGCTGCACATCTCGCCGCGCAGATCAAGGCGAGCAAGCAGGTCATGCTCGTGGACGCGGATCCGCAGGGGTCGCTCACGCTGTGGCACAAGCTGCGTGGCACCAACGAGCCGCCGATCAAGGCTGCGGTGAACTCTGTCAGCGGCATCGTCTCCGCTGCCAAGCGCGACGGATATGAATGGGTGTTGATCGACACGCCGCCGAATCTGTCGGCCGTCGTCGACGACGCGATCAGGAACGCGACGATGGTGATCATTCCGGCGCGTCCCGGCGTGTTCGACGTCAACGCGGTGCAGGAAACGATCCAGATGTGCCGGGCGGCGCGTAAGCCCTACGCGGTCGTGCTCAACGGTGCGCCGGCCAAGCGCGACGAAGCCGAAAGCCCGATCGTCACCATCGCCCGCGAGGCGCTGGCGAAATTCCGTGCACCGGTCTGGGGCGGCCAGATCACCAACCGTTCGGACCTCCTGATGGCGCTGAGCCACGGCGAAGGCGCGCGGGAATATCAGGCCGAGAGCCGTGCGGCTCAGGAAATTGCGAGGTTGTGGGCGGCGATCGAGCGTTCAGTTAAGGCCATTCGCGGCACGGCGTCGGCATCCGGCGCAATGCACAAGCAGGCGGCATAATTTTCATCATTCATTCCCCGGACGAAAAACGCGCAGCAGTCTGCGCGTTTTGCGTTTCTGGGGGATGATGACGATCGCGCCTTACGCCACCAGCAGCATGTAGAACACGATGACCGGCGACAATGTCAGGATCACCGACCAGATTCCGACCGACCAGAGAATGTCTTCGGTGGTAAAGCCCTGCTGTCCGGCATCGTAATGCGATGCCGCTTCGTTCCGACTATTCACAAACGCCCCCGCGATTTCTTCGCTTATGGACGGGAACGATAGGCGGGATGTTTTAAGATTCCGGGCGGCAAGCCGGCGCGCATTTGAACACAAGTGCTACCCACGGATTAACCATCCGCGTCAGCCGGCCAGCCAGACGCGAAGCAGCAGCAGCAGCGTGGCGAGAAACTCGCCCGCGGCCATCCTTCGAGACGCCCGCCTACGGCGGCCCCTCTGGATGAGGTCGCGTTTTCGCGGCGAGATATCAAACCCTCATGGTGAGGAGCCCGCCGCGGCGGGCGTCTCGAACCATGCAGGCCGAGCACGGCCGGCAACCTCTCAACCCTCATATGCGATAGCCTGCTGCAAGCGGGGAGAGGCGAAGGAAGCTACGCCGCCAGCTGCATCCGCCGCTTGATCTCGCGGTCGAGCGTGGCGGCGAGCTCGCTGCCGATTTCCACCATCGGCAGGCGCACTTCGGGGCTGTCGATCAGGCCGCATCGCCACAGCCAGTACTTCGCCGGCGCGGGGCTCGGTTCGGCGAACAACAGGCGCGTCAGCTCGGCGACCTCGTGCCAGCGCGCCAGCGCCGCATCGTGGTTACCTCGCTTCAGCTCGGTGTGAACAGCGGCAAAGGTCGCAGTCTCGACATGGGCCGACAGCACGATGCCGCCGTCGGCGCCGTCGGTGAGCGCCTCGAAATAGTTCGCGTCCTCGCCGGTGAGCACGCGAAAGCCCTTCGGTCTGTCGCGCAGCAGTGCGATCGATTGCTCGCGGTTCGCGCCGCAATCCTTCAACCCGACGATGTTGGGGTGCTCGGCGAGGCGCAGCAGCGTCTGGTTGGTGATGTTGACCGAGGTGCGATAGGGGATGTTGTAGAGCGCGAGCGGCCAGGCGGCGTGATCGGCGAGCGCCTCGAAATGCGCTGACAGCCCGCGCTGCGACGGCCGCACGTAATAGGGGCTTGCGATCAGATAGAAGTCGATCGGCCAGTCCGCGGTCTCGTCGAGACGATCCTTCAGCCGCGAGGTGTCAGCGCCCGACAGTCCGAGGCAGATCGGTAGCTGTCGGTGGCCAGCCGCCAATTCGTCGCGCACGATTGCGACGAGGCGCTCGAGCTCGGCCTCGCGCAGCGTCATGCCTTCACCGGAGGTCGCCCCCAGGATGAAGCCGTCGACGGCTTGTGCACTGTAATGCCGCGTCAGCCGCCGCAGCGACGTCTCATCGAGACGGCCGTCGCGGAACGGCGTCACCAGCGGTAGCCAGAGCCCGTGCAAATGATCTTGTAGACCGGTCATGTTCCTTCTCCTTCTCTGGAAGACCTGAGACGGAGGGCACATGAAAAAACCCCGTCCAGGCGGCGGGGTTTTCGGGATTTGCTGCGATCACGAAGCTTATGAGCGCGCGCAAAAATCCGAGGCCCCAGCATGGGGGCCTTTTTTCGAGACGATTGCGCACGACTTCGTGATCATTTGTAAATGATGCTGGGTATGCCAGGAACTGTCAATACACGCGGAAGGCGAAGGCCAATTTGCATGAAAAAAAGCCGGGCCCAAGAGAGCCCGGCTTGAGGTATTGGCCACGTGAGGCCGACACAATCACCTTCCAAGAGGGATTACTGAACTTCCGCGCCACTGGAGGAGGGGGACAAATGCGCAACGCGAACGCTCAGCGTGAAAACATTATGGGCTCGCCTGACGCCATGCAGCAACCGTCCAGGTCGCATGTCAGTCATGCGGAAATCAGGACGGCCAGCGCTGCGCCTTGCTCACCACGAAGTCGCGGAATACCTGCACGCGCGCGACCGTCTTCAACTCCTCGGGATAAACGAAATACGTGTCGAGCTGGATCGAATCCGATTCACCGAAGAGCTGCACAAGCTTGCTCTGTTCCTCGACGAGATAGTCGGGCAGCGCCGCGATACCGAGGCCCTGCTGGCAGGCGCGCACGAGGCCGAGGATGTTGTTGACCCTGAAATAGGCTTCGCGCGGACCAGAGCCGTTGCGTCCGGCTTCGACCAGCCAGTTGCGGTTCTGCAAGTGCGGCGCGAAGTTACCGTCGGAGAGCGTGATGATGCGGTGCGAGTCGAGCTCTTCCAGCGTGCGCGGCGTGCCGAAGCGCTTGATGTATTCCGGCGAGCAATAAGCGTGGAAGCCCATCGCGAACAGCTTGCGCTGGATGAGGTCCGGCTGCGTCGGCTTGCGGGTGCGGATCGCAACGTCCGCCTCGCGCATCGACAGGTCGAGCTCCTCGTCGGTGACGATCAGCGAGATGCGAATTTCAGGATAGAGCGCGGTGAATTCGCCGAGCCGCGGGATCAGCCAGTTGATACCGACGCCGGGCGTGGTGGTGATCTTGAGATCGCCGCTTGGCCGCTCGCGGCTGTCGGTCAGTTTCGCGCGCGCCGCCTGGAGCTGCATGAACACGTCATGCGCGGTGCGGAACAGCAGGTCGCCCTGCTCGGTGAGGATCAGGCCGCGGGCGTGGCGGTGGAACAGCGAGACTGAGAGCTCCTGCTCCAGCGCGGAGACCTGGCGTGACACCGCCGATTGCGACAGGCCGAGCTGCTCTCCCGCATGCGTGAAGCTTCCTGCTTCCGCCGCCGCGTGAAACACCTTCAGCTTGTCCCAATCCATATCCGTAAATCCGTCGCGTGTTCGAGGCATGATCTTATTCCGCTGCCGCGCGTTCGCTGGCGCGCAGCGCCAGGAAACGTTCGGCTTCAAGAGCTGCCATGCAGCCGAGGCCGGCGGCCGTCACGGCCTGGCGATAGGTCTCGTCGGCGACGTCGCCGGCGGCGAACAGGCCGGGCACCGAAGTCGCGGTCGAGTTCGGGGCGACCTCGACATAGCCCGACGGTTTGAGCTTGACTTGGCCCTTCACGAGCTCGGTCGCCGGCGCATGGCCGATGGCGATGAAGACGCCGTCGGCCTTCAGCTCGGTGAGTGCGCCGGTCTTGACGTTCTTGAGGCGGACATGAGTGACCTTGTTCGGGTTCTCGGTGCCGCAGATCTCGTCGACAGCTGAGTCCCAGACCACCTTGATCTTCGGATGCTTGAACAGACGCTCCTGCAGGATGCGCTCGGCACGGAAGTGATCGCGACGATGCACGATGGTGACCTGCGAGGCATGGTTGGTAAGGTACAGGGCTTCCTCGACCGCGGTATTGCCGCCGCCGACCACCACGACTTCCTTGCCGCGGTAGAAGAATCCGTCGCAGGTGGCGCAGGCCGACACGCCGCCGCCCTGAAATTTCCCTTCGGACGGCAGCCCGAGCCAGCGCGCTTGCGCGCCGGTGGCGAGGATGACGGCGTCGGCGAGATAGACGTCGCCGCTGTCGCAGGTGAGGCGGAACGGCCGCTGCGTGGTCTCCAGCTTGGTGACCAAGTCGGTGACGATCTTGGTGCCGACGTGGACCGCCTGCTTCTCCATCTGTTCCATCAGCCAGGGGCCCTGGATCACGTCGGCGAAGCCCGGATAGTTCTCGACGTCCGTGGTGATGGTGAGCTGGCCGCCCGGCTGGATGCCCTGGATCAGGATCGGCTCAAGCATCGCGCGCGCGGCGTAGATCGCCGCGGTGTAGCCGGCAGGGCCGGAGCCGATGATGACGACCTTTGCATGGACAGGGGCGGACATTTTGACGGACGCCTTTCACGGGGGATTTGCAGCGCGGGCGCGGAACGTGCCGGGAGGGCCTCGCGGAGGCGCTGAAATATCAGAGGTAATCTAAGCCTTCTGGTGAGCTATGCAAGAATTGCATTCCCAATGAGCGGATTTTTCCAACAAGGAACAAAAGTCGGTCGGGGTGAACGCGCAATAAAATTGCGCCGCGGGGCGGGAGTGGGCTATGAGGATTGCAGCAAACCCACCCGATACCGCCATAAAGGCCAGGAGTTCCAATCACGTGTCGCGGAACCTAGACGAGATCGACCTCAAAATTCTCGCCGAGATCCAGGCCAACGGTCGAATCACCAATGTCGAGCTCGCCAAACGGGTTGGTATTTCGCCCCCGCCCTGCCTGCGCCGTGTCCGCGCGCTGGAGGAGGAGGGCTACATCCACGGCTACCGGGGGCTCCTGGATGCGCGAAAGCTCGGTTTCGACGTCACGGTGTTTGCCGCGGTGCACCTGTCCAGCCAGGCCGAGGCGGACTTGCGCGCCTTCGAGGAGTTCGTCCGCGCCGAGCCGCTGGTGCGGGAGTGCTGGATGCTGTCGGGCGAGGTCGACTTCATCCTGAAATGCGTCGCGCCTGACATGGCGACCTTCCAGGGTTTTGTCACCCACCTCACCGCCGCGCCCCACGTCCGCAACGTGCGGACCTCGCTGGTGCTGCATAACTCGAAATATGAGGCGGCCGTGCCGCTGGACGTGAAGGGACGAAGGTAGCGCCTAATCCGGCGCTCTTATCACTTACGCCGATAGCTCGTGCCCCGGACGCAGCGCAGCGCCACTTCGGCGGTGCGCTGCAGAGCCGGGGCCCATCTTTCCGCGCCTTCCCGTGTTGACCTGCGGAGCCTGTCATCGGGCCGCGCTACGCGCGGACCCGTTGGCTCACAATGACGAGTAGTGGGCGAGCGCTTACGTCACGCTGCCAGCATGCAGAAACAAAAAAGGCCGCGCATCGCGCGGCCTTTTCGAAACGTGAGCAGAGGCAGCGGCAAATCCCTACCGCCACTCCACCTTGGTGATCTCATACGCCTTGGCGCCGCCGGGTGCATTGACCTCGACGGTTGAACCCTTCTTCTTGCCGATCAGCGCGCGCGCGAGCGGCGAGGTGATGGAAATGCGGCCCTTCTTGGCATCGGCCTCGACCTCGCCGACGATTTGCCACACCGTCTTCTTCTCGGTGTCCTCGTCGACCAGCGTCACGGTGGCGCCGAACTTGATGGTGTCGCCGGACAGTTTCGAGATGTCGATGATGTCGGCGCGCGCGAGCTTGTCCTCAAGCTCGGCAATGCGGCCCTCGTTGTGGGACTGCTCTTCCTTCGCGGCGTGATATTCCGCGTTCTCCGACAGGTCTCCGTGCGAGCGCGCCTCGGCGATATGCTCGATGATCCGCGGACGGTCCACGGACTGGCGATGCTTCAATTCTTCCCCGAGCGCGGCAAATCCGGCCGAAGTCATCGGAACCTTTTCCATCTCTTCTCTCGTCCTTCGGAGGCGCGCCCCAGGACCGAGGGCGCGGCAACCTTGATTCGTCGGTATTCCTGGGGCTGAACACACGGCCACTGGAACGTTACGTGGGTCTGGCGCCGGAACAGAACAACCACATGGCCGGACAGTTCCTCCGGCCATTGTGGCTTCAACGCCAATCACTTAGCGGAGGCTTCGCCGCCGCTAGCAATCAGGTTTCCGAAAAGTAGCTCTGCAGGGTACGAACCTCAAGGTCCCCGCCCAGATAGGCGCGGATGCCCTGCGCGGCCGCCACGGCCCCGGAAAGAGTGGTGTAATACGGCACTTTATGCAAGAGGGCCGCGCGCCGCAGCGAACGGCTGTCGGCCAGTGCCTGCGGGCCTTCGGTGGTGTTGAAGACGAGCTGAACATCACCGTTGGTGATGGCGTCGACGATGTGCGGGCGTCCTTCCAGAACCTTGTTCACCTTCTCGGTCGGAATGCCCTGGTCGGTCAGGAAGCGCGCCGTTCCCGAGGTCGCCAGCACCTTGAAGCCGCGCGAATGCAATTCGCGAACAGCCTCGGCGATGCGCGTCTTGTCGCTCTCACGCACCGAGACGAATACGGTGCCCTTGCGCGGTACGTGCGTGCCGCCGCCGAGCTGGCTCTTCGCGAACGCAACTTCGAAGTTGCGATCGATGCCCATGACCTCGCCGGTCGAGCGCATCTCGGGACCGAGCACCGTGTCGACGCCGGGGAAGCGCGCGAACGGGAATACCGATTCCTTGACGCCGACATGCTTGAGCTGCGCCTTCTTCAGCTTGAAGTCGGCGAGCTTCTCTCCGGCCATGATGCGCGCCGCGATCTTGGCGACCGGCGTGCCGACCACCTTGGCGACGAACGGCACCGTGCGCGAAGCGCGCGGATTGACTTCGAGCACGTAGATCTCGCCGTCCTTGATGGCGTATTGCACGTTCATCAGGCCGACGACGTCGAGGCCGAGCGCGAGCTCGCGGGTCTGCCGCTCCAGCTCCTCGATCATCTTGGCATCGAGCGAGTAGGGCGGCAGCGAGCAGGCGGAGTCGCCGGAGTGGATGCCGGCTTCCTCGATGTGCTCCATGATGCCCACGATGAAGGTGTCCTTGCCGTCGGAGAGGCAGTCCACGTCCACCTCGGTGGCGTCCGACAGATAGCGGTCGAACAACAACGGGTTCTTGCCGAGCACGGTGTTGATCTGCCCGGTCTTGTCGTTCGGATAGCGCGCCTTGACGTCGGCGGGCACCAGCTCCGGCAGCGTGCCGAGCAAATAGTCGTTGAGCTGGTTCTCCTCGCGGATGATCTGCATCGCGCGGCCGCCAAGCACATAGGATGGACGCACCACGAGCGGCAGGCCGAGGTCGGCCGAGACGAGGCGGGCCTGTTCGACCGAGTAGGCGATACCGTTCTTCGGCTGCTTCAGGCGCAGCTTGTCGAGCACGCGCTTGAAGCGGTCACGGTCTTCGGCAAGGTCGATGGCGTCGGGCGAAGTGCCGAGGATCGGCACTTCGGCAGCTTCCAGTGCGCGCGCGAGCTTCAGCGGCGTCTGGCCGCCGAACTGCACGATCACGCCATGCAGCGTGCCGTTGGTGCGCTCGGTCGCGATGATCTCCAGCACGTCCTCGGCCGTGAGCGGCTCGAAATAGAGGCGGTCGGCGGTGTCGTAGTCGGTCGACACCGTCTCCGGATTGCAGTTGACCATGATGGTCTCGTAACCGGCATCCGAGAGCGCGAAGCAGGCGTGGCAGCAGCAATAGTCGAACTCGATGCCCTGGCCGATGCGGTTCGGACCGCCGCCGAGGATGATGACCTTCTTCCGGTCCGACGGGGCGCTCTCGTCCGCGGCAGTGCCGGCGAACGGCGACTCATAGGTCGAGTACATGTAGGCCGTGGGTGAGGCAAATTCGGCAGCGCAAGTGTCGATGCGCTTGAAGACGGGACGGACGCCCAGCGCGTGACGCCGGGCGGTAATTTCCGCATCCGTGGTTTGCGCGAGCACCGCAAGCCGCGCGTCCGAGAAG
>JAEYRD010000021.1 GCA_023435725.1 Pseudomonadota bacterium | reverse complement strand
CCCATGGGGAGAGGGTTGGGGTGAGGGGATCGGTCCCTCGATAGTGTAACCCCTCACCCGGATCCATACGCGATCCGACCTCTCCCAATGGGAGAGGTGGGCACCGCCGATGCCTCAGCGTCTCTATACGATTTCATCGTAATTCGGCTCGTACCCTGGAGCGGCACCGTGGCAGTTAATTGCCGCGGTGTCGCATGCAGCCTCGTCACTTGTCGAGCCATGCGTCCTTGAAGCCGTCATTGACCCCGATTCCGGTGGTGATCAGGTTCTTGACCTTGCAGCGTGTGATGGTCGGAAATTGCAGTTCGAGCATCCAGGCCACCGGCACGTCCTCGACCAGGATCTTCTGCGCCTTCTCGTAGATCTCCTTGCGCTTGGAGTCGGGCGTTGCGACCGCGCCGTCGGCGAACAGCTTGTCGATCTCCGGATTGGAGTAGCCCTCGACATTGTTGAAGATCTGCCCCTTCGCGATGGCGCTGGAGACGTAGTTGCGCCCCACCCCGAGGGCGGGATCGCCGTATTGGTAGAGATAGGTGAAGGCGATGTCGTAGTCCCAGTCGCCGATCTTCTGGTTGCCGCCGGCAACGTCGGTGGCGATGGTCTCGATGTTCATGCCGACGTCCTGGAGGTTCTGCTTCACGGCTTCACCCCAGCGTTGCCAGGTCTCGCCATAGGCGAGTGGCAGCAGGCGGATCTTCTCGCCCTTGTAGCCGGCTTCCTTGAGCAGCGCCTTGGCCTTGGCGGGATCGTAAGGGTACTTCGGCACGTCGTCGGTGTAGTACTTGATGGTCGAGGCGGACGGGCCGGTCGCAACCCTGCCGAGACCGTTCCAGATCACGTCCTTCGCGAAGTCGCGGTCGATCGCATACATGATCGCCTGCCGCACCCGCTTGTCCGCGAGCGGACCCTGGCGGTTGTTGAGCCACAGCCAGGCCAGCGGCGAGAAGAACTCCCAGCCGGCGCCGGTGACGCAAGTATCCTTCAGCTTGGACAGCCGCGGCACGTCGAAATTCTCGACCGAGCCGCCGGGCAGCACGTCGACCTTGCCGGTCTCATATGCCACCGAGCGCGCCGCTGCGTCGGGGATGATCTGCCAGTAGATCTCGTCGAGATAGGGTTTGCCCTTCTCATAATAGTTCGGGTTCTTGACCAGGCGGATGAACGAGCCCTTCTGCCACTCCTTGAACATGAAGGGGCCGGTGCCGACCGGCGCGTTGTTGTAGGGGTTGGTCTTCCAGTCGGTGCCTTCGTAGAGATGCTTCGGCACCATCGGCATCGAGCCGACCTCGAAGATCCCGAGGAACGGGCCGAACGGCTGCTTCAGCGTGAACACCACCGTGTAGTCGTCGGGCGCCTCGACCTTGTCGACCTGCGCGAGGTTGTTGCGGGCGCGCGCGTGGGTCTGTTTCAGCATCTCGATCGAGAACAGCACGTCCGCGGCGGTGAAGGGCTTGCCATCATGCCAGGTGACGCCCTTCCTGAGCTTGAAAGTGTAGGTTTTTGCGTCTTCGCTGACGCTCCAGCTCTCGGCTAGCTCCGGCTGCGGCTCGAGCTTGGGGCTGTAGCGCAGCAGGCCTTCGAAGATGTTGCCAGAGACCATCTGGGTCGGACCGTTCTGGATCATCGCCAGCATCAGGCCGGGCGGCTCGGGCTGGATCACGGCATTGATCGCGCCCCCGGTTTTCGGCTCTTGCGCCAGTACCGGCCCCGTGAGGCCGCAAGCCAGAAGGAGACCAAGCAACACTCGTTTTGGCATGTCGTATCTTTCTCAAGCGAGACCCGCCTTCAACGCTTCGCGACGTCCTCGCGCGCAAAGCGACGGCCGGCCCATCCCAGTCCCCATCCGATATCGAGGCTCACACAGTCTCGTTCGGCGCCGCAAGATGAAAGTCTCGACAGTGTTCGCACAAAAAATGTACAGCGCGTCCTGTTTCACTTGATTCGCTACCCTGTCACGGAGACAGGTCGGCCATGGACAATGCCACGCGCTCCGAACGGTCCCGAAACGCGGCGCTCGAGGCGGCCATCGCGATCATCGCGCGCGATGGACCGGGGCGGCTGACGCTCGATGCGATCGCGCGCGCGAGCGGATTGAGCAAGGGCGGCGTGATGCACCAGTTCCGCACCAAGGAAGCGGTGCTGAAGGCATTGCTCGAGCGGCAGATGGCGCATTTCGAGGAGTTCGCGACGCGCCACATGGCAAAGGTGAGTGCGACCTCCGCGAATCCCCAATTTGGCGACCCAGCTTGCCACCGTGCGCGAAGCGGCGACCTCGCCGAACTCTGCCGCGCTGGCGCTCGTTGCGGCCATGGTCGAGAATCCCGGCCTGATGGCGCTGCCGCGCGAGCGCGAGGTGGAGAGGATGGCGGCAATCAGGGAAGAAGCCGCCGACCCGGTTCTCGCGATGAGGCTGGGCTAATAATGCAGAGGACGGTCAGTTCTATTCGGTCTCGCTGTGGCGCGACTCCGCTGACCGCCTCAAGCTCAAGGGCTGCCTGATCAAGCTGCTCTGCCAGACCCGGACCTGGCAGCAGACCCTTGACGTGCAGCCCGGCCAGCTCGTCGCTTGACCGGCGATCTCAATGGCCCCCGCGCTGACAAGGAATGGGCCGCCGTGCCGTCACCGAAACCGATCCAGGCCAAGAAATAACCTCAGGCCGCAGTGAGAACTCGCTGCAGCTCCGCAAGCGCGTCGGCGAGTTGCTCGCGGTGCGCGATGTCGTCCTTGGGCATGGACGCGACGCTTGCCGCCAGCTCCCGCAGAATGCCGGCGAGCAAACCGAAGTTGATGTGCAGATGCACCGATTTGCGTTCGTCGGCCGCGCCCGGATGCTGCAGCACCAGCGCAACGCCGCTGCCGTCAAGATGTGCCTCGAACCGTGATGAATGCTCGAAAGTGCCGACATAGAACTTGTCGGGATATTCGAGCGCGATCTCTGCCTTGTCGGGAACCGGCTTGGACATGTGAGCCTCATCTATATTGAGAAAGTCTGGCCGGGAATAAGCTCGGCCGCCTTGCGATAGGTCAGACGCTGGGACCGCTCCGAATTTGATCCGGATCAAAGTCAAGTCGCCGCTTCCGCGATCCAATAGCAACTGGCGGGACGCGGCGTCGCGGATCCCAAGCCGTGAGGCGATCGATGGACATCCAGGCCACGACCATCCCAGCGGGCGACGCGAGCCCGGACGTTGCTCGACCGGATCTGCCGCTGGACGAGGGTGTGCAGCGCTGTCTGCAATTGCTGAGCGATGCCGGCCTGCGTCCGACGCGTCAGCGTCTGGTGCTCGGCCAATTGCTGTTCCTGCATGGCCACCGTCACGTCACCGCGGAAGGGCTTTACGAAGAGGCGCTGGCGACGAATGCGTACCTGTCGCTCGCGACCGTGTACAATACGCTGAACCAGTTCACCGAAGCCGGCCTGCTGCGCCGGATCGCCGCCGACGGCATCAAGTCGTTCTTCGACACCGACACGTCAGTGCATCCGCACTTCTACCTCGAAGGCGAGGACGTGCTGGTCGACGTTGCCGACGGCCTGACATTCACCAAGGTCCCTGAAGCGCTCCCCGGCCACGAGATCGCGCGGCTCGACGTCATCGTCCATCTGCGCCGGAAGCGAACGTAGCGCCGCCGCCACCCTCCCTGCAGGGGCAAGGTAAGAACGCCTCACCGCAACCCCGCGCGCCGGAATCCCTCGAGATAGTGCTCGCGATCGGCCTCATTGGCCCATGGCAATTGGGTCGCAATCCAGTGCAGCGAGATGTTGGGCTGGGTGCGGTGGAGCTCGCCCAGCGCCATCTCCGCAAGCATGCCGTCGCCGGTCATGCCGGCGGAGACGGCGAGCACGCGGTAGGCGCCGGTGAGGTCGCCGCGATGGCGGATCGCCTCGCGCGCCAGCGTGATGGCCTCGTCATAGCGTCGCTCAGTGAAGCGCGCGTAGCCGGCGATACCGTAATAGATCGCCAGTGACGGATCGCGCGGTGAGAGCCGGATCGCCTTTTGCGCAGCTTCGAACGAATCCCTCGACCGTCCGGCGTAGGACAGCGCGAGCGCGTAATATCCTTGCGCCAACGAGAAGTTCGGATTGAGCGCCAGCGCCTGCTCGAACTCGGAGAGCGCTTCGGAAAGCCGTCGCGTCGAGAAGCAGACGCTGCCGAGCGCGGTGTGCGCCCAGGCGTCCTCGTGGTCGCAGCGCACCGCCGCCAGCGCGGCTGCCTCCGCGATCGGCGCCGTCGTCGCCAGCTCCGCCCAGCCGAGATGTACGCCGAACATGTGGCTTGCCGCGAGCACCGACAGCGCCTGGCCGTAATTCGAGTCGATGGAAATGGCACGTTCGAGCAACGCCTTCGCAGCCTCGTGGTCTTGCTGCGTCACCCGCCAGTAATGCGACAGCGCGCGCATCAACAGATCCCAGGCGTCGAGGCTCGCGGGAGGTTTGCGGTCGGCGCGGAAATTCTCCGCCGCATGGATCTGCGGCTCGATCGCCGCGACGATCGCGTTGGTGATGTCGTCCTGCACGGCAAAGACGTCGACCAGCTCGCGGTCGTAGCGCTCGGCCCAGAGATGGCTGCCGGTGGTGGCGTCGTTGAGCTGCGCGGTGATGCGCACCCGGTTGTCCGACTTGCGCACGCTGCCTTCGACGATGTAGCGGACGCCGAGTTCCTCGGCGATCTGCCTGATGTGGACCGCGCGTCCCTTGTAGGTGAAGGACGAGTTGCGGGCGATCACCATGAACCAGCGCTGCTTCGACAGCGCGGTGAGGATGTCCTCGCTGATACCGTCGCCGAAATACTCCTGCGCGGGATCTCCGCTCATGTTCTCGAAGGCGAGCACCGCGATCGCGGGACGGTCCGTCACGACCCGCGCCGGAGCGGGGCCGGGTTCGGCCGGCGCAAGCGTTGCTGCCGGTTCTTCCCGGACTTCGCCGACGAAACGAAAGCCCTTGCGCGGAATCGTCTTGATCAGCCGCTGCGTCGCACCATCGTCGCCGAGCGCTTTGCGCGCGGCATTGATCCGGCTGTTCAGGGCGGAGTCCGAGACGATCCGGTCGCTCCAGATCTGGCTGATCAGGTCATCCTTGCTGACGACGCGCGTCCGCTGCGCGACGAGGTAAAGCAGGAGATCGAATACCTGAGGCTGCAGCGGGACGGTCGTTCCGGCGCAGGTCAGCTCGCGGAGGTCGCCGTCGAGCACGTTGTTTTCAAAGAGGAATCGCACGTTTCCGTCGTCTCAAGCAAAAATCAAAGTCGTCTCAGGCGAAAATCAATCGTCCGCGAAAGTCTAGGGGCCCGCGATCCGGCATGGTGCAGCTACCAAACAGCGCCGATGCGTCGGCGCAACGGAGCTTTCTATGACCCAAATTGACCAACAGGTTCATTCGATCAGCCCGGCGGTTGCGGGCTCACGCATTTTCAAGTTGATCGCCTTTCTGTACGGAATTGCGGCATATCTCGTGTTTTTCGTTACCATTCTCTACGCGATCGGTTTCGTGATGGGGCTGGTGGTGCCGAAGACCATCGACACCGGACCCGAGACGCCGACGGCCGAGGCCGTCATCGTCAATCTCCTCCTGATGGCACTGTTCGCCGTTCAGCACAGCGTGATGGCGCGCCAGCGGTTCAAGGCGTGGTGGACGCAGTTCGTGCCCAAGCCGGTCGAGCGCAGCACCTATGTGCTGTTCGCGAGCCTGTCGTTGCTCCTCCTGTTCTGGCTGTGGCGTCCGCTGCCCACGATCATATGGGACGCCCAGGACCCCGATCTTGCCGTGACACTGGTCACGCTGTCCTTCGGAGGCTGGGTGCTCGTGTTCATCAGTACCTGCATGATCAATCACTTCGAGTTGTTCGGGTTGCATCAGGTAACCAATCATCTCGTTGACAAGGAAGCGACGCCGGCGCGCTTCAAGACGCCGCTGCTGTACAAGTTCGTCCGCCATCCGATCTATCTCGGCTTCATCATTGCGTTCTGGGCGGCGCCGACCATGACCGCGGGCCATCTGCTGTTTGCGGTCGTGACCACGCTCTACATCTTCGTCGGCATCGCGCTGGAGGAACGCGACCTCATCGATCTCTTCGGCGACGATTACCGGCAGTACAAACAACGGGTGTCGATGCTTATTCCCTGGCGCAGATCAGTATAGCCGTCGCGTCTGCCCGCGCGCGTCCACCGATAGGAGGATGCGCGTCGGCGCTGAGGCGCGTAACACGGGCTCTGCCGGAGCCCGGTCCTCACGTCCCCGGGTGAAACCCCCTCACCCTGACGCCTCTCCCTGCATCCGCCTTCGCCGCGACTTCGGCGAACGGGAACGGGGAGAGGATTTCATGACCTTCATCAATGGAGACGACCAAATGAAACATGTCGGAAACTGCTTCTGTGGTGCGGTCACGGTCGAGGTCACGGGCGCGCCGGCGGCGATGGGCTATTGCCATTGCCGTTCGTGCCGCTCGTGGTCGGGCGGACCGGTGAACGCCTTCAGCCTGTGGAAGCCGGAAGCCGTGCGCATCACCGAAGGCGCCCGGCATGTCGAGACCTTTGCCAAGACGCCGCTCAGCCAGCGCAAATATTGCAAGAAGTGCGGCGGTCATCTCATGACCAATCACCCGCCGCTCGGTCTGATCGACGTCTTCACCGCCACCATCCCCACGCTCGCCTTCACGCCCGGGGTTCACGTCAATTATGCCGAGACGGTGCTGCCGATGCGCGACGGCCTGCCCAAGCTGAAGGATTTCCCCGCCGAGTTCGGCGGCAGCGGCGAGATGATGCAGGAGTAGGGGGTCCGTCGCCTCTCCCCGCTTGCGGCAGGGCTATCGCGTATGCAGAAAAAAGTGGCGAGAAGCTCGCCTGCGGCCATCCTTCGAGACGCCCGCCTACGGCGGGCCCTCAGGATGAGGTCGCGTTTCGCGGCGAGATATCAAACCCTCATGGTGAGGAGCCCGCCGTAGGCGGGCGTAGCGGACGATGCTTCGCATCGCCGCGAGAACCATGCAGGCCGCGCACGTTCGGCAGCCTCTCAACCGTCATATGCGATAGCCCTGCCGCAAGCGGGGAGAGGGAGAGGCTCGTTACTTCATCCCCGCGCGCCGGAGTCCTTCCAGATAATGTGCGCGATCCTCTTCCCGCAGCATCGGGAGCTCCCGCGTGATCCAGGCGAGCGAGATGCCGGGCTGGGTGCGGCGCAGGCCTTGCAGCGCGGACGCGGCGAGCGCGGGATCCCCCAGCATTCCGGCGGCAGCCGTCTGCACGCGATGCGCACCGACGAAATCACCGCGCTGCCGCATCGACTCTCGCGCCATCTGCACGGCCGCCTCGTAATTGCGGCCAATGAACTGGGCATAGGCCGCAACGCCGCAATAGATCGCCGCGAGCGGATCGCGCGGACTCAGTTGCAGCGCGCGCCGGGCGGCGGCGTCGCCGTCCTGCCAGCGTCCTGCGTAGCATAGCGTCACGCCGTAGAAGGCGTGCGCCATCGCGAAATTCGGATTGAGCTGCAGCGCCAGCTCGAACTCCGCCAGCGCGTCGTCGAAGCGGCGGCGGAACAGATAGGTATAGGCGAGGCCGTGATGGGCCCAGGCGTCCTCCCGATCGGCCACCACCGCCGCGAGGGCCGCGGCTTCCGCGATGGGAACGGTTGCGGCCATGTCGGCCCAGCCCATATGCGCACCGAAGATATGGCTGGTCGCGAGCAGGCCCAGTGCCTTGCCGTAGGCGGGATCGATTGCGATCGCCTTTTCGAGCAATCGTTGCGCGGCGGCGTTGTCCTCGCGGGTGATGCGCCAGTAATGCGACAGCGCGCGCATCACGAGGTCCCAGGCGTCCAGGCTGCCCGGCGGCTTCTGCTGGGCGCGAAAGCTCTCGGCCGCGTAAAGCTGCGGCTCGATCGCGGCGACGATCGCTTCCGTGATCTCGTCCTGCACGGCGAAGATGTCGGCGAGCTCGCGATCGTAGCGCTCGGCCCAGAGATGACCGCCGGTCGAAACGTCGTTGAGCTGGGCCGAGATGCGCAGCCGCTCGCCGCTCCGCCGCACGCTGCCTTCGAGCACGTAGCGCACGCCGAGTTCGCGCGCGACCTCGTGGATGTGCACGGCACGGCCCTTGTAGATGAAGGAGGAGTTGCGTGCGACGACGAAGAACCAGCGCAGCTTCGACAGCGCGGTGATGATGTCCTCGCTGATGCCGTCGGAGAAATAGTCCTGCTCGCGGTCGCCGCTCATATTGGTGAAGGGCAGCACGGCGATCGCGGGCCGGTCGGGCAGCGCGGGAGTAGTCGGCGGCGCGCTCATGCCGCGGCCCGGTTCCGGCGCGGCCGCGGCGCGCTTGGTCTCGACATCGCCGACGAAACGGAACCCTTTGCGCGCGATGGTGCGGATCAGCGCCTGGTTCGCACCGTTGTCGCCGATCGCCTTGCGTGCCGCATTGATCCGGCTGGTCAGCGTGGATTCGGAGACGCTGCGCCCATGCCAGATCTTGTCGATCAGCTCGTCCTTGCTGACCACCCGGTCGCGGTTTTCCATGAGATGGACGACGAGATCGAAGACTTGCGGC
>JAEYRD010000012.1 GCA_023435725.1 Pseudomonadota bacterium | reverse complement strand
ACCCAGGACGCCGCGGCGTCTCGACCGATCACAACCGGGTCTGGAATACTGAATCGCCCGCTCCGGTGCGCAAGTGCGCACAAGGCGGGCGATGACACCTGTGAGTGGAGCTGCGGCTCCCGCTACTTGGCCGTCAGTTTCACGCCGAGCCGGCCTGCAAGCTCCTGCACGAACTGCCAGGCGACGCGGCCCGAACGCGAACCGCGCGTGGTCGACCATTCCAGCGCCTCGTGCTCCAGCGCTTCGTCGTCGATGTTGATACCGAAATGGCCGCAATAGCCGCGCACCATGGCGAGATATTCGTCCTGGCTGCAACGGTGGAAGCCGAGCCAGAGGCCGAAGCGATCCGACAACGAGACCTTCTCTTCGACCGCTTCGCCGGGATTGATCGCGGTCGAGCGCTCGTTCTCGATCATCTCGCGCGCGAGCAGATGGCGGCGGTTGGAGGTGGCATAGAGGATGACGTTCTCGGGCCGACCCTCGATGCCGCCTTCGAGCACGGCCTTGAGCGATTTGTACGAGGCATCGTTGCCGTCGAAGGAGAGGTCGTCGCAGAACACGATGAAGTGGAAGGACGAGGCGCGCAGCTGCTCCATGAGAGCGGGCAGGCTCTCGATGTCCTCGCGGTGGATCTCGATCAGCTTCAGCTTGTCGGCGGCCTTGCGGTCCGCGTTGATGCTGGCGTGCGCGGCCTTCACCAGCGACGATTTGCCCATGCCGCGCGCGCCCCAGAGCAGGGCGTTGTTGGCGGGCAGGCCGTTGGCGAAGCGCTCGGTGTTCTCCATCAGGATGTCGCGCATCCGGTCGACGCCCTTGAGGAGGAACAACTCGACGCGGCTGACCCGCGGCACCGCCGCGAGGCGGCCGTCAGGGTGCCAGACATAGGCGTCCGCCCGTTCGAAGGACTCGCGCTCGATGGCAGGATTGCCTTGGGCCGACAGGTGCGCCGCAATGGTCTCAAGGGCGCGGACGATGCGCTCCTGGGAGAGGTCTGGGGCTGCGATAGGGGCTGCCTTGGGGCGTTTTGCCGCGACGCGGGCAGGCTTCCTGGCAGGGGTACGGGGGCCTTTGCCGGCCGGGCTTTTGCTTGGTTTTTTGGGCATGTCCGAAGTTCCTGAGAATGCAGCCTTATCGGGCCTGACGCGCCGCCGCAAGGTGGCCAAATCGACGGTCTGGCAGCGTTGCAATTGGGACGGTGGCCGCTATAGTCCGCGCGAATTTGACCGAACCGGTCGCCTTTGAGGGCCTGACCGGCTGTCCCCCGTTCTCACGAGGATTGTCCGAATGCTGATTACCCCTGCGTATGCCCAGGCTGCGGGCGCCGGCGACACCAACAGCATGTTGATGTCGCTGCTGCCGTTCGCCCTGATCTTCGTGATCATGTACTTCCTGATTCTGCGCCCGCAGCAGAAGAAGGTGCGGGACCATGCCGACCTCGTGAAGAACATCCGCCGCGGCGACACCGTGGTGACCTCGGGCGGCCTCGTCGGCAAGGTCACCAAGGTCGTCGACGACGACCAGATCGAGTTCGAGATTTCCGATGGCGTGCGGGTGCGGCAAATGCGCCAGATGATCTCCGGTGTGCGCGCCAAGGGCGAGCCGGCCAAAGAAAGCGCGAAGGAAAGCGCCAAGGACGACACCGCGGCCAAGTGAGTGCTTCCGCGGGTCTCTCAAGTCTCCTGATCTAACAGGTCCAGTCGATGTTGTATTTCACGCGGTGGAAGGCGCTGGGGATTATCCTGACGGCGCTGATCGTGTGCCTCTGCGCGGTCCCGAACTTCTTCCCCGAAGCGCAGGTCAAGACCTGGCCCGCCTGGGCACAGCGTCGGCTTGTGCTTGGCCTCGACCTCCAGGGCGGCTCCTATCTGCTGCTCGAGGTCGATTCCAACTATGTGAAGAAGGAGAGGCTCGACCAGATCCGCGATGACGTTCGCCGGACGCTGCGCGACGCGAAGATCGGCTTCACCGGCGGTGTCACCGTGCGCAACGACGCGGCCGAGGTCCGTATCACCAAGGAATCCGACGTGCAGCCTGCGCTCGCCAAGCTGCGCGAGCTGTCCCAGCCGCTGGGCGGATTGATGGGATCCAGCGGTCAGCGCGACCTCGAGGTGGCCGATGCGGGCGGTGGGGTGATCCGCCTGAGCATCCCGCAGGCCGCGATGCTCGACCGCCTGCGCAAGACCATCGAGCAGTCGATCCAGATCGTTGAACGCCGCGTCAACGAGCTCGGCACCGTCGAGCCTGTCATCCAGCGCCAGGGTAACGACCGCATCCTGGTGCAGGTGCCGGGTCTTCAGGACCCGACCCGTCTGAAGGAATTGCTGGGCAAGACCGCGAAGATGGAATTCCGCATGGTCGACACGTCCGTGCCGCCGGATCAGGCGCAGCAGGGAAGGTTACCGCCGGAATCCGAACTGTTGATGAGCGCGTCGCCGCCACCGGTTCCCTATGTCGTCAAGAAGCAGGTGCTGGTCGCCGGCGGCGACCTGACCGATGCCCAGGCGAGCTTCGACCAGCGCACGCGTGAGCCCGTCGTCAGCTTCAAGTTCAACACGTCGGGCGCGCGCAAATTCTCGCAGGCCACGCAGGAGAACGTGGGGCTGCCGTTTGCGATCGTTCTCGACAACAAGGTGATCTCGGCGCCCGTCATCCGTGAGCCGATCACCGGCGGACAGGGCCAGATCTCCGGCAATTTCACCGTCCAATCGGCCAACGACCTCGCGATCCTCTTGCGCGCCGGCGCGCTGCCGGCGCCGCTGACCGTGGTTGAGGAGCGCACCGTCGGTCCGGGCCTCGGCCAGGACTCGATCGAGAAGGGTGAGCTTGCGGCTTACGTCGGCTCGATCCTCGTCATCGTGTTCATGCTATTGACCTACCGCCTGTTCGGCGTGTTCGCCAACATCGCGGTGGCCATCAACGTCGCCATGATCTTCGGCCTGCTATCGCTGCTCAACGCCACGCTGACACTGCCCGGAATCGCCGGCATCGTGCTCACCGTCGGCATCGCGGTCGACTCCAACGTGCTGATCTACGAGCGCATCCGCGAGGAGCTACGCGGCGGCCGCAACGCGATCTCGGCGATCGACGCCGGCTTCAAGCGGGCGCTTGCGACCATTCTCGATTCCAACATCACCACCTTCATTGCCGCCGCGGTGCTGTTCTACATCGGCACCGGCCCGGTGCGCGGCTTTGCCGTGACGCTCGGTATCGGCATCATCACCACGGTGTTCACCGCCTTCACGCTGACCCGGCTGATCGTGGCCTGGTGGGTGCGGTGGAAGCGGCCGCAGAGCGTGCCGATCTAGGAGCCTGATCGTGACTCACTACGTTCTCATCGGGCTTGGCATCCTCATTGCCATTCTCACCGTGGTTGCGGCGCTCGGTCTGCTGCCGTCGCTGCGTATCGTCCCCGACAATACGCATTTCGACTTCACGCGCTTCCGCCGCATCAGCTTCCCGATCTCGGCGGCGCTGTCGATCGTCGCGATCACGCTGTTCTTCACCCACGGCCTCAATTTCGGCATCGATTTCCGTGGCGGCACGCTGCTGGAGGTGCAGGCCAAGTCCGGCACCGCCGACATTGCGGCGATGCGCACGACGCTGGATGGCCTGCATCTCGGTGAAGTCCAGTTGCAGCAGTTCGGCGGCCCTGCGGACGTGCTGATCCGCGTCGCGGAGCAGCCGGGCGGAGATGCCGCCCAGCAGGAGGCCGTGCAGAAGGTCCGCACCGCGCTCGGCGATTCCGTCGAGTATCGCCGCGTCGAGGTGGTTGGTCCACGCGTCTCCGGCGAGCTGCTCGCCTACGGCATGCTCGGCCTGATGCTCGCGATCGTCTCGATCCTGATCTATCTCTGGTTCCGCTTCGAGTGGCAGTTCGCGCTGGGCGCCATGATCGCCAACGTGCACGACATCGTGCTGACGATCGGCTTCATGTCGATCAGCCAGGTCGACTTCGACTTGACCAGCATCGCCGCGCTTTTGACCATTCTCGGCTACTCGCTCAACGACACCGTCGTCATCTACGACCGCATCCGTGAAATGTTGCGGCGCTACAAGAAGATGCCGATGCCGCAGCTTCTCAACGAGTCGATCAACTCGACGCTGTCGCGCTCGATCATCACCCACTTCACCGTGACGTTGGCGCTGCTGGCTCTGCTCGTGTTCGGCGGTCAGGCCATCCACAGCTTTACCGCTGTGATGATGTTCGGCGTGGTGCTGGTCGGTACCTATACCTCGATCTTCATCGCGGCTCCGATCCTGATCTACCTCGGCGTCGGCGAGCATCGCGAAGATGCGCCCGATACGGCTACGCCGGCGAAGAAAAACAAGGCATGATCCGAACCCTAGGCCCTCGCACGAGTTTGCGAGGGCAGTAAGCTCATTCGGACCAAGCTCATGGCCGGCGACCCCAACGCACCGCATTTCCCGCGCTCGGCGCCGATCGACGCCTATGGCAAGGGAGGCTTCGCCTTTGCCGGCATGTCGCATCGCGGATCGCTGCTCTGTCTGCCTGACGCGATCTGGGCGTGGGACGTGACAGATCCCACCAAGATCGACCGCTATTCGCTGGATCGGGTCTTTGCGGCCGCTAACAGCATCGACACGCTCCTGGTTGGCACCGGAACCGGCGTGTGGCTGCCGCCGCCGGAACTGCGCCAGGCGCTGAAGGCGGTGAGGGTGGTTCTGGACACGATGCAGACCGGCCCCGCGGTGCGCACCTACAACATCATGATCGGCGAACGGCGCCGCGTTGCCGCCGCGCTGATTGCCGTGCCATGAGCCGCGCGGCGCCGCCGGCCGACTCGGTTGCGTTCTGCGCCGATCTTGTGCGCAGCCATGACTTTCCGCGCTATGTCGCGACGCTGTTCGCTCCCGCCGCCGAGCGCCGCGCGCTGCTGGCGCTCTATGCCTTCAATGTCGAGATCGTCCGCGTCCGTGACCAGGTGAGCCAGCCCTTGCCTGGGGAAATCCGCCTGCAATGGTGGACCGACATGCTGTCGGGCCATGTCCATGGCAGTGCCGAGGGCAATCCGGTCGCGGCGGAGCTCTTGCGCGCGATTCACGATTTCGATCTGCCGGTCGAGCCGCTGTCGCTGCTCGCCGATGAGCATCAGTTCGATCTCTACAACGATCCGATGCCGACGCTGACTGCGCTGGAAGGTTATCTCGCGGCGACCTGTTCGGCGCTGTTCGCCCTCGCGGCGCGGATCATGGCGCCCCCCTCGGAAGCGACCGAGCATGTCGCGCGGCATGCCGGGCTGGCCCAGGGCATAGCGCAGATCATCGCGAACCTGCCGCGCGATGCCGCGCACCGGCAGCTGTTCCTGCCGCAGCAACTGCTGACGAGCCATGGCTGCGGCATGGAGGACGTGTTCGCCGGCAAGGAGACGCCGAATCTGCACGCGGTGCTGAAGCAGCTCGTGGGCGAAGCCGAGCAGCATTTGGCCACGGCCTTGTCGCTGCTGCCCCAGGTGCCGGCATCAGTGCGTCCTGCGTTCCTGACGCTGGGCCAGGTACGCGTCGACCTCAAGCGCCTGTCGCGGCCCGAACGCAATCCATTTGCGCCGCAGCCATCGTCGCGGCTGCGCACGCTGTGGACGCTGTGGCGGGCTTCACGATCGCGGGAATTTACCAAATAGAGGCTGGCTTATCGCCTCGACCTGCCAAATGCTCTATGCTGTCCCATGGCTGAGTTGTCCCAAAGCATGTCGTCCGATCTGAGTGGCTTTCCGGTCGCGCCGGCCGACATTCATGCCGCCGCCGAGACCATCCGGGGCGCCGTCGTCGAAACGCCCTGCAGCTACAGTCGGACGCTGAGCAATATCTGCGGCTGCGACATCTGGCTCAAATTCGAGAACCTCCAGTTCACGTCCTCGTTCAAGGAGCGGGGCGCGCTCAACCGGCTCACTGCGCTGACGCCGGAGGAGCGCGCGCGCGGCGTCATCGCGATGTCGGCGGGAAACCACGCGCAGGGCGTCGCCTATCACGCCAAGCGGCTCGGCATTCCCGCAACCATCGTGATGCCGGTCGGCACGCCCATGGTGAAGGTCGAGAACACCAAGCACCACGGTGCCGAGGTGGTGGTCACCGGCGCGACGCTGGAAGAGGCCGCCGCGTTCGCGCGAAGCCACGGCGAGGCCCGCGGCATGATCTTCGTCCATCCTTATGACGATCCGCTGGTGATCGCGGGGCAGGGCACCATCGGGCTCGAAATGCTCAGATCTGTGCCGGATCTCGACATCCTGGGCGTTCCGATCGGTGGCGGCGGGCTCATCAGCGGCATCGCCATCGCCGCGAAGTCACTCAAGCCGTCGCTGCGGATATTGGGTGTCGAGGCCTGGCTCTATCCCTCGATGTACAACGCCATCCACGGCAGCAACCTGCCGGCGCGCGGCGATACGCTGGCCGAAGGCATCGCGGTCAAATCGCCGGGCAAGATCACCACCGAGATCGTCCGTCGCCTCGTCGACGACATCGCGCTCGTGAATGAAGCCGAGCTCGAGCGCGCGGTTGCGACCCTGATCTCGATCGAGAAGACCGTCGTCGAGGGCGCCGGTGCCGCCGGCCTTGCCGCGCTGATGTCCGATCCGTCCCGCTTCGCCGGCCAGAAGGTTGGTCTGGTGCTGAGCGGCGGTAATATCGACACAAGGCTGATCGCCTCGGTGCTTACGCGCGAGCTTGCGCGTGAGGGGCGCCTGACCCAGCTGTCGCTCGATATCCCGGACCGGCCGGGCCAGCTCGCTGCCGTGGCCGCGCTTCTGGCCGAAGCCGGCGCCAACATCATCGAAGTCTCGCATCAGCGGACCTTCTCCGACCTGCCGGCCAAGGCGACGCTGCTGCAGCTCGTCATCGAGACCCGCGACAGCGCGCATCTCGACGAGGTCATGGCCAGGCTCAGCGCGTCCGGATTGAGCGCGCGCTGCACGTGAGTTGGCATGCACCACGCTAACGTGGTGCCAGGCTCGCGAGGTGGTCGATCAGCCGGTCGATTTCGGATTCCGTGTTGTAGTAATGCGGGGATGCACGCACGACCGGCGGCAGCGAGCGAAGCTCGGCATCGATGCGGGTGCTCGCTGGATGTGACGCGCCGATCGTGATGCCGGCGGCAGCGGCACTACTGACAATGGTGTCCGCCTCATATCCTTTCATCGTGAAGCTGACGATGGCGCCCGGCGCCCGGCCGAGGTCGCGAATTGTGACGCTGCGAAGGGAAGCAAGGCCGCTGCGAAGACGGTCCGCAAGCATGCGGCAGCGTTGTTCGACAGGCGCGAGGCCGATATCGAGGGCATAGTCGACAGAAGCGCCCAGCCCCAGCCGGGCCGCGTAGTTGTTTTCCCAGGTCTCGAAACGGCGGGCGTCGTCGCGGAGCCGATACTCATCTCGCGAGACCCAGGGTGCCGCGAAGTGGTCGATCATCGACGGTTCGAGTTGTTGCATCAACGCCCGGCGGACGTAGAGAAAGCCGGTGCCGCGCGGGCCGCGCAGGAATTTGCGTCCCGTTGCGGACAGCATGTCACAGCAGATGGCTTCGACGTCGACCGTCATCTGGCCGACCGCCTGGCAGGCGTCGAGCAGATAGGGAATGCCCTGTGCTCGCGCTATCTTGCCGATGGCTGCCGCTGGATTGACGAGGCCGCCATTGGTCGGAACCCAGGTGATAGCGATCAGCTTCACGCGTGCATCGATCATGCGCTCGAGTGCGTGGACATCGAGCTCCCCGCTGGCATCGCTGGGCACCACGTCGATGATTGCGCCCGTACGCTTGGCGACCTGAAGAAAGGCGACATAGTTTGCGGCATATTCCGCTTCGGCCGTCAGGATCCGATCGCCCTTGCGAAACGGAAGCGCGTAGAAGGCCATCTGCCAGGCAACGGTCGCGTTCTCCATGAGGGCGATCTCGTCAGGTGCGGCATTCAGCAGGCGGGCCACCGAGCCGTAGACCGCTTCAAGCCGATCGGCCTCGCGGTCGGCGGCGGCATAACCGCCGATCTCGCTCTCCAGATCGATATGCCGCTTCATCGCCGCGACAACGGGTGCCGGCATGAGGGCCGCGCCCGCGTTATGGAGATAGGCGAGCCGGGAGGCTGCCGGCGTGTCGGCACGAATGCGGTCGATGTCGATCAAGTGCGTCCCTATCTCTGGCGATCTGACTGCATCAATTAGACGCGTCGAAGAAGGCGAACAAGATGACGGTCAGCAGGGAGCGGAATAGCGCATGGCTTCGCCTCAGATGCAGAGGCCGAGCAGTTTGACGTGGCAGTCGCTGGATTTGGGCTTGCTTGCAGGCGCGCTCTCGCGCTTCACGGCAACCAGCGGCTCCTTGTCCTTCTTGCCCTTGCCCTTCGGTTCGTAATCGCCGGCGATCACCATGGCCCAGTAGGTGCGCTTGCCGCTGGCGTTCTTGGCGCTCGCGATTCCGACGCGGGATGCGTTGTGCAGCAGCAGGTTCTTGCGATGACCCGATGAGTCGATCCACTGGCCGAGCGTCTTCTCGAAATTGTCGTAGCCGTAGGCGATGTTCTCGGCGGCGCGGCCTGCGCCGGCCGGTGCGACGCGGCGGTTGAACGGGCCGAGAGTGTCGTGGCTGAGATCGTCCTTTGCCGCCATCGCGCGCGCCTGGTCCATGGCAATGCGGTCGAGCGTGGCATCGCGTGCGACGCGGACCTCGCCGTGCTTGAGGCGGAAGCTGGAGATCAGCTCGGCCGGGGACTCGGCCATTGCCGAAGAGGCTGTCAGCAGCAGAAGGCCGGCGATCATTCCGCCACCCCCACGAAGCATCATCGTTCCCCGAATGCCCATGACCCCGCCAAGCCCGAATTGTTCCACCGCTTCTCTATCGCCAATGTGGACGCTTCAAGGCGGCACGGGCCGCGCTAGCTCGTCGGCAGGTCCGCCTCGAAATTGAAGCGGTCGCGCAGGTTCTTGCGCTGCTCCAGGATGTCCTTGAGGAAGGCACGATCCTGGTCGTTCTTCATCATCGGCTCGATCAGGTCGAGCTGGTTCATGGCGACCAGTTGCAGGATCTCGGTGCGGGGCTTGCCGGTGGTGTCGCGCGGCAGCGCATGCACCACCTGGATGTGCTCCGGCGGCTTTGGGCCCTTCGCAGCCGAAAGCTCGTCGCGCAGCTGGCCTTCGAGCGCGGCCTGATCGGCTTCGACGAAGGCATAAAGCCCGACGCCAGAGCGGCGGTCGGCGAAGGCGACGATGGCGGTGTCCCGCACGGCCGGGTTCTTGCGGATCAGCTCGGCCAGTACGGGGGCGTCGTTGACCAGCCTGCGGCCGCCGCCCTCGCGGTCGGTGAAGTTGAACAGGCCACGCGTGATCGCCCGGTAGACCTTCTTGCCGGTGGCGAGCCACAGGCTCGCCGCGAATGATTTCTTCGCCAGGATCTTGCGCTCGCGCGGCGTCAGCGCATCGGGCGCATAGGAGCGCTTGTGCTTGAGGAGATGCCGAAGATCTTCGTAGGCCAGGATGCGATAGAGGCGGCCGCGGCGGGCAAAGCAGGCAGCGAGCTGGAAGTCGGTCACGTAAGCGCGCCCATCGCGGCCGACCAGCCAGTTCTGCTCTTTGGCGAGATCGTTGTGGCAGATGCCGGCGCGGCGCAGCCGGCGCAGCGCCGCCTTGGCTGAGCGGAAATAGGCGAGGTCGCCATGAGGCTTTGCCAGATGCAGCGCGACGCCGTCCACGAAGCCACGTACCAGCGCCCGGCGACCGGCCCACAGCAGCTCAGGGCCGACGTTCAGGCCCTTGGCCAGCGCCAGCGCATGCTTCTCGCGCGCGAACAGATGGCGCGCCAGCAGGAACGACCACCACGGCACCTCGTCGAGCCGGCGCAGCACTGCGTCGACCTCGCCATGGTCGCCGCGGAAGCGGCCGCGCTCGACGGTCGAGAACACGTCGCGCTTGAGCAGCACGCCTTCGGTCCAGCGCGCCGAGAGCTCTGCGGCGTCGTCTTTGGGTAGGCTCATCGAAAACTCACGCCGCAGCGGCTATTCGCAGGTGATCGGCGATCCAGCAATCGAGATCGGCGAGCGCCCGTGCACTCATCGCCTGCTTCTTGGCCACCGTCTTCTCGTTGCCGCGCAGGCGCGTGCCGTCGGGCTTCTTCGTCGGAACGGTCGCCAGCGGCGGGAATAAGCCGAAATTGATGTTCATCGGCTGGAACGAACGGCTACCCGGTTCGATGGTCTCGATATGGCCGCCGGTGATGTGGCCGAGCAGCGATCCGAGCGCGGTCGTGCCGGGTGGGCTCGCCAGCGTTTCGCCGCGTGCATCGGCGGCCGCATAGAGGCCTGCGATCAGGCCGACGCTGGCGGACTCCACATAGCCCTCGCAGCCCGTCATCTGGCCGGCAAAGCGCAGCCGCGGCTGTGCGCGCAGGCGCAGCTGGCCGTCGAGCAGCTTTGGCGAGTTGAGGAAGGTGTTGCGATGCAGGCCGCCGAGGCGGGCGAACTCGGCCTTTTCCAGTCCGGGAATACTGCGGAAGATGCGCTGCTGCTCGCCGTACTTCAGCTTCGTCTGGAAGCCGACGATGTTGTAGAGGGTGCCGAGCCTGTTGTCCTGGCGCAGCTGCACGATCGCGTAGGCTTTCGTCGCGGGATCATGCGGATTGGTGAGGCCGACCGGCTTCATCGGGCCGTGGCGCAGCGTCTCCGGGCCGCGCTCCGCCATGACTTCGATCGGCAGGCAGCCGTCGAAATAGGGCGTGTTGGTCTCCCATTCCTTGAACTCGGTCTTCTCGCCGGCGATCAGCGCGGCGACGAATCCGTCATACTGCTCCTTGGCCATGGGGCAGTTGATGTAGTCGGCGCCGTTGCCGCCGGGGCCGACCTTGTCGTAGCGCGACTGAAACCAGGCCACCGACATGTCGATGGATTCGCGGTGCACGATCGGCGCGATCGCATCGAAGAAGGCGAGTGCGTTCTCGTCGGTGAGCTCGCGGATGGCATCAGCCAGCGGCGCGGAGGTGAGGGGGCCGGTTGCAACGATGACGTTGTCCCAGTCGGCCGGCGGCAGGCCTGCGATCTCGCCGCGGGCGATCTCGATGAGAGGGTGATCGTTGAGCGCCTTGGTCACGGC
>JAEYRD010000218.1 GCA_023435725.1 Pseudomonadota bacterium | reverse complement strand
GAATGGACGAGCCGATTACGCCTATGCCGCCCGCTCCCTCGCTTGATCCGCGAAAGGTCGGGCTCGGTGAGCGCCTGTTCAGCGATACTCGCCTGTCTCGCGACAATTCGAGAAGCTGTTCGTCGTGTCACGATATCAGCACGAACGGCGCCAGTTCGAAGCGGCGCGACATCGGGCTCGACGGCACCGAGCTTCCGCTCAACACGCTCACCGTCTTCAACGCAACACACAACTTTCGATTCAGCTGGGAAGGAAAGTACCGCGACGTGGAGGCGGACGTCACGGCGTCGCTCGTCAACCCGCAGATCATGGGCAGCAATCTGGCCACGATCGCGCAGAAGCTCGACTTGGATCCCGCGACGCGCGCGGGCTTCTTCGCCGCCTATGGGCGCGGTCCGGATGTCGGCAATATCGTCGACGCCATTTCGAGCTTTGAAGAAACGCTGGTGACGCCCGACAGCAAGTTTGACCGCTGGCTCGCGGGAGATACCGTCGCACTGAGCTCCGAGGAATTAGAGGGGTATCGCCAGTTCAAATCCCTGGGCTGCGTCTCGTGCCATCAGGGCGTTAATATCGGCGGTAATCTGTTTCAACGTCACGGCATATTTCATCCTCTGGCTTCGCCAGATCCGGCCATTCTGCGTGTGCCGAGTTTGCGCAATGTCGCGACGACCCCGCCTTACTTTCATGACGGCAGCGCGCCGACGCTCGACGACGCTGTTCGCAAGATGGGGCGGGCACAGTTGAATGCGACACTGACGGATTCTCAGGTGAAGGCAATCGTTGCCTTCCTCCATAGTCTGACCGGACAGTATCGCGGCTCTCAAGTCGGAGGTGAGCCATGAAAGTCGCCCCCGCAATGGTCGGCGTTGCGTTCCTGCTCGCGTTGTTGACCTGGCTTCTGCTGAACGGCCTGAACTTGAATTCAGACCGCTATGACCGTCAAACGCAGGCGCTTGCCGACTTTACCCGGTTCGAGCGCGGCATGAGCCGCGAAGTGCTGACGTCACGGGCTGGCCTGTCACGGAACTATGATGCCCTTGTACAGATGGTGGATGCTTACGACGCCGCACTGGTACGGCTTCGCGAGGCCGCCGGCAGGGACCGGGAGCAGGTTGCCGCGATCGACGTGCTGGCCGCGCGCGCCGCTCGGCAAGAGCAGTTGATCGAGCAGTTCAAGAGCAAGAACGCGCTGCTTCGGAATTCCTTCACCTACTTCAGCATGTTCAGCGCCCGTCTGTCCTCGTCGAACGACAGGCCGTTGGTGGCGGATGTCTCGGCGCTTGCGGCCGCCATGCTTCAACTGACGCTCGATACGTCCGAGATCCCGGCGGCTGAATTGCAGGCCCGGCTTGACAACCTCGCGCGTCTGCAGATTTCGTCCGAGGATAACGAGTTGCTCCACGCTGCCGTTGCGCACGGCCAGTTGCTGCACGACCTGCTTCCGGACGTCGATGCCATTCTGAAAACGCTGGTCGCCGAGGCGAGCAACCGCGAGCAGGACGCGGTCCATGCGCTGATCGTCAAACGCCAGCTCGCCGCCCGGGTGGCAGCACGCAAGAATCGCTTGTTGCAGTATCTCACGTCGCTTCTTTTGCTCGGCGCTCTCGTCTATTTTGGCCTGCTGTTGCGCGCGCGCGCCAAGGCCCAACGCCGCCGCGCCGCCTTCGATCACATGATTGCCAATATATCGATGCGCTTCATCGAGTCGCATCGTGATGGACTGCGCAGTCATGTCGAGAGTGCGCTGGAGGAGCTTGCCGGCTTTATCGGTGCCGACAGGGCATACTTCGCATGGTCGGCAGCGACGACGGACAATGTCTACCGGTGGGCCCGCGAAGGCATTCGCTTCGACGAGACGTGGCCGAACCGGGCCCGCGATCTGGCTCAGCGGTTTGACGGCGATGGGGATGCAATCATCTACATTCCGAAGGTGCGGCCATCGCATCCCGAGGATCCGTCGAACCTCCTCGATGAAGCCGGAATTCACGGCTGGCTTTGTATCAAGACCTCGTCTGGGCAGGGGCACTGGGCCATTCTCGGCTTCGATGCGTTGCAGGACGTGGGACTGAGTAAATGGGCCGAATTTGCGCTCTTTCGTACGGCGTTTGATGCGATCCGCAACGCCGTCGGACGCGTTGTTCTCGAACAGGAGAAGGAGAGGCTGCAGACGAGCCTGCAACAGGCTCGGAGAATGGAGACGATCGGTACCTTCGCCAGCGGCATTGCCCACAACTTCAACAACATCGTCGGGGCGATCCTTGGCTATGCCGAGATCGCCGAGACCGGCGTCAAATCGGGAGGCCGGTCGGCGGCGAGCCTGGCGGAGATCCGCCGTGCCGGCGAGCGGGCGCGTGAACTCGTCGGCCAGATCCTGACCTTTGGTCGTCGCAGCCAGGGAAGACAGGAACGCATCTGCATCAGGACTTTGGTGGAGGAAACCCAGGCGCTGCTCGCCGCATCGTTGCCTTCTGATGTGAAGCTCATGGTCAGCCAGCGTGCGGAAAGCATCACGGTGTCAGGCGAGCCGGCGCAATTGCAGCAGGTGATACTCAATCTCTGCAACAACGCGGCTCAAGCGATGGAAGAGCCAGGCTTCATCGATTTGCAGATCGCGGAACGGGACGTCATCCGACCTTTGTCGATCGGGCGAACCGAGCTGCGGTGTGGTCGCTATTCCGTGATCTCGGTCTCCGACCCGGGACCCGGGATGGATGAAGCGACGATGGAACAGGTCTTCGAACCATTTTTTACGACGCGCGCGGAGGGGAACGGCCTCGGGCTCGCGACGGTCCGGGAGATCGTCGAGCGGCACGGCGGTGCCGTGGCAGTACGAAGCACACTTGGCGCTGGGACACGCTTCGACATATGGCTGCCGTGCGGATCGCCGGGCGAGCTGATATCGGTGCAGCACGCACCGTCTCTCGCGCTTCGCGGCGCCGGCGAAACCGTTCTGGTGCTCGAAGCGGACCGAAAGCGACTATTGCGCTACGAGGAGATTCTCGCCGCGCTCGGCTACGAGCCGGTCGGATTTTCGAGGCTGGCCGAGGCCGAGGCCGCTTGCCGTGCCGCACGGACGCGTTTCGACGTGGCTCTGGTGTGCCATGTGCCGGGAGGTTCCTCGCTCGACCGCGCCTCGTCGCTGCATGATGCGACGCCATGGCTTCCGATCATTCTTGCAAGCCCGTCAGTGCGCGAGTTCGCGGCGCCCTTGCTCGCGGCGGCGGGCGTGACTGAACTTGTCCATCATCCGCTGATGTCGTCCGAGCTCGCTGCAGCCCTGTCGCGATGTCTCGCGGCGTCGACCGCCGGGAAAAGCGTCAGGCGAATCGAGACCGCAGGATAGGCATGTTACCGAACGGTCTATCATGCGCGTTTCACCGGTAACGCGATATCGGACGCGGGAAGCCGTCGTGTAGTTCATTCGTTCTATCCATCGCATCGGGTTGCTCGCTTCAGAGCGATCCAACCCGATCGCGATAGGAGAATGATGATGTCCAACCAATGTGGTTTAACCGTCGTCGCCGCCTTGTTTCTGTTCGGTCCCTCCCCAATTGGCGCAGGTGCCGGAGCCATGGCGGGCACAGGTGTCCGCAATATCGCGTCTGCCGGCGACATCGCTTCGGCCGCGCGATCCCAGGCTCCGATAGGCCACCGACAGCCGCGCCCAAGTGACATTCCGTTGATCGCGGAATCCTCACCGATCGACGTGGAACTGCGACGCCTGGACGAGGAAGTCGACAGGAAGCTGATCATCTGCCACGGCTGCTGATCCATGGACGCGGCAGGCGAAGGCATGATGCTCTTTTGCCGCTGTTTTGCCCGACATGTCAAACGAGCGAAGCGTGACGAAATCGGGCGCGGCCGGCCATCGGGTCGTCTACCTCCCGCTTCGGGAGGGTTGCCTCGCGTTCCGCGCCTGCAGATCGATTAAGCCAAACCTGACCTCAACTTAGGCCACGCCACCGCCGGCAACAGGTCGGCGGTGGTTCTACTTTGCATGGGGTTGTTTTTCAGATTTTTGCTTGCCGCGCTCGGCGAGGGCGCCGTCAGCGGGTGACGGGCAGAGCGGGAGCGATCCGTCGTGCCGGTTCGCGCTTCACAAGGTGGCAGAGGGCTTCGTTCGCGCCGGCAAAATGGTCGAGGGAGCTTGACTTGCGAAGGCGCGGACCTTGGTTTGAATTCGCGATCCGTCGATCACCTCGAGCCGGCCGCAGCGGTTCAATGTATGCAGCTTCCTGCCAGGCCATGACGGTCCGGGTCGAAGGGAGTGGCGGACGATCTGCTTGTACGTCGTCGGCGACAGTTCGATGATCTCCGCCAGGCCGAGCGCGGCGCCGTATCCGTCGGTACAATCCTGGACTGGTCGCCACAATTTGCCATCAATGGTGACGAAGTTCCCGGCCGGTCGCGTGCTGGCGCGATCGATCAGGACCGGGTTGCTGGCATGGGGCACCCAGGGGCCGAGAAGGTGCTCGGCGTAATAGATCGCCAATGAGTCCGAATAGCCGCCGGTTCCGTCGCGCCAGGCTCCGAACAGATAGTTCAGCCCGTTGTGCCGCGTGATCGTCACATCGGCCAGTTCGAGGCCTGAAAGCAGCGTCGCATGCCGCTCCCATTTGTCCGGAAACCGAACGCATTTGTAGAGAGCGACATCCCCTTGGAGCGAACTCTCCGGGATCATCCACAACTCGCCATCGTGCTCGATCAGAAACGGATAGGACAGGTGCCATGGCTCTTCGAGCACGGGCATGACGTCTCCGACCGGCCCGGTGTCATCGAACTCGATCGCCGAAATGATTCCTTTTCCGACCCGGTGATCGAGATCTTCGAAGAAGACGAATGTTCGCCCCTGCCAAGTGATGGGAAAGGGATCGGCGTAGAAGCGATGTCCGGGATCTGCAAGGATGGTCCAGCCCGGTCCGGAGAGATCTCCGGTCTGCCAGACGCCTGCGTTCTCGGTGAAACGCCATCCGACGTGCCAGTGCGGGGCGTAGCAGCAGAGGCGATAGATCTCCTTGGCGATCGATACGGCGAGACCGCGCGCGACGTAGCCGAAGAGGCCCCGGCGGACAGCGTCGGCGGCTGGACGCGCCAGTTGCGGCAGGATGCGCGGCCTTCCCGACAGGATCGCCGCCACCATGGTCAGCGTTCGCGCCACCACGGTTTCGAGCGCACCACTCAAGCCGGCCGCGATTTCTCCGGAAGGATGGCCGCGATCGAGAATTACCCCGTCGACCTCGTTGACGATTTCGATGACCGGCAGGTCGCCGGCGAGAATCGCGGCGAGTGCGGCGTTTTCGCCTGCGGCTCCATTGAACAGCGGGCGGAGATACAGCCGCGCCGAAGATTCCGGATCGCGCGCGGCGCCCGTGAAGTCGATAACCACATCGGCCGTGCCGGCGCCGGCCTCAGTCCGTCCCGGAATGACCCTCAGCCTGTCGGCGCCGCTGGGTTTGCCCTTGCGCAACACCATGCGCTCGAGATCGAACAGCGCGTCGAGACCTGCCGGCCGTGACTCCGTCGTTGTTGTCCACGCGATTTGAACCGGAACGTCCCGGCCGTCGATCGAGAGCATCTCGCGGCGCATCCACCGCCGCGCATAGTCACGTTCGCAGCGAAACTCGATGATCATGTCGAGCCAATCTATTCCAGCGCATCGGATCAAATGACCCGGCCGAGGATTTGTACATACTCCTCCACCATCGCATCTACCGAATAGCGTAACCGCAGGCCTTTGGCGTTTTGTCGCAGTTCGTCGCTCAGCGTGTGGTCGGTCAGGAGTCGGGAGACGGCAGCCGCCAGCTTCGGATGATCTGAAGCATCGACAAAGAGTGCTGTGGGCTTTCCTTCAAAGGACAACACCTCGCGCAGCACGGGAAGATCGGTGACGACGGAGGGAACGCCGGCGTTCGCGGCCTCGACCGCAGCGAGGCCGAACGTCTCGGCTTGCGTCGGAAAGACGAATACGTCCAGGCAGGCGAGAAAATCAGCCATCTGGCGCGGCGCGATTTCGCCGAGCAGATGCAATCTGTCCGACACCTTCAGATCGTCTGCGAGTTGCCTCAGCCGCGCTTCGTCGGCGCCCTGGCCGGCCAGTGCGAGGTGCCAGGACGGCTCATCCGGCAACAGACGTATCGCCGCATCAAGCCGCTTGTGCGGGTGCAGCCTTGCCGCGCAGCCGAGCAATACGCGATCCCGCGGCAGATTGAAATTCCGTCGCGCAGCTTCCTTCGACAGAGTGAGTGCCTTGTCGTCAAAGCCGTGTGGGACATGCACCATCCGCGACCGATAGGCCGCGGGGTAGCGCGAATATTCGCGCTGCATGTCCTTCGAATTGAGCGTTATGCGGTCGAAGAAGCCGAGGCTGCCCATGGCGATGTCCGCGGTGCGAACCGGCCAGCTCATCGACATCGCGGAGGAAACCTGATTGGCGATAACAGGCGCGTTGCTGACGAGGCGCGACACGCCGGCGCCGATGACGTTGCCGAAATGCTGGAAGGTCAGAACGGCGTCGGGCTTGGCGGTCCTGATATGACGGCCGAGCGTCCGCAGCATTTGCAGCAGCGCCAGCGGATTTCCCGGCCGGCTTGACGCGCAATAGAGCGTATCGGGCGGCTCATCGAATGAATCGGATTTGCGGAACAAGAACAGATTGGTGACGCGATGGCCGCGCGCGGTCAGACCGGCACCGAGCAGCCTGGAGATCTCCTGTGCACCCGCGTTCTCGGCCTGGGTCTGGATGAGAAGGACGCGCAGCTTTCGCTCGCTGCCGTCTAGCCGCGGGACCGCTGTCGCGGTCGTCTCACCCAATTCCTTGTTCGGTTGGTAATGGAGCACGGACCCCGACCCGCTAATGAAACGAAATCTTCACCTTCTTAACGAGTACCTATCATGCGAGTATCGAGTGGACACCGATTAGCAATGAATGGAGTTAACGCGCGACCTGTCGGACGCGTGTGGCTCACACGACTATTCAGGTGGTTCCCGGACGGCGTGACGCGAGACCATTAACCAATTGGTCATGGTTGCGCGAAGGGTAGGTAACTGCCGATTAACCATAGATATTTACGTTGGGGCAGGCCACTGAACAGTGTTCGCCAGTTGAATTCGAGTAATGTCCATGACGTTCGGTCGCCGCGCAGACCCGACCAGTTCCGGATCGACCGGTGTTTCTGCGTCGTGGCAGACCCAGAATTCATCCAACGGTGAGGCGCGAGGAGCCGGTGCACGCTTTGGCGGTGTGCTCACTGCCGCGGGCGCGCTCTCCTTCTTCCGGGAAAACGCCCGTCGTATCCTGACGCTCGCTCTCGCGATCTTCGCCGTCGGCGCCGTCGTCCTCCTGGTGCTCCCGGTCCGATTTGCAGCGACCGCGCTGGTCGTCGTCGATCCGCGCGAGCAACGCGTGACCACGGAGCAGGATGTTCTGCCGGGCATAGGGCAGGATAGCGCCGCGCTGCAGAGCCTGGTTGAAGTGGCGAAGTCCGACGGCTTTCTCAAGCCGCTGATCGCGCAGCTCAAGGTTCAGGACGACGAGGACATTTCCGGAGGGCACTCGGACCCCACGCGTCTGCTCGAGCGATTCCGCAACCGTCTCGACATCTCCCGTCGCGGGCTCACTTATGTCATCGCCATCCGCTTCACCTCGAACCGGTCGGAGCGGGCTGCCTACTATGCCAATGCCATAGCCGACGCGTTTGTTGCCAGCCAGGGCCGCATGCGGACCGAGGCGACTGATGAGGCCGCCGACTGGCTCAGCGGCAGGCTCAAGACGTTGAACGATAGATTGAGAGCGTCGGAAGACGCCGTTGCCACATTCAAGCTCGAGCACAGGATCGTCAACGCCGGCAAGGATGCCACGACGCAACAATTGCGTGTGACCGAGCTGTCGCAGCAAGTTGCCGCTGCGCGCGCCCGCACCGAAGAGGCGAAGGCCCGCTACGAGCAGGCGCAGCGCGACCTGAAAGGGAAGGTCGAAGGCCCTGCCAAGCAGGATCTCCTGAACGCTCTGCGCGCCCAGCGGTCGGCACTCAACGATCAGATTGCGCAGAAGCGGGCGGTGTTCGGCGATCGCCATCCCGACCTCGTCATGTCGTACAGCCAGCTGAATGATCTGAACCGGCAGATCGAGGTTGAACGGACGAAAGGTATCGATACCGCGAAGTCGGAATATGAGGCGCAGCGCGATCAGCAGAAGGCGCTGGAAAGCCAGATGAAGGCGGCTGAATCGCAGCTGCTGATCGACGGTCAAGCGCTGGTCCGCCTCCAGGAACTGCAACGCGACGCCGAGGCCAACAGGAATATCTACGAGCAGTTCCTCTCGCGGTCCAAGACGACGAACGAGCAGCGCCTCTTGCAGAGTTCGCAGACCAAGGTTGCTTCGCCTGCGATTCCGCCGCTTCGATCGACCCTTCCGCCGCTGCCTTTACTGCTCGCCGCTCTGGCGATCGGCTCGCTGTTGACATCGACGGCAGTCGTCGCCGCCACGGAACGGGGATCGGACAAACCCGTTCAGGAGGTTCGTGAACCAGATCCGGCTCCGCGCCAGCCGGGGGCGTCGTCACGTCCGCCCGTGTGGGGGCGCATTCCCGATCTGATGCCTCGCGAGGTCCCCCGAAACATCTGGCAAGGTCCGGTGTCCGCGACGGCTGAACTCGATCTCGGTCCTCATCTGCGTCCACTGATTGACAGGCTGGAGAAATTGCCCGAACCCCGCGGCAAGGTCGCGCTCGTGATGTCGGTCGGGAAGCGGGCCGGCGGCAACACCGTCGCGCGCTCGCTCAACCGGTGGGCGGTGAACAAGGGAAAGTTGAGCGTCCTGATTCAGGTGCAGCCGGACCTCGGCGGCGCCGAGGCCGGAATGGCCAAGGGGGAGACGGACGGCACGACCACCGCGAGCTTTGCCGGCGTCGACGCGCTTCTGGGCGCCGGCAAGGGGCCAGGGTCGTCGCCCGCGGACGATATTCGTTCGGAGTTCGATCTGATCATCGTCCATGCAACCTCTCTGGCCTTGCAACCGGAGGCGGCGGCTTTGGCCGCTCACGCCGACCTGGTCATTCTGGTGGCTCGCGAAGACGCAGTCGAGTCAGCGGCGATGCGCAGGGCAACGGCCGCGCTCTCCCGGTTCGGCGCCGTGCCGACCGGGCTCGTCGTCAATCGTGTGCCGGCCGACGCATCGGCGTCCCGTCAGGGCGAACTGTTGGGCCTGGTCGGTTGACGGTCATTCGGCATCCCACCGCCGGAGGGTGCGGCTGCCTCGATCGAAATGACGCCTAGTCGCCCGAGTCCGCGCCTCGGACCGCATAGGCGCCGCGCTTCGACGAAGGGAAGCGCAAGAGCACGAGAATTGAAGGATCGACCCCTGTTCGCCGGCGGCAGAGAATGTTGAGGGCGATGGTCGCTAGCGCCAGCGACACAGTAGCCGAGATCGCCGCACCAAGCACGCCGAGCCAGGGAATCAGGACAAGAAATCCGACCAGCCGCAACGCAACGTTCGCGGCAACGACCGGGACATAATCACGCTCATGGCCGGTGAGCTGCAATATGGCCGCAGATGGACCTCCCGCCGCCTGGATGGCCGTTCCGATTCCGAGCACGATCAGGACCCAGTGCTGCGCGGCGAAATGAGGCCCGAACAGATTGAGAAGATAGGAACCGCCAATCCAGATCAGGAGAAGTCCGCTGACCACGCACAGCGCCGTCACTTCCGCCATGAGCCGCAACGTCCGCCCGAATTCCTGGTGGTTCTTGCTGAAGTACAGCGAGGGCAGCCGGCGCGCGCCGAAACTGTACAGTGCGGCCGACAGCATGGCGAAGATATTAGCGAGACGCGAAGCGGCGAAATAGATTCCGGCGGTTGCCGGGTCCAGCATCCAGTAGACCAGGATGACGTCGAAATACTGGTTGGCGGCTTCGAGAATGGACGCCACCCAGAAATGAAGCGAGCTTGCTCTCCAGCGGGACGTCTCGGAACGCGACGCCGTGCCGCGAAAGTCCGGCAGGGCTCGCGCAATCGCAACGATCTGCGCGACCAGGCCGGCCGACATCGCGATTGTCATCACGGCGATCAATTCGGCGGGGTCGAGCTGTCGATGGCCGGACAAAACGGCGAGCAGAAACAGGACGACGGCGACCCGCCAGAAGAGCTCCCTGTTTCCTTCCCCCATCAGGATGCTGACCAGTGAGCGTGCGACCTGGCTGCCAAGCATCAGCCCCGCATTCACAGCAGTGTAGATTGACACCGCGAGGATCAGCAGCCACTCATCGCCCCTTGTGTCTGCCACGATCGCGATTGAGCCGATCGCAATCAGCGTCGCGACGGAGGAAGTCTTCAAGCTCGATAGCAGCACACCCTTCGTGAGGTCGGGTTGATCTCCCACCCGGTACTCGTTCAGGAATCGCACCAGTAGTGCCTCCTGGCCGACCAGTCCCACGACGGCTGCCATCTGGGCAACCGAAAGCCAGGTCGCAAAGATTCCGAAGCCATCAGGCGACATCGCTCGTGCCGCCAGTGAGAACAACGCAAAGGCGAGCGCGCCGCTGCCAACCTTGAGAAGGATGGTCCCGACGACACCGCGTGTTACGTCACGCCGTAAAAATTGAACAATGGATTCGATCATCGAAGATACGGGGCGTCCCCCGAAAATACGCGTTGCGATAGCGGCGTCAGCCTAGCATGCCAGGAAATCGCGAGTGTTAATGCGCGGCCTCCGGAATCCTCCGCCCGCGGCCGGCTCCGGCAATTCACTACTGCTTCACTGTGGAACACCTGCGTCCTTCTTGTCCCAGATAGAGCAAAGGCCCGCTTCATCCAAAAGCGACGTGATGCTAAGCCGTCATCTGACGAAAAGCGGACGACGGTGCCGCCATTGCCGCAGGGCCGGTGGCGCGACGGTCGAGACACCGACGCGGTGCGATTTGAGTTAATGGCGTGAGCGAGGCTCATATCGTTACCAAACTCTTAAAGTCCGGTGGCTGGGTAGGCGTGGGGAGTGGAGATAAACCCGCGATAGCAAATAATTAACTGCGCTTAAGGATGGTCAATTCATGGCCAGCCTGCAGACCGAGGTGGATTCCGGGGCACTCGCGAGCGCGATCTGGAAGACGCGCAGCGTTGGCGTTGAGAAGATTGCCAAGGCCGCTATCAGCTGTTCGATCACGGTCAACGTGGTCGCATCGATGGGCACCTTCAACACCGTGCTGCTGCCGACAGAGCTGACCTTTCTGCAACAGGCCGTTGCGCTCCTGATGTGGAGCGTCCTCATCTATGCAAGCGCATTCGTGCGCCCGCGTTTACGGTTGCAGTTCAATTCAGATTTGACCGCACTGGTTGCGTTCTACACGTTCGCGGTCCTTTCCGTGTTCTGGACCAGCCTCAACGGCGCGGCGATCATGAAGAGCGCTGCGCTTGCCATGACGACCTTCGGTGCATTCTGCCTGATCACGCGGATCGATATCGACGAGATCGTGAGGGCCACAGCTTTCGGGCTTTTCATATTGGTTGCCGCATCGGCGTTCTGTGCAATCGCCGTACCGGACATCGGGGTGGACCATAGCTGGATGCACGATGGTCAATGGCAAGGCGTCTATGAATCCAAGCAGACGCTTGGTTTCGTCGGCGCTTACCTGATGTTCTTCGCTTGCTATCTGAAGGTGAGGGGGCAGGGGTGGGCGGCTTTCCTGGTGACGTTCCTCCTGGCGGCAACGTCCGTCCTCGCATCGGGATCGCGAGGCGCCGGTGCTGTTGCCCTGGCAGCCTGTGCACTGCTCGTAACTTCGATGTGGTCGGTTCGTTGCATGCGCGTCTATGCGGCCCTGCCGTTCGTCATGTGCATTCTGGCCGGCTTCCTGATCCTCTATTTCTATGTGACAGGATACGACGCGATCCATGTCGGCGATGCGTCCATCGATTTCACCGAGCGGACCTTCATCTGGCAGTACGCGATAAGCCACTTCGACGACGCGCCGCTGCTCGGCTTTGGGATCAACGGTTTCTGGACGGTCCCGTCGATCTACGACTATTTCGAACAGAACCACGGCTGGGTGCTCGATAATTATCACAGCGGCTACATCGCGATCCTCATGGAGACGGGATTTTTGGGGTATACGCTTTTTGCCGCGAGCGTCCTCCTGTTTTCGAACAAGGTTCTCCATCTGATTTCCGCCCAATCAATCAATCGGTCGCACTGCGCCCTCATCATCGGATTTGTCGCCCTCAGTTTTCAGACCAATTTCACGGAGACGACATTCCTTCGTTCGACGATGTTCACGTCGGTGCTCCTCGTGTCGTTTTTCTTCGCGACGTGCCGGCCGGTGCCGCAGACCGATTTTTAGCTTTTACAAATGGAAGCAAAATGACCGCCATCCGCGCTCGTTGGCCGAGAAGCTCCAATCTTGCAGCAACGGTTTTATTCCTCGTATCGCTCTTCTCCCACGCTGATGGCGCGGAACAGGCTGCTCCCCGCGATGTGGCGAGATTGGGCCGCGGGATCAACATTCTCGGCTATGATGGAATCTGGGAAGGAGGTCAGAACGCGCCGTTCCGTCTGGACAACCTGGAAGCGATCAAAAAGGCCGGATTTTCGCACGTCAGAATCAATTTCTTCGGCTTCAAGTTCATGGGGTCCGGGAACGTCCTGGATGAGATCGTGCTGAGGCGGCTAGATGCCGTCATCGAAGAGGTTCTGGCGAGGAAGCTCATTCCCATTGTTGACGAGCACGACACGCATGTCTGTCAAAGCGATGTTTCCTTGTGCGCTGAGAAGCTCAAGGCATTCTGGCAGCAGATCGCCGAGCGCTATGCCGGGAAATACCCCGCGCTTGTCTTTGAGGTCTTGAATGAGCCCGGGGGGCAGATGACCTCGTCCAGCTGGAACTCACTCCTCAATGAATGTCTCGGCATCATCCGCCACGCCAACCGCGAGCGTCCGGTCATTGCCGCTGTTCTCAACACGGATGATATCCCGGTTGACGAGCTGGTCCTGCCCGCCGACGACAGGAACCTCATCGTCACGTTTCACTATTACGCGCCGATACGTTTTACGCATCAAGGCGCGCCGTGGTCTCGAACGTTTTCCAGGATCGAGCCGTTGGATTGGGGCAGTGCGGATGACGAAGCCAAAGTCGCCTCCGATTTCAGGAAGATGAGTCTTTGGGCGGAGAAAGAGAAGCGACCGATCTATCTCGGCGAGTTTGGGGTGTACGAGCGTGCTCCGTCCGATAGTCGCATGGGATACTTGTCGTTCGTGGCGAGAAGCGCCGACAGACTCGGTTGGTCATGGGCCTATTGGCAGTTCGACCATGATTTCGCGGCCTTCGACAGCGCCCGTCAGGCTTGGAAGCCGGATATCCTGCGTGCCTTGATCCCGCCGCCGCGTTGAAGCGGCAGCTTGCGTCACCTCCGAGGACGATAGGATCGAAGAGTGGCGTGCTGCGGTCGGTCAGGCAGAAGGCGGATTTCGTCAGCTTGATCTGGATCAAGCCTGCAGCGTGAGATCCGACGTTAGCCTCTGCGCGCATGCCGCCTTGAAATCCGGGGCAACAGGCCTTGAAGATACTTCGCCAGCTTTTCTCCACCGATGATGTCGTCCAACTGGTGATCCGGCTTGGATTGCTGGCGCTGCTGATCCTGTGGTCCTTCCTTATCATCAAGCCGTTCGTGCCGATCCTGACCTGGAGCGGGGTGCTTGCGGTCGCGTTCTACCCGGTGTTCAGCTGGCTCGCCAAACGCCTCGGCGGCCATCCCCGTACCGCAGCGACCATTCTCACGCTGATCATGCTGGGCATCGTCATTGGCCCCGCCGCCTGGCTCGGCCTCAGCGCGGTCGAAGGAATCAAGGACATCGCGGGTCAGATCGCTAGCGGCGATCTCGCGCTTCAGACAGCGCCCGAGCGGATCAAGGACTGGCCACTGATCGGTCCGCAGCTCTACGACCTCTGGAATCTGGCTTACACGAACGTGCGCGCTGTGTTGCGCGAAGTGACGCCGTACCTGAAGCCGCTTGCCGGGATGATGCTGTCGTTTGCCGGCAGCGCCGGCATCGGCACGCTCGAGTTTCTGCTGTCGGTGCTCGTGGCCGGCTTCCTCTTTCCGCACGGGCCGCAGCTCGTCGGTGCGGTCCGCGGCTTCCTGTACCGCGTCGTGCCGGAGCAGAGCGAGCATTTTCTCGAGCTCGCCGGCGCGACCATTCGGGCGGTATCGCAGGGCGTGATCGGGGTCGCGATTATCCAGGCATTGCTGGCCGGCATCGGCTTCAAACTTGCCGCCATTCCGAGCGCGGGCTTGCTGGCCGTCGTCGCTCTGCTGCTGTCGATCGTGCAAATTGGCGCGGCCCCTGTGCTCATTCCCGTCGTCATCTGGATCTGGATGGACAAGGATGTAACCACGGCGCTGCTGCTCACCGTGTTTCTCGTCGTCGTCGGGCTCCTCGACAACATCCTGAAACCACTCGTCATGGGACGCGGCCTGACCACGCCGACGCTGGTCATCCTGATTGGGGTGATCGGTGGAACGCTCGCGCACGGGATCCTCGGTCTGTTCATAGGACCAATCATCCTGTCCGTTGCCTGGGAGCTGGCGGCCGCCTGGGTCCGGACCGACCGCGAGGCTCCGGCGGGCCGGAGGGAAGAGCGCTGACAGGTGCCGATGGCTCGATTCGCGCCGGACCGTTGACCTGAGTCAATCCTCCGCATTGTCGTGCACCTTGATTGCGCAAGAGCGAGCTGAGACTCTCCGACAAGACAAAAAGAGACTGGTCGATCCTCATGCTGCTTCAATTTCTTGTCGGCGCGCTGGTCAGCGTGGTCAATATCGGCATCCACGCGCTGGTGACGGTCGTCGCCATCTGGATCGCCCGCAGCGCCGGGCTTCGAAAGACGGAGCGCCCAAGATTGCATCTGATGGGGGTGATGATGGCAGCGGCCGCGGTGCTGATGGTCGCGCATACGCTCGAGACCCTGGTGTGGGCCTGGACGTACGCCATCGTCGAGGTTACCCGCAGCGCCCGACAGCGATCTGCTCTATTTCGCCTTCGTCAACTACACCACGCTGGGTTATGGCGACATCACACCGGTCCCTGCATGGCGGCTTATCGGTCCTATGACCGCCATGAACGGCGTCCTGCTGTTCGGCTGGTCGGCCGCGATCCTGTTCGAGGTTCTGCGCAAGGCGCTCGATCATCTCGGTCTGATCGACGCGCCAGACCTGAGCACAAAAGGTGGGTTCATCCCAGGAAAAGAACCATTGCCGTGAACGCGACCTCTGACCATTCCACTCACGACCGGGCCAGGAACGATCGCGACCGCCATCGCGATTGGAATAAGCCGGTCAGACAGCCTGGATGCGAGGTTCGGATCGGCGGTCGTCTCGCTTCTCGTCGCGCTCGCGACAATCTACCACGCCCATCGGAAATCGAGCGCGATGGCCCGCCTGTTCGGGGAGGAGGAGGGCACCAGCGTGGTGACGAAACGGTCAGTATTCCTGCCGCTTTGCATCGGCGTCCAGATCATCATTACCGGAGCATCCGAAGTCGATCCATTCTGGATGGTGTATCGCGCGCTGTTCAATAGCATGTCATCTGATCAGGATTGGAGATCGAGGCTTGCGAGCTGTTGCCGGTCGAGGAGCACGATCTGCCGCTGGGTGTTCCCGATGAATCCGAGGACCCTGAGTTCATGCAGGCGAGACAGGGCGCGGGACACGGTTTCCAGCGTTAGGCCGAGATAGTCGGCGATATCACGCCGCGACATCGGCAGCGCCATGACGCCGGATGCCGTCAAACGCTTGTCCATCTCCAGCAGGAACGCTGCAACTCGCTCCAGCGAGGTCTTCCGGCCGAGCAGCAGCATATGATCCTCCGCGTGCTGGAGGTTGTTCGTGGTCATGCTCAGCAGGTTTCTGGCCACCATTGCATCGCTTTGGGCCACCGTTTCAAGGCTTTGTCGCCTGACCAGGCGCACCGTGGTGTCGACGATTGCCTCGGTCGTGAAGCGATGCTCGCTGCCGTTCTCCAGCCCGAAGATATCGCCGACGAGGTGAAATGCGCCGATCTGCCTGCGGCCATCCGAGAGCAGCTTATAGCTTCGCACTGCACCAGATTTGACCTGGTAGACATATTCGGCGGGCTCTTTCTCGCCGTAAACCTCGGTACCCTTCTTGTAGGAAAATTCGCTTAAACTGACGAGCGCATTCGAAGCGCTGGTCATGCCGAGGTCACGCAAGGAATTGGGACGCAGTGCGGAATCCGTAGCGATGCGAACGAACATAGCCAACTCCTCAGCTCACCGCCGAACTGGTCCGTCAGGTCAGATACCTCATAGCAGGAAATGCCCCGCGCTCTCCGCCTCCCGCCGCAGTTGATTTTCGACCAAGGCGGTATTTCAATCCATTGTCCCAAGGTTCATTGTACCAAGGGACATCAGGGGGCGCTTGTTGCGCAAGATGAGAAAGGGAGGGCCGTTGTCGGAAATCATCCTGATGCGAGGCGGGCGTTTTTGATTGCGAACGACTTGACGAAATGCCCCGTGACTAGGGAACTTCATGTCTTTGCGGTAACTCTGACAAGGGGTGAAGAGTGCGCGGACTGATTCATGTGGTTGACGACGATATGTCTTTCCGGACGGCGATCGAGCGTCGGTTGAAACTCGCCGGCTACGAGGTCGCGACCTATGCCTCGGCGCACGCCCTGCTGGATGCCTCGCCGAATGACGATCGGCCGGGGTGCATATTGCTCGACGTACGGATTCCGGGTCTGAGCGGTCCGGATTTGCAGAGCCGGCTGATCGAGCAAGGCTCGACGCTCCCGATCATATTCCTGACCGGGCACGCCGATACGCCGACCACGGTTCGGGCGATCAAGGCCGGTGCAGAAGATTTCCTGACCAAGCCGGTATCCTCGGAACTTCTGCTCGACGCGATCGAGCGTGCGATGGCGCACCAGAACGCGACGCGCGCGCAACGCGACAGGCTCGATACGTTTCGTACCCGCCTTGCCGCGCTGACACACCGCGAGCGGCAGGTGTTCGACCTCATCGTGCGCGGCAAGATCAACAAGCAGATTGCGCATGAGCTTGGAACGACCGAGCGCACCGTGAAGGCGCACCGCCACCAGGTCATGGAAAAGATGCAGGTCCATTCGCTTGCCGAACTCGTTTCGATCGCGGAGCGGCTCGGAATGCTCGATACGAACGGCCATTAGCTGCTCAGTCATCACACGGCGCAGTTCCTACTGTGTGACTGTCCCAAGGAACAATATGCAACTCGTTAGTGCGGTGCTGCCATGCATGTGCCGAGGATGTGGCGTTTTGCCTAGCATAAGGAGGGCAAATCGCGCGTACCAAATACGGCTACTGCACTGTCGCAGTTGGTCCCGTCCCGAAAGGCCTTCACCTTGCCGACGCGCCCGTCCGTCTTCGTCGTCGATGACGATCCGTCCATCCGGACGAGCATGTATAGATTGCTCCGCGAGCACGGCTTCGTCGTAACGCTGTTCGATTCCGGGAGCGCCTTGCTTGATCACGGCGGATTCGACAAGGCGAGCTGCATCGTCCTCGACATCAATCTCGACGGAGAATCCGGCATCGATTTGCGCCGGAGGTTGGCGGAGGAGGGGGTCACCGTTCCGGTCATCTACATCACGGGCAACGATAGTGCGGCGAACCGCGCCGCCGCGATCGCATCCGGCTGCGTTGCTTACCTGACGAAGCCATTTTCGGCTCAGTCTCTCATCGAGTCAGTCACGAGCGCGTCCGCCAGGTAGGGCCGCGGCTCATTCGTCAACGTATTGCTCAAGGGTCTTGGCTGGAGCGCCCTTGTGAACCGATGCGAACTGCGCCAGCGGCACCGATGTGGTCAGCGCCAGAAGATTTGAATCGACGAGCTCGAGCGTCAGTGTCTTTCCCGACTCCATCTGCTTCACGATCGCCGCGGGCGCAACGTCGGCCGCGATGCAGGCATTGGTCAGGCACCAGCTATAGGGGATGCTGAAGGGGTTGCCCTGATCGACGGCCAGCTTGGCTGGCTGTTGCAGGTACATGCCGACCGGCAAGAACAGTTGCAGCCTTGCCGTCGAGGTGCCCTCGCGCTCGATCAGGTCGACGCGGATGGCTGTCTGGCCGGTCGGGAATTTGCCCGTGATCGACGTCCGGCACAGCATCGGCGCACCGCCGGCTTTGAAGCAGAGCTTTTGCCAATCGCCATAGGTGACGTCCTTGGCTTCGCGCTGACCACGTGTCGCGACCTCGGCCGGTTTGCCGGACCGCGCGGCCTTTGATGCGGCGAGGCCGGGATACGTCGCGGTGGCGACGGCTGCGCCGATCAGCAGACCAGAGAGAGAATTGAGGGGACGGGGCATGGTCGCGTCTCCGAAGCGTGGCTCTATTTTTGCGCGTCGAGGAACTTCGTCACCAGCGGCGACCAAAGCGGGATCGCATCCGGTGAGCCGATGAAGTGCGCACCAGATAGGCGAACATCGGCAGCGCCCAGATCTCTTCTTGGATGCGGATCTCGTCATCGGCGCGCGCGGCAGATTGCGAACGCCAGAAGCAGCGCAGCGGTGACGAACCGGAAGATTGCCGTCATATGCGTCTGCACAGCGACCTCCTTCAACCCGTAAACGTAGCGGCTACGACAATCGGACCGAGCGCGGTCAACATGACATTGCCGACCGCGTAGGGCACGGCGACCCCGAGCACGGGGGTCTTGCTCTCGGCGACGTCGCAGGCGCCGGTGACGGCAGCATCGACCGTCATGGCCCAGAATGGTGCCGATCGCGATCGCCTCCAGCGGGAAGATCTCCGGTGCTGTGGTGATGATCCACGTGACGGTGTTCATGGTCGCATTTCCCCCGACACGTTCGGCGATTTGATTGGCGACCTGAGGAGACTGCTTGATCCAGATCAAGCCTCGGCGGGGACAAGGCGACGCCTATGACATGATGAAGAGTTTGCGACAGCCCGCATTGACGACATGAGTACTCTGCGATGCAGGCCGCGATCTTCACTGGGGTCGAGGGCAGTACGGTGGTGATCACCGGAAACATGCGGCAAGCGGTCGAGACGATTTTTCCGGTCGCATCCGGAGGCTCGCCGCTGGGGACGCTGCGACGGTTGGGCATTTTCTTTGCACTGTGTGGAGTGTTCGGCTTTGGTGCTGCGCAGCTGCTTTCGTCACCAAGAACATTCCCAACCTCGCGCTCGAGCTTCCTGTGCTCGCGCTGCTGATTGTTCTGTTGCGCTGCGAAGCGCCGCATCGGGAGGTGGTCAAATGAATTCGGCGCCCGAACGGTCCTGGCTGCGGTTCTTCCCACCGGCCGGCTGGCTTGCAGGCTATCGGCGCGAGTGGCTTCCCTCTGACGCCGTCGCCGGCGTTACGCTCGCCGCCTATGCCATCCCGGTCTCGCTCGCCTATGCCGCGCTGGCCGGCCTGCCGCCGCAGGTCGGTGTCTACGGCTACATGCTCGGCGGCATCGGCTATGCCTTGCTCGGTGCGTCGCGGCAGCTTGCGATCGGCCCGACCTCGGCGATCTCCCTGATGATTGCCGCGACCGTAGGGGCGCTCGCCGGCGGCGATGCCGTACGCTATGCCCAGATCGCAAGCCTTGCGGCCTTCGCGGTGGCGGTGCTCTGCTTCATCGCCTGGCTGTTCAAGCTGAGCGTCCTCGTCCGTCTCGTCAGCGACAGCATCCTGGTCGGCTTCAAGGCCGGCGCCGGCCTCACCATCATCATGAGCCAATTGCCGAGCCTGCTCGGCGTCGCCGGCGGCGGCCACAATTTCTTCGACCGCGCCATCAAGCTGACAGGGCAACTCGGCCACATCGATACGCTCGTGCTGGCCATCGGCGCAGTCGCGCTCTTGTTGCTCTTGCTTGGCGAACGGCTTCTGCCGGGTAAGCCAGTCGGCATCACGATCGTGGCGCTGGCAATTGTGGTCGCGACGGTGCTTGGCTTTCCTGCGCTCGGTGTGCCCGTTACCGGGAAGATACCGGAGGGCTTGCCGGCGCTGAGCATGCCGACATTCGGGCTGCTGGAATTCGATGACCTCTTTCCGCTCGCCGCCGGGTGTGTCCTGCTGGCCTATATAGAAGGTGTTTCGGCAGCCCGCAGCTTTGCCGTGAAGCACGGCTATCCGCTCGACGTCCGTCAGGAATTCCTGGGGCTCGGCGCGGCGAACCTCGCTACAGCCTTTGGCCATGGCTATCCCGTCGCCGGCGGCCTGTCACAATCGGCCGTCAATGACAGCGCCGGCGCGCGCACGCCGCTGGCTCTGGTGATTTGCTCGGTGGCGCTCGGGCTGTGTCTTCTGTTCTTCACGGGGTTACTCACCAATCTGCCCAAGGCGGTGCTCGCGGCCATTGTCTTTGCCGCCGTCTACAAGCTGGTCGATGTCCGCTCACTGCTACGGATGTGGCAGGTGAGCCGGATCGATTTCTACGCGGCGGCGATTGCCCTGGTCTCCGTGCTGCTGCTGGGGATCCTCCAGGGAGTCTTGCTGGCGTCGATCGCGTCGATCTTCCTCCTGCTGGCGCGGGCCTCGCACCCGAACATCGCGTTCCTCGGCCGTTTGCCCGGCAGTGGCCGTTACTCGGACAGCGCGCGGCACGAAGATGTCGAGCCGCTAGTCGGAATCATCGCCTTTCGCCCGGAATCCTCGCTGCTCTACATCAATGCCGAAACGATCCTGGAAACTGTCCTGATCGCGCTCCGGAAG
>JAEYRD010000196.1 GCA_023435725.1 Pseudomonadota bacterium | reverse complement strand
ACGCCGCTCGGTCTGCCTGCACCGGAATACAAACTCACCCACCGGCCGCGCGACGAGAATGGTTAGGCATGCTGATGATAGGTCGCGATCTTTCTGCACCTGTGACATAGCGGGTCCAATGAGATGCGGCTAGCATGTGATTTCGCATCAATAGCCGTGGTCACCTCTGAAACTTGTACGCCACATGAAGGGCATCGCCACCGAAGCTCGATGCCGAAGCCACCTCCTTCAATTCCAATTTCCCCCATGTCACATCGTTCATCACAGGATGAGCAGTCATCGCGGCGCTATACTAATCTCAAGCCCAAAGACCTGCACAAGATGCAGAAATCGGCACAACCTTCGATGGACGAATTTATGACATCCGTAGTCGCGGGCCAGATCGCGTAAACTCGCCGAGCGGCAACAGCTTCACCGTCCTGTCGAAATCCCGCGCTCGGGCCAAAGTGACAGGCCAAGCGCAGTCACCAGAAAGCCGGCGGCGATGACGTCCTGCACCGTCAATCGCTCGCCCAGGATCAGCAGCGAGGCGGCAAGGCCGAAGAAGATCGATCCATAGGACGTCAATGCGACCACGATCGCCACATTGAGCACGCGAAGCGCCATGCTTTGCAGAAGCTGACCAGCAAGCGAGAGCAGCAATACCAGTTCGAGATCGAACCACAGCACGGTCTGCAGATCGACATGCTGCACCGGGATCAGAATGGAATCGAGCCGTCCAATGACGGCGCCGATTGCACCGAGCGAAATGCAACCGATGGCGCCGAACACGCCGACGACAAACAGCGCCGGATAGGTCTTGTCGAGCTGGCGAATACCGAGCGTCAGGATGGCCCAGGCGAGGATGAAGGCGGCAATGAGGAGATCTCCCATCATCGTGGCCGCGCCGGAAGACCTGGATAGCGTCAGCATCGCAGCCCCCGTGACGCCGACGACGATGGCAAAAATCCTCAGTTTGGAAATCCGTTCACGCAGAAACAGCGCCGCCAGCCCGGCGGCCAGCGGCGGAAACAAGCCGAGCAGCAACACCGCATGGGATGCGCTGGTGGCGTAGGCACCGAGCGCGGATAGCGCGTTGGTGCCAGGTCCGTAGGCGATGCCACAAAACAGGAAAAGCGCCGCGCTCCTCACCGTCAACGGAGGAAACCGCCGCGGCCTCGTCGCAACCGCGAGCAGCAGGAACAACGGCAGTGACCATACGCCGCGCGCAACAAAGAGGCCGACGGCGTTAAAGTGCGCGGCGGCCTCGGGAGCGTAGAGCTTCTTCGACGCGACAGCGTTGATGCCGAAGAACACGGCCGAGACCAGTGCCGCGCTCACCGCGAGAGGCCGGCTCCCACGATTGGCCCCTGAACTCGGCGAAGTGACGACGATCTGTTCCATCGTATCGGCGCGACAGCTCATCTTGTACGACAGCGATGGTTCACCGGCTTACCGCCGGACCGGCTTTGCGCCGATGGCAATCGAGTAAAGCGTGACTGGCCAGCGGACAGCGTCCTTGCCGTGATTGAAGCCTGCAATTCTGTCGAGCTGGGCGGCCGGCAGCCACAACTTGCCCTCATCGTCGATCCACATGGCATCCACCCATGCCAGGCGGGGATCGCCAACCAGGGTCGATATCTCGCCAGTGGGGGACACCGTCAGAATCCGGGAGCGATCGGTGTCACTGACATAGATCGTACCCGCGGCGTCGATCGCAGTGCCTCCGGTCGAGGGAGTATCTGCAAATCGCTCGACGTGACCGGAGAGCGTCGTCTCGTCGAGAGACGGATCGTCAAGAAAGCTCGTTCCGATCCTGAACATCGGGCCCGAACAGGGTTGATAATAGAGCCAGCGCCCGTCACCCGAGACTTCCAACTGATCGGCATGCACGAAGACCGGTCGTCCGTCCGGATCGAGCAGTTGCCGGCCCTCCGCGACCAGCGGCCGGGCGGCCACCGTGGAGGCATGCTGCTCCAGAACGCGACGTGCCTGTCCGGTGACCAGATCGAGGACGATCAGCGCGGGCCGGCCCGCATCGGTCAGGTAGGCGACACCGCCATTGAACCGGACATCGTCGACGAAGCTCGCCCCCTGCGCGACAGCGCTCAAATCATAGACGCGGGTTACCCGATCAGTGGCCTGATCGATGCGAACAAGCTTCGCGCCACCTTCCACCAACGGCTTGCCGATCCCGGACGCGCCGCGGTCGACAACCCACAGCGCTCGATCCGGACCGACGCGCAGAGAGTTCGCGCCAACGAACGCGCGTCGCCCATCCTGCCCTTCGTGCCAATCATTCCAGCCGGCGTCCGGATAGGGCCGGACCTTTCCGCCCGTGATTTCCGCGATCTCCGGCTGACCTGGTCTTTGGGGCTGAACCACGACGAAGCGCCGTCCAGCCGGCGAGGTCGTCACGCCATTCATGACGAGCTCATCCGACGCAAACTCCGTGACAAGCTTTTTCGCATGTTCAGTCATTGCGGTCGAACTCGCTAGAAGGAAAGCAACTGTTGTGCGGAGCATGACGCGCTTGAGCCGGCGGCTCGTCACGATTCGGAATGCCATGGACAAGTCCACGCGATCACTTCAGCAAAACCGGTCCCGCGTCGATCTTCACGCGGAAGAGCGTGTACGGCTTCACGCGCTGGTCTTGCCCTTCATGGAACTGGGCCTGCCGATGCAGCTGGTTGGCGGTGAAGTACAGGTAGCCATCCGAAGCAACCGACAGCGTGTCGGGCCACAATATCCGTGGATCGTGCGCGATGGTCTCCCACTCACCATTGCTCTCACGCCGGCGAACGCTGTTGCGCTCGTAGTCCCCAGCATAGATCCGGCCTTTGTTGTCGGCCTCGAGGCCATCCGAGGCTCCCTTTTCACCGAGGTCGATGACGGCCTCCGCAACGACTGCCTCTGACGCCGACCGATCAAGGAGAAGAGATGTCGGAACCGAATACAGATGCCGGCTCGATAGCGGACAGTAATAGAGCGTCGCGCCGTCGGCGGAAATTGCGATACCGTCGGAGGCGACGTTAAAAGGTGCCGGCGGCTTTCCTTTCTCGCAAACCGCCAGCCGCTCGCCTTCGACGACGGGAATGAAGGCGGGGTCCGGCGAGGTCGACCCGTGCCCGGTCAGTTTCCTCCAGCTTTCGCCGCTATCGAGATCGACAACAATAATGCCGCCCGGTCCGCTAATCGACGAATCCGTGATGTAGGCAACGCCGGCCTTGCCCCGGCGCAGGTCGAACCGCACATCGTTGATATAGGTCGTTGGCAGAACCGTCGATGATGGCAGCACAACGATCTTCACCACCTTGTTGGTTGCGAGGTCGACTGCGACCAGCTTCGCGCCACCCGCCGCGGGCGGCGAGAAGCCCGGCGCGGCGGTGTCGAGAATCCATAGTCGTTTCGCCGCGTCGACGACGACACTCTGAACGCTGCCCAGAGTTTGGCCGGGCCGTGCCGGATCGAAACTGTTGATCGTCGCGTCCGGATAGGGGACGACCTGGCCGTCGCGGATCTCGCCCACCGTGAACGGCACATCGTCGCCCCATCGAGGGAAATTGATGAAGATGCGGCCATCGGCCGCGACGGAAACGCCGGTCGGCATGGCATCATGAAACTCGTAGACCGGCTCGATCGTCCCGATTGGACGATCGGCGGCGAGTTGCGCGCCGGATGCAGGTGATGCTTTCGACCTCATGATGGAATCCTCTCGATTTCGTGCGATCGCCGTCATTCCCGAAGCAAGGGAAACAGCGAGACAGACGAACGTGGCTGCCTTGTATGGAGTCATCATCCAATTTCCGGGGCGATCAGGACGAAGCGGGCGTCGTCATGCGGAAGCGGAGAGCGCCGCCAATACCGCGTCGCGCCCGGCCTCGGCGACCGCCACATCCTGTTCAGTGGTTCCGGCCCCGACGCCGATCGCACCTACCACTTCGCCGCGAAACACGATCGGAAAGCCTCCGCCGAGATTGGCTATGCCGCCGTGACTGGCAAGTGCCAGATTCGTGCCAAATTCGAACGGAATTCCGCCGGTCGGCGCCCCGATCGATGCGCTGGTTGCGGCCTTGGCGATCGCGGGATCGCGCGCGAGAACGGCGGCGCCATCGACCCGCGCAAACGCCATGAGATTGCCTCCCGCGTCAACGACGGCGATGCATTCCGGCGCCGCGATCTCCCTGGATTTCGAGACTGCGGCCTCGATTGCGATCGCGGCCGCGGCATATGTGAGTTGCGGTTTGCTGCGTGTAAGGCGTTGGCTCGACATGGTGTAAATTCCCGATTGGATTTCAACGATTGGACCGGACATGCATCGTGAGCGCGCCCGGTCTCACTTTGACGACGCCGCGACCGAAGGTACTCCGTCGATCCAGTCCTGCCGCTGCGGAGAGAAGAAATCGATATCCACGGTGTCTTCAGTGCAGACGAACTCGTGTGGCGTATTCGGCGGAATGACCATGACCGTCCCCGCGGTCATGACGAACATCTTGCCTTGCGAGGTGACCTCGCACCGCCCTTCGGTGATCCACGTGATCTGTTCGCTTGCGTGATGATGCAACGGAAAGACCCCACCCTTCTTCACGGTCCATTTGACGACCGTGGATTGCGCACCGACCAGATATTGCCGTTGCACCAAGGGAGATATCTGTTCGATCGGCTGCTGGTCGAGTCGATACAAAACCGGGATCATCGCCGAATGGCCGCTAACGCCGGACTGAATGCCGCTGCCCGGCGCGTCCGTGACGACCGGCGCTGACGATAGCGACGGCGCGGGCCGGTCCTGGGCCATTGCCGGCGCGATCAGCGACGAGCCCGAGAGAAGCAGCGTGATGGCGGTGAGCTTGAATTTCATTGAAATTTCCTCGGGTGGTAGGTGATTGCACGGCCGGCGCAGGGGTCAGAATCCCGACAGAACCGTCTTGCCGATGTTTCGTCCACTTTCGACCTGCGCATGGACGCGTTTGAGGTTGAACGCGTTGATGGGACCGGCGTCTTCCGTCAGCGTCGTACGCAGCAGCCCGGCATCGACCAACGCAGCGACCTCGTCGAGCAGATGGTGCTGCTCGATCATGTCGGGTGTATGGTACAGCGTGGGCGTGAACATCAGCTCCCAATGTACCGAGACGCTCTTGCGCTTGAGGCTGACGATATCGAAAGCGGGGGGATCGTCGATCAGAGCGAGCCGGCCATGCGGCGTTATGGCTTTTGCGATCTCCGGCAGATGCCTGTCGGTCGCCGTGAGGCCCGCAACATATCCGAGCTCCCCGAGGCCGATGTCCTTCAATCCCTGATCCAGAGCATGATGGTGATTGATGACGTGATGAGCTCCCATCTTCCGGCACCAGGCCGTTGTTTCCGGTCGGGACGCGGTCGCGATCACGGTCAGCCCCGTCAGCCGCCGCGCCAGTTGCGTCAGGATCGACCCGACACCGCCGGCGCCGTTGATGATCAGCAGCGCACCTGACTGTGTCTTCACCCCATACGGAACGGCAAGGCGCCCGAACAGCAGTTCCCATGCTGCAATCGAAGTGAGAGGAAGCGCCGCCGCCTCGGCGAAGCTCAACGTTCTCGGCTTGCTGCCGACAACGCGCTCATCAACAAGGTGAAACTCGCTGTTTGTACCCGGCCGATCCATCGCGCCCGCGTAGAAGACCTCGTCTCCCGGCTTGAACAGCGTGACATTCGGGCCGACCGCGTCGACAACGCCAGCTGCGTCAAAGCCGAGAATCCGGACCTCGCCCTCGGGCGGCGGCCGCTTCGCCCGCATTTGCACGTCCGCCGGGTTGACCGAAACGGCCTTGATGGCGACACGCAGGTCATGCGGACCAGGCTGCGCGGCCGGCAATTCGAGATCGACAAGCGCGTTATCCGCCGCGACGGGGCCCGCCACCCGATAGCCGACTGCCTTCATCAAGAACTCTCCTGACTCTCGCCAACATCTCTGAATGCCTGACGACCACCGCGCACCGGCACAAAGCGTCCCGACGATCGTGCCGTCACTGAGCTTATGGTCGCTTGGCGCTGAGAAGAAAAACGCATAGTTTGAATGGGTCCAGTAGCGAACCTGATAGGTGCGACATGCGCGACCTCGACCTCGATTTGCTACGCGCGTTTGTCGCGGTCGCCGATGCGGGAAGCTTTACCACCGCCGCTGACGCGGTCGGCCGCTCGCAATCCGCCGTGAGTCAGAAAATCCGGAGGCTCGAGGATCTTATCGGACATCCGATCTTCGACCGGAACAGCCGATCGCTGGCCCTGACCGGCCCGGGCGGACAATTGCTGATCGGCGCCCGGCGTTTGCTGGACCTGAATGACGACGTCATGCGCTCGCTTCAAATCCCACAGACCACAGGCCGGCTGCGTGTCGGAATCTGCGAGGATTTCGTTCCGCTCCAACTCTCCAGGCTATTGTCGCGCTTTCTTCGACTTCACCCCGGCGTTCAGCTCGACATCAACACCAGCTTGACCCACATCCTGCTTCGGGAATTCGAAGCGGGGAATCTGGACCTCGTGATCGCCACCCGCGAACTCAAAGAGCGAGGTCGCGTCATATGGCGCGAACCGATGGTCTGGTTTGCGGCCTCCGACTTCCGGCTCGATCCCGAGCGGCCGGTGCCGCTTGTCCTTCTCCAGCCGCCTTGCAGTTACCGCGAAGTCATGTTCACGACGCTCGATACGGCACGGCAGGCGTGGGTAACGGCATGCACGGTAAGCAGCCTCATGGGCGTCCAGGCCGCGGTTGCAGGAGGGCTCGGCATTACGCTCCTGGGTCGCTCGTTCATTCAAGAAGGAATGCAGATCGTCGACGTGCCGAAGCACTGGCCTCCCCTGCCGATGACAGAGATCGTCGTCCTCGGCGACGACGCGGCCGAAAAATCGCTCGCTCAACCTTTGTTGACATTTCTCATCGAAGGAATGCGGATGCCTCTCCAGTCGCGATCGGGCTAGCCCCACCTTGGGTCATAAGCCACGGGGAAGGCTTGTGGAAGCTACGTCCGAATAGCCGCACGCAGCTGACATAAGCTACTCAGCCCAAACGGCTGCAGCGTCCTCTCGGAGCGAGATTTGCGAGGTCTCGTAATCGAGCCGCGCAACTGGCGAGAAACGAGCGCCGTCCTCGCACAATCGCCTCCTCCCATTGAGCTCGGTTATCAAATCTCGCCCAACGCGATCCTAGACCAGCCAGTCCGATCCATCATCGGCCAATTAGAGCTAACTTGTGCCTAGCAGCGGCAATGCAAGCAAGCCCCTGGAAATTGACAGTTTCGGCGCACCATGCAGAATTGTTGCCTCAGCTTGGTTGAGCGGCGGCCTGGTCAAGCTCCAGAGGAGCGTTGGCGCTGTCAAGGAACTCCACCGTGGTGAACCACAAGTCGGTATCCCCGACGTTCTTGAGATCGTGAATTTTGTATTCGCCCTTTCCGTAGACGAAGTGGCGAGTCTCGCCAGCTGAATAGATGGCTTCTACGATCGTCCCATCTTCCGCGCGCGATTGCGCCCGTCCCGGCGTCACAGCGGTCCAGAAGTAATCCAGAACGTGGCGATGGAATCCGATACGCTCACCGGGAGCCAGCCGAATTTCCCAGACTCGGACGCGATCCGTTTCGGACAAGAGCCTGGTGCCGACCCGGCCGTTGAGCTGATTGGCATCGAATTCCTTGCAAATGACTTCCGGCCAGGCGGTCCTGGCCTTCTCCATCGCAGCAACGTTCATCGTAGCTTCTCCTATGCTTTTGAAAGCCGTCATTCGGCGGTCAAGCCGGTCTGAGCGCGAACATGCTGGGCGTCGAAGGATGCGCGGACCGAGGCCGCCGCCGCGCTGCGGTCCATCACCGACACCACCCAAGACACCACGAAGGCCAGCGGCACTGAGACCAGCGCCGGATTGTCGTAAGGAAACGGCGCTGGCCCCAACTTGAACGCGGCGGTCCACACGCCGGGACTGAGAGCGACCAGTCCCACCGACGCCAGCAGACCGGCAAGCGATCCACTCACCGCTCCGCGCGTGGTCAGATCGGGCCAGACGATCGAGAGAAGTATGACCGGGAAGTTCGCGCTCGCGGCGATCGCGAAGACGAGCCCGACCATGAACGCGATGTTCTGGTTCTCGAACAAGACGCCCAAACCCATCGAAACCACGCTGATCGCGACGGCGGCGGCTTTTGAGACAAGCACTTCCTCGCGCTCGCTTGCACTCCCCCTCCGGATCACGCGGGCATAGAGATCATGGCTTGCCGCCGAGGCGCCCGCGAGCGTCAGGCCGGACACGACGGCGAGAATGGTCGCGAACGCAACCGCGGAGATGAAGCCGAGCAATAACGAGCCGCCGACCGCGTCGGCTAGGTGCAGGGCAACCATGTTCACGCCTCCGAGCAGCCCGCCCGACGCATCCCTGAACTGGGGATTCGCCGAAACGATCGCGATGGCGCCGAAGCCGAGAACGAACAGCAGGCTGTAGAAGACGGAAATGAATCCCGTCGCGACCAGCACGGACGTACGTGCCTCGCGGGCGTCACTCACGGTGAAGAAGCGCATGAGGATGTGCGGCAGTCCGGCCGTACCGAAGATCAGCGCCAATCCGAGGGAGATCGCTGATACCGGATCCTTTACGAGGCCGCCGGGGGCCATAATGGCGTTGGCCTTCGGATGCAAGGCAACGGCCTCTCGGAAGAGAGCCTCCAGACTGAAGCCGAAGTGTCGAAGAATTAGAATCGACATCAGCACCGAGCCTGACATCAACAGCACGGCCTTGATGATCTGCACCCAGGTCGTCGCGAGCATGCCGCCGATCGTCACGTAGATCATCATCAGGCCGCCGACGATGCCGACCGCGTAGATGTAAGGAAGCCCGAACAATAGCTGGATGAGCTTTCCGGCTCCCACCAACTGCGCGATCAGATAGAAGACCACGATGACAAGCGTGTTGATGCCGGCGACCGCCCTCACTGGCACCTCAGACAGCCGATATGCCGCGACGTCGGCGAAGGTATAGCGGCCGAGATTGCGGAGTGGCTCCGCGATCAGGAAAAGGATCATCGGGAAGCCGACGAGGAAGCCGATCGCGTAGATCATGCCATCATAGCCCGACGTGTATACCAGCGCCGTGACGCCGAGGAATGTTGCGGCCGAGGTGTAATCGCCGGCAATCGCGAGTCCGTTCTGGACGCCTTTAAGGCCCGCGCCGGCGGCATAGAAGTCCTTTGCCGTGTTCGTGCCGCGTCTTGCCGCCCACCATGTTATGGCGAGACTGACGGCGACGAAACCGAGGAACATGACAATCGCCGTGGTGTTCAGCGATTGCCGCGTACCGTCCGCGCCAGTCAGCGCATCGGCCGCCGCGGAATTGGACACAAGGGCGAATGCGGTTGCAAGGAAGGCCCCGCAGGCCGAGCGCGAAATCATCGGAAATCCTCCATCAGAACCTGACTGAGCCTATCGAAGCGGGTATTGGCCCGCCGGACATAGAGGGCCGTGAGCAGGAAACCGAACGCGATCAGACCGACGCCGATTAGTACGCCCCAGGTGATCACGGTGCCGCTCCAGAGCGGGTGTCCGAGCAGGCGGGGCCAAAATGCGATGGTCAGGATATAGGCGAAGTACGCGGTCGCCATGACGATCGACATGCCTACGCCGAAGCGAGTGCGCTCGCTCGCGAGCTGCCTGAATGCCGGATTTTTCTGAATGGCTTGCAGGTCCATCGGTGTGTCGTCCTCCCTCTGTGTATTATTGAATTCGGTTATGCGGCGATTCCGGTCGAGACCGCGGTCTCCGCCATCACCGCTTCGGCGCTGCGGTGGCGTTCCGCCATCGCCCGCTCTTCGGCGGTGGCAATCTGCGCCTGCATATAGGCGCCGAGATCGCGCGCACGCCGAACGACCGCCGCTCCGAACGGAAGCCGGGTCGATTCGAATTTCACGAGCGCGATGGACGGATCCTGAGGATGAGCCCGCAGTGCATCGACCAGTGCCGCCGCGTCCTCCGCGGCCTTCGTCACCCCCATTCCGACATGCGGTCTTGCAACGAAGGCGGCGTCGCCGAGGATCACCGTTCGGGATCCGAGAGCCATACGCGGCGTCTCGAGATCCAGGATGGCCTGTATGAACGGCTGGCGCGTGAGATGGACAACCTCGGCGAACTGCGGCGCGAGTAGGCGCTCCGCTTCCCGTCGCATTGAGGCGATGACGTCCGGACGAATCCGGGTCGGCGGAATGGAAAGTTCGTGCCGGACGCCGTCGATGTCCGTCAGGAGATCGGCAAGCCCGTGATCGGAGTCGGCTGGACGGTACCAAACGAAATTGAACCGCCTCTCGCCTACCTCCATCTCTTCATTGGCGCCGGCGACGGGATAGCCGAGCATCTGCTCCCCCGGAGGAAGGCTGAAGGCGAACCGGTCGCACAATTCCGCGCGGGTTCGGGGCGACAGGTCGCGTTCATCGACGAGGCCTCGCCACGCGACGTAGCCGGCGTATCTTGGACGGACATCCGCGGCGAGCCGGGCCCTGACGCAAGAAAAAATGCCATCCGCGCCAATCAGCAGATCTCCAGATGCTTCGGAGCCGTCGGAGAAGCGTGCCACCACGCGGTCTGCAAGCTCCGCAACCTCCACAAGATTCTTGCCGTGATGATAGTTCTCCGCCGGAAAGGCTGCCCTCAGGAGCCCATAGAGATGTCCCCACGACGTGAGGACCTGAGGCAACGCGAGCTCGCCTTCGATGCGGCCGCTGCGATCGAGCACGCGCCGCCCCGGGACGGCGACCCCGACAGCGGCCGCTTCGGTGTCGATGCCGGCCCTCCCCAACACCTCGAACAATTCACGGTGAGTGACTATTCCCGCGCCTCGGCCTGCGAGTTCGACGCCGATACGTTCGTAAATGTCGACCTTCCAGCCTTCTCGCCGCAGCAGCAATGCTGCGAACAGTCCGGCCATGGATCCGCCGATCACAAGCGCCTTGGGCGGCGCTCCGCGCGTCCAGTGATCGTTCGTCATGATCAGCCCTCCTCCTTGCGTTTGGACGGGCGGCTGCCCGTTATTTATCGTTTGATCAATTGTCGAGGCCGCATTGATGCGAGTCAATGACTATTTATCAATTGATAAACAAAAAGTGACGGGCCGGCCGCCGGGATCGGACGGGACGGGAAATCGGTGTATGAAGTTGCAGAAGCGCCCTCAAACCGACGAATCAACTGTGAAGCAGACCAGCAGAGCGCGTCTCCGAACGCCAATCCGAGAGCAGCAGAGGCTGGACCCGTCGGAGCGGGAGGCCATCATTGCGCGGGAAGCCGTGTCGTTTTTCGCCGAGCACGGGTTCGAGGGGCAGACCCGCGAACTCGCGAAGCGGCTGCGCATTACCCAGCCCCTGCTCTATCGCTATTTCCCGAGCAAGGAAGCTCTCATCGAGCGGGTCTATCAGGAAGTTTTCGTCGAGCGTTGGAAGCCCTCCTGGGAGAAGATCATCACTGATCGTTCGGTCCCTCTGAAGGCGAGACTGATCCAGTTCTATCGCGAGTATGCCGAGGTCATTCTCACCTACGAGTGGATCCGCCTGTTCATGTTCGCGGGCCTGAAGGACCTCGGATTAAACGCCCGCTATCTCAAAATGCTGCGCGAGCGCGCGTTCGACAAGGTGGTCGAGGAGATCAGGCTCGAATACGCACGTCCCTCTACCCGCGAACTCCCGATCACTGTTCTCGAGATCGAGATGGTATGGGGGCTTCATGCGGCGATCTTCTATCTCGGAGTACGCCAGTTCATCTATTCGATGCCGCTCGAAACGGACGTCAATTCGATCATCGATGCGAAGGTGGCGACGTTCCTCGGCGGCATCCGCGCCGTTCTACCGGCGAAGGAAAAGGCCTAGCCGATCACGCGTCTATCGCTCTTCTTATGCGTGCCGACGTAATGGGAAGTTGGGAGAATCGGACGCCGGTTGCATCCCTGATTGCGTTGGCAAGCGCGGCTCCCGTCGGTCCCTGCGCGGCCTCGGGGGCCCCCAAAAAAGCCGCGCCCCGCCCCGCCA
>JAEYRD010000191.1 GCA_023435725.1 Pseudomonadota bacterium | reverse complement strand
CCAGCCGGCCGCGATCGCGCCGGCGGGCGCCGTCCGCCGGACGTCGGCCCGCCGCCGCCATTGCCGCAGTCGCCCGGCGTGCGCGGCTTCCGCGACATCACGGCCGACGCGAACGATCTCGGCGGCGCGGCTGCTCAGGCCAACCGTGCCGCGCGCCGCACCTATGCCAACGTGCCCTCGCCCTCGCCGGAATTCGACCGGCTGGAGCCGAGCCTGGAAAACCGCGCCGGCGAGCAGGACGCGCCCTATTCCTACGACGAGTCGATCGAGGAGGCCGAGCGTTACACGCCGCAGCCGCCATCGTCGCGTTCACGTATCGCGCCCGAGCGCGAGGACAAGAAGCGCCGCCGGACCGGCTCGGCCTTCCCGTTCAAGAGCGCGATCGCCGTCGGCATCGTGCTGATCCTGGTCGGTGCCGGCATCCTCTGGGGCAAGCCGCTGCTGCAGACCGTGAGCGGCCTGTTCAAGTCCTCGCCCACCCAGGTGGTGGAGGCGCCGAAGGATACGGCCCAGCCGCAGAGCAAGCCCAAGATTCCGGATCGCGTCGGCCAGCCCTCGGCGAGCGACCAGCCCGCCGCGCCGGTGGCGCAGAAGGTCGTGCTCTATGACGAGGATCCGTCCGACCCGAAGGGCAGGCAATATGTCGGCTCGGTGGTGTGGCGGCTCGAGCCGATCAAGGCGTCGGGCAACCAGAAGGCCGACGTCGCGGTGCGCGCCGACATCGAGATTCCCGACCGCAAGTTCAAGATGACGATGTCGTTCCGCCGCAATACCGACTCGTCGCTGCCGGCGAGCCACACCGCGGAATTGACCTTCATCCTGCCGCCGGATTTTCCGGGCGGCAGCGTCTCCAACGTGCCGGGCATTCTGATGAAGTCGAACGAGCAGGCGCGCGGCACGCCGCTCGCAGGCCTCGCGGTCAAGGTCACCGACGGCTTCTTCCTGGTCGGCCTCTCCAATGTCGACGCCGACCGCGCCCGCAACGTCCAGCTCCTGAAGGAGCGCTCCTGGTTCGACGTGCCGCTGGTCTACGCCAACCAGCGCCGCGCCATCATCGCCATCGAGAAGGGCGCCCCCGGCGAGCGTGCGTTCAACGACGCCTTCGCGCAATGGGGCGATTGAGCTAGGCGAGCACCATCTTCGTCATTCCGGGTTCGACGCTGCGCGTCGCCCCGGAATGACATCCAGATGCGTCTTATTGCGCGGCGGCTTCCCGCTTGCGCGTTGCCGCAGCGGCGGCCGCCTCGCGGTCCATCACGGCGCGGCAGCCGGGGCTGACCTGCGCCTTGTTTCGCACCATGCAGGCCCTGATCCGCGGGATGTCCGGGATTTCGCTGGAGCACAGCCGCATCGCATCGCCCGTGCACATCTGCTGCGCTTCGGACGAGAAGGCGAGGCCGGGTGATGTCTGGAGAGCGAAGGCGGTGGTGGCGAAGGCGAAGAGCGAAGCGATCGTCTGATAGCGTGTCATGATGAATGCGTCCCCGAGTTCCGTGGGCTTGAGCCACTTGGTTTTGGGGCGCCGCACGCGGCTTGATCTGCCGCATGTCACAGCCTTCACGCCGGGAACTCAATCCCGCATGTGGTCGCTCGATTTCCTGATGTTCGAATCGAAAAGTGTTGCGCCGCCCGAGCGAAGTATGCGCCATTGCCGCGCGGCTGCAATGGTCAGCTCGAAGGAATTCGCAATTGTTGCGCGCACGTCACGTCGAAGCGGCGCGTTGCATCAGACAAGGCGATAGGATGGCGTGCTTGTGGCGTCGCTCTCGCCAAGCGGCTCGCTGAGCGCAGCGGCGTGTTCCTCGACGGCGCTGACGCCCTTCGCGGTGAGTTCGAACAGATCGCCGTCCTTCATTACGTAGCCGTCGGTGATCAGCTCTCCCACCTTGCCTTGCCGGTCGTCGGCGAAGGCAACGGATTGGCTGATGTCCCGCAAGATCGAGAGCTGTTCGTCGCGCAGCATGGCTTCACTCTCCGTTCGCCAGGAATGGCCCCGATCCTCACATGCCGTGGCTCTCGAACACCTTGCGGCAAGATTTCGACAGCCTGGCGCGGTTGGCTTGCAGGCATGCCTGCACGGCGCCGTCATTGCCGAGGTCCTTGCGGCAGAAGCGCGATGCATCCCGCGAGCAGGCGTTCTGCTCCTGCGGGGTGCCCATGTGGCCTTGCGCGAGAACCGGGGTGGTCGACAGGCTGCTCAGGGCTGCAAGGACGAGCGTCGCGGCGAGAACGGGTTTGCGGGACATCGACACGACTCCAATCTGACCTGCGGTATGGATTTCGGTCCTGTCAGAACTCGTCGCCTTGCCACTTGTTCCCCTTCCGGGGGCCGGGCGGTCGCCTGAACCCCGCTATCCAAGCTTCCCGCCACGCTGCTATAAATGGGCTGATGTGTGAGGGTGTTTGATGAAACGCTATCTGGTATTTGCGCTGGTCGGCCCGTTCGTCGGCGGGTTCCTGCTGCTGGTGACGACGACCTATCAGTCCGGCTATTGGGCTCACACCAACCTCGGCGAGTTCGGCAAGCTATTCGCCGTGTTCTTCAAGTCCCTGCAATACAGCTATTTGTTCGGCTTCCTGCCCTCGTTGATGATCGGCGCTGTCGACGACATCCTGCTCCACATCAGGCGGATCGGTCCGGTGTTGCGGATGCTTCTGGTCGGCCTGTTTGCCTTCGTGCTGGCCTCGCTGACCTACAGCTCGCGCGGGCCGGATTCGGGCGCGGTGCAGTTCATCCTGTATGGCCTGGTCGGGTTCGTGCCGGCGGTGCTTTCATCCTGGCTCGTGCATAGATACGTCGAGGAACCGCAGGCCGCGGCGGCGCCAACCTGAGCGGGCGACCTTCGACCGCAGCGCAGCAACCCTGGTTGCGTTCGCGCGTTTCCTCTGGGCGATGACCATGTCCGACGATGATATTGTGACGAGACCCAGGCCCCGTTCCGGGCGAACCTCGCACGCGACCTTTTCAGGCGCTGAAGCCCGTGGGCCGATCATCGACCAAGAAGGTCATGAGATCCGCCCCGAAACGCTGGAGCAGGGGTTTCGCGAGTTTCGTTCCGAATTTGGCAAGGACAATCCATTCACGGGACATCCGTTCGGCAATCTGACGCGCGAGCAGCGGATCGCGCGGATCGAGGCGATCGCAAAGTTGCTCGACGTCGCCTTCATCCTGCCCGGCACCAACATCCGCTACGGCATCGACGGGCTGATCGGCTTGATCCCCGTTGTCGGCGACATCATCACCACGGCGATCTCGCTGTGGCTGGTACGCGAGGCACGGGCGCTGGGCGCGCCCTGGTACATCACCGCGCGAATGCTCGGCAATGTCGCGGTCGACGGCGTGGTCGGCATCGTTCCGTTCGCGGGCGACGCCTTCGACGTCATGTTCCGCGCCAACATGCGCAACGTGCGCCTCTTGCGCCGCTGGCTCGACAAGCAGCCGCGCATCTAGCGCGTGCTGCGTTTCTTCGCCTCTCCCCGCCTGCGGGGAGAGGCCGACGCGCGAAGCGCGGCGGGCGAGGGGGAGTCTCCGCGAGTCCCACTCTTACCCTGATTGCGGATGCAGCCCCTCACCCCGACCCTCTCCCCGTAAGAACGGGAAGAGGGAGAGGAGAGATCGGCCCGGAAACGCAAAAAGCGCGACAGCCTTTCGGCCATCGCGCTTTCAGCGCACATCGGAGGCTTGCGAAAATTTACGCCGCGTCGGCGTCGGTGCTGGCCGCTGCCGGCTTGGGGCGGCGGGGCAGCGGGAAGGCTTCGCTCTCATAGAGCGAGCGGATGCCGTTCTGGTCGAAGCGCGCTTCCTCGACCTGGAGATAGGCGCCGTTCAGCGAATCCGTCGGCAACTGCTCCATCGCGAACTGCACGGCCTCGGCCGCAGTGCCGAACCGGCGATAGGTGAAGCCTGCACGCTTCTTCTTGCGGATCGCGGCGGGGAAGAGCTCGGCGGAAGTGTTGAAGTTGAACGGACGCAGTGGACGCATGGTCAAAGACCTCGTGATCTTCTCTGGGGCTTTAAGCGCGTGGGGTTTGGGAGGGCAGCGGCCACAGTCGCGTGGGCCCGCCGCACATCACTTTCGTCCCCTAATATAGGCCGATTTGACAAAATTGCGACCCCTGCGAACGGAGATGATGAATCCGCGCATGGCAGCTCCGCAACTGTATTTAATCAAGTAATTTCAATATCTTAATTGGTTCACAACTTGCCAACAAGCAGCAGGACGATCAGCACCACGAGCACGAGGCCGCCGATGCCCATGCCGGAATGGCCCATGCCGTAGCCATAGCCGCCGATCCGGCCGGACAGGCCGCCGATGAGATAGATGATTACCAGGATGATCAGGATGGTCCCAAGCGTCATGGCATCCTCCCTGACGGCCGCCGGACTGCGATCATCGGCCGCACCGTCAGGAGAGAAAAGCACATCGCGCCGCCGGGTTCCATGATGGAACCGGCAGCGCGCAACTTTATTTCGGCTCGAGCTTGAGCGCCGCAGAGTTGATGCAGTAGCGCAGGCCGGTCGGTCCGGGGCCGTCGGGGAAGACGTGGCCCAGATGGCCGCTGCACTTGGAGCAGAGCACCTCGGTGCGGATCATGCCGTGGCTCGCATCGTGCTCCTCGTCGATGTGGCTCTCGACGGCCGGCTGGGTGAAGCTCGGCCAGCCGCAGCCGGAATCGAACTTGGCGTCGGAAGAGAACAGCACGTTGCCGCAGCCGGCGCAGACATAGGTGCCGGCGCGGTGATCGTGCTCATACTCGCCGGAGAAGGGACGCTCGGTCGCCTTCTCGCGCAGCACGGCGTACTGCATCGGCGTCAATTCGCGACGCCACTGCTCTTCGCTCTTGATGACCTTGTCGTCTGTGGTTTTCGCCTTGGTGTCGGGCATGGGTCTCCCGTTGTTTCCGTGAATCTCGCGATCAGTTGGTGGCCTTGCTGGTACTCACCAGCGTCGGCTTCTCAATGTAGTTATCCGCGAACAGTTTTTTCAGGTTCTCGACCTTCGGGATGTCGTTGTACGCGATGTAGGGCTGGGTCGGGTGCAGCGTCAGATAGTCCTGGTGATAGGCCTCTGCCGGGTAGAACGCTTCCAGCGCGCCAACCTTGGTCACGATCGGCTTGCTGAACACCTTCGCGCCGTTGAGCTGGGCGATATAGGCCTCCGCCACCTTCTTCTGCTCGTCCGAGGTGGTGAAGATCGCCGAGCGATATTGTGTGCCGACGTCCGGGCCCTGGCGGTTGAGCTGGGTCGGGTCGTGCACCACCGAGAAGTAGATCTGGAGGATCTTGCCGTAGGAGATCTTCCTGGGGTCGTACTTGATCTCGACCGACTCGGCGTGGCCCGTTCGGCCGCTCGAGACAGTCTGATAGTCGGCAGTCGCCTTGGTGCCGCCGGCATAGCCGGAGACTGCGTTGACGACGCCTGCGGTGTGCTGGAACACGCCCTGCACACCCCAGAAGCAGCCGCCGGCGACCACCGCGGTCTGGATCCCGCTTGCGGGCGCTGCATCCGTGGTGGGGGCGGGGATCACGACCGCATCCTCCGCGGCCCGCGTCGGCGCGGTCAGGGCCAGCGTCAGGGCGGTGGTTGCGGCGAGCAGGGACAGCAGGGCAGGTCGGCGCATGGCGGATCCTTTTCGGAAGGCTGACAGTCTAGGGCGGCCGGGGCCGGGCGAACAGCCTGCCCGGCCGCGTTTTCGCATCGTCTGAGATACGGGCACGGGCGGCGATTGTTACGCGAGGACGAACACGAGCCTGTGAAAAAAGCCGCTCCGGATGGCGCGACGCCAGCGCGGCTTGGCGAGGCCGGGAACTCCGCGCTAGATGAACCCGCGCGATCGATGATCGACTTGGAAATGTGGTGGCTGGAGCTGATCTGACAACATGCTGCGCGTCGTTCCCCTGACCCTCGCCGTCCTCCTCGCTATCCTGGCCGCCTGCACCTCCATCGCCACGGCCGATCCGCAAGCCGCCGACGATCTCACCGTTTGCCGTGACCGTCAGGCGGAAGCCCAGGCCCGTGCGACGGCCTGCGAGAACCTGTTGAAGGCCGACAAGGTCAGCGGCAAGGACAAGTCACTCGCGCTCGTCGTGCGCGGTAACGCGCTGATCAACAAGCGCGACTATGACCGCGCGATCGAGGCGCTGTCGTCCGCCATCGATCTCGATGCCGACAATGTCGGCGCCATCAACCTGCGCGGCCTCGCCCATGAGCGCAAGGGCGAGGACGATCTCGCGATGGCCGACTACAATCTCGCCATCCAGAAGCGCGCGAATTTCGGCTTTGCCTACAACAATCGCGGGACCATCCAGCTGCGCAGAGGCGCGCTGCAAAGTGCGCTCGACGACTTCAGCCTGTCGATCAAATACACGCCGAAATTCCTGCTCGGCTGGACCAACCGCGCCCGCCTGCGCACGCTGAACAAGGACTTCGACGGCGCGATTGCCGACTTTGCGGAAGCCGAGAAGATCGACCCGGCCGCGCCGCAGATCGCGGCCAATCGCTGCATCACCTACGGCATGATGGGCAAATATGACCGGGCCCTCGCCGACTGCGATGGCCTGATCCAGAAGCAGCCGAAGAACACCTTTGCGATCAACAATCGCGGCGACGTCAACATGATGAAGGGCGACCTCGATGCCGCGCTGAAGGACTACAACACGGTCATCCAGATCAACCCGAACAATGTGCGCGCCCATTCCGGCCGCGGCCAGATCTACGAGCGCAGGCACGATCTTGCCCAGGCGCGCGCCGACTACCGCTCGGCGGCCTATTCGCTGACGAGGTTCGACGAGCTCGACGTCGCGCGCGCCCGCGCCAAGGCGCAGGAGCGGCTCGCCGCGCTCACGCCGCAGGTGCCGGCCGGGCCGAGCACGCGCCGCGTCGCGCTGGTGATCGGCAACGGCGCCTACAAGAACGTCCACGCATTGCCCAATCCTCCGCGCGATTCGAAGCTGATCGCTGGCGTGCTGAAGGATCTCGGATTCCAGACGGTGATGTCGGTCAGCGACCTCACCCGCGACAAGTTCTTCCAGACGCTGCAGGCTTTCGCCGATGAAGCGGAAAAGGCCGATTGGGCCGTGGTCTATTATGCCGGGCACGGTTTCGAGATCGGCGGCGTGAACTATCTCGTGCCGGTCGACGCAAAACTCACCGCCGACAAGGACGCCGAGACCGAGGCCGTCGCGCTCGAGCAGGTGATCGCCGCCGTCGGTGCCGCGCGCAAGGTGCGCCTGGTGATGCTGGACGCGTGCCGCGACAATCCGTTCGCGCCGACCATGCAGCGCACGCTGTCGCTTAAGCTGGTCGACAAGGGCTTTTCCAACATCGAGCCCGGCGCCGGCTTCATGGTGGTCTACGCCGCCAAGCACGGCGAGACCGCGATGGACGGCGACGGCGGCGCCGACAGCCCCTTCGCCACCGCGCTCGCCCGCGAGATCAAGGTGCCGCGCGTCGAGATCCGCAAGCTGTTCGACATCGTCCGCGACGACGTCTGGTCCGCGACCAGGCACGAGCAGCAGCCGTTCACCTACGGCTCGCCGCCGGGACGCGAGGACTTTTACTTCGTCGCGGGGAAGTGACGGCTGCGCGCCGGCCGACCGGTGAGGTCGGATTCCGTACGGACGTGAACATTCACCGACCCGGAGAGCCGCGATGTGCTATTTAAGGGGCAACAAAGGAGCTTGTCAGAACCCGCAGCGCACACTGAGATGGGTGTTCAGATGATCACAATTCCAGAACTGGTAGCGCAGACTTTAGCATCGTTCTTGACCTCGGATACACGAGATCGGTTTGGCTATTCGCATGCCCGCCTGGCCGAAATTCTTCCCTTTGCGGCCAGGCTCACATTGGAGTGCATTGGCAACAGCGACGCCCTGTATCACAACATAGAGCACTCGATGCTCGTGACTCTGGCCGGGCACGATATCATGATGGGGCGGATGCTGTTGCGGCCAACCACAGTCGCCGACTATGCGAATTTCACCCTGGCGTGCCTGACCCATGACATCGGGTATGTGCGCGGGGTCATTCAAGGCGATAGCGACGACTCCTATGTCGCAGATCTGACTGGTCGCATGGTTCGGCTCCCGAGGGGGGCCTCCGACGCCGCGCTCGCGCCCTATCATGTGGACCGCTCGAAATTGTTCGTCCTGGAACGCCTCGACGACGTCGAAGAGATCGACGCAAGCCGAATTGCCCGGGCCATAGAGTTTACGCGCTTTCCCTATTCGGACTCCTCAATCGACAATTTGATGGAAGAGGAGGGCATGTTGCTGCGCGCCGCCGACCTTATCGGTCAGCTCGGCGATCCCAACTACCTGAGAAAGTCGAATGCTCTGTTTCACGAGTTTGAGGAAATCGGTTTAAACAAGAAGCTCGGCTATGATACGCCTGCAGACGTCGTCTACAAGTATCCGCAGTTTTACTGGAATAACGTTGCTCCACAGATTCAGGCCGCGATACGCTATCTCAACATCACCGCGAGCGGTCGGCAATGGATCGCAAATCTCTATAGCAATGTTTTCCGGGCCGAGCGCGAGCCGGGTCTATCGGGTCCGCAACCTTGATTGCGTTGGTCGGACTTTGGACGCTCTCACACGACCACGCTCAGCCGCTTCGCCGCGCGCGTGATACCCGTGTACAGCCACCGTGCCCTGGAGTCCTGGAACGCAAAGCTCTCGTCGAACAGCACGACGTCGTCCCATTGCGAGCCCTGCGACTTGTGCACGGTCAGCACGTAGCCGTAATCGAACTCGTCATAGGGCTTGCGCTGCTCCCAGGCGATCTGCTCGATGCCGCCCTCGAAGCAATCTGCGCGCACCGAGACCTTCGTCACCTTGTGCCCGAAATCCTCGTCCGGCGACAGCCGCATGCTGAGGATGCGCGACTTCGAGCGCGAGGTGTTGCGCGACTTCACGCGCCACAGCCCGCCGTTGAACAGGCCCTTCTTGCGGTTGTTGCGCAGGCACACCAGTTTGTCGCCGGCGACCGGAAACTGGTCCTCGATGTTCTGGCGCTGGCGCACGCGCATGTTGTAGGCGCGGCGGGTGTTGTTGCGGCCGACCAGGACCTGGTCGGCGCCCATGACGCGGCCGGGGTCGAGCTCCCTCCGGGAGACCACCTCGCTGTCGCCGTAGCGGCCGATATCGAGCTCGCGGCCTTCGCGGACGTCCATCGACATCCGCACGATCGGGTCGTCCTGCGCCTGGCGGTGGACTTCGGTCAGCATCGCGTCGGGCTCGGTATTGGTGAAGAAGCCGCCGCCCTGGATCGGCGGCAGCTGCGCGGGGTCGCCGAGCACGAGCAGGGGGCAGTCGAACGACATCAGGTCGCGGCCGAGTTCGGCGTCGACCATCGAGCATTCGTCGATCACGATCAGCTTGGCTTTCGAGGCGGGTGCGTCGTCCCACAGCTCGAAGCTCGGCTGCTCCTCGCCGGATTCGCGGGCGCGGTAGATCAGGGAGTGGATGGTGGAGGCGTCGTCGCAACCCTTGTTGCGCATGACCAGCGCGGCCTTGCCGGTGAAGGCGGCAAACTTCACCTCACCGTCGACGCCGTCGGCGATATGCCGCGCCAGCGTGGTCTTGCCGGTGCCGGCAAAACCGAACAGGCGGAAGACCGGCGGCGTGCCGTTGCGGCCGGGTTTTGCCTTGAGCCAGTCGCCGACGGCCTTGAGCGCGGCGTCCTGATGCGGGGTGAATGTCGCCATGTCTGTCTTGAGGAAGGGCGAAATCGACCGATTCGCCGTCCCCCAAAACTAACCATTCGCCCCGCCGGTTCAAGCGCAGGGCAATCGCATTTGGAGGCCGTTCTCCACCGCCCATCCTTCGAGACGCCCGCCTTTGGCGGGCCCTCAGGATGAGGACGGAGTGCGCGGCAGCTATGTCGATAGGCAAAGATGCCGCTCAGCCTCATCCTGAGGAGGCCGCTGGAAGCGGTCGTCTCGAAGGACGAGGCCCTCGCTCGGGCCTCGCCAAGACGTAACCGCCCTATTGCCAGCCGGGAACGCCGCGCATGTCGGGCAGATGGTGCGCAATGCCCTTGTGGCAGTCGATGCAGGTCTTCTCGCGCGTGAACAGGAAGCGCTGATGCGCCACCGAGGCCCGCGGCGACTGCTTGGTGATGTCCATGGAGTCGGCGCTGTGGCAGTTGCGGCATTCCAGGGAGTCGTTGGCCTTGAAGCGAGCCCATTCATGAGCGGCGAGCTCGAGCCGGTGATCCTGGAACTTCTCGCGGGTATCTATCGTGCCGAAGATCTTGCCCCAGACCTCCTTGGAGGCCTGCATCTTGCGCGCGATCTTGTCGGTCCAGTTGTGCGGCACGTGGCAATCCGGGCAGGTGGCGCGCACGCCGGAGCGGTTGGTGAAGTGGATGGTCGACTTCAGCTCGGCGTAGACGTTGTCCTTCATCTCGTGGCAGCCGGTGCAGAACTTCTCGGTATTGGTCAGTTCCAGCGCGGTGTTGAAGCCGCCCCAGAAGATCACGCCGGCCATGAAGCCGGCAAGCACGAGCGTGCCGAGCGCGAAGACCGAGCTCGGACGCCGCAGCACGCCCCAGAGCTCGAGCGCGAAGTCCCAGCTTCGCGCGATGAAGCCGCGCTTGGCTTTTGACTCGTCAGCATCCGTCGTCATCGGCGGCCACCAGGGCTTGCGCGCGAGAGCAGCGTGTCGATGTCCGTGAAGTCGTTGCTGACGGGCGGGGTGGCGGTGTTCTGCGGCACGTGGCACTCCGTGCAGAAGAATCGGCGCGGCGAGATCGAGGCCAGGAACTGGCCGTCACGGTCCATGAAATGCGTGATCGAGACCATCGGTGCCTGCGATTCCGACGTGCGCGCGCGCGCATGGCAGGACAGGCACTTGTTGCTGTTGAGGTCGATCTGGTAGCCGTCGATCGAATGCGGGATCACCGGCGGCTGCTCCGGATAGTTCCGCGACTCCTTCTCGGAGGTGTTGCGGTTCGGGAGCATCGGCGGCGCCGGACCCTCGTCATTGAGCGGTGTCGGGCCGCGCAGGCCGGAGGTCACGGTCTGTGCGGTCAGCGTGCCCGTGCCCGCGGCAATCGCGAGCGCCAGCAGGACAATTCCAATTCGCTTCAGCATGGTTACACCCGCTCGATGCGCACGGCGCATTTCTTGTAGTCGGTTTGCAGCGAGATCGGATCGGTGGCGTCCAGCGTCACCTTGTTGATCAGCTTGGATTCGTCGAACCACGGCACGAACACCAGCCCGCGCGGCGGCCGGTCGCGGCCGCGCGTCTCGACGCGCGCGCGGATGAAGCCGCGACGGGACACCACCTTCACCTCGTCGCCGCGCCGGATCTTCGCTTCCTGTGCATCGTCGGGATGCATGAAGCAGACCGCTTCGGGGAACGCTTTGTAGAGCTCCGGCACGCGGCGCGTCATGGTGCCGGAATGCCAGTGCTCCAGCACGCGGCCGGTCGAGAGCCAGAACGGGTATTCGTTGTCGGGCGATTCCGCCGCCGGCTCGTAAGGCAGGGCGAAAATGCGCGCCTTGCCGTCGGGATAGCCGTAGAACTGCACGTCAGTGCCCTTCTTGACATAGGGATCGCTGCCCTCGCGGAAGCGCCATTTCGTTTCCTGGCCGTTCACGACCGGCCAGCGCAGGCCGCGCTCGCGGTGATAGCTTTCGAACGGCGCGAGGTCGTGGCCGTGACCGCGGCCGAACGAGGCATACTCCTCGAACAATCCCTTCTGCACGTAGAAGCCGAATGCCTTGGATTCCTCGTTGGCGTAGCCTTCCTCGATCTCCGAGGTCGGAAACTTGTCGACCTGGCCGTTCTTGTAGAGCACGTCGAACAGCGTCTTGCCGCGAACCTCCGGCTTCTTGGCGATCAGCTCCTCCGGCCACACCTCCTCGATCTTGAAGCGCTTGGAGAACTCCATGAGCTGCCACAGATCGGACTTGGCCTCGCCGGGCGCGTTGACGAGCTGGTGCCAGAATTGTGTGCGCCGCTCGGCATTGCCATAGGCGCCTTCCTTCTCCACCCACATCGCAGTCGGCAGGATCAGGTCGGCGGCCAGCGCCGTCACCGAGGGATAGGCGTCCGAGACCACGATGAAATTGTCGGGATTGCGGAAGCCCGGGTAGGTCTCCTCGTTGGCATTGGGACCGGCCTGCAGGTTGTTGTTGACCTGCACCCAATAGGCGTTGATCAGGCCGTCCTTCAGCATCCGGCTTTGCAGCACGGCGTGTGCGCCGGGCTTGTCCGGAATAGTCCCTTCGGGCAACAGCCAGAGGTGTTCGGCGTGGTCGCGATGCTCCTTGTTGGTCACGACCATGTCGGCCGGCAGGCGGTGCGAGAAGGTGCCGACCTCGCGCGCGGTGCCGCAGGCCGAGGGCTGGCCGGTGAGCGAGAACGGGCTGTTGCCGGGCGAGGAGATCTTTCCGGTGAGCAGATGGATGTTGTAGACGAGGTTGTTGCACCAGACGCCGCGGGTGTGCTGGTTGAAGCCCATGGTCCAGAACGAGACCACCTTGGTCTTGGGATCGGCATAGAGTTCGGCGAGCGCCTCGAGCCGGTTCAGCGGCACGCCCGACATTTTCGCCGCCTTCTCCAGCGTGTAGTCCGAGACGAACTTGACGTATTCGTCGTAGCTCATCTCGGTGGAGTCGTTGGCCTTCGCCGCGCCCGTCGCCTTCTTCTGGAGCGGATGCTCGGGCCGGAGGCCGTAGCCGATGTCGGTCTGTCCGCGCCTGAAGATGGTATGGGCGTTGACGAAGTCCTTGTTGACGCGGCCGGTCTTGATAATGTGGTTGGCGATGGCGTTGAGGATGTAGAGGTCGGTCTGCGGCACGAACACCATGCCGATGTCGGCGAGGTCGAACGAGCGGTGCTCGAAGGTCGAGAGCACGGCGACGCGGACATGGGGCGCGGACAGCCGGCGATCCGCCACGCGCGTCCACAGGATGGGGTGCATCTCCGCCATGTTCGAGCCCCACAGCACGAAGGCATCGGTGGCTTCGATGTCGTCATAGCAGCCGGCCGGCTCGTCGATGCCGAAGGTGCGCATCATGCCGGCAACCGCGGACGCCATGCAGTGCCGCGCATTGGGGTCGATGTTGTTGGTGCGGAAGCCGGCCTTGAACAGCTTCGAGGCGGCATAACCTTCCCAGATCGTCCACTGGCCGGAGCCAAACATGGCGACGCCGTTCGGCCCGCGCTTCTTCATCGCCTCCTTCCACTTCGCCTCCATGATGTCGAAGGCTTCGGTCCAGGACACCGGCGTGAAGTCGCCGTTCTTGTCGTACTTGCCGTTCGTCTTGCGCAGCATCGGCTGCGTCAGGCGATCATGGCCGTACATGATCTTGGAGAGGAAGTAGCCCTTGACGCAGTTGAGGCCGCGATTGACCTCGGCCTTGATGTCGCCGTGCGTCGCGACGACGCGGTTGTCCTTGGTCGCGACCATCACGGAGCAGCCGGTGCCGCAGAAGCGGCAGGCGGCCTTGTCCCATTTCAGTTCGCTGTTGTCGCGCTCGGAGACGAGATTGGCGGCGAGCGCCGGTGCCGGCATGCCCGCGGCAGCGGCTGCGATCGCGGCGGCCTCTAACTTCAGCATCTGGCGGCGGTCGAGCTTTGGCGATGTCATAATGGCTCTTCCTGACTCAGGCGGTTTCGATGGCGTGGAAGACGAGTGCTGCGGAATAGACGTTCGGCAGCGACTGGATGGTGTTGAGAATGGTGCCGAGGCTGCCGGCGTCCGGCGCTTCGGTCACGACGACGAGCTTTCCGCGCACGTCGCGGCCGTGAATCTCGCAGCCGGGAATCGCAATGATCTCGGCCTCCAGCTCGGCCAGGCGCTCGGGTCGCGCCTGCACGATGATGCTGGCGATCTCGCAGCCCGGAGGCGGCACGACACGGTCGGTGCTGAGCACCCGGCCGGTGATCAATGCGCGGCGGTTGAGTGTGGCTTGGGCCATGATGCCTGCCTTTCGCTTTTCGGGGATCAATGCGGGGAGGGTGGTGGGCCGGGAGGGCCCGCAAACATCTGATAGATCCAGACGCCGAGGCCGTAAGAGCCGACCGTTCCGACCGCGAGGACGGGCATCACGACCGCGGTCAGGAACAGGAAAGCGAAAATCTCCATGCGCTTACGGCGCACGCGCGTCGTCGTGTCGTCAGGGGCCGACATATTCGGTCTCTTCGAAATGGTATTGGAATCGGGACGGCATCCGGGCCGTTACCTTGCTGCAACTTTAGATACAGACAAGTTACGAAGACCTTGATTTGGATCAATCGTTTAGGTCGCCGGAATGTCGTAGCCCGGCTCCGCAGCCGGGGCGGCGTTGCCACGTATGCGCGAAGAATCGATCTCCCGCGCGGCGGAATTGCGATTCCGTAGACAGCGCCGCCTCGCTCATTAAGATGAGTCTAACAACAATAATGCGGGAGAGGCGTCATGAAGTTCGGCATTTTCTACGAGCTGCAGCTGCCACGGCCCTGGGTGGCCGGCGATGAGCTCAGGCTTTACCAGAACGCCCTCTCGCAGATGGAACTCGCCGACAAGCTCGGCTACGACCACGCCTGGGTCGTCGAGCATCACTTCCTCGAGGAATACTCGCACTCGCCCTCGCCTGAATCATTCCTCGCAGCCGCGAGCCAGCGCACGAAGAACATCAGGCTCGGCCACGGCATCCTCCAGCTCACCACCAACCATCCGGCCCGTGTCGCCGAGCGCGTTGCGGTGCTCGATCTGCTTTCCAACGGCCGCTGCGAATTCGGCATGGGCGAGAGTGCCTCCATCACCGAGCTCACGCCGTTCGGACGCGACATGGAGACCAAGAAGGAGGTGTTCGAGGAGGCCGTAGCCGCGATCTTCCCCATGTTCAAGGACGCCGGCAGCGAGCATCACGGCAAGTATTTCGACATTCCCTTGCGCAACGTCGTACCGAAACCGGTGCAGAAGCCGCATCCGCCGCTGTGGATGGCCTGCTCGCAGCTGCCGACCATCGAGCGCGCCGGTCGCCACGGCTTCGGTGCGCTCGGCTTCCAGTTCGTCAGTGCCGACGCGGCGCACGCCTGGGTGCACGCCTATTACAATGCGATGACCAAGCGGCTGCACAAGCTCGCCGACTACGAGATCAATCCGAACATGGCACTGGTGTCGTTCTTCATGTGCGCCAAGACCGACGAGGAAGCGCGTGCGCGCGCCGACGGCGCCACCTTCTTCCAGTTCGCGCTGCGCTTCTACGGCGCCTCGCAGAACCGCCAGCGGCCGGCGCCCTACACCGTCAACATGTGGGACGAGTACAACAAGTGGAAGCGCGACAATCCGGAAGCGCAGGAGGCGGCGCTGCGCGGCGGCCTGATCGGCTCGCCCGAGACGATCCGCAAGAAGCTGAAGCGCTTCCAGAGCTCCCACATCGACCAAGTCATTCTGCTCAACCAGGCCGGCAAGAACAGCCACGAGCACATCTGCGAATCGCTCGAGCTGTTCGGCCGCGAGGTGATGCCGGAGTTCCAGAACGACCCCGCCCAGGCCGCCTGGAAGCAGGGCGTGATGAGCGGTGAGATCAAGCTGGAAGAGATCGACACGGAAGCTTTCACCGACCGCTACGGCAAGCTCGCCATCAACGTCGCCCCGGTAAAGGCCGCGGCGGGGTAGGACTCTTTATCTGGCATGGGCCCTGGCTCAGCTGCGCACCGCCGAAGTGGCGCTGCGCTGCGTCCGGGGCACGAGACCGTCTAACAACGCGCGAACTCTCTTGTCCCGGACGCGCTGCAGCGTGCCATAAGCGCGCTCACGCGCGTCTTCAACGCGCTATGGCTGCTGCGCAGAGCCGGGACCCAGAAGCGGCTTGGTTGCCTTCCGCCGCACTGCCCTTGCTGCTATCCTCCCGCAAAAGAACGTCTTGCGGAGGAAAACCAATGCGGCCCCACGCGATGGCCCCGAACCCAGCGGCCGGCGACGTCACGCCCGCGGTGCTCGCCATCGGCCGCCCCGACTTCCCAACGATCCTGATCGACACGCTGCGCCGGCAGGCCGGGGTCGGCCATTGCATGGTGTTCGCGCTGACGCGCGCCGGCGCCGCAAGTTGCCTGCTCGATGCCGGCAACATCCCGACCGGCGGCGATCTCGGCGCCGCCTATGCCGGGCAGTTCCACGAATCCGATCCCAACCGCGATGCGCTCTTCGAGGCCGAGAGCGGCGCGCCGATCATGCTGCCGTCGTTCGCGCCGCGCATGTATGGCGCGCGCTATCGCAAGATCTTCTTCAATGACTCTGACATCGTCGACAAATGCGCCACGGCGATCTGGACTGGTGACACCTGCTTCTACGTCAATTTCTACCGCATCTTGTCCCAGGGTCGCTTCGGGGATGCCGAGCGCGCGCGGCTCCAGACTGTTGCGCCGGCAATCGGCGCGAGCGTCGCCCGTCATTTCCAGCAGGCCGCAACGCCCGACCAGAACCTCGCCGCATTATTCGCAACACGCACGCCGCTCTCCGCGCTGACTCCGCGCGAGCAGGAGGTCTGCCGGCGCATTCTGCTCGGCCTCAGCTCCGAGGCGATCTCGCAGGCGCTCGGCATCAGCCTGCATTCGACCCTGACCTACCGCAAGCGCGCCTATGAGCGGCTCGGCATCTCCTCGCAGAACGAATTGTTCTCGATCGTGCTGGGTCTGCTGGCTGGCCCGCACCGCCTTAACTGAGGGGGACTCTAGATCAGCGATGTCTGCTTCCGAGAGAGAGCAAAGCGGACACGCAGTCCCCGCTGGGATCGTCGCCTTTTGGACCCAACGCAGAAATTGACAACAGTTTTAGCAGCCCTCGACAATGTGCTAGGCTGACAGCCCGATGGAGCCCGTCGAAAGTGGCGGCAGGAAATTCACCCGTGCAACTGTCGGCAGGCGCCTGCGAGAGGCTGCCGCGACCGGCCATATCACGCTGGCCGGTCGAAGCACTGGCTCCAAGTGAAGAACCGCAAGCATCCGGCGATGACAAGAGTGATGGAGTCGTTCGGATAGAAATCCCCGAAGAACGTCCGTTGACGCTGATCAAGCCCAATCCGCCTCAAATTGCTTAAATCCAGTCGTGCAGACCGCCGGAGCGCGGGAACTAGGATAGGAGACAAAGATGCATTTCGCTATCTCCGCCACATATGGCCCGACTGATCCAACTCGGGCAATGCTGCCATTTATCTTCGCTACGTCCGCGGTGCAGAGCGGCGACAGCGTCACGCTGATGCTATTCGCCGATGCCGTATTCACAGCAATCGAGGGCTTGGGCGCGAAGCTCGTCCCGGTCGGGCCACCGAACCGATACGAAGAGATCGCAGCGCATCCCAATGTGACGTTGATGGTGTGCAAGCCTTGCGTCGAGGCGCGCGGTCTAGCGGCATCAGCGCTCGACAAACGGGCGAAGCTTGCTGGGATGAACGAGTTCCACGCCGCAGCCAAGCAGCCGGACTCGCGAGTGGTCAATTTCTAGAAGATCGCCCTGCGAGCATTGGATCAAAGTGAAGACCTCAAGTATTCGGCGATGAACCGGGTGATGGAGTTGGCGGTCTCCTTCATTTCGCGAATGTTCTGTTGGCCCCTTTGAACCGGCCGATTGTGCCGCGCAGTGTCCGCTTTCAGGGGTAACCCGGAAGACATTTGCTCGGGCTGAGTTCTTCTCGGTTTGACCCGGAGCGGACTTCATTCCTAGTTCTAAGGTTGAGGGTGGAACAGCTTGGCCGGCATGTAGAGCCGGTTAGCTCTTTGCTACATTGAGCTGGGCTGCGCATGAAAGATCTAGATGACGAGCCCACGGCATCTAGCGGCGATCGGACAATCAAATGAGACGGCGCGAGTTCATCCTTGGCTTGACTGGTTTTGCGGCAGTTCAGTGCTCGAAAGCTCAGGGCCGCCTCCGGCGGATCGGAGTGCTAATGATGTATTCCGACGATGATCGCGCGGGGCATGCCCGTCTCGAGGCATTCGAGCAGAGCTTAGCGAAGCTGGGGTGGACGGATGGTAAGAACGTGAACATCGAAGTGCGCTGGTGTGGTGCCGATGCTGAGCGGACCCATCGATTTGCTATTGAGTTACTTGCATCGCAACCCGATGTCGTCGTGACCACCTCCACGCCCACCACCGCAGCTGTTAAACAAGAAACTCGAACTACCCCGACGGTTTTCACCGTTGTTGCTGATCCCATCGGTCAAGGTTTCGTGCAGAGTTTTGCACGACCCGGCGGCAACATAACCGGCTTCGCGAACTTTGAGCCGTCGATGGCAGGTAAGTGGCTTGCCCTTCTCAAAGACATTGATCCTCGGATTGTTAGAGCTGCTGGTCTGTTCAATCCCGACGCGGCACCTGACGGCGGCTCATACTTTTACCGTGCTTTCGAAGCCGCGGCCCGAGACTTAGCGATCGCGCCATTCGTCAATCCGGTTCGGAGTAATTCCGAGATCGACTCGGCAATTTCGGCGGTCGCCCAGGAGCCCGGAGCGGGCCTTGTCTTGATGGCGGACAGCTTCATGGCGGTGCATCGTGCAACGGTAATCGAGCAAGCGGCCCGTCATAGAGTTCCCGCGGTGTACCCGTTTCGCGTGGCTGTTGCCGAGGGAGGCTTATTCTCCTACGGGCCGGATGTTACGGAGTTATATCGTCAGGTTGCGCCCTACGTTGATCGCCTTCTCAGGGGTGCGCAACCAAGTGGATTGCCCGTTCAAGCGCCAACCAAATTCGAGCTAGTGATCAACTTGCAGACCGCAAAGTCTCTCGGTCTCGACGTGCCGCCGACGCTTCTCACTCGTGCCGACGAGGTCATCGAATGAAATGCGTCACTTCCGCTACTGGCCCTTCGCGTCATTTCGCTGCCGCGCAGTAAGCTGGTCGGTTTCGGAGAAGAGCAGGCATCGAACGGTGGCCGAAACCCGCGGAGCCGGTCGAGAATGACCCAAAGCGTCTTGCGCGACATCCCGCATTTGCGCCGCATTGATGAGTGCGACCACAATCGAGACGTGATACTCTTCGCCTCATCCTCCTCAAGCTGCGAAGAGGATCGAATGAAGCGGCGGGAGTTCATAGCGGGCACGGCGGCGCTGCTCGGTTTGCCGCGATATTCGCACGCGCAGGGAAAACGTCGCCGGCTTGGTTTTCTCGCCGTAGGCGATGGCAGCGGGAAGGCCCTGAATAAAGCCGAGCTTGCGTTGCTGGATGGGCTACGAGGCCACGGCTGGATAGACGGAAAAAACCTGACGATTGACTACCGTTTTTCTCAACCCCCGGACCGACTGGAAGCTTCGGTCGCCGACCTGATTGCCTTTAGTCCCGATGTCCTCATCGCTGCGGGGCCGCAAGCAGCAGTACCCCTGAAAACAGCGACCGCCACCATTCCGATTGTGTTCGTGTTTGTGGCAGATCCCGTGCAGCTTGGCCTCGTGCAAAGCCTCGCGCGACCGGGCGGCAACATGACGGGTATTTCGAGCATGGTACCCGATGACTTCTTCGCGAAACGTATTGAAATTCTCCGGGAACTCGTTCCCGGCGCCTCGAAAATCGCGGTCCTGCTCAATCCGGACAACCCAATGCACAGGGCGTACTTTGCGGAACAAATACCCCGCGCGGCCCAGAGGCTCGGTGTAGCGCTGCCTGTAGTTGAGGCAACCACAGCTGAGGAGCTCGACGCTGCCTTTGCGTCGGCCGCTGCCCAGCACGCCGATGCTATAGTTGATGCTGGCGATGCTCTCACCTTTGTCGAGGCTCCGCGGGTTATCGCGCTCGCGGCGCAGCATCATCTTCCAGCAAACTACTTATTTCGACACGATGCTTTTGGCGGGGGGTTGGTGGTCTACGGTCCCGATGCAGCCGATCTATTCCGCCGCGCAGGCGACTACGTGGACAAGATATTCAAGGGCGCCAAACCTGCTGACCTTCCGGTAGAAAGGCCGACCAAATTCGAGCTACTGATCAATTTGAGGACTGCGAAAGCGCTCGGCTTAACAGTGCCGCCCTCATTACTCGCCCTCGCCGACGAGGTGATCGAATAGAGATGCGGTTCGCTGCTGTGCATGAGTCCGGTGATGGCCGGTTTGAGACATGCCGTCGGACACTGCGAATGTCTGCTCGTCGGGTGAGACCGGAAATAGCTGGCGGACCGCCAAAACGACGCGAATGACACCAACCGGACATCTGTCTATTCAACGTCGCCAAACCGGCCATTCCGCAACAACTTGAAGAGGCGTGAACTTAGTCAGGAGCCTTGACCAACGCGAAGCCGTAAAAATCTGCTAGGCTTAATGATCCGGGCGTTTGGCCCTGCGGGGAGGTTATGGTGACGAACTCGGAAGTCTCCAGCGACCTACCGGACAAACCGGCATCCGATAATGATCCACTGGACAAGAAGGCATCTAATAACGAGCCACCGGACAAACCGGCATCGACTCTCAACTTTAAGGGTCGTCTCCGGGCGCGATTGCAGTCAATCGGCGGGGCACTCGCTCCGATTGCCGCTATCGGCGCGATTGCGGGTGGCCTCGTCGGCTACTGGACTGTGTGGAAGACGCTCCGCACTGACGTGTTTCCGGACAAGCAGCAGACGCAGAGGGAGGCTATGGCCCGGCCCGACATTGCTCCCCGCTTGTCACTAGTGGTCCTGCCATTCGCAAACCTCAACAACGATCCGGAGCAGGACTATTTCGCTAACGGCATTACGACCGACTTGACGACCGACCTCGCGCAAATGCCTGGCGCGTTCGTTATCGGACGCGGAACGGCGTTTACATACAAGAACAAGCAGATCGACTTCAAAGCTCTTGGCAAGGACCTTGGTATCCGATGGGCGGTCCAGGGCGCGGTGCGGCGCAACGGAGATCAGGTCCGGGTCAACGTATCACTTACGGACATCGCGAGCGGACGGGATGTCTGGTCCGATCGTTTCGACGGCGATCGTCCGAACCTCGCCGCCTTGCAGGACCAGATCACAGCGCGGATCGCTCGCTCGCTGAACATTGAACTGATCCAAGCCGAAAGCCGTCGCAGCGAAGTGGACCGAACGAGGAATGCAGACGCCACGGACTTCACGATGCGCGGCTGGGCAAAGCTCTACGAGCCGCAGTCGAAGATTCAGAATGGTCAGGCAAAGGACCTGTTCGATAGCGCGCTGCGCCTTGATCCAGACAACGTTGAGGCCATGGTCGGGAAAGCGCGGTGTTTAGCCGCTGATGTGAACAATCGATGGTCTGCTTCCGTGGTTGAAGACAAAAAACAAGCGATCGACCTCGTAGACAGAGTTCTGTCCAAGAACTCGACAAGCGCGACTGCTCGTGCGACCAAGGGAACCCTTCTTCTATTTGGACACCCTGAGGAGGCTTTGGCTGAATACGATGCAGCGCTCGAAATTGATCCAAATAATCCAGACGTCTACGCTGCCAAAACAATTGCACTTGTTACCTCTGGGCGAGCGCGCGAAGCCTTCTCACCGGCCCAGTTGGCTCTCCGAATCAGCCCCAAAGATCCCTTTGTTTCCCGTTGGCGCTATTGGCTCTGCCATGCACACTTGCACCTGCGCCAATATGGAGAAGCCATCGAAGAATGCAGGCGCTCGGCCAATCTGAACAACGTATTCTGGTACGCCTATGTGGATCTGACATCGGCTTATGGAGCCACGGGGCAGTTCGAACAGGCACAGCAGAGCTTGACTGAACTGAATAAGCTCCGACCAGACTTTACGGTCCAGTGGTACCGTGATCTTGGTTATTCAATCTCAAGCAACCCGCAGTTTCGTCGGGAGTTCGATGACATCATCGATGGGCTGAGGAAGGGAGGAGTCCGGGAGCAATAAGGTGAAGGGCTGTTCGCTTGCTGACGTTGACGGCCTCTTCCATCTCGAATGTCGCCTATTGGCCCCGTTTGAGACATGCCGTCGGACACTGCGAATGTCTGCTCGTCGGGTGAGACCGGAAATAGCTGGCGGACCGCCAAAACGACGCGAATGACCCGAAGCTGACCTCCCACATGTCTTAGGCGGCGGTTCATCAAGCAAATGGTCTAATGGTACAATGCGAACGATGCGACAATGAAGGCCGTCGTGCCCCAAGTGAGTGCGGGTTTCAACCGGTGGTCGGCGAGAAGTCATCATGCCTCGCCGAACGTTACCCGATAAATCGCCCAGTAGGCGGCGCCGACAAAACCAGCGCCGCCGACGATGTTGCCCAGCGTCACCGGGACAAGATTGTGGCTGATGCCTGACATGGTAATGAGCGACGCATCGAAATTCGCGGGCGCATGACCGGTTTGGATCAGCAGCCACGCCATTGGCAGGAAGTACATATTGGCGACGCAATGCTCGAAACCGGCAGCAATGAATGCGGAGATCGGCAAGATAACGGCCACCATCTTGTCGGTGACTGATCGGCCCGCATAGGCAAGCCAGACGGCCGCGCAGACGAGCACGTTGCAAAGGATGCCCTTGAAGAACAGCGTCACCATATCAGGACGAATCTTTCCGGCGGCTGTGTTCAGGACCGACAAGCCGATGCGGCCGTCATTCATGTCGAGATGATGCGAGAAGAAGACTAGGACAATGAGCCCGAGCGCGCCGACGAAATTGCCGAGCCAGACGATGGTCCAGTTGCGTAACATGGTGCGGGTGGGAACCTTGCCGCTGGCCCAGGCCATCACGATCAGATTGTTGCCCGTGAACAACTCCGCGCCTCCGACGAGGACGAGGGCCAGGCCGAGTGTAAACACAAGTCCGCCGACGACGCGCACGGTGGCGAAGCTGAACGTGGGATCGCTGGCAACGATCGTATAGTAGAGCGCGCCGAAGCCGATGCCGCCGCCGGCCACGATTGCTAGCATGAAGGACGTCAGAAAGGGCAGGTTGGCTTTCTTCACCCCGACCTTTTCGACGGCTTCCTTGATCTCGGCGGGGCTGTAGGCCTGCAGATTAAAGATCGGCACCTGTGGCGCTGGCGGTTCAGCCATCTTGGTTGTCCTGCTCGCGCCGGGCGTCACCCACCTGCCGCGCTACCTAGTGTCAAAAGCCCGACGATCTGCACTGCGATCACCTTCACCAGCGTCATCGACGGGAAGATCATGGCGTAACCGATGTCAGGCCGCTCGGTTGGCGCCATCTTGGTCGAGTAGACGAGAATGGCGGGATTTCCCGTCGCGCCTGAGGCCACTCCGACCAGATCGTCGTATGGGATCCGCATCAGGAAATGGCCGACCAGCAGGACGATTGCGACGGTGGTGAGCAGGACGGCGACACCTATGAAGAGCATGGTGAAGCCGGACTCCGCGACCGTGCGGACGAAGGGCTGCCCGGCGTTGACGCCCACGGTAGCCAGAAACATCGCGAGCCCGAAGTTTCGCAGGACGATGTTCGCCGGTAGCGGCATGGTCCAGAGCATCGGGCCGGTGCGACGGAGCTTGCCGAGGATGAGGGCGACGATCAGCGGTCCACCGCCGATGCCGAGGGTAACGACGCCTATGCCCGGGATGGGAATTGGGATCAGGCCGAGGAGAACGCCCATCACCATGCCGAGCCCGAGCGAGACGTAGCTGAATTCGGCGGTCGCCTTCACCGTGTCGCCGAAGTGCTTGCGGATTTCCTCCTTGCGATCCGGTGGCGTCAACACGCCGACACGGTCGCCAAATTCCAGTATCAGATCGGGTGACGGCACGAGGTCGGCATCGTAACGCCGGACGTGCAGGAGATGCGCCGGAAAGCCTGACGGCATGGGGAGGCTGGCGAGGGGTATACCGACCACGCTGGCCTTGCCAACGAAGACGCGGATGTAGTCCAGATCAGCTCGATCGCTGGCCAGCCGGCCGGGTTCGACCTTTCCAAGCTTTGCGGCTGCGCTCCTGATGGCTTCCTGACTCTCGGCAACAACGAGGACCGCATCGCCGGCGGAGAGCACGATATCGCCTGCCGGAACGATATTCTGTCCGGTCTTGCGTACCATCGTTACCTTGACATCGCTCAGGACTTCCTTGCTCAGTTCGTCAAGGGTGCGGCCGGCAAAGGCGGCTCCGATGGAAATTTCGCCCATGTGAAAGCGCTGGGCTTTGGCCGGAAATTTCGGCTGCACCATGCGCGTCATGAAGTAGATGCAGAGGATCGGGCCAATGACGCCGAACGGGTAGGCGATCGAATACCCGATGGAGGGGTCCTTGAGCTTGGTGACGTCAAGCGCGGCCTGGAGTGCCGCGGTGCTTGTCATCGATCCCGCGTAGAGACCAAGTGTGTGTCCGACCTTGATGCCGAAGGCGTGTCCGAGTCCCAACGCCATGCCAAGGCCCGCGAGACAGGCGACGAGCGCAAGAAGGTTGTACTTCCGGCCAGAACCGAGAATTCCCTCGAAGAACTGCCGGCCGTAGAGGATGCCTATGCCATAGAGGAACATGATCAGCCCGGTCAGCCCGATCGGCCCGATAATCTGGGCTTTCGGCGCGAAAGCTCCGATGGCCAGGCCCACGAAGAGAACGGCACCCACGCCGAGCGAGAAGCCGCCGATGCTGATCTGGCCGACGAGGTAGCCCACGCCGATAGCGAGGAATGCCGTCAGGATTGGCTGACTTCCAATGATGTCGCGGGCAAGGTCCAACATGTGTCTCTCCGGCAATGGGGTCAGCGGGCGTTACAGCCCGCATCGCGAAACTGGCCGATGACTCTGTTCACCAGTTCGCGCGAGGGAGGCGGCGTGTCATAGTGCTTGTAGTCGAGGCCCATCGCCTTCCACTTGAACTCGCCCATTTGATGGAAGGGCTGCACCTCGACCCATTCGACATTCTTCATGGGCGCCACGAATTTGGCGATCCCCTCGACATTGGCCGGATCGTCGGTGGAGCGGGGCACGAGGGTAAAGCGCACCCAGACCGGCTTGTTGATTGAGGCCAGGCGTTCGGCAAAGCGGAGTGTCGGCGCGATGTCCCGGCCGGTCACCTTGCGATAGGTGTCGGGGTCTGAGCTTTTGATGTCGAGCAGCACAAGGTCGATCTCCTTCAGCACGGCGTCGTTTGCGCGGTCGCCTAGGAAGCCGGAAGTCTCGATTGCGGTATGGAGGCCCATCGCCTTGGCGCCCGCGAAGATGCGGCTGACAAAGGCGAGCTGAACCATTGGTTCGCCGCCCGATATGGTCAACCCGCCTCCGAGGTCGCGCAGCGACGGGGCGAAGTCGCCAAGGCGACGCAGCACCTGTTCGGCCGAGACATATGTTCCGTCCTTCAGGTGCCACGTGTCCGGATTGTGGCAGTAAGTGCAGCGGAGCAGGCAGCCCGAAACGAACAGCACGACGCGCAGGCCGGGACCGTCGTAACGTGACGCAGTTTCGTAGGAATGGCAGTACCCGAACGCGCCTTCCTCATCCCTGAACTTGTCCTCGTCCGGAGCGTCCGGCGAAGCGCCGGTACGCAGGTCGTGACGGCTTCCCGACTCCAGTGCCTGCGTGGTCGACATCGAAGACCCCCGTTCAGATCTGGCCGTGGAAGGTTCGGCTGATCACATCCCTCTGTTGCTCCGGTGTCAGGCGAACGAAATTGACGGCATAGCCGGATACGCGGATCGTGAGCTGCGGATATTTGTCCGGGTTCTTGACCGCGTCTTCCAGCGTCTCCTTGTCGATCACGTTCAGGTTCATGTGGAAGCCGCCGCGTCGGAAATAGAGGTCAAAAGCTTTGGTGGCCTCGTCGATCAACTGGATCTCGGAGAGATGAGCCTTCTGCGGAGCCACCGACACCGTGTAGCTGATGCCGTCGAGCGAGTCCTTGTAAGGCAGCTTCGCGACCGACAGGCAGGACGCAAGCCAGCCATGGCTGTCACGGCCATGCATCGGATTGGCCCCAGGTCCGAACGGCTCGCCCTTGCGGCGGCCGTCCGGCGTGTTGCCGGTCGCCTTGCCGTAGACGACGTTCGAAGTAATCGTCAGCACGCTTTGCGTATGCGTCGCGTTCCGGTAGGTCGGGTGCTTGCGGATCTTCTGCATGAAGGTGGTCACGAGGGCGGATGCGATCTGATCGACCCGGTCGTCATTGTTGCCGAACTGGGGCGTCGAGGCGTTGCCTTCATTCTGGTAGTCGGTCACGAGGCCAGTGGCGTCGCGGACCACGCGAATCTTTCCGTACTTGATGGCGCTGAGGCTGTCGGCGACGACCGACAGACCGGCGATGCCGAACGCCATCGTGCGCAGGATGTCGCGATCATGGAGCGCCATCTCCAGCCGCTCGTAGAAATACTTGTCGTGCATGTAGTGGATGCAATTCATGGCATGCACGTAGGTCTTTGCGAGCCACTCCATGGTCGTATCGAACTTCGCCATGACGTCGTCGTAGTCGAGGAAATCGCCCGTGACCGGCATGGTCTTGGGCGCGACCTGGTCGCCCGAAACCTCGTCACGGCCGCCATTGATGGCGTAGAGCAAAGCCTTGGCGAAATTCACCCGGGCTCCAAAGAACTGCATCTGCTTGCCGAGCCGCATGGCCGAAACGCAGCACGCGATCGCGTAGTCGTCGCCCCAGTACGGGCGCATCAGATCGTCATTCTCGTATTGCAGCGAGGAGGTGTCCTTGCTGACCTTAACGCAGAAGCGCTTGAAGGGCGCCGGCATGTGGGTCGACCACAGCACTGTGATGTTCGGCTCGGGCGCCGGTCCGAGATTGTAGAGGGTATGGAGCATGCGGTAGCTGCTCTTGGTGACCAGCGCCCGCCCGTCTAGATCCATGCCGCCGATGCATTCGGTCGCCCAGTAGGGATCGCCGCTGAACAGCGCGTCGTAGTCGGGGGTGCGGAGGAAGCGCACGATGCGCAGCTTCTGAACTAGCTGGTCCCACAGTTCCTGCGCTCCCACCTCGTCCAGTGTGCCTTCCTTCAGGTCGCGCTCGATATAGATGTCGAGGAAGCTGGAGATGCGGCCGATGGACATGGCCGCACCGTTGGCTTCCTTGATCGCGCCGAGATAGGCAAAGTAGGTCCACTGGAATGCTTCCCGCGCGGTCCTGGCAGCCTGCGTGATGTCGCAGCCGTAGAGCTTGGCCATCGATGCCAGGTCTTGCAGCGCGCGCATCTGTTCCGCGAGTTCCTCGCGTTGGCGGATGACTTCATCTGCGGGCCACATGTCGTCGATCTGGGCGCGTTCCTGGCGCTTTACCTCGAGCAGCCGGTCGGTGCCGTAGAGTGCAACGCGACGGTAGTCGCCGATGATGCGGCCGCGGCCATAGGCGTCGGGGAGGCCGGTGATGATGCCGGACCGTCGGCAGTTCATGATTTCAGGCGTGTAGGCGTCGAACACGCCGTCATTGTGGGACTTGCGGTACTTAGTGAATGCCTCGTGCACCCTCTCATCGGGTGCGAACCCCGCGGCCTTGAGGCCTGCTTCAACCATGCGCAGGCCGCCGAAGGGGAAGATCGCGCGCTTGAACGGCTGGTCGGTCTGCAGGCCGACAATGATCTCGTTGTCGCGATCGATATAGCCCGCCTGATGCGCGAGCAGCGTTGAGGGGTTTTGGGCGTCAACCGCGAGGACGCCCTTCTTTCGTTCCTCGGCGAAGTAGGGCTGCAGCTTGGCCCAGACCGCCTTGGTGCGCTGCGAGGCGGGTGCCAGGAATTTCTCGTCTCCGGAATAAGATGCAACGTTGCGAACAATGAAGTCGCGCACATTGATCGTGGTGGACCAGTCGCCAGCCTGGAAGCTCCTCCAGCCACTCGTCTCTGCATCCTGCTTGAGCGCTGCGCTGCCCTTCATGACGAATCTCCCTGGCCAGACGATTGTGTTCGCCAGACGTTTTTTCCGATGGGGAATGGTGCATCGGCAGATCGCCAGGCTGTTCACCGAACCTACTGACGGAGAGCCGGCGCCCGGTTTGATCTATGTCAAGTCTTGGCGAAGACCAATGCCGAAACCGGTGCTGTCCTTGGGTCGATGATTGCAAGTGCCAAGGGCGTTCCCACGGTGTCGTACAAGCGTCGTGCATCCCTGTGATGAGGGTTCGCTATGGGGAGCGATCGAGTCAGCGGAAGCCGGGATAATCAAGGCGATCCTCGCGGGACCGGCAGCCAGGATCAGGGATGTTGCGGCGCGACGTGATCTGAACATCCCGGGTTGTGAGATTGTCGATACGGTGCCAACGGGTATCCGGCAAACTGTCAATCTTCGGCGCACGAACCTTACCCTGAAGCTCAAGCTTGTGACCCGTTACAACATTGTCCCGAACGACGGCAACCAAGTGCAAGTCTCTGCTTCACCCAAAAGTCTGCTCGTGGCCCACATAGCCGACATTCGCTGGTGGAGCCTCCATGTCCGCTCTGCGCTGTTGAACCGAATCGGTCCAGCAAGCTGGCGGGGTCAGCTTTTGAACCCGAAGCCGCCGTTAACGAAAAAGGGGAGCGTATCAACTCTGCGGGGCGATTCAGACCTCGACTCGTTCCGCAATGAGAAGCGCGTCGTCCACGTCGCCAGCTCAATATCAAGCGGTACGCCGATTTTCATGCTGCCGAACAGAAGTCCGGCGTTAACCATCGCTAGCGGTTCCAATCCGAGCGACGTCGCTTCGAAGTTTCTTAAATTTTGCTGGGTACCTCTCTTGGGCATGGTGACCTGGGGAAAGATATGAGTAAGCGGGCCAAACGTCGAAAGGCAGAGACGCTCGCACTACCAATGGCCGCGAGAGTTGCAGTTGGCGTCGTGGCTGTCGCCGCAGCGGCGTACGGTTTGCTGTATCACCCGGCGAGCGTGCAACCGACACAGAAGCCGTCCGCACCACAAGCCCAGGCGTCGTCAACGCCGGTTTACGTGGCAACTCCAGTTCGTGCAGCAGCGCCGGCTCCAGTTCGTGCAGCACCGCCGGCTCCAGCTCCCACTCCGATTCCGGCCCCGGCGCCTCTGGTCGAACCACCAAAAGCCGCTGACGGTCCCGGAGCACTTGTCCGGCAGGTGGTCGACTACGCCAGCCGCCAGACGCCGGGCACCGTGATCATCGATACCGGAAACACATTCCTTTATTTCGTTCTGAACGACAGGCAGGCGATGCGCTACGGCATCGGTGTTGGTCGCGAAGGTTTCACATGGTCCGGTGAGCAGACTGTGGCCCGCAAAGCAGAATGGCCGGATTGGCATCCGCCTGTCGAGATGATCGGGCGTCAGCCCTATCTGCCGCGGTTCATGGCAGGCGGTCCCGGCAACCCGCTCGGCGCCCGGGCGATGTATCTGGGCGAGACCGAATATCGAATTCACGGCACCAACAATCCCGATACGATCGGGAAGAAGGTTTCGTCCGGCTGTATCCGGCTGACCAATGACGACGTCGTGGACCTCTATGAGCGGGTGAAAGTCGGAGCGAAAGTAATCGTGCTTCCGGCAACAGCGGCCCGTCGGCCATTCCCGGGGGCGCCGGCCGACGCCGCTTTCCGATTGCCGGACCCGGCATCGCCGTCGAAGCGGCCCTTGGCGGCCAACGCGCAGATGCTGTCATCCGGACCGAAGATCGCCGAGGCCCGGTAGTTTCCAGGGGTCGGCAGGGCGCAGCGGAGCATCGTCCAGCAAGCGCTGCTGCGTAGAGCCGGGATCGGCGGTGTTAGCTGCCGCCCTCTGCCAGTTGCGCAGCTCCAATGACGTGTGTTCCTGGCTCGCCGGCAACAGTCGCCTCGATGAGCTGGCGGGCCACGTTGGTCACCGAACTTACACGCGCAACTGGCGGCAACAGCGGGGATGCGAAGCTCAAGACGTTCCGCACCGCTCGCTGTACCGGCCTGCCTTCGGCACGCTCGCCATCCAGGAAGCCCGGCCGCAGGATCGTCAGGGACGGGAAAGCGAGCGCTCCGATCGCCTCCTCAACCTCGCCTTTCGTCCGTGTGTAGAGAAACAAAGATCGGGGGTCGGCGCCCAAGGACGACGCGAGCGCGAACCGACCAACTCCAGCGTCGCGCAGCCGCCGCGCTATCAGCAGCACCAGTTCGTAATCGACCGCGCGAAACGCTGCTGCCGACCCTGCCGCCGCCCGCGTCGTTCCGAGCGCGCAGATTGCGCCGTCGGCTCGCCATTCCTCATCGCCGGCACCGGCAATCAGATCATCGAGCCGAGGATTAGCCACCCGCTCCTCGGGCGGCATCGCACGCCGTGTCGGCGCGATGATGCGCGTGACGCGGGGGTCCGCGAGAGCGAGCGCCATCGTGCGGCCGCCAACCAGCCCCGTCGCGCCTACGATGAGCAGTGTAGTCATGACCATCCCGTCTTGGATCTGCAGGCCGAGTGTACAGGAACTAGTTGCCACGGCAAATTTGACGCCGCGTCGCGACGATCTCCAAGCCCGGCACGTATCCAGGTTGTGAGCCACGGGGACTTCCTTGCCGTTTTGTCCCGTAAACCTGACTTGCAAATGACTGCTCTCCTGCCGTCCGTCCCCATCGCTAGGGACAGACGCCGGCCGTGGAGTTCGCTAGTCTGCCCTGAAGCACACAAGAACCCAGGGGAGGCCGCCTTGAGCACTGCGCCGCGCATCGACATCGACCCTGCATCATTCTGGGCCGATCCCTATCCGATGCTCGCGACCATGCGCAAGGAGGCGCCGATCGCCTTCGTGCCGCAGCTCGGCTCGACGCTGCTGACAAGCCGCGACGACATCTCGATCTCCGAGAAGCGGATCGACGTGTTCTCCTCGCACCAGCCCGCCGGCCTGATGAACCGGCTCATGGGCCACAACATGATGCGCAAGGACGGCGAGGCGCACCAGGTCGAGCGCCGCGCGATGTTTCCGACGGTGTCGCCGAAGACGGTGAAGGCGCACTGGACCGCACAGTTCCAGGCCCATGCCGATCGCATTATCGATGCGATCGAGCTGGGCGCGCGGATCGACTTCATGCGCGACTTCGCGCTGCCGTTTTCAGGGGAATGCCTGAAGTCGATCACCGGCCTCACCAATATCGGCTTTGCCGAGATGGACTCCTGGTCGCAAGGCATGATCGAGGGCATCGCCAACTACGGCGGCGATCCCGCGGTCGAGGCGCGCTGCCATGCAGCGACATCGGGCATCGACGCGGCGATCGACGACATGCTGCCGGTGATGCGCAAGCATCCCGACCAGAGCATCCTCGGTGTCCTCCTTGTCTCGGGCATGCCGATGGAAAGCGTGCGCGCGAACGTCAAGCTCGCGATCTCCGGTGGTCAGAACGAGCCGCGCAAGGCGATCGCCGGCACGGTATGGGCGCTGCTCAGCCATCCCGAGCAACTCGATCTCGTGCGCAAGGGCGAGGTGACCTGGCTGCAGGCTTTCGAGGAGTATGCCCGCTGGATCTCGCCGATCGGCATGTCGCCGCGGCGGATCGCAAAGCCGTGGTCGATCCGCGACGTTGCCTTCGAAACCGACGAGCGCGTGTTCCTGATGTTCGGCTCGGCCAATCGCGACGAGAAGCATTTTGAGCGCGCCGACGAATTCGATGTCCGGCGCGACACCTCCAAGAGCGTCGCCTTCGGTGCCGGCCCGCATTTCTGCGCCGGTGCCTTCGCCTCGCGCGCCATGATCGCCGACGTCGCGCTGCCGACCGTATTCGCGCGTGCGGGGCGGATCGAGATCGCCGATGACGAGCCGGTGCGGATCGGCGGCTGGGCGTTCCGCGGGTTGCAGAATTTGCCGGTGAGATGGCTGCATTAGTTTACAGGCCGCGCCCTCGCCACAAAGGCCGTGTCATCGCCCTTGACTCGGCGATCCAGTACGCCGCGGCAGTCGTGTGAAGCGTTGACGTCTTTGGAATACTGGATTCCCCTTTCGGGGGGAATGACAGCGGAGGTGGAGGAGGCTGCGCGCCCCAGCAACTCCCAGGCCGCGATGATGCCATGATGCTCCTGTTTTGCCCGACGAGTCAAACCAGATTCGGATAATACGTAAGTCGTTGATTCCGCACGCCCCGGCTACTGTGCATGGGGTTGTTTTTGCGGTTTTTGGTCCCGGCCGCCCGTCTTCGGCCGGATGCGCGCGGCTCTCACATCCGCGCGCAGAAAAATTCCATCTTCATTCGCTCCCTCGCTTGAAAGATTAATCATGCGCATCGCCGAGACGGCAGTGCGCGTATCGCTATTTTCTCGGCCTTCTCGACAGCTTTCCTAACCGGCACCATCATTCACCAAACGCGAATGGATGGCGGCCGCAGGTGGCCGGGAGTTTGGAATGCAGCGTCGGGACTTTCTTAGACTATCCGTGGGAACCGCGGCGGCCGCTGCGTTCGCCTCGCGCGCAAATGCGCAAGGTGCCGTGAAGGAAATTCGTATCGGCTATCAGAAGAACGGCGTGCTGGTCATCACGCGCCAGCAGGCTGCCTTGGAAAAACATTTCTCCCCGCAGGGCATCGAGGTGAAATGGGTCGAGTTCTCCTCGGGTCCCCCGATGATGGAGGCGATGAACGTCGGCAGCGTCGATTACGGCGCGGTCGGCGATTCCCCTCCGGTGTTCGCCCAGGCCGCGGGCGCTGCGATCGTCTATGCCGCCGGCCAGCCCATCACCAACGGCCAGGGCATCCTGGTGCCGAAAGACTCGCCGATCCGCTCGATCGCTGAATTGAAGGGCAAACGCGTCGGTTTCACCAAGGGCTCCAGCGCCCACAACATCGTGGTGCAGACGCTGGAGAGGGCCGGTCTGACCTATGCCGACATCACCCCGGTCTATCTGACGCCGCCGGACGCCGGTCCTGCTTTCGCCAATGGCAGCATCGACGCCTGGGCGATCTGGGACCCTTACTTCGCGATCGGCGAGACCAAGCAGAACGGCCGCATCCTGATCAATGCGCGCGAGGTCACCAAGACCAATTCCTTCTACATCGCCAATCGCGATTTCGCGAAGAACCACGGCGCGATCCTGCAGCAGATCGTCGACGTGACGACCGCCACCGCGAAATGGGCCGAGCAGCATCGCGACGAAGTCGCGAAATCGCTGGCCGCCGTCACCGGTATCCCCCTGGACATCCAGACCATCGCGGCCAACCGCTCGGCCTTCGTGGTTGGCCCTGTCACCGACGACATCGTCGCGACCCAGCAGGGCGTCGCCGACCGCTTCTACAGGCTCGGCCTGATCCCGAAGCCGATCGTCATCCGCGACATCGTCTGGCGCAACGCGGCAGCCTGATCGTGCCGACCAGTCTTCCCGCTCATAAGGGTTTGAACATGAGGCGTATCATTCAACGTCTGATCGCCGCCATCGTGCTGTCGATCGGCATCGTCGCGGCCGCGGTCGGCACGTCCTACGGCCAAGATAATCAAGCCAAGGTGGTCCGCATCGGCTACCAGAAATACGGCAAGCTGGTGCTGCTCAAGAGCAAGGGCACGCTGGAGCCGAAGCTTGCCGCCGACGGCTACAAGGTGGTGTGGACCGAATTCCCTTCGGGGCCGCCGCTGCTCGAGGCGCTCAATGTCGGCGCGATCGATTTCGGCAACACCGGCGAAGCCCCGCCGATCTTTGCGCAGGCCGCCGGTGCGCCGATCCAGTATGTCGCCTATGAACCGCCGGCACCGAAGGGCGAGGCGATCCTGGTGCCGAAGGACAGCCCGCTGAAGTCGGTCGCCGACCTCAAGGGCAAGAAGGTTGCGCTGAACAAGGGCTCCAACGTTCACTATCTCCTCGTCAAGGCGCTGGAGAAGGCCGGTGTCAAATATTCGGAGATCGAGCCGGTGTTCCTCGCTCCGGCCGATGCACGTGCCGCCTTCGAGCGCGGTGCGGTCGATGCCTGGGTGATCTGGGATCCGTTCCAGGCCGCGGCGGAAGCCGCCACCGGCGCGCGCACGCTCGCCGACGGCACCGACATCGTGGCGAACTACCAGTTCTATTTCTCTTCGAAGAAATTCCTCGAAGCCAATCCGAAGATCGTCGACGCGGTGCTCGCCGAGCTCAGCGCCGTCGACGACTGGGCCAAGGGCGACATCCACGCGGTCGCCGAGCAGCTGGCGCCGTCGATCGGCCTGTCCGTACCGGTGGTCGAGGTGGCGCTGAAGCGGCAGTCCTACGGCATCAAGCCGCTGACCGATGCCGTGATCGCCGACCAGCAGCAGGTTGCGGACGCGTTCCTCGCGCTCAACCTGATCCCAAAGGCAATCAAGATTTCCGACGTGGCGCGGAGGCCAGGTTCATGAGTAAACAGTCCAACGCCAACATCCTCTGGTTCCTGCCGACCCACGGCGACGGCCGCTATCTCGGCACGGGAATCGGCGGCCGTGAGGTCAACTTCAACTATCTGCGCCAGGTCGCGCAGGCCGCCGACCAGCTCGGCTATTTCGGCGTGCTCTTGCCGACCGGGCGGAGCTGCGAGGATTCCTGGATCGTCGCCTCGTCAGTCGCGCCCTTCACCGAGCGGCTGCGCTATCTCGTGGCCGTTCGCCCCGGCCTGCAATCGCCGAGCGTGGCCGCGCGCATGACCGCGACGCTCGACCGCATCAGCAATGGCCGGCTCCTTGTCAATGTCGTCACCGGCGGCGATCCCGTCGAGAACAAGGGCGACGGCGTCTTCCTCGGCCATGACGAGCGTTACGAGGTTACCCGCGAGTTCCTCAACGTCTATAGCGACCTGCTCGCCGGCAAGACGGTCGATGTTGAGGGAAAGCACATCCATGTCGAGGGTGGCAAGCTGCTGTTTCCTCCGGTGCAGTCACCGCGGCCGCCGCTGTATTTCGGCGGATCGTCCGATGCCGGCATCGACGTCGCCGTCGACACCGTCGACAAATACCTCACCTGGGGCGAGCCGCCGGCTTTGGTCGCGGAGAAGATCGCGAAGGTGAGGGCGGTCGCCAGTGCGCGTGGCCGCAAGCTCTCCTTCGGCATCCGCCTTCATGTCATCGTCCGCGAGACCAACGAAGAGGCCTGGAGCGCCGCCAACGAGCTGATCAAGCATGTCAGCGACGAGACGATTGAGCGAGCGCAGAAAAACTTCGCCCGCATGGACTCCGTCGGCCAGCAGCGCATGGCGCAGCTGCATGGCGGCAAGCGCGACAAGCTCGAGATCGCCCCGAACCTCTGGGCCGGTGTCGGCCTCGTGCGCGGCGGCGCCGGCACGGCGCTGGTCGGCGACGCCAAGACCGTCGCGGCCCGCATCAAGGAGTACCAGGATATCGGCATCGATACCTTCATCATGTCGGGCTACCCGCATCTGGAAGAAGCCTACCGTTTCGCCGAGCTGGTCTTCCCGCTGCTCGAGCTGGAGCAGCCCAGCAACGTGACGAAGCTGCACTACAACGGCGGTCCCTTCGGTGAAACGGTCGGCAGCGATTTCCGTCCGCAGCACAGGGTGTCGCAGTCATGAGCCTGATCGACAGCATTTCGCTTCCGCGCAGCTTCCGTCTGCCGCGCGTCGACGGCCTGATCCAGTGGATCGTGCCGCTCGCCATCATCGCGATCTGGCAGGTGGCGAGCGTCACCGGCTTCGTACCGACGCGCGTGCTGCCGGCGCCGAGCGACGTCGTGCTCGCAGGCTGGAAGCTGCTGCTCTCCGGCGAGCTCGTCCGCAACATCTGGGTGTCGTTCTGGCGCGCCTCGATCGGCTTCCTGATCGGCGGCGGCATCGGCTTCGCCTTCGGTCTCGCCAACGGCCTGTCGCAGCTCTCGGCCAAGCTCACGGACACCACGCTGCAGATGGTACGCAACGTGCCGCATCTGGCGTTGATCCCGCTCGTCATCCTCTGGTTCGGCATCGACGAGAGCGCCAAGCTGTTCCTGGTGGCGCTCGGCGTATTCTTCCCGATCTATCTCAACACGCTGCACGGCATCCGCACCGTCGATCCGCAGCTGATCGAGATGGGCCGTATCTACGGCATGAGCGACGGAGAATTGTTCCGCCGCGTGATCTTCCCGGGCGCGCTGCCCTCGATCTTCGTCGGCATCCGCTTCGCGCTCGGCATCATGTGGCTGACGCTGATCGTCGCCGAGACCATCGCGGCGTCCTCGGGCCTCGGCTACATGGCGATGCAGGCGCGCGAGTTCATGCTGATCGACGTCGTCGTGCTGTCGATCCTGATCTACGCCCTGCTCGGCAAGCTAGCCGACAGTGCCTCCCGCGTGCTGGAGCGCCTGACGCTCTCCTGGCACCCTGCCTTCCAGAAACGTTGAGAGTGACATGCAGACAGCCCTTCGTACGTCTCTCCCGGAAACCGAGCTCGCAAGCCGCGCCAATTTCGCGCGGCAGACCCGAATCGTGCGCGAGGAGCGGCCGGTGCAGACCAGCGGCCTGCCGCTCAGCATCCGCGGCTTGCGCAAATCCTTCGGCGACAACGAGGTGCTGCGTGGCATCGACCTGCACATCCCGGCCGGCCAGTTCGTTGCCATCGTCGGAAAGAGTGGCTGCGGCAAGAGCACGCTCTTGCGTCTCATCGCCGGCCTCGAAAAGATCGACGCTGGCAGCATCAGCTTCGGCCAGGACGTCCAGGCGGAAGATATTCGCGTGATGTTCCAGGAGCCGCGGTTGCTGCCCTGGGCGCGTGTGCTCGCCAATGTCGAGGTCGGTCTCGGCCGCGATCGTGCTTCCAGCGATGCGCATGCGCGCGCCGAGAAGGCGCTGACCGAAGTCGGGTTGGCCGACAAGCGCGACCAATGGCCCTCGGTGCTGTCGGGGGGCCAGAAGCAGCGCGTGGCCCTTGCCCGTGCGCTGGTCTCCCGTCCGCGCGTGCTCGCTTTCGACGAGCCGCTCGGCGCGCTCGACGCGCTGACCCGCATCTCGATGCAGCGGCTTCTGGAGCGCGTCTGGCGCGACCAGGGTTTTACCGCGATCCTGGTGACCCACGATGTCTCCGAAGCGGTGGCCCTGGCGGACCGGGTGCTGGTGATCGACGAGGGCCGCATTGCCCATGACGTTACGGTTAACACGCCCCGGCCGCGTGAACGTGGCTCGGCCGAGCTTGCCGCCCTGGAGGGCTCGATCCTGAGCCATCTTTTGTCGGCGGACGATCGTACCTAAATACAAGGGAACCCCGCTTGGGGACCGTGCCATGAATGTAGTTCCCTGCGATCTCATGACTGAATCTGCCGTCTCGTCTGCCGATTTCCGCGGCGCCATGCGCCACCTCACCGGCGGCGTTAGCGTCATCACCGCCGGACGGGGCAGGGACATCACCGGCATGACGGTGACCTCGGTGACTTCGCTGTCGGTCGAGCCGCCGACGCTGCTGGTCAGCATCAACCGCGATGCCTCGTCCTTTCCGCTGATCAAGCGCCACGGCGCCTTCGGCGTGAACATCCTCAACGCCGACCAGCTCGACGTCGCCGAACGCTTTGCGGGCAAGGGCGGGCTGAAGGGGGCGGATCGCTTTGCCGGTGCGGAGTGGGTGACATCAGTCTCGGGGGTGCCACTGCTGGTCGGCGCATTGTCGGCCTTCGATTGCGAGGTCGAGGAGATCGTCGAGCGGCATTCGCACGGCATCGTCATCGGCCGTGTCAGGGACGTCAGGAACTCGACCCGCAACGCCGCGCTGGCCTATTGGCACGGGCAGTACGTGGCGGTCGACCAGGACGAAGACGCGGCAAGGCTCGCGGATGTCAGCGTTCCCTCGCGCGGCCGGCGCGGCATTTGATCGCCGCCGGCGATTTTTGCGCAGGCTGGCCTTTTCCCTGCCATAGCTCTAGAAGCGCTGCCTGAGCCGCCCGTATCAGGGGCGGCAATGGAGCGGAACGATGAAGCGCGTCGCGACCTTGGCCTTCTACGCCGTCGGCGCGCTGGCGATCGCCTATCTCGCGCTCTACGCCTATGCGATGTTCAGCGGCCAGCCCGTGATTATCCCCGGCGATCCCATCCACATCTTCCGTAAGCCGGACGCACCGAGTTATTCCTGAGAACTCGTAGGGTAGGTTAGCGAAGCGTAACCCACCACTTTACTTTCCACGCGGAGAGAGTGGTGGGTTACGCCTTCGGCTAACCCACCCTACGGCAATCTCAATTCATCCCCGCAAGATCGCCAGCGCCAATGCCTGCGCGCGCGGAACGATGCTGTCGATCTCGAGATACTCCTCCGGTGTGTGCGCGAGCCCGCCGACAGGCCCGACGCCGCAGATGGTCGGCGTGCCGACCGCAGCGGTGAAGCCGGAATCGGCGCAGCCGCCGGAAAACTCGCCCTGGAGCGTGGTGAGGCCGACCTGCTTTGCAGCGGCCTGATAGCCTTCGAACAGCGCCTTCGAGTCGGCACTCTGCACCACCGGAACGAACTCGCCGTTGATCCTCAGGGTTGCGCTCGTGCCAGGCACGTAGGAGGTTGCGATGATCTTCTCGATGGCGGCCATCACCGCCGCACGGTCCGCCGGATCGACATAGCGCAGGTCGATCTGACCTTCCGCGTAAGGCGCCGTCGTGTTGACGGACTGGCCGCCCGAGACGAGGCCGACATTGAGCGTGATGCCCTTGTCGAGATTGGTCAGTGCATGGATCTGCACGACCTTGTGCGCAAGCTCGCCGATGGCGCTGACGCCGGCCGCGAAATTGGCGCCGGAATGCGCGGCTTTGCCGGTGATGGCGATTTGCATGAAGATGCCGCCCTTGCGGCTCGTCACGACATTGCCGGTCGGCCGGCCGGGCTCGGAATTGAACACGGCACGGGCGGCGCGTCCCTCGCGTTCGATCACGGGGCGGGAGGAGGGCGATGCGATCTCTTCGTCCGAGGTGATCAGCACCTTGATGGGATGCGGATTGCCGCCGAATTTCTGGAAGGCGGTCGCCACGAACACGTTCATGACGAGGCCGGCCTTCATGTCGGCGACACCAGGCCCATAGGCGCGCGTGCCCTGGATCGTGAATGGACGGCGCCCGGCCTCGCCCTTTCCGAACACGGTGTCGCGATGCCCCATCAACAGCACCGGCCGCTCGTTGCTGCCGGGCTTTGCTACCTCGGCGTGGATCGCATCGCCGAACGTGCCGTGGTTTTCGCGTCTGAAGGGAATGCCATGCTCGGCAAAGTGCCGCTCGAACCGCGCTCCGACTGCATCGACACCTTCCTTGTCATAGGACCCGGAGTCGATGTTCACGACATCGCGCAGCAGATCTATCATCGCCTGCCGCTGCGACGCCAGCCAGTCCGTGATTTGGGCTTCAGACATTGTCACCTCGCGTGGTTCTTATCGCGGTTATAGGGCCTGGCGTCGCCATGGCCTAGTCATGTGGCGCGGTCCCGTTATGCGAAGGATGCTCTTGAGGCTCGTCATTGCGAGCGCAGCGAAGCAATCCAGGAATGTATCTGCGGAGACGGTCTGGATTGCTTCGCTGCGCTCGCACTGATGAGGATGGGGCGATCGCGTGCACTCTTTCCCGAAAGAAAATGCCCGGGACTGGGCCCGGGCATCTGCCTTTCTCAACCAGCGTGGTCGACTACGCTCCCACCATCGGCATGCGCGGATATTCGCCGGGCGTGCCGGCGGGCGGGATCGGGATGCCGCCGTCGGCATATTCGTTGAGCTTGTTGCGCAGCGTGCGGATCGAAATCCCCAGGATGTTAGCGGCGTGGGTCCGGTTGCCGAGGCAGTGCTTCAGCGTTTCCAGGATCAGATCGCGCTCGACGTCAGCCACGGTGCGGCCGACCAGCGCCCGCGTCACCTGCTCGGCGGCCATCGTCGCGTGCGCTACGGCCGGCGCCGTCTTGGCGAGGTCGAGGCGGTCGCCGTCCGGAGTGATGATCGCGTCGGGCCCGATCTCGTCGCCCTGCGCCATCAGCACCGCGCGGTGCATGGTGTTCTCGAGCTCGCGGACGTTGCCCTGCCAGCGGTTGGCGGAGAGCACGCGGCGCGCTTCTGCAGAGATCGGGCGCATCGGCACGCCGTTGGCCTCGGCATATTTCTTCACGAAATGTTGGGCGAGCTCCAGAATGTCGGCGGGGCGCTCGCGCAGCGGCGGGATCTTCAGGTTCACGACGTTGAGGCGGAACAGGAGGTCCTCGCGAAACGTGCCTTCGCGCACGGCTTCCGCCAGATTGCGGTTCGAAGTCGCAATGATGCGGATGTCGACGGGCACCGGTTTGGTGCCGCCGACGCGGTCGATCACGCGCTCCTGGATCGCGCGCAGCAGCTTCGATTGCAGGCGAACGTCCATCTCCGAGATTTCGTCGAGCAGCAACGTGCCGCCGGTGGCCTCCTCGAACTTGCCGATACGGCGAGCGACCGCGCCGGTGAAGGCGCCCTTCTCGTGGCCGAACAGCTCGGACTCCAGGAGATGCTCGGGGATCGCGGCGCAGTTGATCGAGATGAAGGGGCGCTTGGCGCGAGCGGAGCGGGTGTGGACGTAGCGGGCCAGAACTTCCTTACCCGTGCCGGATTCGCCGGTGATCATCACCGAGGCGTCGGAGCCCGCGATCTGCTGCGCGAGCTTGATCACACGCGCCATGGCTTCGTCGCGATAGACCAGCTCGCGGGAATCGTTGGCGACCGCGGCCAGCACGGCCGCGATCAGCTCCGGCTCCGGCGGCAGCGGGATGTATTCCTTGGCGCCGGCATGGATCGCGGCGACTGCGGCGCGGGCGTCGTTGGTGATGCCGCAGGCGACGATCGGAGCGTGGATGTGCTCGGCTTCCAGCCGCATCACGAGGTCGCGGATGTCGAGGGCAACGTCGACCAGCAAGAGGTCGGCGCCCTTGCCGCCGCGCAGCACGCGCATCGCCTGCTCGTGATCCTCGGCATGGGTTACAGTGGCGCCGTTCTCCATCGCGATCTTGGTGGCGGTGGTGAGCTGGCCCTTCAATGTGCCAACGATGAGAAGCCGCATGTCAGTCTCCTGTCCGTCTGGTCGCGCTGCCGCGCGTCATTCGTTTGTTTCGGCTAGCTGCGTTCAGTCTTGATGATTTCGGTCATGGTCACGCCGAGCTTGTCCTCGACCAGGACGACCTCGCCGCGGGCGACCAGCTTGTTGTTGACATAGATGTCGATGGCCTCGCCGACGCGCCGGTCGAGCTCGAGCACGGTGCCGGGCCCGAGCTTCAGGAGCTCGCCGACGTCCATCTTCGAGCGGCCGAGGACGGCCGAGACCTGCACCGGAACGTCGAACACGGCTTCGAGGTCGGCGGCAACACGCGCCGCATATTCGTCCTCGTTGTAGCCGACGTCGGTGCCGGCCGGCGGCAGCGGGCCGTTGAGATCGGGCAGCGGGACCTGTCCGTCGGTGTCGCTCATGGCTTAGCTCCCCCTGCGGGACGCGATATAGCGTCCGACCATTTCGTCGATCTTGGCTGCGATGGCGCCGCGCTCCAGCACGACGCCGCCATCGGCCCATTCGATCCGGCAGTCGCCGGTGGCGATTTCGGGCTCGGCCAGGATCACCAGCCGGCCCTCGAAGCCGCTCTGCTTGGCAAGCCGTTCGATCTTCTCCCGCGCGGCATCGTAGAGCGCGTCGTTGATGCGGACGACGAGATGCGGCGTCGCGACCAGATGCGAGAAGCAGTCACGCACCAGCGCCATGATCTCGCCAAGCGGCTCGGCGGCGACCAGGTCGGCGCACAGCTTGCGCGCCACCGCGACCGCGACGTCGACCGCCTCGGTCTCCATCTTGGTCTCGATACTGCCGATGCCGGATGCGATGCCCCGGATACCGATGTTGATCTCTTCCATGGCGAGCGCGACGCGGCGGTCGCTCTCGGCCTTGGCCTCGCGCTGGCCGGCTGCGAAGCCGTCCTGGTAGGCGCGTGCCTCGGCTTCCGCGACCTTCTGGGCGATCTCGGCCGCGGTCGCGGCCTTCTCGCGCGTCGTCCGTTCGGGCGCTGCGAAGTCGGTATCGAACAGGAATTTTGCCGGAGCGGCCATCAGTACACCAGTTCGTCGTCGGCGCGGTTCTTGGTCAGCATGATCTCGCCCTTGGCGGCGAGGTCCTTGGCGAGATTGACCAGCAGCGCCTGGGCCTCGTCGACGTCGCGCAGGCGCACCGGGCCCATCGCCGCCATGTCGTCCTGGAGCATTTTGGCCGCGCGCGAAGACATGTTGCCGAAGAAGAAGTTGCGGACGTCCTCGTTGGCGCTCTTGAGCGCGATGCCGAGCTTGTCCTTGTCGACGTTGCGCATCAGGGTCTGGGCCGAGCCGGAGTCCAGCTTCACGAGGTCGTCGAAGGTGAACATCAGCGCCTTAATGCGCTCGGCCGATTCCCGGTTGTCCTCTTCCAGCGAAGTGATGAAGCGGGTCTCGGTCTGGCGGTCGAAATTGTTGAAGATTTCCGCCATCACCTCGTGGGCGTCGCGGCGGCGGGTCTGCGACAGGTTGGACATGAATTCGGTGCGCAGCGTCTTCTCGACGCTTTCGATCACTTCCTTCTGCACCGCTTCCATCTTCAGCATGCGGTTGACGACGTCGAGCGCGAGCTCCTCGGGCAGGATGCCGAGCACGCGGGCGGCGTGCTCCGATTTCAGCTTCGAGAGCACCACGGCGATGGTCTGCGGGTATTCGTTCTTGAGATAGTTGGCGAGAACCTCTTCCTGCACGTTGGAGAGCTTCTCCCACATGTTGCGCCCCGCGGGGCCGCGGATCTCGTCCATGATGCCGTTGACGCGCTCGGGGGGCAGGTACTGCTGCAGCAGCCGCTCGGTGGCGTCGAAATTGCCCATCAGCGCGCCCGAAGCCGACATGCGCGAAACGAACTCGAGCAGCATGTCCTCGACGGTATCGACCTCGACGGTGCCGAGCGTCGACATTTCCAGCGAGAGCTGGCGCACTTCGTCGTCATCGAGCAGGCCCCAGATCTTGCCGCCATACTGCTCGCCCAGCGCCAGCATCAGGATCGCGGCGCGCCGCGGCCCGGTCAGTGCCGCGACCTTGCCTGCACGATTGCCGGCGCGCTGACCCAGCGTGGAGATCACGTTGGTGATGTCGTTCGAGTTGGCGTTTTGCAAGCTGGCGGCCATGTCAGATCACTTCTTGATTTACTTGGCTTGGGTCATTTGGCGGGCTCGGCGAGCCACTGGCGGATGATGGCGACGGTTTCGTTGGGGTTGCGCTCGGCGAGCTCGCCGACGCGATGAACGGACTGGGCGTGGACCTGGCCCTGGACGGTGGCGACGTCGATCGCGCTCGCGCCGCCGCCCGGCAGGAGCGCCTGGCCGGCGGTGGCCGGAGCGGCCTCTTCCGAAGCGCCCGGGCCGGCGAGGACGCCGCTGATGGCGGCGGCGACTTCGTCGGAAGCCAGGATGCGTTTGACCAGCGGACGGATCACCAGGAACAGCACGACGAGGCCGAGCAGCATCATCACGCCGAGCTCGACGAAGTACATGACGTCGTCCTTGGTGAACTGGAGCATGCCGAGGAAGCCGGAGGGCTCGCCGATCGGGGCGGTGGAGGGTGCGTCGGCAAAGCGCAGATTGACGACCTCGACCTGGTCGCCGCGCCTCTGGTCGAAGCCGATCGCCGAACGCACCAGTGCGGCGATGCGGTCGAGCTGCTCCTTGGTGCGGTCCTGATAGGCGAGCTCGCCTTTGTCGTTCTTGGAATAGATGCCGTCGACCAGCACCGCGACCGAGATGCGGTTGACCCGGCCGGCCTCGGTCACCTCGGTCTTGGTGGTGCGAGAGATCTCGTAATTGTTGGTCTCTTCGGTCTTCTTGCTCTGGTCCTTCGCCGTCTGGCCGCTGTTCTGCTGGTTGCCGGGCAGCTCGTTGTTGACGGTGACCTGGCCGTTGTTGTCGGCGGTCATGCTCTGCTCTTCGCGGGTCTGGCTCGAGCGCAGCACGCGGCCTTCGGGGTCGTACTTGTCCGAGGTCTGGGTGACCTTGTTGAAGTCGAAATCGGCGGAGAGCTGCACGCGGGCGCGGCCGGAGCCGACCACGGAGGAGACGATGTCCTCGACCTGCTTGCGCATCCGTTTCTCGAAGGCGATCCGGCGTTCATCGCCGACCGCCTGCTCCGGATCGGTCGCGGCGCCGTCGGCGAGCAACTGGCCGGCCTCGTCGACGATCGAGACCCGCTGCGGCTTCAGCCCGTTCACGGCCGAGGCGACGAGGTGACGGATGGCGCGGATCTGCTGCGCCTCGAGCGAGCCGCGGACCCGCACCACGATCGAGGCCGACGGCTCCGGCGCCTCGCGCGAGAACAGCGGGCGCTCCGGCAGCACGAGGTGAACGCGGGCGGCCTGGATGCGGTCGATGGCGCGGATGGTGCGGGCGAGCTCGCCTTCCAGCGCGCGGAGGTGGTTGATGTTCTGGACGAAGCTGGTGGTGCCGAGCGCGTCCGACTTGTCGAACACCTCGTAGCCGACGCCGCCGCCCTTGGGCAGGCCGCCCTCGGCGAGCTTCATCCTGAGACGGGTGACCTTGTCCTTGGGCACCATGATGATGGTGCCCTCATTGCGCAGCTCGAACTGGATGCCCTGGCGTTCCAGGTCTTTGACGATGCTGGACGAATCCTCGACGCTGAGGTCGGTGAACAGCGTCGTCATCTGCGGCGTGGTCACGCGCATGATGACGAACGCGAAGAAGCCGATGAGCGCGGCAGTGACCGCGATCATTGCCCCGAACCGGGCGGCGCCGATACCTTTCAGGAAGTCAACCAGACCTTGCAAGCAACCGCCCCAACAGATTCGGCCGCTTTCACTGGAAAAGGCCGACTGGGCAATTATTGCCTAGGTGATGGTTTCGATATGGTTAACGAAGATTAAGAGGTCGGACAAAAGTGGCACCGAGATGAGGACATGAAAAAATCGGCCTCGCGGGGCGAGGCCGATTTTCTTCAAAAGTCGCAGATTTCCGGATCGCTTACTGGCGATATTGCTGGATGCGGGTGGTGCGAAGACCCGCCAGACCGTGCTGGTCGATGGAAAACTGCCAGGAGAGGAATTCGTCGACCGTCAGGGTATACCGGCTGCAGGCCTCCTCGAGGGAGAGAAGTCCGCCACGGACAGCGGCAACGACTTCGGCCTTACGGCGGATGACCCAGCGTTTGGTGCCGGGCGCAGGTAGATCCGCGATCGTCAGCGGACTGCCGTCCGGCCCGATGACGTATTTTACCCTCGGGCGATGGGGTTCTGTCATGGCGTACTCACAAACTCTCAACCACTGAACTCACGCCGTAACCGTAACCCCGGCGGCTTAAAAATCCGCTAAGCCTAAGGCTTCAATACAATTCTGGTTGAAAATGGCCGCAACACAGCCGGCCCGGAGGGCTGGACACCATGGTCCGAGCCGGCCGAGCGATCAGAAGGTAAATACTTTACTAACAAACGAGGCCCGCGGTGACGCCGCAAAGCCCCGCAACAGTCGTCCCGGGGTGCGCGCGGCGCGAGCCCGGGACCCGTAACCCCGCGCGCCGCGTCAGCTGCCGGAGCTGCTGGTGGCGATGATGCTCTTCACCTGGCTCAGCGTGTAGCTGTTGCCGTCAATCGTGAGCAGCGGCGGCGACTGGGTCAGGTCGACCGACGCCACCACGCCCTGCACCTGCGCGGCGATGCCGACATTGTTGTTCGCGACATCCTTGCCGGTCGCCGAGATCGTGTATTTGCCGTCGGGCCATTGCGTGCCGTCATTGCCCATTCCGTTCCAGGTGAAGGGAATGTCGGAGCCGGCCGCGGCGGTATATTTGCCGGTGAAGACGGTCTGGCCGCTGGAATTGGCGACGGAAATTTCGACGGTGGAGTCGGTGGGCACGTTGAGATGCCAGATTGCCGACGAGTTCGTCATGGTTGCGGTCGATCCGTCGACGAGAGCGGTCTTGCCGACGAAGCCGAGCGCCTGGGTCGCCTGCGTGGTCTGCTGCAGGCTGACGAGTTGGGACAGCGAATCGTTGGTCTTGAGCTGCTGCTCGACGCCGGCGAACTGCACCAGCTGCTGGGTGAACTGGTTGGTGTCGAGCGGATCGAGCGGGTTCTGGTTCTGCAGCTGCGTGGTCAGCAGCGTCAGGAAGGTCTGGAAATTGCCGGCGAGCGTCGATCCCGTGGTCGAACTCAGGGAGCCCGACGAGGAGGATTTCGGGATGTCGGTCGTGCCGGAGACGGGTGTTGGGGCGGTGGTGGCATTCGTGGTGGTGGTCATTTCTCGAATGCTCCTCACACTCTGATGTCGACGCCGCTGCTCGATCCGAGCATGCGGCCGTAGCCGCGCCCGACGGGCGCAGCAGCAACGGTGTCGTCCTCGCTGATGATCAGCCGGCGGGCATTGCCGCCATGGTCGTTGTTCTGGCCGGAATTCTGGCCCGATGAATTCTGGTCGCGCAGGCTGAACGACAGCCCGTTGCTGCCGGTCTTGAATCCGGCATCGTCGAGCGCGCGCTGCAATTGCGGCGCGTCCTGCTTCAGCATCTGCAGCGTTTCCGGCTTCTCGACGGTGAGATGCGAGGTGACCTGGCCGTTGCGGTCGACATTGATGCGGACGTCGATGCGGCCGAGATCGACCGGATCGAGGCTGATGTCGAAGCGCGTCTTGCCGGCGCGGGCGGCCGCTGCGATCTCGATCGGCACGCCGCTGATCGGGACGGCCGTGGCGTTTGCCGCGGTCGCGGTAAGCGTGGCGGTCGATGCGGTGGCGGTCGAAGTCGTCGTGGTCAGCGGCGCAGCAATCGCGGAGGCGGCCTGCGCACTGGTGTCGGTCGGCGTGGCGGCCTCCGGACCCGCGTGAGCGTGCGTGGTCGGCGTAGCCGTTGTCGCATCGGCGGCGCCGGCCTTCGCATCAGTCGCGTTCGCCTCGGCTTGAGGCTTTGCGGCTTGCGCATGCGTGGCGCTGGCGGTCGCCGGTGCCTGCGTGACGTTGGCGTTCGCCGTGCCCGCGTCCTGGCCGATATTGGAGACGTCGGATTTTGCTTGCGCGGTGGCGGCGGCTTTGAAGGAGGTTTTGGGCGTGCCCTGGTCGACCGCGGCCACCAGCCCGCCGTTGGTCTTGGCATCGGCCGCAGCCGGGTCAGTCGTGCCGGTCGCAGCTTCCCCCAACGTTCCCGCCGTGTCGGCGTCGACCTTGGCGCCGGCAGTCTTGGCGCTCTTGTCGCCCGCCGTGGCGGTGTCGGTCTTGGTGATCTGCGCGGCGGTGGAAGCACTGGCGGCGATACCGGCGGCGGCGATCGTCAGCGGCGAAGAGGCGCTGCCGGCGGCCTGGTTCGCGGCTGCATTCGCATCGACCGGCACCACGGGCGCGGCCACGACGATCGCGTTCGGATCGGGCGCCGCGGCTTGCGTCCCGTCGGTCTGCGCGGTCGCCGAAGCATCAACGGCAGCGGCAAGTCCGCTGGTGCCGTCGGACTTGTCCGCCGAGTTGGCGCCGGAGGCCTCCGACTTGTCGCTGTCCTTGGTCTTGCCGGAAGCCTTGGCTGGATCAGACTTGGTTGGATCAGACTTGGCCGGATCGGTCGTCGTGCCGCTCTGGGTGTCTTTCTTGGCGGGCGCGGACGTGTCGGTGTCGTCGCTGGCCCTGGCCTGCGAGGACTGGTCGGTGGCCGAATTGTCGCGCGGGCTCTTGTCCGAGGCGGACGACGACGGAGAATCGGTGCGGCGGGGGGCTGGATCCTGCGCCTGCGACGTCGCGTTGTTGCTGATCGCCTGCGTGTTGCTGTCGACCAGCGAGCCGAAGGAGTCGTTCGCGGACGTATCTTTCGTGCCCTGCGACCGCGCAGGCTTTTGCTGCGTGCTCTGGACCGGCACGTTTGCCACTGCATCTGACGTCACACCGAACACAGGCGACCCCTAGGAAACATCTTCGGGATCGAGGTAGCAAGGAGCGGGCCAGCCGCGCGTTGCGATATTTTATCAAGTAATATCAATATCTTGATGAATTTGCGTTATCGCCGCGAGGCCTCTCGCGACCCCGCCATTTCTGCCTCCCCGGCAAGAATTGCCCTAAGCTGGCTGCTGGCGTGATTGCTTCACCGGAATGGCGCCTATATTAAAGAGGTGCTCTCAGCCGCTTTCGACCGGGCAAGTCGTGCCTTCGGGAACCAAGGTTCCGGGGGATGGCCGATGTCCCCGCCGGAAGCCGAAGAAAAGTTCAAGCAAACGCCGATCCGCCGCACGCCGCCGTTACAACCTTAAAGCCCATGCTCAACAGTCTGGATCTCGAAGGCCGTCCGCAGGACACCAGGGTCGTCGTCGCCATGTCGGGCGGCGTCGATTCCTCGACGACGGCTGCGCTCTTGAAGGCGGAAGGCTATGACGTCGTCGGCATCACGCTCCAGCTCTACGACCACGGCGCGGCGACCCATCGCAAGGGGGCCTGCTGCGCCGGCCAGGACATCCACGACGCCCGCGACGTCGCCGCAAAACTCGGCATCCCCCATTATGTGCTCGACTACGAGGACCGCTTCCGCGAGTCCGTCATCGACAATTTCGCCGACTCCTACGCTCTCGGCGAGACGCCGGTGCCGTGCATCGAGTGCAACCGCTCCGTAAAATTCCGCGATCTCCTGAAGACTGCGCGCGAACTCGGCGCGCATGCGCTCGCCACCGGCCATTACGTCGCCTCGCGCCGTCTCGACAACGGCTCGCGCGCGCTGGTCTGCGCGGCCGACAGTGATCGCGACCAGAGCTATTTCCTGTTCGCGACCACGCGCGAGCAGCTCGATTTCCTGCGCTTCCCCCTCGGCGACATGACCAAGCCCGAGACGCGCGAACTCGCGCGCCGCTTCGGCCTTGCGGTTGCCGACAAGCACGACAGCCAGGACATCTGCTTCGTGCCCACGGGGCGCTACACCGACATCATCACCCGCCTGCGGCCGAACGCGATGGACCCCGGCGAGATCGTCGACCTCGACGGCCGCGTGCTCGGCCGGCACAACGGCATCGCCAATTTCACCGTCGGCCAGCGCCGCGGCCTCGGCATCGCCTCCGGCTCGCCGCTCTACGTGGTGCGGCTGGACGCCGCCGGCCGCCGCGTCGTCGTCGGCCCGCGTGATGCCCTGAAGATGCACCGCATCGTGCTGCGCGACGTCAACTGGATCGGTGACGGCGATATCGACCGCGCCATCGGCAGCGGCCTCGAGATGTTCGTGCGCGTGCGCTCGACCCGCAGCCCGCAGCCGGCGTGGCTGCGCGGCGGCAACGGCCATTACGAGGTCGAGCTCGTCGCGGGCGAGGAGGGCGTCTCGCCCGGCCAGGCCTGCGTGTTCTATGACGCGCCCGTCGGGCAGGCGCGCGTGCTCGGCGGCGGCTTCATCCAGAGCGCCGCCGCGAAGGTCGCCGCCGGAACATCGCGCCCGCTCGCGGAAGCCGTGCGCGGCTGAGCATGATGAATTTGGATCGTACTCTCGCGACACCGGAAGTGCGCTCCCTCTCCCGCCTGCGGGGAAGGGCTGGGGAGGGGGCTCTCTCCACACGCGATATCTCGCGAACGGAAAGAACCCTCACCCGGCGCGTTGCGCCGACCTCTCCCGCAAGCGGGAGAGGCGCTGGACTGCGCGCGGAGCCGGCATCGATTTCACCAACCGTCATCACACTCCAGAGTTTCGCGTAAGGGCAGGGGCATGGCAGCAGACATCTCGCGAGCCGGGGTCGAGAAGGCCTATGGCCGCTGGGCGCCGGTCTATGATCTCGTGTTCGGGAAGGTCTTTGACGCCGGCCGGCAGTCGACCATCGCGGAGGCCGACCGGATCGGCGGCCGCATCCTCGACGTCGGCGTCGGCACCGGCCTGTCGCTCTCCGACTATTCGCGCACCACGAAGATCTGCGGCGTCGACATCTCCGAGCCGATGCTGCGCAAGGCACAGGCGCGCGTGCGCGAGCAGAAGCTTTCCAATGTCGAAGTGCTCTCGGTAATGGACGCGAAGAATCTCGCCTTCCCCGAAAACTTCTTCGACGCGGTGGTCGCGCAATATGTCATCACCGCCGTGCCCGATCCCGAAGGCACGCTCGACGAGTTCGTGCGCGTGCTCAAGCCCGGCGGCGAGCTGATCCTCGTCAACCACATCGGTGCAGAAAAGGGCCTGCGAAAGCTGTCCGAACTCGCCTTCGCGCCGCTGGCGCGCCGGCTCGGCTGGCGCCCGGAATTCCCGTGGGCCCGCCTCGTCAACTGGGCCGCGAGGCACGGCGGCGTCACGCTCGCCGAGCGCCGCCCGATGCCGCCGATGGGGCATTTTTCGCTGATCCGCTACCACAAATCGTAATGTGATTGGCGTTGCGGCCGTTGGGCCTGCATGGTTCTCGCGGCGATGGCGAAGCATCGTCCGCTACGTCCGCTCGGGCGGGCTCCTCACCATGGGTTTGATATCTTGCCGCAAAACCCGACCTCATCCTGAGGGCCCGCCATAGGCGGGCGTCTCGAAGGATGGCCGCGGGCGAGCTGTCTGCCACGCTTCATGTGCGACTGCTGGGGCTTGCGATCCAAAGCCCGATCACATCGCACTTCGGCTGGGAACATCGAGCCCAACGCGCGCGTTTCCGTCCCATGCGAACGACATCAAACATCATGCTGGCGGGCCTCCTGATCGCCGCCTCAGGCGCAGCGATCGCGCAGGCCCCACCCGCCCCGGCGACGCCGCCGCAACAGACCGCGCCGCCGTCCCCGCAACGCAACGCAGACTGCACGCCCCAGGACCGCCCGAATCGCGCGACCGCGCCCGACGGCATCACCACCGGCCAAGCCCGGGAACCGCTCGGCGACAGGCTGGCCAAATCCGACGGCGTGATCTGCCCGCCCTCAGGCGTCGACCCCGAAATGCACGCCCCGGCGCCCTCTACCGAAGGCGCCATGCCCGTCATCCCGCCCCCCGGCAGCCCTGGCGGCGACCCGACGGTCAAGCCGAAATAGGGAAATTTCGACTAGGCTTGTCCCGCAGTAGCTTCAGCGAAGGCGGAAAGGCGGACCACTTTGCTTGACAGCCCGCCGCCCCCTTCCTTATATGCCGCGCGTTCGCGAGATCAGCCGTTTCGGCATCGCGAGCCCTGTGGCGGGGTAGCTCAGCTGGTTAGAGCACGGGAATCATAATCCTGGGGTCGGGGGTTCGAGTCCCTCTCCCGCTACCATGTATCCCCCACTACTATGGTGGGCCTCCGGAAAGAGCCCTCCGCCGACCAGCGCGGCCAGCTTTCCTTTGACCTCCACCTCAAAGCCCTCCCTTGGGCCTTTCGGGTGGACGATGACACTATGCACAAGCGACCTAAAGTCTGCGACCAATGGGCCGCGGTCGTCCTCGGCGCTTGCGTGGCTTGCAATCGTGTCGGCAAGCGCATTAACGGTCTCGATGTAGCGGTCCAGCGTTGCTGGATGCAGTGAGATGGGCTGTGGGTTAAGTCGCGCGCAGCGGCGAAGTGACCACATGAGCGCAGATGGCTCTCCGGACCTACTTATCACCTTGGTGCATGGAACTTGGCCGCGCGGCCCGCTGCGCGATGTGCTCCTCAGCCCGTTCTTTGGAGTGTGGCCTTCGGGCTCGGGCAATTGTCGAAGGTCGCGAGCGCCGTTACCGGCCTTTTCCGTTCTTCCGGATCGGTCACGTTCTTGAGCTGCGTGGTCGGGCGGGTCGTCGCGATCAAGACAACACCGGAACTTGGAGTGCAGCTCCAATTCCCTCGGCGAGCACGATGACTGGCTGCAACGCGCGCTGATGGGAAGGTGGGACGGCGACGATGCTGTCGAACTTGTCGCGATGCGCAGCGAGGAAGTTGCCCGCGGTCTCGATGACCACGCATCCCGATCTTATCAACGCCGACATCGGTTGGCGGCGCCTGCGCTCGACCCTTGCCGCCTGATTCATGCCCGTAGCATCGCCTCGATCTGCTGCGCGGCGCGCAGCAGTGTGCGGTCCTGGCCGCGCCGGGCGATGAGCTGGAGGCCGAATGGCAGTCCGTCTCCATCGATGCCGCAGGGGATCGAAATCGCCGGGAGGCGGGCATGATTGACGAACGGGGTGAACACGGCGTGCGCACGCGGGCTCGCCGCGCGGCCGCCGATCATGTCGGGTCCAAGCTGGCTCAGCGGCCAGGCGACGCAGGGGACCGTGGGTGCGAGCAGCAGGTCGACTTCGGTGAAGAAGGCCGCGAAGGCATTGGCAATCGCGGTGCTGGCAACCAGCGCTGCCGCGATCTCTGCACCCGACCAAGAGAGACCTTGCTCGATCTGCTTGGCGATATCAGGATCGAAGATGGCCGGGTCCTTGCGGAAGGCGTCGCCAAAGAGCGCGGCGAGGCCCGCATGTTGAAGCGGCATGATGGCTTCTTCCGTCGCGCCCGGGGGCCAGATGGGATCGTATTGCATGACGCGTATGCCGGCGGCAGACAGGCGCTCTACGACGGAAGCGAGCCCGTTGACTACGACATCGTCAACGGCGACGTCGAGGCCGAGGCGCGGCGAGAACGCGATGCGCAAGCAGGCGGTGTCATCGGCCTCTTGCGCGATGACGGCGGAATCCGGATCGCGCGGATCGCTGCCGGCCATGACCTCGAACGCCAGTGCGATGTCGGCGACCTCAGTAGCGATCGGCGCGATGACGGAGAGGCCGAAGAACGGTTCGGAAAAGCCCGGCCCATAGGGGATGGCGCCGTAAGACGGTTTGAAACCGGCGATGCCGACATGGGCCGGTGGCCTGCGGCTGGAGCCGCCTGCATCGGTGCCGATCGCGAGCGGCACGATCCCGGCCGCGACCGCGGCAGCCGGACCGCCCGACGATCCGCCCGGCGTCAGCTTGGGATCGAGGGGATGTCGCGTGGGGCCGAACAGAGGTGAGGTCGTCACTCCCTTGCAGGCGAACTCTGATGTTGCTCCGATGCCGACGACGATGGCACCGGCACTGCGCAGCCGTTCGATCGAAATCGCATCGCGCGGCGCGATGAAGTCCGCGAACAGGTGCGAGCCTTGGGTCACGCGCCAGCCGCCGGTCCAGATGTTGTCCTTGACGACAACGGGAACGCCGGCAAGGGGCATTCGCTCGCCGGCGCGCAGGCGACTGTCGATCGCTGCCGCATCGGCAAGCGTTCGCGCAGGATCGATCGTGACCACCGCGTTCAAGCTTTTCGCGGCCTCGATACGGCCAAGCGCGGCCTTGGCGCTCTCGACTGCGGTCGTCCGCCTGGCCGCGACATCGGCTGCGAGTTCGCACGCGCTAATTGTCCGCTGTGTCATGGCCTCCCCAGATCAGAGCGACTGTGCCGTACAGCGCGAGGCACGCCAAGGCGAAAAAAGCCGCGCCGAGGACAGGCAGCAGCGCAGGCTGGCCGAACGGCTGCGTTTGCGTCTACCATGGCGGTACGCTCAGGGGAGGAACGGCAAGATGGCAGGCGGAATTTCCATTCACGCGGTCGACGTGGCAAGCGGACGTCCCGCGCAGGGGCTGCGCGTCGAGATCTGGCGGATCGATCCGGACTCGTCGCGCATCGCCGACGGGCGGCTCGGCGCCAACGGCATGCTGGATCATTCCGTTGCGCAGGGCGCCGGTGTCACGGCGGGCGAATATGAGGTGCTGTTTCACCTCGGCGAGTTCTTTGCCGACAGCGACGGCTTCCTCACCGTGACGCCGTTCCGATTCCGCATCAAGAATGTCGATGAGCATTTTCATCTGCCGCTCAAATTCACGCGCTGGGGCTATTCGCTGTTCCGCGGCGCCTGATCAATTCGTCAGCCGCCGCGACAGTCCCGTGACGCGCTCCATGACCGCAACGAGGGCGACGGTCGCGATGATCAACACGCCCGACAGCGCGGCGATGGTCACATCTAACTTGCCCTCGAGGTCCTGCCACATCCGGATCGGCAGCATGTCGGTCGCGGCATCGCGCAGGAACAGGGAGACCGGCACGTTGTCGAAGGACGACATGAAGGCGATGAAGGCCCCTGCGATGATGCCCGGCCGGATCAACGGCAGCACAATGCGCCGGAACGTATAGAGGCGGCTGGCCCCCAACACCGCCGAGCTCTCGAGCAGGGTCGGCTCCAACTGGGCGAGCGCCGCGACCGTGTTGCGCACGACATAGGGGACGCAGACCACGGTGTGGCCGATCACCAGCGTCAGCGGCGAGACCGGCAGACCGACGAGCGAGAACAGCATCAAGGCGGCGAGGCCAAAGGCCAGCGCCGGCAGCACCAGCGGCGACATGAAGAGGGAATCGAGCAGCCGCGCCGACAGCGTCCGCGACCGCGAGATCGCGAGCGCAGCCGCGACGCCGAGCACGATCGACAGGCCGGTCGCCCACAGCGCGACGATGAGGCTGTTCTTGGCTGCGAAGTGGAGCTGCCAGGCGTTCCAGAGTTCGGCGTACCAGCGCAGGGAGTAGCCCGGCGGCGGGAATTTCAGCGAGTAGCCGCTGGTGAAGGAGACGACAAGGACCACGAGCGACGGCGCGATGATCAGGATCAATGCGACGATCGCGATCACGGTCATCGCAAATTCGAAGCTGACGGCTTCCCAGGTGCGCTTCCGGGTGCTCATCACGCTCCTCCGTAGCCGCGCGACATGCGGCCGAGCGTGGTGAAGACGGAGACGACCACGAGCACGGCGAGCAGGAAGATGATCGAGATCGCCGCGGCAAACGGCCAGTTCTGCAGCGTCGAGGCCTGCTGATAGAGATACATCGGCATGAACAGCATCTGCCCGCCGCCGATAAGCGATTGGGTGATGAAGGCGGTGATGGCCGCGGCGTAAGTGAGCGTGCATCCGGCGATCACGCCGGGGAGCGATAGCGGTAGCACGATCCTGAAGAAGGTGCGCCAGCTGCCGGCGCCGAGTGAGCAGGAGGCGTCGTCGAGATTGGGGTCGATCCGGCCGAGCGCGGTGATCAGCGGCAGCGTCATCAGCGGCATCTGCACCTGCGCCAGCGCGATCACGACACCGAACTGGGTGTAGAGCAGCTTTAAGGGTGTATCGATGATGCCGAGCGATTGCAGCGTCGCATTGATGATGCCTTGGCGGCCCAGGATGACGATCCAGGCGAAGGTGCGCACCACGACACTGGTCAGGAGCGGCAGTAGCACGATCAGGATGATGATCGTCTGCAGCCGCGGCCCGACCCTTTGATAGAGCCACGCGATGGGAAAGCCAAGCACGAGGCAGACGGCTGTCACCTCGGCGCCCAGCAGTAGGGTCGAGCCGAGCACGCCGAGGCTGAAGGGATCTGTAAGGAAGTGCAGGTATTGGCCGAGCCCCCAATGGAGCCCGGCCGTGTCGTTTTGCAGCGAGAGCCAGAACAATTGCAGCAGCGGCGCGACGAAGAACAGCAGGAAGAAGAGCGCCAGCGGCGCTGCCAATCCCATTCCGAAGGACGTGACGTCCCTTGATGCTGGTGCTGCGCCCATCGCTAAGGCCTTTCAGGGTCCTAGATCTTGATCTCGCGGTTGAAGCGCTCGATCCACGCCGAGCGCTGCTCGTTGATCTTCTTCCAGTCCTGGAACACGAACTTCTGCTTCAGCTCTGCGGTGTCCTTGGCGAGCACGCGTGCGATTTCGCCGCCCATGGTCACCTTGGAATTGGTGGGCACGATCAGATAGGGCGGGTTCATCAGCGCGGTCTGTACCTCAGGCGTCAGCGCCGCCTCGATCATCTTGAAGGCGAGCTCGCGGTTCGGCGAGTTCTTGACGATGTGGATCGTGGTCTTGAAGGCGATGGCGCCTTCCTTCGGCGCCACGAACTCGACCGGCACGCCACGCGCCTTGAGGATCTGGATGGCGTTGAAATTGCCGGGCGAGATGTCGATCTGGCCCTGCTGGAACAGGGTCGCGAGCGCGCCGGGATTGGCGGCGACCGCGGCCAGATTGGGCTTCAGTTCCTCCAGCGCCTTGAAGGCGGGATCGACGTTGGCCTCCGAGCCGCCGCGCATCTTGGCGATTTCGACAAGCCAGCCGGTGCCGAGCGTCGAGTTGAGATTGGTGATGCCGACGCGGCCCTTGAATTCCGGCTTCCACAGGTCGGCCCACGAGGTCGGCGGCGTCTTGATTGCTTCAGGATTGTAGGTGAGGCCGACGACCTGGAAGAACGGGGCTGGGCCCATCGGCTCCTGCGCCTCGCTGATCAGATCCTTGTAATAGGCGCTTTTCTCGACCGGATAGGGCTCCACCAGATCCTGGCCGATCGCGACGAGGGCCGGGCCCGGATCATGCAGCATGACGTCGATCGGCGGATTGGCTTTCGCGGCATTCACCTTCGCGATCTGGTCGACCGAGAGCATCGGATCGAGCACCATCGCGGCGTCCGCGTTCGCTTTGCGGAAAGCCGGCACCAGCACGGCCTTGTGGGCTTCCTCCCAGCTTCCGGTGAAGGTCGCAAACACCAGCGGGCGGGCCTGGGCGAAGCTCAGTCCGGGAAACGCCTTCATGGCGCCGAGGGTGAGGGCGGTGGTCAGCAGGCTTCGGCGGTTGAGGATCATGTCGAAACTCCGTGTGGACTATGACTGGATCTAAAGCGTCGCGGGAAAGGCGTTGGCGAGGGACGGGGCAAGCGGGGCGAGGCGCACCGCGGCGCCATTCTCCAGCGAGCGCGCCTCGCCGATGCGTGCCTGGGAGACCTTCACGCCGGAGCCGTCGGCGATCGTGACCTCGTGCACGACAGTGGCGCCTAACGGCAGCGACATGCCAACCACGCCGGCAAAGCCGGTCTCGTCGCCGACAAATTGCAGGTGCTCAGGCCGGATGCATACGGTGACGCGGCCGCCCTCGGTGAGGGCGCCTCCCGCCGGCCGCGCGATGATCTCCGCGCCCGCATCGAGTCGGATCTTGGCGGCGGTACGGTCTGCCGACAACACGACGCCGGGCATGCGATTGCTGGAGCCGACAAACGTGTTCACGAACAGGGTTTGCGGTCGGTCGTAGACGTCCGACGGCGTGCCGAACTGCTCGAGCTTGCCATGGCTCAGCACGGCGACGCGGTCGGCCATCGACAGCGCTTCCTCCTGGTCGTGCGTCACGATCAGTGTGGTGATGCCGGAGACGCGCTGCAGCCGCTTGACCTCGATCTGCATGTCGAGCCGCAAATTCTTATCGAGCGCGGCAAAGGGTTCGTCGAGTAGCAGGATCGACGGCTTGATCGCGAGCGCGCGGGCCAGCGCCACGCGCTGTTGTTGCCCGCCGGAGAGCTGCCGTGGCAGCCGCTCGGCCATCGACGGCAGTTGCACCAGCTCGAGCAGGCGCTGTGCCTCGCGCTGGCGCGTCGCCTTGTCTATGCCGCGAGCGGCGAGCCCGTAAGCGACGTTCTCGCTGATCGACAGATGCGGAAACAGCGCGTAGTTCTGGAACACGATGCCGACCGCCCGCTTGTTCGGCGGCAACGCATCGACGATGTCGTCGCCGATGATGATCCGTCCCTGGCTCTGGGCGATGAAGCCGGCGATGATGCGCAGCAGGGTCGTCTTGCCGCAGCCGGACGGGCCGAGCAGGGCGATGATCTCGCCGCCCTTGATGTCGAGATTGATGTTCTCGACCGCGAGCGCGCCGCTCGGATAGCGGTGGGTAACGGCATCGACGACGAGCGAACGGCCGCCTTGCGTTTCAGCCATGATGTTGCCTCCCGTTCTCATGGGAAAGAAAGCAAGTCTCGTGCCCGCGGCGGTCGCTTTTCGATGCGTGTTCGGGCATTGTGGTCCGATGACATCCGAACCATCGATCTGCGATCTCACCGCCACAGCCCTTGCGCGCGCCATTGCGAGGGGCGAACTGTCCTCGCAAGACGTCGTCGAGGCGCATCTCAAGCGGATTGCGGATCAGGACGCGCAATTGGCGGCGTTCGTCACGGTCGATGCGGACGGCGCACGTCGTGCCGCGCAAATCTGCGATGCCGCGTCGACGCCAATCGGCCCTCTGCACGGCGTGCCCGTCGCGATCAAGGACCTCACCGATACCGGCGGGCTCGCGACCACCTGTGGATCGGTTCTGTTTCGTGACCACGTCCCGGCCGAGGACGACCTCGTGGTCGCGCGGCTGCGGCGCGCCGGCGCGATCATCCTCGGCAAGACCAATACGCCGGAGTTCGGCTTCGGTGCGGTCTGCACCAATCGCTTGTGCGGGCCGACGCGCAATCCCTTCGATCCCGCGCTGACATCGGGCGGATCGTCCGGCGGCTCCGCCGTCGCGGTCGCGGCCGGCATGGTGCCGCTCGCGCATGGAACCGATTTCGGCGGCTCGGTGCGCACGCCCGCAAGCTTCTGCGATGTCGCCTCGATCCGGCCGACGCCCGGCCGCATTCCGTCGCCGCGCCGCCCGCTCGGCTGGGATATGCTCGCCACCCATGGCTTCCTCGCCCGCAGCGTCGACGACCTCGCGCTTGCGCTGTCGGTATGTGCTGGAGGCGACGCGCTTGATCCGCTCTCGATCGGTATCGTCGACGACGACCGGCCATTCGCTGGGCGTCCGCGGATCGCTGCCACACCTGATTTCGGCGTCGCGCCGGTTGCGCGCGAGGTGCGTGCGCGCTTCGCTTCGGCTTGTGAGAGGCTGGCCCGTGTTGCCGACATCGTGGCATCCTCGCCTGATTGCGGCGGCGCCATCGAGACGTTTCGTACGCTGCGCGCGGCGCACATCGCCAATAGCTATGGCGAGCTGCTGAGGACGCGCCGCGCCGAGCTCACGCCGACCGTCGTCTGGAATATCGAAGCGGGCGCAAGGCTCTCCGCCGAAGACTACCTCAGCGCGGAGCGCCGTCGCACCGCGATCTACCGCAGTTTTTGCCAGCTGTTCACGCGTGCCGATTTCCTGATCGCGCCGGCGGCGTCGGTTTTCCCCTGGCAGAACGAAATCAGCGATGTCACCGCGATCGATGGCACCGTGCTGGAGACGCCGATCGATTATCTGGCCGTGACCTTCATCGTGTCGCTGGTCGGCTTTCCCGTCCTCACCCTGCCGGCGCGCCGCGAATCGAACGAACTGCCATTCGGCATCCAGATCATCGCGCCGCCGGGATGCGAATCCCGCCTGTTTGCCTTCGGCCGTACAATCGAAAACCAACTGGGCTTTTCGCATCGCCGACCACCTGCCTGATCAATTGTCGCGATGCTCGAGCCGCGCGGCGAGCGCCTCGGCAAGACCAATGGTGGGCTTGGCGGCTGGCCGGCGGAACGTGCCCGCCGTCGCCTTGCGCGAGCGTAGAGCATGAAGCGCCTCCGCCTGCTTCACGGCGGCTACCACCTGATCGACGACGGGGACAGGGATCCGCTCGGCGACGCGTTCGGCAAGGCCCGAAAGCGGCGCGCCCGCGAAGATCAGCACATCGGCCGCGTCCTCGACGATGGCGCGCTGCGCGAGCGCGACGAGCAGGTCCTCCTTCTCGGTGCCCACCTCAGAGATCGCCCGGAACGGCGTATCCAGCATCCGGATGCCGGCGCAGCGTTCCCACAGCCCGTGCGCGCGGACGCACTCCTCGTACCAGGGACCAAGCGCCTGCGCGAAGGTGACAATGGCGAAGCGGCGCCCAGCCATGCAGGCAGTCAACATTGCGGCCTCCGCGAGGCCGATTACAGGAATGTCGAACGTCTCGCGCGCGGCGAACAGGCCGGGATCGCCAAAAGCCGCGATGATTGCGGCATCAACCGTCTTGTGCTGTTCGGCGAGCATTTCCAGCGCAATGGCGCCGCCGATCTGTGCCTCTGTCCGCGTGGCGATATAGGGCACGCCGCGGGTCGCAGTGCAGGGGACAAGCTCGGTGCCGGGCGCGGCTGCGCGCTGCCCGACACTCGTCATCAGGTTGGTAACCTCGGTGCTGGTGTTTGGGTTGAGCAGGAGCAGCTTCATGGTCAGGCCGCCGTGCGCTTGAGTTTGGAGGCGGCGAGGACTTCGAGCAGCGCGGTGCCTGTGCGCCGGACATGGGCGCCGAGCAGGCGTCCGGCGCTCTCGCCGTCGCGCGCTTCGAGTGCCGCCAGAATATCGGCATGCTCGTCGACGGAGTTGGTCCAGCGCCGGTCGGCACCCAGCGCAAGATAGCGCGCGCGTTCGGCGCGGGAGATCAGTGTATCGTGCGCTTCGCGCAGTGGCGTGTTGCGGGCCATGCGGACGATGGTGTTGTGGATCTCGCCGTTGATGGCGAAGTAATCGTCGAGCTTGCCGTTGCGATGATGACGCTCCATGCGGGTCTGCAGCGTGCGCAGGCGGGCGAGATCACGCTCGGTCGCGCGCGCCGCGGCAAGCTCTGCGGCAAGCCGCTCGATGCCGGCCAGCGCCTCGAATAATTCAGAGATGCCGTCGACCGCGATGTCGGCAATGCGTGGGCTGCGGTTTGGTCGCAGCTCGATCAGCCCCTCGGCCGCGAGCACCTTCATAGCCTCGCGCAGCGGGGTGCGCGACACGCCCAGCTCTTTCGACAGCCTGGTCTCCTGGGTCTGCGATCCCGGCGGCAAGTCGCCGCGAATGATCATCGTCCGCATCCGCGCGGCGGCACGCTCATGCAAGCCCATCCTCTTGAGTTTGGGCGATCTTCGTCCCTTCGGCGTTTCCGACTTCTGCTGCACGCGTGCCTCATTGCTTCAACTCACCTTAGCCGTTTCCGGCCCTTTGACTTGCCCAAAATACCGACGCATCTCGCTGAAAACGATGGCACAACGCGCAAATTGTATGCAGCATGCAAAAACTGGATTGCGCTGCCGCGAAGAGCAACGGATGATCTTGCACGACGCGCGAGATCTCGCGCCTTCGAAACGGAGTAAGCGATGCGGACGAGTTTGCGGCTGGGCCTCGTGGTGATGGCAGCGATGTTTGGCGGAGGCGACTTCGCCAACGCGCAGACCGCCAAGATCAAGCTCGGTTATGCCAAATGCGCGCATTGCTTGCCGATGTCACTGATCCCCGGAATGGCGAAGGGCGTCGAAGTTGAGGCGACTGGCTTCAACTCGGGCAACGACGTGCTGACTGCGCTGGTATCGAAAAGCATCGATGTCGCGCAGGTCACTTACCTCCACTACATAACCGCGCTCGACAAAGGTTTCGACGTCGTCGCCGTGTCCGGCCAGATCAACGGCGGCTCGGAATGTCTGTCCTCCGCGAAGCTGAACCTTCCGCCCGAGGACTGGGCCGCGTTCAAGGCGACCGTCGCCAAGGCGAAGAGCGATGGCCAACCGCTGAAGGTCGCGGCGTCCCGCGGCAATGCGCAGGACATCCACATGCGTGGCGCATTCCTCAAGCAGGGCGTGGATCCCAACAAGGACATCCAGTTCATCAATATTCCCAATCCGTCCGACCATCTCGCGGCCTTACAGCGCGGCGAGGTCGATATGATCTGCTCGGTCGAGCCGTTCGCCTCTCAGATCCGGCTCGCCGGGGCCGGCAAGCATTTCGTGCTGCCCTATGACCAGGCCGCTGGAAATCTGACGAATCTGATCGTTACCCGATCGGACGTGATTGCGAGCCAGCGCGCCGGCGTTCAGGGCGTCGTCAGCGCAGTGGTCGAGCTCGACAACAAGCTGATCGCCGACAAGGCTCGGTGGATCGAGGTCATCAACAAGCTCACCGGCCTCGACAAGGCGGTGGCGACCGAGGCGCTGAAGAATGCTTCGCCGGATCCTGCGATCCATCGTCCGCAGACGCTCGCGATCGCGGCGATGATGCGTGACCTCAAGTACATCTCAAAGGACGTCTCCGCGGAAGCAGAGAAGAACATGGACTATTCGTTCCTGGAGCAGGCCACCGGAAAGGCCAAGAATGACCTCGGTTATTGACGTCTCGCCGGCCAAGCCGCCGCTTCGGCTGACGCGGGCGGTCCAGGGGCTCGAGCGCCTCATCGTGCCCGCGCTGCTGATCGCGGGCTGGGAAGCCTTTGCCCGCAGCGGCATGCTTCCGCCCGCGCTGCTGCCGGCGCCGAGCGCGGTGTTGCATGCGCTCGGCGACTGGGTGTTCGGCTTCGACGAGACCACGCAGACCTATTCGGGACACTGGCTGCGCGACGCGCTCGCCAGTGCCCTGCGTGTCTTCGGCGGCTTTGCGCTGGCAAGCCTGCTCGGCATCCTCGCGGGTGTCGCCATCGGATGGTCGCGCCTGTTCGAGAAGGCGCTGGAGCCGACGCTGCAGATGTTGCGTCCGATCCCGCCCGTGTCCTGGATTCCGCTCGCGATCATCTGGTTCGGCATCGCCGACAAGCCGGCGATTTTTCTCGTCTTCCTCGGCGCGTTCTTTCCCGTGCTGATGAACAGCATCCACGGCGTGAAGACCGTGGACCACAATCTCGTGCGCGCGGGGGCGATGATGGGCGCGACCGGACGGCAGATGCTGACCGACATCGTGCTGCCGGCGGCGCTGCCCTCGATCTTCGCAGGCCTGCGCATCGCGGTCGGATCGGCCTGGATGCTGACGGTCACGGCCGAGATGGTCGCGGTGAAAAGCGGCCTCGGCTACGTGCTGTGGGATTCCTATTATTTCCTCCGCTACGACATCGTCCTTGCGGCAATGATTTCGATCGGGCTGCTCGGCTATCTCTCGGATCTCGGCCTCAAGGCGATCATGGCGCGAACGCTGCGCTGGCAGCAGACAACAACCGTGCAGGGTAGGGCGGGATGATGGCGGCAATCGAGCTTCGCAACATCGTCAAGGTGTTTTCGGACAAGCGGCGTGGCCGCGACCTGCTCACGCTGGACAACATCAATCTCGACATCGAGGCCAACGACTTCGTCTGCCTGCTCGGCCCGTCCGGCTGCGGCAAGTCGACCCTGCTCAACATCATCGCCGGCTTCGAGCAGGCGACGGCCGGGCGTACGCTGGTCGATGGAAAGCAGGTGGAGCGGCCCGGCTCGGACCGTGGCGTCGTGTTCCAGCAGCCGACTCTGATGCCGTGGCTGACGGCCATCGACAACATCGCCTTCCATCTCAAGCTCAAGGGCGTCGCCAAGGCCGAACGGCACCACCGCGCCATGGAGTTCATCGATCTCGTCGGCTTGCGTGGCTTCGAGCACCATCATCCCTCCGAAATGTCCGGCGGCATGAACCAGCGGGTCGGGATCGCCCGTGCGCTCCTGATGAATCCCAGTGTGATCCTGATGGACGAGCCGTTCGCAGCGCTTGATGCTCAGACCAAGCTCGAGATGCAGGAGGAGTTGGTTGCGATCTGGCAGAAGCGCCGCTGCACGATCGTGTTTGTCACTCATAGCGTCGACGAGGCGCTGGTGCTCGGCAACAAGATCGTGGTGATGACGAAGCGGCCGGGCCGGATCCGCGAAGCCGTCAATTTCGATCTGCCGCGCCCGCGCGACATCACCAGCCCCGAGTTCAATGACGCAAAGCGCCACATTCTGTCCCTGATCCGGGAGGAGTCGACACGCCTTGCGCAGGCGTCTTAGCCATGGAAAACGCAGCGGCACCGCGCGCCTGTGATCTCCTGGTCAAGGGCGGACTTCTCGTCACGCTGGACGGAACCGATCGGATCCTCGAAGGCGGCGCGGTTGCCATCGAACGCGGCCGCATCGTCGACGTTGGCGATGGCGACGAGGTTGCGATGCGCTGGTCGCCGATGCGTACGATCGATGCGCGCAACCGGCTCGTGATGCCGGGGCTGGTCAACGTTCACAATCATACGCCGCTGATGATTACCCGCGGAATGATCGAGGACCTCGGTTTTGCGCCGATGTTCACGGCTGGAATTCCGCAAGGCCATCGGCTGACCGAGGGCGAGGCTACTGCCTTGTCGCGGCTCGGCGTCTACGAGATGTTGCGGACGGGCTCGACAACGATTGTCGATTTTTACCGCTACCCGGAAGCGCTGGCCAAGGCTCACTCCGAACTGGGCTCCCGTGCGATCATCGCCGGCCGGATACATGACGCCGATCCGGAAGCCTTGACCCAGAAGCGCTACGAATATTCGGCCGCGATCGGCGCAGCAAGCATCGCCGAGAACGTCGCGCTCGTCGAGCGTTGGCAAGGCCATGACAACGGCCGGATAAGGTGCGATTTTGCCCCGCATGCACCGGACACCTGTTCGGACGATCTGCTGCGTGACGTTGCCGATCTCGTGCAACGATATGGCGGCAATGTTCACACGCATGTCTGTCAAAGCCAGTTCGAAGTGTCTCAAACCCAGGCGCGCAGTGGTCGGTCGCCGGTCGCGGTGCTGGAAACGGCCGGCCTGCTCAACCAGCGTCTGATCGCGGCGCATTGCATTCACGTGACGGCCGATGATGAAGCCGCGCTTGGAGCAGCGAAGGCGACCATGGCCTATACGCCGATCGGCAATGCCAAGACCGGCCGCATTGCGCCGGCGGCATCCATCGAGGGCCACGGCGCCCGCATGGCGCTTTGCACCGATACGTTTTCAGGCGACATGTTCGAGGCGATGCGTTGGGCTGTCGCAATGCAGCGGATACGTGGTGAAAAGGACGGATTGAACGCGCGCGCAGCGGTCCGGTGGGCGACGCAGGGCGGGGCCGAAGCGCTCGGGTTGGGTGATCAGATCGGGTCCATCACCGTCGGTAAAAAGGCGGATTTGGTTCTGCTCGACCTGTCCGAACCGACGCTCGCGCCCATCATCGACGGGGTCGGCGCCTTGGTATGGTCGGGCAATGGCAATAATGTCGATACCGTCGTTGTCGATGGCCGCATCGTGATCGAAGAGGGGCGGTTGTTGAGTGCTGACGGTGCTGAATTGGTCCGTGAGGCGCAGAAGGTTGCGGGGGCGCTGTGGGCCAGACACAATGTCAGGCCCGTCAGGCAAAGCCATCCGAGAACCGGACGAGGGTGACCGTCATGCGCAAGCGCCTCGGCATGATCACGCCGTCCTCCAACTCGGTGCTCGAACCCGTCACCAGCTCGATGTTGGTCGGTGTTGACGGCGTCACCGCGCATTTCTCGCGTTTCCGCGTTACCGAGATCGCGCTGGATGCCGCCGCACTGAGCCAGTTCGACGCCTCGGTGATGCTGCCGGCGGCGGACCTGCTGGCCGACGCAAAAGTCGACGCCATCGCCTGGAATGGCACTTCGGCAAGCTGGCTCGGCATCGGCCGCGACAGGAGCCTTTGCGAAGCGATCACGGCGCGCACGGGCGTGCCGGCGACGACGTCGACGCTTGCCTGCATCGAAGCCGTCCGCGCCCTCGGCGCCAAACGCGTCGGTCTCGTCTCGCCCTACACGGACGACGTGCAGCGGCGCATCGCCGGCGTCTGGGCCGAGGAGGGGATCGCGCCGCACACGGAGCGGCATCTCGGACTTCGCGACAATTTCTCCTTCGGCGAGGTCACGCCGGCGACGATCGCCGGCATGATCCGGGCGGTCGCGGCCGAGGGCGCCGATGCCGTCGTTATCCTCTGCACCAATCTCGACGGTGCCGCGCTTGCGCCCTCGCTCGAACGGGAACTAGACATCGCGGTGCTCGACTCGGTCGCAGTCACGCTGTGGCGAACCCTGGAACTCGCCGGCGCTGATATCAGCGCTCTTGCCGATTGGGGCCGGATCTTCCAGACATCAGCAGTCATCGAGTGACGGAGACTCATGTGACGCAGCTCGATCTTGCCATTCGCGGCGGCACCATCGTGACGGCCAGCGACGAGTTTCGCGCCGATATCGGCATTCGCGACGGCCACATCGTCAGCATTGCCGACAGGATTGAAGGCGCAGCGCGCGAGATCGACGCGACGGGGCTGCTCGCGCTGCCCGGCGGTATCGACAGCCACGTTCACATCTCGCAAGCGTCGGGCCCCGACGTGGTCATGGCCGACGATTTTGCGTCAGCGACGCGCGCGGCCGCCGCGGGCGGCAACACCATGGTGCTCCCCTTTGCGCTCCAGGAGAAGGGCACCTCGCTGCGGACCTGTGTCGAGAACTACCGCAAGCTCGCCGAAGGCGAGTGCTACATCGACACTGCGTTCCATCTCATCATCTCGGACCCGACCGCGGTCGTGCTCGGTCAGGAGCTGCCGGCGCTGGTCAAGGACGGCTACACCTCATTCAAGGTGTTCATGACCTATGACGACCTCGTGCTCAGCGACCAGCAACTGCTCGAGGTCTTCGAAGTGGCGCGCCGCGAGGAAGCGTTGGTGATGGTCCATTGCGAGGGCTATGACGCGATCCGCTTCCTCACCAGCAGGCTCGAACGCGAAGGCCACATCGCGCCCTATTATCACGGCGTCTCGCGGCCTCAGGCCGTCGAGCGCGAGGCGACGCATCGCGCCATCAGCCATGCCGAAATCGTCGGCGTCCCCATCATGATCGTGCATGTCTCCGGGCGCGAGGCGATGGAGCAGGTGCGCTGGGCCCAGCAGCGCGGCTTGCCGGTGCATGCGGAGACCTGCCCGCAATACATCACGCTGACGGCCGACGACA
>JAEYRD010000125.1 GCA_023435725.1 Pseudomonadota bacterium | reverse complement strand
CTTGTGTACGGACGCGGTCTCGACGTTGTTTGCGGCGAGTGGGGCGCGCGGCCTGTTCACGACAGGCGTATTGCAGCGGCAGTTCCGCGATGCCCACGCGATCAACTCTCATCTCGCGTTCAATTTCGATGCGGCCGGGACCAATTATGGACGCGTGGCGCTGGGCCTGCCGTCCGAGAATCTTACGTTGTGAGGCCGGCCGATGAATGATCTGCCGAAGCAGCCGGCCGTCCCTGATCCAGCCAACGAACTTGCGAGCGACAGTTCGCCGATCGATCCCCGTGATTTTCGCAACGCACTTGGCACCTACGCCACGGGCGTAACGGTCATCACCGCCGCGGACCCCGATGGAAGGCCCTATGGCATCACCTGCAACTCGTTCGCTTCGGTCTCCTTGAACCCGCCTTTGGTCCTCTGGAGCCTCGGAGTCTATTCGTCGAGCCTGACCGTCTTTCAGAACGCCAGCCATTTCACCGTCCACGTACTCGGCACTTCGCAGCAGGCGCTTGCGAACAAATTCGCAAAATCCTCCGACGATAAGTTCGCCGGAATAGACTGGGCGCCGGGCCTCGGCAACGCGCCGGTGCTCGCTGAGAGCGTCGCTAATTTTCAGTGCCGATCAGTCAACCGCTATTATGGCGGCGATCACGTGATCTTTCTCGGCGCGGTCGAGGCTTATGGCTACGATACCAAGGACCCTTTGCTGTTTGCGCGTGGGACGTACGGCCGGTTTCTTGCTGATGACGAGCGCAAGAAATCGCCCTAACGGGCTTCAGGTCGCCTCGACAGCTTCAGCGGTTCACCGCTGAAAGCTTGTAGATCTCCAGCGCATCCGCCTCTGCCCCCCGTGCGGCTTTGGCGAGCCTGAAAAGTTGTCCCGCAAGCGAGGCCATTGGCACAGGCGTGGACGTCGTCTGCGCGACATCAGCGACCGTATCGAGGTCCTTGAGCATCGTGGCGATGTGACCGAGCGGCGGTGAGTGAATCCCCTGGACCATTCGCGGCACGAAGAGCTGAAGTGGAATGGAATCCGCAAAGCCACCGGCGAGCGCCTCGGGCAATCGATTGGCGTCAATTCCGGCGTTCACGGCAAGGCGCGTTGCCTCGGCAAGCACGGCCATCGCGCATCCGACGATCACCTGGTTGCAGAGTTTTGTGGTCTGGCCGGCGCCGGTAGGGCCCATATGGGTGAACCTGCGCGCCATGGCCAGTACATAAGGCCGTGCCCTCTCGATGTCGGCAGCCTCTCCGCCGGCCATGATCGCGAGCGTACCTTCCTCGGCGCCATTGGTGCCGCCGGACACCGGCGCATCGATCCAGCCTGCACCGTTCGCGGTTTTCAGTCGCGTTGCGAGATCGCGCGCGGCGTCGGGATGGATGGACGAGAAATCCACGACAAGCTTGCGTGCGCCGGGAGCCGCTGCAAGACCCTCAGGCCCGAAGATTACCTCTTCGACGGCTGCGGCATCCGTCACGCACATGAAGACGATGTCGACGTTCGCCAACAGGTCACGAGGCGTGGCTGCGCGCTTGGCGCCAGTGTCGATGAGCGGAGCGACCTTGGCCTCCGAACGGTTCCAGACAGTAACCTGATAGCCAGCCTTGAGCAGACGCCGGGTCATGGGTGTCCCCATGAGTCCAAGGCCGAGATAGCCGAGCCTCTCGACGTCTTGCGGGTTTGCTTTGCTCACATCAGCCATAGGTTGCTCCCTTCTGCCGCGGCGCAGCGCTGCGCGACCGCCGCCTTACCATACATGGCGCATTCCACGACGAAACCGTCTGGCTCGCATGGCTTGCCTGATTGTTTGAACCATGAAACATTTGAGGCGGTCGGGTTGGGTGGCGCCGGTCGGCGCCGGAGCAGCGGAGTGGGCACGATGCGAACCGTTTCGAAGTGGGTCCTGGCTTTGGGGGCGGCAGTGGCCGTGAGCACGGGCGCAGCCCCGTCATGGGCGCAGCAAACGATCCGCGTCGGCTGGACGATCCCGGCCGAGGAGTCCAAATACTGGATGATGCGCCGTCCGGCTGAATTTCCCGATATCGGCAAGACCTACAACATCGAATGGACCCAATTCCAGGGCACTGCGCCGATGACACAGGCGCTGGCAGCCGGTGCACTGGATTGCGCGACGCAAGCGCCGCTATCGCTCGCCAACGGCGTAGTCGGCGGCAATCTCAAGGCCTACATCGTGGCGCAGCATGTCTTCGAGAAGCCCGGCGGCTTCTCGGTCTACTGGGCGGTGAAGGACGATTCGCCGATCAAGACGATTGCCGATCTCAAGGGCAAGACTGTCGGCATTTCCGTGATCGGCGGCGGCACGCAAGGCCCCTTCAACCTGCTGCTCAAGCAGAATGGCGTCGATCCGACCAAGGACATCAAGCTGGTCGAAGTCGGCTTTGCCGTCTCCGAAGATGCGCTGCGTCAGGGGCGCGTTGACGCGGTCAACATGAACCAGCCGTTTGCCGCGCGTGCGGAGGCTAAGGGCGGCACAAGGAAACTGTTCTCTCTGTCGCAGGCCATGCCGAACATTGTGCACATCCTCGAAGCCTGCCGTGCTGATTTCGTCGACAAGAACCCGGAGTTGGTCAAGGCTTATGTTCGCGACATCACGTCAGGCATGAAGAAGGCGCTGGCAAACCGCGAAGAAACCTTGAAGGTTGTGTCCGAAGTGCTGAAGGCGCCCGTTCCGGTGCTCGAGACCTATCTTCTCAAGGATAACGATTTTGGTCGCGACCCAGGTGCGGCGCCGAACTTTCCAGCGATCCAGAAGATGCTGGATATCTACGCGGAGACGGGCATGCTGCCGAAGCTGGACGCCGCGCAGTTCAAGCATCCGGCGATCGTAGCACCGCTGCAATAGGCGACGGAGCCAATTAATCCCAGAAGGAGACCGCGACGTCCCGGTTGGTTCGGGACGTTGCATCAAGAAGATGCACTCATGAAGAAGTTGCGATCACGGGTCACGACAGACGGGCTCGACCGGGCCCCGCACCGCGCGTTCATGCGCGCAATGGGGCTCGACGATGCTGCGATTGCCAAGCCGATGGTGGGCGTCGTCAGCATGAAGGGCGAACAGACGCCCTGCAACATGACCCACGACTTCCAGGTGGCCGCGGCCAAGACGGGAATCGAGGAGGCCGGCGGCACGCCGCGGGAATTCTCGACCGTGTCGGTCTCCGACGGTATCAGCATGAATCACGAGGGAATGAAGTTCTCCCTGTTTTCGCGTGAGCTGATCGCCGATTCGATCGAGGCCGTCGTCCATGGTCTCGCCTACGACGCGCTGATCGGATACGGCGGATGCGACAAGACGCTTCCCGGCGTGATGATGGGCATGGTCCGCTGCAACGTGCCATCCATTTTCATCTACGGCGGCAGCTCACTGCCGGGGCGCGTGGACGGGCGGACCTTGACGGTGCTCGACTCCTACGAGGCTGTCGGCAGCTTCATGACTGGCGAGATCGACGGCGCCACGCTCGAGCGGATCGAGCGCGCCTGCCTGCCGACGATCGGCGCGTGCGCCGGCCAGTTCACCGCAAACACCATGGGGATGGTGTCGGAGGCGATGGGACTCACGATTCCCAACGTCTCGATGGTGCCAGGTGTTTATGCCGAACGCGCGCAGATATCCCGACGCGCCGGGCGGCTGATCATAGAGATGCTGGAACGTGGCGGGCCACTGCCACGCGACATCGTGACGCGGAAATCCCTGGAGAACGGCGCAGCGATAGTTGCCGCCACGGGTGGCTCGACCAACGCCGCTCTGCATCTGCCAGCGATCGCGAACGAGGCCGGCATCGCGTTCACGATCGATGATGTCGGCGAGGTCTTCGCCAGGACGCCGCTGATCGGAAACCTGCGGCCAGGCGGCAAGTACACGGCGAAGGATGTCTACGACATCGGCGGCGCGGCCGTTGTGATCCGCGAACTGATCCAGAGTGGCCATGTCGATGGCAGCTGCTTGTCTGTCACGGGCCGCACGCTTGCCGAAGAATATGGTGCGGCCAATGCGCCCGATGGCGAGGTTGTTTACGCGGTTCGCGCGCCGATCATGCCCGACGGTGGCGTGGCCGTGCTGAAGGGGAACCTCTGTCCCGATGGTGCGGTGATCAAGGTCGCAGGCCTGAAGAGCCAGTTCTTCGAGGGCGTGGCACGCGTTTTCGAGGACGAGGAGGCTTGCGTGGCGGCGGTGCGCGAACGCAGCTACAAGGCGGGCGAGGTGCTGGTGATCCGCAATGAAGGGCCGGTCGGTGGCCCCGGCATGCGCGAGATGCTCGGCGTGACCGCGCTGATTTACGGGCAGGGTATGGGCGAGAAGGTGGCCTTGATCACTGATGGCCGGTTCTCAGGCGCGACCCGCGGCATGTGCATTGGCTACGTGTCTCCGGAAGCGTTTGTTGGCGGTCCGCTAGCGCTTGTTCGCGACGGAGACAAGATCCGGATCGATGCCGCAAACCGGCGGATGGATGTGCTGGTCGACGAGCAGGAACTCGTTGTACGCCGGCGCGATTGGAAGCCACGGCCGCCTCGTCACCGCGCAGGTGCGCTCGCGAAATATGCCCGACTGGTCGGCCAGGCTCCGGGCGGCGCTGTCACGCATGAGGGTCCGGCGGAATGGCCCTGGTTCGAATGACGCGCCGCACCCGTATGGAAGCAGCCGGTGGTCTGGCAAGTTTCTTGCTAAGCTCGTGCAGCTGAGGGAGGACTTTCAGCAGGTTAGCGAAGCGACGTGTGCGCGTGTGCGAAGCGAGAGACGGGATGAAGGTAGTGCCTTCGAGATCGACTGAATGGGTGAGACCGGTGGCATCGCAAAAGCCGGCTTCCGCGATTATCGAGATCGACCGCGTCTCGCAGGTTTTTCAGACCTCGACGCGCAAGGATCATTTGGCGCTTTCAGACATCTCGCTGACGATCGAAGAAGGAGCCTTCGTCTCCATCCTCGGTCCGTCCGGTTGCGGCAAGTCGACATTGCTTTACATCGTCGGGGGGTTCGTCAACCCGACCAGCGGCGCAGCGAAGATGAAGGGGCAGGCGATCGCGGGGCCAGGTCCGGATCGCGGACCCGTGTTCCAGGAATTTGCACTGTTTCCGTGGAAGACTGTGCTGGGCAATGTGATGTATGGCCCGCGACAGCAAGGCGTGCGCGCCACCGAGGCCGAAGCGCAGAGCCGGGCCTTGATCGAGATGGTCGGGCTCAAAGGCTACGAGAACTTCTATCCCAAGGAACTTTCGGGCGGCATGAAGCAGCGCGTCGCTTTGGCGCGAACGCTCGCCTACCATCCTGAGGTCCTGTTGATGGACGAACCGTTCGGCGCGCTCGATGCTCACACCCGGACGCGCTTGCAGAACGATCTCCTGAACATCTGGGAGCGTGACCGGAAGACGGTGCTGTTCGTCACCCACTCGGTCGACGAGGCTGTCTTCCTGTCGGACAAGGTCGTGATGATGTCGAAATCTCCCGGCCGCATCCGGCAGGTCATCGACATCGATCTGCCGCGACCGCGCCGCCGCAACGAGCTTCTGCTCGATCCGCGCTACCAAAAATACGTCGTTGATATCGAGCGCATGTTCGATGAGAACGACGAAACCGGATCTCCCTCATGATGTCGGCGGCTGCCTTGACCAGACGCGCTGCCCCGGTGCTGGCTTGCATCGGACTGCTGGCGACGTGGCAGGTCGTGTCGCTCGCGCTGAAGAATGACAGCTTTCCAACGGCGATCGAGGCGATCCGCGCGATCCCGGACATCCTTGGTGACAAGGAATCGCTGATCAACATCCTGGCCTCGCTCCGCCGCATGGCGATCGGGTTCGGCATAGCCGTGCTCGTTTCGATTCCACTCGGCCTTTTGATGGGGCGCAGCCGGGCGGTCGCGGCCTTCTTCAATCCGCTCCTGATGGTGATCTATCCGGTGCCGAAAGCCGCCCTGATGCCCATCATCATGCTGTGGCTGGGCGTCGGCGACATCACGAAGACGTTGGTGATCTTCCTCGGCGTCAGCCTGCCGGTGATCTATCACAGCTTCGAGGGTGCCAAGGCAGTTGAAGAGAAGATGCTGTGGTCCGGCGCGGCGATGGGCCTTTCGGCTGCGCAACGCCTGGTGCGGATCGTATTGCCTGCGGCCCTGCCGGAGATCCTGACCGGGTGCCGTACCGGGCTGGTGCTGGCGCTGATCACGATGATCACCAGCGAGATGATCGCACGCCAGTCCGGGGCCGGGAACATCCTCTTCAACGCGCTCGACATGGGCCAATACGACACTGTGTTTGCGATGATCATCATCGTGGGGGCCATGGGGATCTGCCTCGATGCGATCTTCGAGCGAATCCGAGCCAGGCTCGTCCGGTGGTCCGAGCCTCAGTTCGACATGCCGCTGAGCTTCTCATGATATCGCGACTTCTCTCAGTAAACGTCATTCTTGGGATCGCGCCGATCGTGCTGGTGATCGCGGTGTGGCAGGGCCTCGTCTCGTCAGGCCTTGCGCCTGCCGTCTTGTTGCCGCCGCCCGGAGTCGTCTTCGGGCGGTTGCTTCAGCAACTTGTGACATGGACGTTTCAGCAGGAGATCGCGGCGACCCTGACCCGGCTGTTCGCCGGTTTTGCGATCGCGGTGGTGCTCGGCGTCGGCATTGGCATTGCGGCCGCCGCCAGCCCTGCGATCAATGCCGTGGTTCGGCCGATCGTGCGCGTCTTGGCGCCGCTGCCAAAGGTTGCACTCTATCCGGCACTCCTGCTGCTGCTGGGTTTCGGCCACGGATCGAAGATCACGCTGGTGGCGGCGGACGCACTCTTTCCCATTCTGCTGTCCACCTACTACGGCGCGTCGACCGTCGAGCAGAAGCTGATCTGGTCGGCCATGGCGGCGGGAACGCCACGCTACGAAATCCTCTTCAAGGTGGTGTTGCCCGCGGCGATGCCGTCAATTCTGACCGGCTGCCGGATCGGTCTTGTCATTTCCTGCATCGTGGTGTTTTTGGCCGAGATGATCACGTCGACGGATGGATTGGGCCATGCCTTGGTCACAGCGGCCCGGACCTTTCAGGCCGTGGACATGTTCGTGCCACTGATCACGATCTCGCTGCTGGGCTTGATCCTGAATGGCCTGTTGGGAGCCGTGCGATCATATCTGCTTCGGGGCTTCCCCGAGACGTAACGAACTAACAAGAAACCACGATACCGGGAGTGAATCATGCAGGCTGATCGCATCGAAGCAAAATGGATCGACGCGTTTTGCGAGATTTTCGAGCGATGCGCCGTCAAGGCCGGCGATACCGCGGCGATCCTCTCGGAAACGCAATCGCGTGCGTTGAATGTTCATCTGGCAGAACTCGCGCTGCTGCGCATGGGCGCGCGGCCATTTCATGTGGTGATGCCGACCCCGCGCAATCGCCACGTTGTGCCGGTTCGCTCGACAGGAGCGAGCGAGGCGATCCAGCGACTTGGTCCAGTCATCACTGCACTTCAGCAGGCCGGCTTTGTGGTGGATTGCACCATCGAGGGCCTGATGCATGCGGTGGAGACGCCGGAGATCCTTAAGGCCGGCGCGCGAATTCTGGTGATTTCCAACGAGCATCCTGAGGCGTTGGAGCGCATGGTGCCGGATCCGGCACTGGAGAAGCGTGTTCGTGCTGCGGCAAAGATGCTGCGCGGGACCAAGCGGATGCGCGTGACTTCGAAGGCCGGTACGGCGCTCGATGTGGATATGGTTGGAGCTTCAACGGTCGGCGTATGGGGCTGGACCGACAAGCCAGGCACGCTCGCGCACTGGCCGGGCGGCATCGTCGTCAGCTTTCCCAAGAGCGGAACGATAAACGGCACGCTGGTGATGGCGCCGGGCGACATCAACCTTACCTTCAAGCGCTACCTTGCGTCGCCGGTGAAGATGACGCTGAAGGACGATTACGTCGTCGAGTTGGAAGGCGAGGGTACGGATGCGGCGATGATGCGCGCCTATCTCGCAGCCTGGGGCGATCGAGAGGCCTACGCGGTGTCGCATGTCGGCTTCGGCATGAACCCGGGCGCGCGCTACGAGGCGCTCTCGATGTATGATCAGCGCGACACCAACGGCACGGAGATTCGTGCCGTCTCCGGCAACTTCCTGTTCTCGACCGGCGCGAACGAATTCGCCGGCCGCTACACAGCGGGCCATTTCGATCTGCCGATGATGGGGACGACCATCGAGCTCGATGGCGTTGCGGTGGTGCGGGAAGGCGTGCTGCAGGACCTCTTCGGCTAGTTGCGGTCGAGCACCGGCGGGCGAGCCAGGTCGAAGTGCCGAAGCAGGTCGACCATGGCCTGGAGCCGTTTTGCGCGATAAGCGTCGACGTCAAGGCCGGAATAGTCGAGGAAGCCTGCGCCCGTTCGCAGGCCGATACGGCCTTCATGCATGTTCTTTGAAATCACGTCGGGCGCGCGATAGCGCTCGCTGCCGAGCGCGCCCTCGAGATAGCGGCTGGCATAATACAGGATGTCGCCGCCACCCCAGTCGATGAACTCGAGCAGTCCAAGCACGGCGTAGCGGAAGCCGAAACCGTAGCGGATCGCCTTGTCGATCTCTTCCGCGCTGGCGACGCCTTCCTCGACCATGCGCGCGGCTTCATTCATCGCCAGTGCCTGGATGCGGGGGACGATGAACCCTGGTGTTGCCGCGCAGACGACGGGCACCTTGCCGATGCCTTCGAGCAGCGCCTTGACCTCGTCGATGATGGCGGGGTCGGTAGCCTTGCCGGGCGAAACCTCGACCAGCGGAATCAGATAAGCCGGATTGAGCCAGTGCACGTTGAGGAAGCGGCGGGGGTTCACGATCGCGCCGGAGAGATCGTCGACAAGGATGGTCGACGTGGTCGATGCAATGATCGTGTCCGGGCCGACTTGCCTTGATGCGGACGCCAGCACCTCGCGTTTGAGCTCGACGACCTCCGGAACGCCTTCGAAAACAATTCCCGCGTCGGAAAGAGCTGCGCTGCTCTGTCTGGCCGGCACAACCGAGACCCGCGCGATGAGCGGGCCCACATCTGCCTCGGACAGCAGCCCCAGGTTTGACAGGCTGGCGAAGGTCTTCCTGACCTCGCCGAGCGCGTCCGCTTCCAGCCTGGTGAAATCCTCCTCAGAACGCGCCTTGACGTCGATCATGGCGACTCTGTGCCCCGCATAGGCGAACGCCACGGCGATGCCGCGCCCCATGCGGCCAGCTCCGAGACAGGCGATGTTCGCGCGGCTGTTCATTGGTCAAAATCCCTTGCGAAGGATCGCCTGCAGTTCGGCCTTGCCGAGATTGCCTAGTCCCAGCGCCTCGAGCGTTCGGCCGCCTTGCGCAAAATCCTCGCCGCAGATTGCGCCACCAATGGCCAGGAAAGCCTTCGCAAGCGGCGTGTCCACGCCGGCCAGGGAGGCGACGGAGACCAGCAGCGACAACCCAAGTCGCAAGTCTTCGCGCATGTATCGGTGCTCGGTCAGCACGATGCGTTCACGCCAGTCGCCGGAGTCGGTCAGGCGGTCATGCGAGCCGCGGCCATACATCCAGATCTCGCCCTCTTTGGCATAGTGGTGAGCAAGCGGGAAATGCGGCGCGCCGTATCCGAGCGCCTCGCGCACCGCGATCCGCTCGGCGTCGAGCGCGTCGGTCACCCGGCGGATCGCAGCCTGCGTGCCCTCCTTGTGGATGTCCCACTTTTCAAAATGCTCGATCGGCCCCGCATTCATCACGACCAGTGGTGGATGGATGATGGGGCCCGCGTTCATCAGCGCACCGGATAGCGCGTCCCCACAGGGCTCGATCGCATCAGGGAAAGCGCGTCTGATGACTTCGAGCGCGTGCGGTGCCTGGTCGAGCGGGAATACGCCGACCGGGAGCCGCTTGGCTCGGATGGTGATCGCGACCTCGAATGGTCCGTGCTTGCGGGTCAACCAGGGCAACGTCCCGGTCTCCGCAAAGCTTGTCCTGGCGTGGTTGCCGGCATCCCGCGCGGCTTGGGCGAAGATCATGGAGCCGAATGTGGCAGGCGGCAGAAACACGACGTGTCCGTCCCGCAGATGCGGAGCAAGCGAGCGAGCTATGTCCGGCTGTGCGAAGGCGGGGGCGGGGCACAGGATCAACTCGGCATCGCTGACGGCCTCAGCCATATCGGTCGTGACCAATGCCAGTTGCGTGTCGTGACGACCGTTATGATCTTTCACCAGAATGCGCGAGCCGGCCGCGCGATGCGCTGCCACCTGATCAGCGTTGCGGCGCCAGAGCCGGACCTCATGCCCCGATAGCGCAAAGTCGCCTGCGGCCGCGAAAGAGCCGTTTCCTCCACCCAGAACCGCAATCTTCAAGATGCTTCTCCTTGCGCGCGCGACTGCGCATCGAGCTGCTTCAGCAGGAAATGCTGGACCTTGCCCAGCGCCGTGCGCGGCAGGTCCGTGACGAAGACGATGTCGCGCGGAACCTTGTATCGCGCGAGCTGCGCCTGGAGGTGTACTCTCAGTTCGTCCGCTTCGAGCCGGCATCCTGACCGCTGGATGACATAGGCAACGGGCACTTCGTCCCACCGCGGATCCGGCCGGCCGATCACGGCGCATTCGCTGACGTCAGGATGTCCGAGCAGGACCCGTTCGACCTCGGCCGGATAAACGTTCTCGCCCCCGGAAATGATCATGTTCTTCTTGCGGTCGCGGACCCAGAAATAGCCGTCCGCGTCGCACAGGCCGATATCGCCGGTACGATACCAGCCGTCGTGCAGTGCATCGCGTGTGGCGTCCGTGTTGCCCCAATATTCGAAGAACACGTTGGGGCCGCGGACCGCGATCTCGCCCGGCGTGCCTGCGGGTACTTCGGTGCCGGCTTGATCGATCACCTTTGCCTCGCAGCACAGACCCGCAAGTCCGGTCGATCCGGTACGCGACAGATCGCCCCCGAGCCGTGTGTAGATTGCAATGGGGCAGGTTTCCGTCGAGCCGTAGACCTGCAGCACCGGAACGCCGCGCGCGACGAAGCGGTCGATCAGGTGCGGCGGCACGATGGTTGAGCCGGTGGCGACGGCCTTTAGCGACGAGAGGTCGGTCCTGGCCCAGGTCGGGTGCTCGCTTACGGCCTGTATGATTGCCGGAACCATCACGGTCAGTGTCGGCCGTTGCCGCTCGATGGCCGCGAGCGCAGTATCCGGTGCGAAGCGGGCATGAATCGTGACAGTCGCACCGATCTGGAGCGCCGGCGTGGTCTGGATGTTGAGGCCGCCGACATGGAAGAATGGCAGCACTGTCAGCACATGATCGTCGGACGTCATGTTATGCATGTGCTGGCTCATGACGCCGTTCCAGAACACCGCCTCCTGACGGAGCACCGCGCCCTTTGGCCGTCCCGTCGTTCCTGACGTGTAGACAACGAGGAGCGGGCAGGAGAGGTCGGTGTGCGGATTTTGGCTACTGCCGTCGCCGCGCACCAGCAAGGTCTCGAATGCGATGCCACCCGACAGTTCGAAATCAAGGCCGACAACGGCAGTCCCGGGCGAGGTCCGCGCAAGCTCTGGAAGAATTGCCTCAAACGCCTGCTCGAGCACCAGCACTTTGGCCCCGGCATCGGTGAGAATGAAGAGCTGCTCGGCGACGGCCAATCGCCAGTTCAGCGGCACCAGCATTGCGCCAAGCCGCGCGCATGCATAGAGCAGAACCAGATAGTCCGGCCGATTGAGGCTCAGGATCGCGACGCGGTCGCCGCGGCCGACGCGAAATTCTTGCTTCAAGGCAGTGGCGGTCTGCTCGATTCGCGCGGCGAATGCGGCGTAGCTCAGCCGCTGCCCCTCGAAGGCGATGGCCGTCTTGTCTGGCGCAAACGCCGCGTTGCGATCGATCAGACTACAGAGGTCCACCGTCAATCGTCCGTTTCGCCGGCCTCGTATAGCGCCTCGCGACCGATGCGGTCGAGGCAGAGCTCGGCTGTCCAGGGCAGCATCAGCGAGCCGCAGCGGCTGTCGCGATAGATACGCTCGAGCGGCAGCGACCGGAGCATGGCCTGACCGCCGCAGGTGCGGATCGCAAGCGCGGCGAGCTCATTGGCGCCTTCCATTACCGAATATTGCGCGGCATAGGCCCGCAGCACCTGCTCCTTGCTTGGGTTGGCGCGCGCCTCCGTGACAGCCTGGAACCAGATCGTCTTGATCTGTTCGAGCTTGATCTGCATCTGCGCGACCGCGATCTGCTTGGTCGGATACATCCGGCGCTTGACCGGCGGCGTGCCCGGCACTTCGCCGCGCAAGTAACGCACGGTGAAATCGTAAGCGGCTTGCGCGAGGCCCATATAGGTCGGCGACAGCGTCAGAAACATGTGCGGCCAGCGCATCGCGGCCTGGAAGTAGACGCCGCGCGGCATCAGCGCAGAATCCTCCGGCACGAACACATCCTTGAACAGGAGCGTCCGCGAGACCGTCCCGCGCATGCCGAGCGGATCCCAGTCGCCGACGACCGAGACGCCCTTCGATGTCGCGGGGATCGCCAGATAAAGGGTGTTGCGGCGCGAAGCCTTTTCGCCTTCCTCGATTTCGGTGCAGAGCACGCCGTAATAGTCGGCGTGGCCGGAGAGCGATGCAAAGATCTTCTTGCCGTTGACGATCCAGCCGCCTTCGACCGGCTTTGCTTCCGTGCCGAAAGCGACGCCACCCGCGGCGGCAGCTCCGCCCTCGGAGAATGGCTGCGAGTAGATCGCCCCGTCCTCGATGATGCGCTTGTAGTGGACTGCGCGCCGCTTCTCGTGTTCCGCGCGGGTCTCCGCGTCCATGTCGAGATCATCAGCCAGTCGGCCCGACCACAGCGTCGAGCAGACATGCATGTTCCAGGTGAGCGCGGTCGCGCCGCAATAGCGGCCGATCTCGGCTGCCGCCAAGGCATAGGTTTGATAGTTCACGCCGAGCCCGCCGTGCTTCTTGGGCACGGCGATGCCGAGCAGGCCGACCCGATGCAGGTCGCGATAGTTCTCGGTCGGGAAGATCGCCTCGCGATCGTAGGTCGCGGCTCGAACGGCAAACACGCTCTGACCAATCTCTCTTGCCCGCGTGATAATGCCGGCCTGCTCGTCGCTCAAGCGGAACGCCACGGGATCAAAGATCGGAAGATCAAGGGCAACCTTGTTAGTAGCGCCGATGTTCTTACTGACTTGCATGGTCATTGCGCAGTCACCTTACGCTTTGGTCGCAACGGAATTCAGGAATTGGCCGAGAGCCTCGTCAAAGGCATCGGGGCGTTCAAGGTTGGCGAGATGACCGACGCCGGCCAGCTCGACATATTTGGCCGAAGGAATGTAAGTCGCTGTCTTGGCCATCATGGGCGCTGGCGCGTTGTTGTCCTTGGAGCCGGACAGCAGCAGCGTCGGGACGGATATATCCTTGAGCGTGCTGCGTTGATCGAAGCCGATCAAGGCCAGCATCATGGCCCGATAGCTCGCCTCGGGCACGCTTGCCATGCACTCCCGCGCAAGCTCCATTCCCGGCGGATCCGGATCGTCGCCCACAAGTTCCCTCACCAGTGAGGGCGCGAGCGACTTCATCGTCTCGCCGCGGTCGAGCGGTCCAAGACGAGCCGCGATGAACGATCTCTGCCAGTCGCCGTCGGCCTTGCCGAACGCCGGGCTGGTCTGCGCGAGGACGATCGCGCGCGCCAATTTGGGGGACTGCACCAGCCATTTCTGGACGATCATGCCGCCGATCGAATGGCCGACCAGAATTGGCTTAGCCGCACCAAGTTGCACGATGAATTGCTGGAGCGCATCAGCCAGGGCAGCGATGCTGACGCTGGCCAGCGGCGCGGACCCGCCATAGCCCGGCATGTCCCATGCGATTGCGTGGAAGCGGTTGCTGAATGTAGCAAGCTGATGCCGCCAAGCCCGTGCCTCGCCGCCGATGCCATGCAGGAAAATCAAGGGTATCGCGCCCGGATCGCCCGCGGCTTCATAGGCGAAACGTCCGTCCCTTGTTATCATTGGCGCAGGCTGCGACACACGACATCCTTTTGCTTGGCCCGTCGATGCTAACAGGCCTGTGGGGGATGGGAAGAGATAATTTTATACTTAAAGCAATATTCGGGCCGGTCTCTCGCGTGCGGGCTTTCGCAGCGTCGATCGCCGCTTTCGTTGCAAAAACTTGAAGGTTAAAATATATCGAGGGAAACGAGCTGCAGATCCCAGGGAGCCCGCGCATGTCCGCATTGCCGCATTCGCCGCACGCGCTGGTGACCGGTGGTGGTCGCGGCATCGGTCGCGCGATTGCTGCGTCCCTTGTCGGTGCGGGTGCCACTGTAACGGTGCTTGGCAGGAATGCGGCAACTCTCGAAGAGGCGGTCAGCGCGGGAGCTGCGCAGTTTTCGGCAGTCGCCGACGTTTCAGATGAAGCTGCGTTGAGGGCCGCCATCACGGAGGCGAGTGCGCGGAAGCCGATCGATATCCTCATCGCCAACGCGGGCAGTGCTGAATCCGCGCCATTCGCGAGATCGGACAGTGCACTTTTTTCGCGCATGATGGATGTCAATTTCATGGGCGTGGTCCACGCCATCAGCGCCGTGCTGCCAGGGATGAAGGGTCGCCCCTACGGACGCATCGTGGCGATCGCGTCGACGGCCGGGCTCAAAGGTTATGCCTACGTGAGCGCGTACACGGCCGCCAAGCACGCGGTGGTCGGTCTCGTGCGCTCGCTCGCCCTTGAAATGGCCGGCAGCAATGTGACCGTGAATGCGGTCTGTCCCGGCTTCACCGATACCGATCTCGTTGCCGGCGGCATCGAAAACATCATGAAGAAGACGGGGCGAACCCGCGAGCAGGCGATCGCCGAGCTTGCGAAGCATAATCCGCAAGGAAGGCTGATCACGCCTCAAGAGGTGGCGGATGCGGTGCTCTGGTTGTGCGGCGAGGGCGCCGGTGCGATCACTGGGCAGGCGATCGCCGTTGCCGGTGGTGAGATCTAGCGTGAGGCGGGTTCGGAACAAGAAAGCCAAGGAGATCGCATGAGCAGACCAGCTAATCCCGTCACTCTGCCGCTCGCGGACTATTCGCCGCAACACTTCCTGCTGGCCGTGGTCGACGGCGTTGCCACGGTGACGCTCAATCGTCCAGAACGGAAGAATCCTCTGACGTTCGAGAGCTATCGGCAACTGACGGATTTCTTCCGCGCCTGTGCGTTTGATGACGCGGTCAAGGCCATCGTCGTCACCGGCGCCGGCGGCAATTTCTCGTCCGGCGGCGACGTGTTCGAGATCATCGGCCCGCTCGTGAAGATGGATACGAAGGGGCTGACGGCCTTCACGCGAATGACGGGCGAGCTTGTCAAGGCGATGCGCGCCTGCCCGCAGCCGATCGTGGCTGCAGTCGAAGGCATCTGCGCCGGCGCCGGCGCCATCATCGCGATGGCGTCAGACATGCGCCTCGCGGCGAGCGGCGCCAAGGTCGCGTTTCTATTCAACAAGGTGGGCCTTGCCGGCTGCGACATGGGCGCCTGCGCGATCCTGCCGCGGATCATCGGGCAGTCCCGCGCCTCCGAGTTGCTCTATACCGGCCGGTTCATGACCGCGGAGGAGGGCGAGCGCTGGGGCTTCTTCAGCCGCATCGTCACGACGGAGCAAGTGCTACCCCAGGCGCAGTTGCTGGCAAAGCAGATCGCGGAGGGGCCGACCTTCGGCAATACAATGACCAAGCGTATGCTGGCGATGGAATGGGCAATGTCGGTGGAAGAAGCTATCGAGGCGGAAGCCGTTGCCCAAGCGCTGTGCATGACGACGGCGGATTTCGAGCGCGCCTTCGAGGCTTTCGCAAACAAGGTCAAGCCCGTCTTCAGGGGCGACTGAGTCGGCGAGCTTTTCCCGCGGGGAGGCCGGCAGCGGGGACTTGCGCGGAATTATTTTAGGGTTAAAATAATTCCCGCCGGATCAATTGGCGAGGCTCCCATGAAAGTCGCGATCATCGGTGGCGGACCTGCGGGTCTCTATGCTGCGATCCTGCTGAGGAAGCAGCGGCCGAACGCCGACATCACGGTCTACGAGCGCAACCGCGCCGATGACACGTTTGGCTTCGGCGTGGTGTTCTCAGACGCCACGCTGGACAATTTCGAGAAGCACGACCTCCCGAGCTACCGCCGTATCACCCAGGAATTCGCATACTGGGACGACATCGCCGTACATTTCCGCGGCACCGTGCACCGGGTCGGTGGCAACGGTTTTTGCGGCTGCTCGCGGCGCAAGCTGCTGCTGATCCTGCAGGAGCGGGCGCGAGAACTCGGCGTTAACCTGCATTTCGAAGTGGACATCGATGACGAATCCCGCTTCGCCGACGCCGATCTCATTCTGATTGCGGATGGTATCAACAGCCGCTTCCGCGAGAAATACGTCGATCACTTCCAGCCGGAAGTCGACCTCCGATCCAACAAGTTTGCCTGGATGGGATCGACCAGGCCGCTCGATGCCTTCACCTTCATCTTCCAGGAGACAGAGTGGGGACCGTTCATCGCCCACGCCTATCAGTACGAGGTCGGGCACTCGACCTGGATCTTCGAGACCGATCCGGAGACGTTCGAGCGGGCAGGGCTGACGGGGCTGAATGAGACTCAGTCCGCCGCGCGGATGGCCGAAATCTTTGGCTGGTTCCTCGACGGGCACAAGCTGCTCACCAATCGCTCGATGTGGCGCAATTTCCCGATGATCCGCAGCAAACGCTGGGTCAAGGACAACATGGTCCTGCTCGGCGACGCCAAGGCGAGCGCACATTTCTCGATCGGTTCCGGCACCAAGCTGGCGATGGAAGACGCGATCGCGCTGGCCGACGCGATGGAGAAGGCGCCCGACATCAAGGCGGCGTTGGACGTCTATGAGCATGGCCGCCGCGAAGAAGTTGAGAAGACACAGCACGCCGCCGACGTCTCGCTGGTTTGGTTCGAGCACGTCGATCGCTTCTGGGATTTCGATCCCGTGCAGTTTGCCTTCGGCGTGATGACGCGCTCGAAGGCGATCACCTATGACAATCTGAAGCTGCGGGCGCCGGATTTCGTTGCTGAGGTCGAGAAGTCGTTTGCCAAGCAGGTTCGCGACAACGGCTTCGATGTCGACACCAGCAGCCCGATGGTGCCGCTGTTCCAGCCGTTCCGGCTGCGCGAGATGGAGATCGCCAATCGCGCCGTGATGTCGCCGATGTGTATGTACTCGGCAAAGGAGGGGGTACCGACCGATTTCCATCTGGTGCACTACGGATCGCGTGCGATCGGCGGTGCCGGCCTGATCTTCACGGAAATGACCTGCATCAGCCGCGATGCCCGGATCACGCCCGGCTGCGCTGGCCTGTGGAACGACGAGCAGGAGGCGGCCTGGCGCCGCATCGTGGATTTCGTTCACGGCAATTCGGCCGCGAAGATCTGCCTGCAATTGGGCCACGCCGGTCGCAAGGGTGCGACGAAGCTGATGTGGGACGGCATGGACCGCCCGCTGGACGAAGGTGGCTGGGAGATCTTCTCGGCATCACCGCTGCCTTACTTTCCCGACAGCCAGGTGCCGCGCGAGCTTGACCGCGCCACAATGAATGCAGTGAGGGATGCATTCGTCGCGGCGGCCGAGCGCGGCGGGCGCTGCGGCTTCGATATGCTCGAGCTGCACTGCGCTCATGGTTATCTACTCGCGAGCTTCATCTCGCCGCTGACGAACGGCCGTACGGATGAATATGGCGGGTCGCTCGCCAATCGCCTGCGTTTTCCGCTCGAGATCTTCGAGGCGCTGCGGGTGGTGTGGCCGTCGCACAAGCCGATGTCGGTCCGCATTTCCGCGACCGACTGGGCTGATGGCGGCATCACCGGCGACGACGCTGTCGCCATTGCGCGCGCCTTTGCCGAGGCCGGCGTCGATCTCGTCGACGTTTCGACTGGGCAGACCGTGCGCGATGCGCAGCCGGTCTACGGGCGCATGTTCCAGACACCGTTCTCGGACCAGGTCCGCAACGAGGCGCGCGTGGCCACCATGTGTGTCGGCAACATCACGACGGCGGACCAGGCCAACACGATCCTGGCTGCAGGCCGGGCAGACCTCGTCGCACTCGGCCGGCCGCATCTGGTCGATCCGTTCTTCACCATGAAGGCGGCGGCCTGGTACGGCGCAAACGATGCCTTCTGCCCGCCGCAATATTTGCCCGGCAAGGATCAGATTTTCCGCAACAGCGTGCGCGATCGGCAGGATCTCGAGGAGCTGCGAATTAAGGCTAAGCCCAAGACCCGGGCCGAGCTCAAGGCGGAGGTGACAAAGCCGCTTGCGGCGGAGTGACCGCCCGTGCGACGTTAACCCCATTGCCTGGCTTATTGCGAGTGGAGTAGGGGCGATGAAGGCGATTATCGTCGGTGGCGGCATCGGTGGTCTCACCACGGCATTGATGCTGCGGGCGCGTGGCCTCGACTGCGAGATTTTCGAGCAGGCCGATACCATCCGCGAGCTAGGCGTCGGCATCAATACGCTGCCGCACGCCATGCGCGAACTCGCAGGACTCGGCTTGCTGCAGAAGCTCGACGACGTCGCGATCCGCACCGACCAGCTCTATTACCTCAACCGGCACGGCCAGGAGGTCTGGCGCGAAGCCCGTGGCATTGATGCGGGGCACGACGTGCCGCAATTCTCGATTCATCGCGGACGGCTTCAAGGCGTCATCCATCGCGCCGTCGAGGAGCGGCTAGGGCCGGAAGAAATACACACCGGCTGCCGCCTCGGCGCCTTCACGCAGGATGAGGGCGGCGTCACGGCCTACTTCTTCGATCGCTCGGGCGCGCACATCCACACCGCGCGCGGCGATATCTTGATCGGCGCCGATGGCATCCATTCGCGCGTCCGCGACACGTTGTTCCCGAACGAGGGCCCGCCGTGCTGGAACGGCCTGATGCTGTGGCGCGGCGCGCGTGACTGGCCGCTGTTCCTCACCGGCAAATCGATGATTGTGGCTGGTGGTCTCAACGCCAAGGTGGTGATCTATCCGATCGCGGAGGGATCGAGCCCGGCGAGCCGTCTCACCAACTGGGCGGTGCTGGTGAAGGTCGGCGAGGGCAATGCTCCGCCGCCTCGGAAAGAGGACTGGTCGCGGCCCGGGCGGCGCGAGGAGCTGATGCCGCATGTTGCGCGCTTCTCGGTGCCTTACATCGATGTGAAGAGCCTGATCTCGGCAACGCCCGAATTCTACGAATCTCCAACCTGCGATCGCGATCCATTGCCCTATTGGTCGTCCGGGCGCGTCACGCTGCTCGGCGATGCCGCGCATCCCATGTATCCGGTCGGTTCGAACGGAGCCTCGCAGGCGATCCTCGATGCGCGCTGTCTCGCGGACGCGCTGGTGCGTGCCGAGCATCCGCGGCAGGCCTTGGTCGAGTACGAGAAGAAGCGCCTGCCGATGACAGCGGACATCGTCCGCTCCAACCGCCGGGGCGGCCCGGAGGGCGTCATCGATGCCGTCGAGCAGCTTGCGCCGGACGGCTTCGACAATGTCGACAACGTGCTGAGCTATTCCCAGCGCGAAGCGATTGTGCGCGGCTATGCGACCAAAGCGGGTTTTGCCGCAGTGCCTGGACTTGCGGCGGTGCGAGCTTAGGCAGCCGCTAGCCGCCGGGAGGCGGCGGCAGGAAGTGGATGTTGAACTCGGCGGCCAATGCCACCACATCCTCCGGCTTCTGCTCCTTCATGTTGTGAAGGCCCCAGAACAGATCGAACAGCTTGCGGCTCGGCGCGACCCAGAACAGCACTTTCGCGGTCTGCTCCGACTTGTTGAAGATGCCGTGCGGCACGCCCATGCCGAGACGGATCAGATCGCCCGCGGTTGCCTGCGACTCGGAATTGCCGAGCATGAAGTCGAGCTTGCCTTCCAGCATGTAGAGGTACTCATCCTGGTCGGGATGGATGTGCGGCGGCACGAACGTGCCCGGCGGCAGCGTCGCGTGCCAGGAGAAGCTGTTTTCGGCGTAGCTCTTCGGCACATAGGTCTGGCCGAGAATGTTCCAGGAAATGCCCTGAATCCCTTCATTGGCCCGCGTGATGCCGGTGATTTCGCTCTTCATTGCAGTCCTCCCGTAACGCGATGCGGCTTAGTTTGCCGCCTTGCAGTCCTTGGCGTAGCGGTCGCCATAGTTCTCAAAAACCTTCTGGACGATCTCGGTCTGGAACTTGCCGTCCGGACGCTTCGCGACCTTGGTCAGGTAAAAATCCTGGATCGGATATCCGTTCTTATTGAACTTGAAGTCGCCACGCAGTGAGGTGAAGTCGGCCTTCTTCAGAGCGATCGCGACGGCGTCCTTGTTGGAGAGATCGCTCTTCACGGCCTTGACGGCGCTGTCGATCAGCATTGCGGCATCGTATGCCTGGAAGGCGTAGGTGCCGGGCACGACGTTGTAGGCCGCCTCATAGGCGGCGACGAACTTCTTGTTCTGGGGATTGTCGAGATTGGGTGCCCAGTTCGCGCCGCCGAACATGCCGACGGCTGCGTCCTGCTGTGCCGGCAGGGTCGATTCATCCACCGTGAAGGCCGAGAGCACCGGAATGGTGTCGGCGAGGCCGGCTTGCCGGTATTGTTTGACGAGATTGACGCCGAGACCGCCCGGCATGAACGTGAAGAGCGCATCGGGCTTCTGCGACGAAATCTTGGACAACTCCGGCTGGAAATCCAGCGTGTTGAGCGGCATGTAGGACTCTTCGACAATCTCGCCCTTGTAGTCGAGCTTGAAGCCGGCCACCGAATCCTTGCCGGCCTGATAGTTCGGCACCATCAAATACATGCGCTTGTAGCCGCGATCCTGCGCGACCTTGCCGAGGATTTCGTGCACCTGATCGTTCTGATACGACGTCACGTAGAAGAAGGGGTTGCAGTCCTTGCCGGCAAACGTGGACGGGCCGGCATTGGGACTGATCAGGAACACCTTGGATTCCGTGACGGGCCGGTGGATCGCCTGGAGGATGTTGGAGAAGATCGGGCCGACCACGAAGTCGACCTTGTCGCGCTCGAGAAGTCCCTTGACCTTCGTCACCGCCGCGTCTGGTTTCAGTTCATCATCGGCAACGATCACCTCGACATCGCGGCCGCCCATCTTGCCGCCGAGGTCCTTCACGGCAAGCGCAAAGCCGTCTCGAACCTGCTGGCCGAGCGCGGCGGCAGGTCCCGACAGGGTCACGATCACGCCCAGCTTGATCTTCTCCTGGGCGAAGGCAGGGTTCACTGCGGTGCCGAGCAGCAAGGCGGCGGCAGCCAAGGTCCATTGCGTCTTCATGATCTGTCCCCCGTGACAATCGGGCTTGCGCTACAAGCCGCGTACTCCAAACCAAGCTTATGCCGATGATGGCTGCCGCGGCAAGCTGAGCTCAGGGCGCGTCGTCATCCTGCGGTGCACCGAGCATGCAAGCGCCGCGCCAATTATTTGAAGCCTAAAGAAACTGACGCTTGATCGATTGTTGCAGCTTTGGACTTGCGGCGGGCTTCAATTTATTTGAAGCTCAAAATGTTGGGGAAGCCGCGCTGGCGTCAATGCCGGCCCTGAGTGATCGCATCCACATGCTCGATTCCGAGACAAAGGCAGTCGAAACTCCGGAGGACCATGCCGAAGAGCTTCGGCTGTGGCTGCGCCTCTTGACCTGCACGACCTTGATCGAAGGCGAGGTCCGCGGCCGGCTGCGGCAGCGGTTCGACGTCACGCTGCCTCGTTTCGATCTGATGGCGCAGCTCGACAAAGCGCCTGACGGCATGACGCTGTCCGACGTCTCCAAGCGCATGATGGTGTCCAACGGCAACGTCACCGGCCTCGTCGAGCGACTGGTGGAATCCGGCCATCTTGACCGGCGCACCTCGGAAACGGACCGTCGCGTCCAGGTGATCCGGCTCACAAAACTCGGACGCGCCGAGTTTCGCAGGATGGCCGCGGAACACGAGACATGGATCGCCGACCTCTTCGCCGATCTGACGCCGAAGGATGTGCGCGAACTGATGCGGCTGCTGGCCAAGACCAAGGCGTCCGCACAGAAATCGGCTGCGCGCCGCCGGCCTTAAGTCCGCGGGCGGCGTAGCCGCCCAGTCCCATCTTGCCGCAGGAAAAAGCACAGGATGCCCAAAATCCGCTATTGCGCCGAATTGTTTTAAGCCTAAAATGTTTTCAGATAGTGCTGCCGGGTGCTTTCCATGCTGAAAGGAGCGTGCGATGGCCAACGCCGCCAAGGTTCAAGTGTCGAGCTCGCGTGACAGCAATGCCGCGACGGCCCATGTCGATCCGTTCGCGCGGCAACATTTGCCGCCGCCGGAGCTCTGGCCCGAGTTCATCTTCACGCGGCCGGAACTGCACTATCCTCCGCGATTGAACTGCGTCAGCTATTTCCTCGACCGCTGGGTCGAGCAGGGGCACGGCGACGCGCCTTGCGTCATCAGTCCCGCCGTGAGCTACACCTATCGCGAGCTGCAGGCGCTCGTGAACCGCATCGCCAATGTGCTGGTCGGCAAGCTCGGTCTCGTCACCGGCGAGCGCGTGCTGCTGCGCTCGGCCAACAACCCGATGATGGTCGCGACCTATCTCGCAGTGATCAAGGCCGGCGGCATCGTTGTAGCGACAATGCCGTTGCTGCGCGCCAAGGAGCTATCCTACCCGATCCAGAAAGCGGAGATTACGCTCGCTCTGTGCGACGGAAAGCTCTCCGAGGAAATGGAGAAGGCGAATGCCGCAGCGTCCGGTCTCAAACGCGTCATCTATTGGGGCAATGGCGCGGCCGACTCGCTCGAGGCATTGATTGCGGATGCGAGCCCTGAGTTCGCGGCTGTCGATACCGCCTCCGACGACATTTGCCTGATCGCATTCACGTCGGGCACGACCGGCGATCCAAAAGGCACCATGCATTTCCACCGGGACATTCTGGCGGTCTGCGACGGCTATGCACGCAACATCTTGCGGGCCGAGCAGAAGGATCGCTTCGTCGGCTCGGCACCGCTCGCCTTCACATTCGGTTTCGGCGGCGTGCTGTTTCCCATGCACATCGGTGCCTCCTTCGTCGTGCTTGAGAAGACGACACCGGATGACATCCTGACGGCGATCGAGCAGTACAAGATTACGGTCTGCTTTACGGCGCCGACAGCGTATCGAGCCATGATCGGTAAGCTCGCGGGCCGCGACATCTCCTCGCTTCGAAAGTGTGTTTCTGCCGGCGAGACCCTACCCAAGCCGACATTCGACGCTTGGCTGAAGGCGACCGGCATCAAGCTGATGGACGGCATCGGTTCGACCGAGATGCTGCATATCTTCATCAGCGCGACGGAGGACGAGATCCGTCCCGGCGCGACGGGCAAGCCCGTGCCGGGCTATGAGGCGAAGATTGTCGACGACGCCGGGAATGACGTGCCGCCGGGCACGATGGGCCGGCTCGCGGTGCGCGGGCCGACTGGCTGCCGCTACCTCGCCGACGAGCGGCAACGCAAATACGTCCAGAACGGCTGGAACATCACCGGCGACACCTATCTGATGGATAGCGACGGCTATTTCTGGTATCAGTCGCGCTCCGACGACATGATCGTCTCATCCGGGTACAACATCGCGGGCACCGATGTGGAAGCGGCGCTGCTGACGCATCCGTCGGTCGTCGAGTGCGGCGTCGTCGGCGCGCCTGACGAAGCGCGCGGGATGATCGTGAAGGCCTATGTCATTGCCGCACCCGGCGTGACGCCGGACGCCAAGCTCGCAGCCGAGTTGCAGCAACATGTTAAACGCGAGATCGCGCCGTATAAATATCCGCGCGCAATCGAGTTCGTGACGCAGTTGCCGAAAACCGAGACCGGAAAGTTGAAGCGCTTTGCCCTGCGGCAACTGGCACAGGCTGCAGCGACGTCCTCGGGCGTTGCGGCAGAATGAGAGAAGGATAGAGAATTGTGACGACGCCGAAAGGCCCGCAGCTCGCGGTGCTGCCGACCGACGATGATAAGAACCGTTCGAAGGTACAGGTTCTCCAGCCGTCTGGCTGGCCGATGCCGAAGGGCTATGCCAACGGCATGGCTGCAGACGGCCGCATCGTCGTCACCGGCGGCGTGATCGGCTGGGATGCCGAGGAGCATCTCCCTGACGGCTTTGTCGCGCAGGTGCGCCAGGCGCTGAGCAACATCGTCGAGATCCTCGCCGAAGCTGGCGCTCGTCCCGAGCACCTCGTGCGCCTGACCTGGTATGTCGTCGACATGGACGAATACCTGTCTAACTTGAAGGAGCTGGGCAGGATCTACCGTGCCATCTTTGGCACGCACTATCCTGCGATGGCCCTGGTTCAGGTCGTGCGTCTTGTTGAGAAGGCGGCGCGCGTCGAGATCGAGGCGACCGCCGTCATCCCCCGCTGAATCGCATTCGGCTCGCCTTTTCAGCTAGCTTTGGCGAGATCGTCGTCCTCGGGCGAATTCAGATAGACGCCCGACATCGTGTCGACCCAGCACAGGTGGTCGTGCACCTTCTTCACGCCCTCGACATTCTCCGCTGCGACAACCGCGGCCTGCCGCGCGCGTTCCTCGGTGATGACGCCGCTGAGATGAACGATGCCGTCGCGGACGATGACGTTCAGCCCGAACGGGCACCAGTCGTTCTTTTCCATGGTGTCGATGATGCGGACGCGAATGTGATCGTCGTCGGCCGTCGGATCCGGCACCTCGCGGGCCAGCCCCGCCACCGCCTGCAACAGATTGGCGCGCGAGACGATGCCGACGACCTTGTCGCCGCGGACCACCGGCAGGCGCTTCACGTTGTTCCGTTCCATGAGATCGACGATCTCCGCGAGCGCGGTATCCTCGGTGATGGTCACGGGCGAGTCGGTCATCACCTCTGAGACCTTGCGGCCGTGCTCGTGGACGAAATCGCTGGCCGACTTGCCGGGGCCGAGGATGAACCTCAGCCAGCGTCCGCGCTTGCGTCCGGTGCCGATTTCGCTGCGGCGGATGAAATCCCCTTCCGAGACGACGCCAACCAGCTTGCCGGCATCGTCGACCACGGTGAGGCCGCTGACGTGCCGCTTCAGCATGATGTTCGCGGCTTCGACGATGCTGGTGTCGGGAGTAACCGAGATGACTGACCGAGTCATGATCTGGTGGGCGCGCATTGGGGAAGCTCCGCAGGTTCGACGAATTTCAATGGGCCCAACCTATTTCAGACCTGGAGGCCCGTTTTGACGCAGGTCAAGCAGGCGAGATCGCCCAGGGTGTTGAAGCAATCGTGATCGGGGCGAAGTTGATACAGCTCAACGCGTCCGAAACGGACCGCCATATCCTTTGAGGAGGTCAAATCGGAAGTGCGCAGGAATAATCAGCCATGAGCGTCGTGCAGCTTGTCCCGCGAAAAGAAGAGCCGGTGGGGGAGCCCTCCGTTAACCAGGTTGTAAGCGTCGCCCCTCCGACCGGAAAGCCGGCCGTGAAGCCGACGCCGGCGTCAGAGCCGTACCCGCTTGACCGCGCATTTCACGCGATGCTGGCACGATTTACGGGCGGGATTTCGCCGGCGGCCCTGTCGCTCGCCTGGCTCGATTGGAGCTCGCATCTTGCGGCAGCGCCGCAGCGGCAAGCGGAGATCGCCCGTAATGTTCTTCGTGATACCGGCCGGTTCCTCGAGGCTGCGCTCCATGCTGGCTCCCCGGATCAGAGGCCGTGGTCCGTGATTCAGCCGCAGGGACGGGATCGACGCTTCAGGGAGCCGCAATGGGAAGGTGCGCCGTTCAATCTGTTCGCCCAGGCGTTTCTGCTCGGAGAGCGCTGGTGGCACGATGCCACGACCGGCGTCCGCGGTGTGTCGCGCGCAAATGAGGCCATCGTCGAATTCTCGGTCCGCCAGATGCTCGACATGCTGGCGCCGTCGAATTTCGCTACGACCAATCCGGAGGTTCTGGAAAAGGCGTTCCAGAGCGGCGGAGAGAATTTTGTATTCGGATGGCAGAACTGGTGCAGTGACCTGATGCGCCTTCTGTCCGCCTCGAAGCCGGTGAGCGACGAGCAGTTTGTCGTCGGCAACACGGTGGCAGCGTCGCCTGGCAAGGTCGTCTACCGCAACGAGTTGATCGAGCTGATCCAGTATTATCCGACGACCGCGCAAGTGCGGCCCGAGCCGATCCTGATCGTGCCGGCGTGGATTATGAAGTACTATATCCTCGATCTGTCTCCGCAGAATTCGCTGGTCAGATATCTCACCGGCGAAGGCTTTTCCGTCTTCGCGATCTCCTGGCGCAATCCCGAGGCGAAGGATCGGGATGTTGCCTTCGACGACTATCGCAAGCTGGGCGTGATGGCGGCGCTGGATGCGATCGGTCGAATCATGCCGGATCGGAAGACCCACGCGCTCGGCTACTGTCTGGGCGGCACGTTGCTCTCGATCGCCGCTGCCGCTATGGCGCGCGACGGCGACAAGCGACTGGGGACGATCACCATGCTTGCCGCGCAGACGGACTTCACCGAGGCCGGCGAGCTGACACTGTTCATCAACGAAAGTCAGGTCGCTTTCCTCGAAGACATGATGTGGAAACGGGGTTTTCTCGATACCACGCAAATGGCCGGCGCATTCGCGCTCCTGCGCTCCAACGATCTGATCTGGTCGCGGCTGTCGCATGACTATCTGATGGGAGAGTCGGCGCCGCTGAGTGATCTGATGGCCTGGAACGCCGACGCCACGCGACTACCTTATCGCATGCATTCGGAATATCTGCGCAAGCTGTTTCTCAGCAATGACCTGGCCGAGGGCCGCTATCGGGTCGCAGACAGAAATATCTCGCTGTCCGACATCCATGCGCCGATGTTCGTGGTCGGCACGGTCGCCGATCACGTGGCGCCGTGGCGATCGGTCCACAAGATCCACTACCAGGTCGATGCCGACGTGACGTTCGTGTTGACCAGCGGCGGTCACAATGCCGGTGTCGTCGCGCCGCCAGAGGAGTCCGGGCATAGCTATCAGGTGCTGACCAAGGCAGCGGATGCGCCCTATGTCGGGCCAGATGAATGGCTGCAGCTGGCTCCGCATATCGAGGGGTCGTGGTGGCTGGAATGGTGCAGCTGGCTCGCGGCCCGCTCGGGCGAGCCCTGCGATCCACCGCAGATCGGGATCGGAGACGCCGACAGTCTTCCCGATGCGCCGGGAGACTACGTCCACACCTAGAGCGGTTCATCGATTAATCGAATCGGGAGGGATTCTGTCGGGCGACGGTTTGTGATTCAAGATGCTGGCTGGATCGGAGGCCAGCATCGGATGGTTCGACCTCTTTCGACTGATCTTCGGGAACGAGCCGTTAAGGCGGTGGAATCCGGCGAGAGTTGCCACG
>JAEYRD010000138.1 GCA_023435725.1 Pseudomonadota bacterium | reverse complement strand
GGGTTCTTGTCCTGCTTCAGTCGCAGATGCGCGTCGACCGGCTCCATTGCCAGGGCGATGACGGCGATCGCCACGATCGACACGCCGACGATCGCAACGAAGCAGAAATGCCAGCTCCAGTGATTGGCGAGAAACAGCCCGGCCGGAATGCCGAGCACCTGGCTCGCGGCGAACGCCGTCTGGATGAATCCCATCACGCGGCCGCGCTGATGCAGCGGGAACAGGTCGGTGACGATGGCGAGCACGATCGAGCCGATCACGCCGCCGAACAATCCGGTCACGATCCTGCCGAGCAGCAGCACATGGTAATTCTGCGCCGCGGCGCAGAGCATGGTTCCGAGCGTGAAGCCGACATAGAAGAACAGCAAGAGGCGCTTGCGATCGAAGCGATCGGCAAAGCCGGCCGCCAGGATACCTGAAATCCCCGCGCTGAACGCGTAGGCCGAAACCGCCACGCCGAACTGTCCGGCCGTGATGTCGAGCGAGGGCATCAGGATGGCGCCGAGCGGCGACATGATGATGAAATCGAGAATGATGGTGAACTGCGTGAACGCGAGCAGCGCGATGAGGAGCGACTGGTAGCGCGTAAAGCCGCGTTGGCGTTCCTGATCGTCGATGGGCGCTGCGAGCGTCTGTTCGGTCATGGCACCTGGTTCACGGCGAGCGGGGATAGGGAGCGCGAGAAGTTGACGACAGATGGGGTGGTAACGGGGCGATTTCCACGGTGCCCATGGCGCAAGTTCCGCCGGGATATCAAGCTCGCGCCGGGTTGTGGGATCCGTGCAACAGCGGGGGCGCCGATTGGGTTCGGTCTTCTGCCGAGGCCGCCCGCCTATCTTTCGCTCGAATTAAGCCGCCCTTAGCGAATGCTCCCTTAGGGTTCCGACCGTCCATTTCCCTGCTCCCCGGCCTTCCCAACCTTTTTGGGCCGGTCATGTTGCGGTCAGTAGAGCGTTTTCGGATGGAGCAGCCTGCCTGGCAGTATGATTTTGGCGTGCCCGAGCCGTCGGCAGCGGTGGCGGCTGCCCGGACGCTCGTCATCGATCTCGAAGGCGCGCTGCTGCGTTCGGAACTGCTGATGGAAGCGCTGTTCAGTCGGCCCGCCCTCATGCTCGCCCGCTTCGGCGCTGGCGGACGCCCGGGTATTGCCGCGCTCACGGATATTTTGGCGCGGGCCGAGATCGACTACGCGCATCTGCCCTATGAGCCCGACGTGCTGAACCAGGCGCTCGCGGCGCGGGCGCGGGGCGCGAAGATCTATCTCGTCGCGGGACGTTTCGCCGATCATGCCGCAGGCATCGCGACGCATCTCGGTTTTGATGGCGTCGTTACCCCCGCCGATCTCGCGGCGGGCGACAGGTTGCCGTTCGATCGCGGCTCCATCGAGCGCGTCGAGAACCGAGGCATTCGCAGGGCCAGCCTCAAGACCTGGGCGAAGGCGCTGCGCGTCTATCAATACGCCAAGAACACGTTGGTGTTCGTGCCGGCGATCACCGCGCATCAGATGAATCTTGCGACGCTCGGCTCTGCGCTGCTGGCGTTCCTGGCGTTCTCGGCCTGCGCGTCGGGCGCCTATCTGATGAACGACCTGCTCGATCTCGCCGCAGATCGGCAGCATCCGACCAAGCGCCATCGCGCGCTCGCGGCCGGTGACTTGCCGATCTCCTCGGCGCTGCTTGCGATCCCTGCGTTGTGGCTGTTTGCTGTCGTCGCCAGCCTCTGCATCTCGCCCGTCTTCCTCGGCGTGCTCGGCGCCTATCTCGCCACCACGATCGCCTATTCGCTCGTGCTCAAGCGCAAGATGCTGGTCGACGTCGTCACGCTCGCCGGCCTCTATACGTTGCGCATCATCGCCGGCGCGGTCGGTGTCGGGGTGGTGCTGTCGGAATGGCTTTTGATTTTCTCGCTGTTCGTGTTCACATCGCTGGCGCTGATCAAGCGCTTCAGCGAGCTCAGCATGCGCGAGAGTGCGGGTCTCGCCGATCCCTCCAACCGCGACTACAGGATCACCGACCTGCAAATCATCGCCGCGATGGCGGCCGCGAGCGCCATGAACGCGGTGACCGTGTTCTCGCTCTATGTGTCCTCGTCGGCGGTGACACCGCTCTACGGCCGCCCCTGGATGCTGTGGCTCCTGAACCCGCTGCTGCTCTACTGGTTCGGCCGCGCCCTGATGATGGCGCATCGCCGCGAGATGCCCGACGATCCCATCATCTACGCCTTCCGCGACGGTCCCAGCCGCATCACGGTCGCGGCGATGATCTGCATCATGCTGGCGGCGATCTGACCGGTCTCTCGAGGGCATCCGGCGCTTGCGCGGCCTGCCTCAAGTGGCTACATCGCGGGCAATCCGAATTAGCCTATCGTGCCGACAGACCGATCCGATTGAGGTTTTGAAACGCCATGACCGTACGCCTGCATCGCGGCGACCTGCCCGACCTGTCCCGCTACACCGGAGCGGTGGCGATCGACACCGAGACCATGGGGTTGAACCCGCACCGCGACCGGCTCTGCGTGGTGCAGCTGTCGCCCGGCGACGGCAGCGCCGACGTGGTGCAGATCCCCAAGGGTCACACCGACGCGCCGAACCTGAAGGCCCTGCTGGCCAATCCCGCGATCACCAAGATCTTCCACTTCGCGCGGTTCGACGTCGCGGTGCTGTACCAGACCTTCGGCGTGATGACCGGGCCGATCTACTGCACCAAGATCGCCTCGCGCCTGACGCGCACCTATACCGATCGCCATGGCCTCAAGGACCTCGTGCGCGAGGTGCTCAATGTCGACCTCTCCAAGCAGCAGCAGTCGAGCGACTGGGGTTCCGACAGCCTGACCGAGCCTCAGCTCGCCTACGCCGCCTCCGATGTGCTGCATCTGCATGCCCTGAGGGAGCGGCTCGATGCCATGCTGGTCCGGGAGGGCCGGACCGCCCTGGCGCAGGCCTGTTTCGACTTCCTGCCGACCCGCGCCCTGCTCGACCTCCAGGGCTGGTCGGAAGAGGACATTTTCGCGCATTCCTAGGGTGGTGCTTCCCTCTTCCGCAAGCGGGAGAGGGGAAAGCTGCCGCCCCGTTTCGGACACTTTCGTAACGGCCTGTCCCGGGCTGCATATTCAGGCGGCGCCGGGTACAATGCGGCGCGCCCATTAACTGGACAAGACGAGCGACACCTCGGGAGCTCAGGTGAATTCGGCCCAGAATCCAACCTACGACGCCGCGCTTGCGGCGAAGTTCGCCAGCGCGGCACGTCACAGCCGTCTGGTGCGGATTCTGCGCATCGCCGTGCCGGGTGCGGTGCTGCTGTCCCTGGCCGCCATCGTCGGCGTGTCGATCTTCAATCCGTTCCGCATGCTGATGCCGAAGTTGCCGATCGATACCGGAAACATGGTCGTGTCAGGCACCAAGATCACCATGGAATCACCGCATCTGGCCGGCTACACGCCGGACCAGCGGCCCTATGAGCTCTGGGCCAAGGCGGCAACGCAGGACATCACCGATCCCGACCATGTCGATCTCTCGGATCTGCGCGCGAAAGTGCTGATGGAGGACCAATCAACCCTGTTCCTCGATGCCCGCACCGGCCGCTTCGACAACAAGCAGCAGCAGCTCGACCTGCACAAGGACATCTTCCTGCGCACCTCGACCGGCTACGAGGCGCGGCTGAACTCGGCCTTCGTCGACATGGGCAAGGGCACGGTCTCGTCGGATGAACATGTCGACGTCAAGCTGACCAACGGCACGCTGACCGCTGATCGGCTGCGCATCACCGAAGGCGGCGACGTCATCCGCTTCGAGGGCAATGTGGTGATGCATCTCGACAAACTGGACGACGGTGCCGTTGCTCCGCCTGCGCCCGCCGAGCCCGCGCCGCCGACGAAGCCGCGCGCGTCCCAAAACAAGTCTGCCAATTCAAGATGATTTTCATGATCAGTTTTTTTTCGCGCAACGAAGACAAGCGTCGCGCCATCCTCGGTGCGGCCGCGCTTGCCGTCGGCCTCGGGCTGACGGGTGCGGCAATCGCACAGAGCACGATGCAAGGCGTGCCCAATGCGATGCAGGGCTTTTCGCAGAATCGCGATCAGCCGATCCAGATCGAAGCCGCCTCGCTCGAGATGCGCGACAAGAAGAAGGAGGCGACCTTCGCCGGCAATGTGAAGGTCGTGCAGGGCGACACCACCATGACCTCGAAGACGCTGGTGGTGTTCTACGAATCGGGCGGCGACAAGCCCGCGACGCCGCAGCCCACGGCTGCGAAAGGCGCAAAGGCCGCGCCGATGCAGTCGGCGACGCCGGGCCCCGGCGGCAGCTCCTCGATCAAGCGGCTGGAGGCGCGGGGCAATGTCGTGGTCACCCAGAAAGACCAGGTGGTCACGGGCGAGACCGCCGTGTTCGACACCAAGACCAACCTCATCACCATGCTCGGCGGCTCGGGCCAGGTGGTTCTGACACAGTGCAAGAACGTGCTGCGCGGCGACCGGTTGATGGTCGACATGACGACAGGCGTGTCGCGTGTGGAATCCGACAATGGCCGGGTCCAGGCGCTGCTGCCGCAGGGCGGCGGCAGTGATTGCGGTCCGGGCGGTCCAGCCAAGCCTGGTGCGGGCCCGCCGTTGCAATTGCCCGGCGCAGGCAAGCAAAAGTAAATTTCAAACGTAAACTCAATGGCTTGGACCGGATTCGGCCGATCCGAGGTTGAAGCTTGCCCGGCGAGACTGTATCTAGCGCCAAGGGCTTTCGAAGCGGGGTCCGCCGCTTTTCGGGCGTGTTTCACTGGGCATGAGACATCCCTTCATTCATGCTGCGTCGGCGAATCGAGAGGCCGGCGCGGCAGATCGCGCGAGCACCGCGCAGGATCACCGTAGAAGGCTAGAAGGCGGGGATGGTCGATCTATTCAGCATGTTCCGTCGGCGCCCTGCCAAACGCGGCCGGCCGGGATTTGCGCGTCAGGACATCACCGCACTCGGTGACAGCGTCGGCGGGCTCGTCCCCAGCCCGGTGCGTGATGCGTCGCCGATCGCCCGCGACCAGTCGATGCACGCGCCCGACCAGTTCCAAGCCGAGTTCCAGGCCGACTTCCAAGCCGAGTCGACGCGGCCGCAAGCGGTTCACCCCGTCAGGAGCGCCGCCAGGCCGAACGGCGCCGGCGGGCCACAGCTGCTGCGGCGGCCGGGCTTCCTGGCTGTGCATAGCGTGGAAAAGGCCTTTGGCAGCCGCCAGGTGGTGCGCGGCGTCAGCATTTATGTGCGCCGCGGCGAAGCCGTCGGCCTGCTTGGCCCGAACGGGGCCGGCAAGACCACCGTGTTCTATATGATCACCGGCCTGATCAAGGCCGATCGCGGCGCGATTGAGCTCGACGGCCATGACGTGACGAAGCTGCCGATGTACCAGCGCGCGCGGCTCGGCATCGGCTATCTGCCGCAGGAAGCCTCGATCTTCCGCGGCCTCACCGTCGAGCAGAACATCCGCGCCGTGCTCGAAGTGGTCGAGCCCTCGCGCAAGAAGCGCGAGCAGCAGCTCGACTCGCTGCTCGATGAATTCAACATCACGCGCCTAAGGAAATCGCCGTCGATCGCGCTGTCCGGCGGTGAGCGGCGCCGCGTCGAGATCGCGCGCGCGCTGGCGACGCGTCCGAACTACATGCTGCTCGACGAACCCTTCGCGGGCATCGATCCGATCGCGGTCGGCGACATTCAGGATCTGGTCCGCCATCTCACCAATCGCGGCATCGGCGTGCTGATCACCGATCACAATGTCCGCGAGACGCTCGGTCTCACCGATCGCGCCTATATCGTCTATGCTGGTGAGATCTTGACCGAGGGGAGCCCGGATGAGATCGTCGCCGACCCGGACGTTCGCCGGCTTTACCTTGGCGAGGAATTCCGCCTCTAGCCCTTTTTTCCAATTCGTCAAGCCGTGTACATCGGGCTTGGATTAGGATAAGCAAAAATCGGACCAATTTTTGGGAACGGTTCTTGCTTCATGGCACTCACGCAGAGATTAGAGTTCCGGCAGTCGCAGTCGCTGGTCATGACGCCGCAGCTGATGCAGGCGATCAAGCTGCTGCAATTGTCCAATCTCGATCTCACGACGTTCGTGGAAGAGGAGCTCGAGCGGAACCCCCTGCTGGAGCGGGCCAATGACGAGGCCCCCGCGGGTGAAGCCCCGGCCGAGGCCGGCCAGTTCGGCGATGGCGACGAGTCCGGTGGCCAAGGCGACGGTCTCGGCGATGACGGCTTTGGCGGCAGCGGCGACGCCTTCGAGCCCGGCCAGGAAGAATGGATGAGCAAGGATCTCGGCACCCGCGCCGAGATCGAGCAGACCCTGGACACGGGCCTCGACAACGTCTTCTCCGAAGAGCCGGCCGAGGCCGCGGCGCGCAATGCCCAGGATGCCGCGCCGACCACCTATACGGAATGGGGCGGCGGCGCCTCTGGTGACGAAGACTACAATCTGGAAGCTTTTGTCGCGGCCGAGACAACGCTGTCGGACCATCTCGCCGAGCAGCTTTCGGTTGCCTTCACCGCGCCCGCGCAGCGCATGATCGGCCAGTACCTGATCGACCTCGTCGACGAGGCCGGCTATCTGCCGCCCGATCTCGGCCAGGCCGCCGAGCGCCTTGGCGCATCGCAGCAGGGTGTCGAGGACGTTCTTGCCGTGCTGCAAAAATTCGATCCGCCGGGCGTGTGCGCGCGCAGTTTGAGCGAATGCCTGGCGATCCAGCTCCGCGAACTCGACCGCTACGATCCGGCGATGCAGGCCCTCGTCGAGCATCTCGATCTCCTCGCCAAGCGCGACATCGCGAGCCTGCGCAAGCTCTGCGGCGTCGACGACGAGGACATCGCCGACATGATCGGCGAGATCCGCCGGCTCAATCCGAAGCCCGGCATGAAGTTCGGCTCGTCCCGTTTGCAGACCATGGTGCCGGACGTCTATGTCCGCCCGGGTCCCGATGGCGGTTGGCATGTCGAGCTCAACAGCGACACCTTGCCGCGCGTGCTGGTCAACCAGACCTATTATTCCGAGCTGTCGAAGAAGATCGGCAAGGACGGCGACAAGTCCTATTTTACCGATGCACTGCAGAACGCGACCTGGCTGGTGCGCGCGCTCGACCAGCGCGCCCGCACCATCCTGAAAGTCGCGACCGAGATCGTGCGCCAGCAGGACGGCTTCTTCACCCATGGCGTGGCGCACCTGCGGCCGCTGAACCTGAAGGCCGTCGCCGACGCCATTCAGATGCATGAATCCACGGTGTCGCGCGTCACCGCCAACAAATACATGGCGACCAATCGCGGCACGTTCGAGTTGAAATATTTCTTCACGGCCTCGATCGCCTCGGCCGACGGCGGCGAGGCACACTCCGCGGAAGCCGTTCGCCACCACATCAAGCAGTTGATCGATGCGGAGGAGCCTTCCGCGATCCTTTCGGATGATACCATCGTGGAACGGTTGCGTGCTTCGGGCATTGATATTGCCCGCCGCACGGTCGCGAAGTACCGCGAAGCCATGCGCATTCCCTCTTCGGTGCAACGCCGTCGCGACAAACAGAGCGCTCTTGGTAACGTCCTCTCCACCGCACTGTCCGATCGCTCCCGCAACACCGAGCCGGCCTGATTGCGCTCGCGCCAAATCGCGCTACTCTCAATCCCCTTTTGAGACCGATCCAAGCTGGCGCATGATCCGAAAAAGTGTGCAGCGGTTTTCCGAGCGGATCATGCGCAGGGAACAATCCCAGGCGCGTCATCGCGCCTGGGATACCAACCAAGCGAGGTTCATATGACTCTCCGCATTTCGGGAAAGAGCATCAGCGTCGGTGAGGCCCTGCGCGGCCGCGTGACCGACCGCACCGACGAGGTGCTGCGCAAATATTTCGACGGCAATTATTCCGGCCACATCACGCTGAGCAAGGATGGCTTCGGTTTCCGAACGGACTGCGCGCTGCATCTCGATTCGGGAATTACGCTGGAGGCGGATTCGAACGCAGCGGACGCCTATGCCAGCGCCGACCAGGCGCTGCTGATGATCGAGAAGCGGCTCAAGCGCTACAAGAGCCGGCTCAAGGACCGCTCCGCCCGCAAGGCTCACGTCGCCTCCGCCGCCCTCGCTGCCCTCGATGCCACCAGTTATGTGCTCGAGGCCCCGGAGGGTGAGGACGAGGTCACCGGCTACAGCCCCGTCATCATCGCCGAGGCCACTACCTCGCTGAAGGCACTGTCGGTCAGCGAAGCGGTCATGGAACTCGACCTCAGCGGGGCACCCTGCCTGGTGTTCCAGCACGGTTCCAGCGGCCGGGTGAACATCATCTACCGCCGGGCCGACGGCAATGTCGGCTGGATCGATCCGCCGGGACCCAAGGCGGCCGGAAAAGCAGGCGATTAGGGCCGAGTCCGGTGCCCTACCGCCCACACCCCTTAACAATCACCGGGGCAAAGCCGCACGCGGGAGTTGGCACCGGGATTGCGTTGGAGTAGAAGCGCCCCACATCAGGACCGGGGCTAAGTCCTCTTCCTGCTTCACCTTCTTGACGCCGGCCCGGCGTGGTTGTTTCCAAGCTGGCCATTTCGGAACCTGACGGTTTAATTCACCTCGGAAAACTTCCATGCCGATTACCGATCTGGTCGCGCCCGAGGCGATTCTTCCGGCACTGAAGGTCAACAGCAAGAAACAGGCTCTCCAGGAACTCGCGGCCAAGGCCGCAGAGCTCACTGGCCAGAACGAGCGCTCGATCTTCGAGGTCTTGCTGCAGCGGGAAAAGCTCGGCACGACAGCCGTCGGCTATGGCGTCGCCATCCCTCACGGCAAGCTGCCCAAGCTGGAAAAGATTTTCGGCCTGTTCGCGCGCCTCGATCGCCCGATCGATTTCGAGGCGATGGACGGTCAGCCGGTCGATCTCGTGTTCCTGCTGCTGGCTCCGGAAGGCGCCGGCGCCGATCACCTCAAGGCGCTGGCGCGCATCGCCCGCCTGCTGCGCGACCAGGACATCGCCAAGAAGCTCCGCGCCTCGCGCGATGCGCAGGCGATCTATTCGGTGCTCGCGCTGCCGCCCGCGACCGCGGCGTAACTTCAAAATTCAATCGTCAAAATAAAAACGGGCACGCCTTCGCCTGAAGGCATGCCCGTTTGAAATTCCTTTCGCGCGAAGCGCGTGTGCTCAGTGCACGCTGACGGCTTGCAGCTCGTTGCTCCAGGCGTTGGCGATCGCGGCTTCGCGGCTGTCGGTCAGCATGATCGGCGTGCCGTCGGCGGCGTGGAGCGCGAAGAGCTTGAGGCCCGGCGCGATTTTCGGCGCTTCGGGAAACAGGTCCGGCACGTCCTCGGAGCGGATCTGCTTCACATAGGCGATGTGGCCTTCGCCAAGGGTTGCCAGCGTCTCGGGTGAGACGTTCTGGGCTTCGTATTCGAACGCAACATGACCTGCACTCATGGTCTCGACTCCTCTCTCGAAACTAAGCGGTCGAGTCCGCTACTCGTTCCATTATTCGTGCTCATTGATAGCGATTGTCTTAACGATCCTCTCCGGTTCCGGCCGGGCGAGATCGATCGACAACAACCCGTTCTTCAGATCCGCCCCCAGCACCAGCATCCCCTCCGCCAGCACGAAGGTGCGCTGGAAGTGGCGCGCGGCGATGCCGCGATGGATGTATTGCCGGGACTTGTCGTCCTGCTGCCGCCCGCGAATCACGAGCTGGTTTTCCTCAATGGTTACATCGAGTTGGTCGCGGGTGAATCCGGCGACCGCCAGCGTGATGCGCAAACGTTCGGGCTGGCCGTCCGCTCCGCCGCACCTCTCGATATTGTAGGGAGGGTAGCCGTCGGCGCCTTTGACGACGCGGTCGAGCACGCGCTCAATCTCGTCGAAGCCCAGAAGGAACGGACTGGAAAGCGTTGGAACACGAGACATAGTTTACAAAGTCCTCGCGGAAAGCGACTTTGGCATTTCAGGGCCCTGATCGGCACCCCTTGGTCAACAATATGGTCATATCCCCGTGTCGGTTCAAGGACGTAGCCGGGGGGCTGTGGATGGGTGAGGCCGGGCCGCGGGCCCACTGGAGGCCCGCCCCGGCTACTGTGCATGGGGTTGTTTTCGCGTTTTTTGTCTTGCGGCCCGGCGGAACCGGTCAGGCCCCGATCCGCGTCCGCCCGTCGCCGCTGAAAAGGTGCAGCTTTTGGCGCACCGCAGCGATGCGGATTTTCTGGCCGATGGCCGGGGCCTCGGTTCCGGGAATGCGGACGATGACCTCGCCGGGCGGCAGTTCGCCCGGGGTGGCGGCGACGCGCTGGTCGTCCTGCGCCCGCGAGCCGTAGACGAAGGTTTCAGCGCCGACGCGCTCGATCGCCTCTACGGTGAGCGGCAATGCGACGCCGCCGTCCGGGGTCTGGTCGGTGATGACGAAGTCCTCCGGGCGGATGCCGAGGATGCCGGCGTCGGCGGCGTCGCTACCGGCGAGCTGCGATCTGATCTCCTCGGGGCGCGTCGACATCAGATTCATCGGCGGCGCGCCGATGAAGGACGCGACGAAGGTCGTCGCCGGCTTCTCGTAGATCGCCAGGGGATTGCCGACCTGCTCGACTTGGCCGCCATTCATCACCACGAGGATATCGGCGAGCGTCATCGCCTCGAGCTGGTCATGGGTGACGTAGATCGACGTCGTGTTGAGCCGGCGCTGCAATTTGCGGATCTCGACCCGCATCGCGATGCGCAGCTTGGCATCGAGATTGGAGAGCGGCTCGTCGAACAGGAACACTTTCGGCTGGCGCACGATGGCGCGGCCCATGGCGACGCGCTGGCGCTGGCCGCCCGAGAGCTGGCGCGGCTTGCGCTCGAGCATCGACGAGAGCTCGAGCACGCGCGCGGCTTCCTCGACGCGGGTCTTGATCTCGGCTTCGGCCATGCCGCGGTTGCGGAGGCCATAGGCCATGTTGTTGTAGACGCTCATATGCGGATAGAGCGCATAGTTCTGGAACACCATCGCAATGTCGCGATCGGCGGGCTCGACCTGGTTGACGACGCGGCCGCCGATGTCAATCTCGCCGCCGGTGACGGTCTCGAGCCCTGCGACCATGCGCAGCAATGTCGATTTGCCGCAGCCGGAGGGGCCGACGAGCACGCAGAACTGGCCGTCGGCGACGTCGACGTTGACGCCCTTGATGGCCTCGAAGCCGCCGGTATAGGTCTTGCGGACGTTGCGCAGGGTGACGTTAGCCATGAAAACTCACTTCCAGGAACCTACTTTTCCGTCTCGACCAGTCCGCGCACGAACAATCTCTGCATGGCGACGACCACGAACACCGGCGGCAGCATCGCGAGCACGGCGGTTGCCATCACGATCGGCCATTCGGTCAGCGCATCGGTGGTGGTGATCATCTTGCGGATGCCGATCTGGATGGTCTGCATGTCGTCGCGCGTGGTGATGAGCAGCGGCCAGAGATATTGATTCCAGCCGAGGATGAAGAGAATCACGAACAGCGCCGCCATGTTGGTGCGCGACAGCGGCAACAGCGTATCCCAGAAGAAGCGCAGGGGACCGGCGCCGTCGATGCGCGAGGCTTCCAAGAGCTCGTCCGGCACGGTCATGAAGAACTGCCGGAACAGAAGCGTCGCGGTCGCCGAGGCGATCAGCGGCAGGGCAAGGCCCGCATAGCTGTCGAGCATGTGCAGGTCGGCGACTATCTTGTAGGTCGGATAGATGCGCACCTCGACCGGCAGCATCAACGTGATGAAGATGATCCAGAAGATCGACATCCGGAACGGAAAGCGGAAATACACGATCGCGTAGGCCGAGATGATGGAGATCGCGATCTTGCCGATCGCGATCGCCAGCGCCATCACCAGCGAGTTCAGCATCATGTTGCCGACCGGCTCGCGGGTCGAGCCGCTCGTGCCGACGAAGATGGTCTGGTAGTAGACCTCGAAGAAATGGCCGCCGGGCAACAGCGACATCTGCCCGTTCGCGATCAGGGCATTGTCCTGGGTCGAGGCGACGATCGCGATGTAGACGGGGAACGCGACGATCGCGATCCCGATCCAGAGGATGACGTGGGCGACGTAGCGCCTGAAGCCCTCTTGCTCGACCATCAGTAGGTCACCTTGCGTTCGACGAAGCGGAACTGGATCCCCGTCAGCACGATGACCATGATCATCAGGATCACCGACTGCGCTGCGGAGCTGCCGAGATTGCCGCCGAGCAGGCCGTCGGAATAGACCTTGTAGACCAGCGTGACCGTCGATGTTCCCGGGCCGCCGCGGGTCATGGTGTCGATGATGCCGAACGTGTCGAAGAAGGCGTAGACGATGTTGACGACCAGCAGAAAGAAGATGGTCGGCGACAGCAGCGGGAAGGTCACGGTCCAGAACCGCCGCATCGGGCGTGCGCCGTCGATCGCGGCGGCTTCGAACACGCTTTTCGGGATGGCTTGCAGGCCGGCGAGGAAGAACAGGAAATTGTAGGAGATCTGCTTCCAGGCGGCAGCGAGGATGACCAGCGCTGCGGCCTGATTGCCGTCGAGCAGCGGATTCCAATCGACGCCGGCGGCGCGAAGATAACGTGCGAGCACGCCGAGCGAGGGATGCAGCATGAAGATCCAGAGCACGCCGACCACGGGCGGCGCCACCGCATAGGGCCAGATCAGGAGCGTGCGGTAGAGCATCGAGCCGCGCAGGGGCTTGTCCGCCATCACGGCGAGCAGCAGCGCGAAGGACAGCGACGAGACGGCGATCGCAAAGGAGAAGACAAAGGTGCGGACAACTGTCTCGAAATAGGCGGGGTCCTTGAGTAGCTCGATGTAATTATCGAACCAGACAAAGGTGGTCGAGAGACCGAAGGCGTCCTGGAGCAGGAAGGACTGGATGACTGCCTGCAAGGCAGGCCAGTAGAAGAAAATCAGGACGATCGCGAGTTGCGGGGCAACCAGCGCGTAGGGCAATAGCTTCGATTGGAAAATGGCCTGCTTTTGCATGATGTCAGGTGAGCGGCAGGCCGGCTCGCGGCCTGCCGCTCATCGTCTCACTTGACGGCGGTCTTTTCGAACTGGCGCAGCATCGTGTTGCCGCGTTCGACGGCGGCGTCGAGCGCCTGCTTGGCGGTCTTCTTGCCGGCGAGCGCCTGCTCGATCTCTTCCGACCAGACGTCACGCAGCTGAACCATGTTGCCGAGACGCAGGCCGCGCGAATTCTCGGTCGGCTCCTTGTTGGTCAGCTCGAGCAGCGGGGTCTCGAGATAGGGCTGATCCTTGTAGAAGCCTTCTTCCTTCGCCTTGGCGTAGGCCGCCTTGGTGATCGGCAGGTAGCCCGAGGCCTTGTGGATGTACACTTGGCGATCGGTGTCCGAGAGGAAGGTCAGGAACTTGGCGACGCCCTTGTATTCGTCGGCCGACTTGCCGCCCATGACCCAGAGCGAAGCGCCGCCGATGATCGAGTTCTGCGGTGCGCCCTTGACGTCCGGATAATAGGGCATCGGCACGGCGTTGAAGGCGAACTTGGCCTGCGCCTTGACGTTGCCGAAGAAGGCCGACGAGGTCAGGTAGATCGCGCACTCACCCGAGGTGAAGCGGCCTTCGCCGGTGTTGGTGCGGCCGGCGTAGTCGTAGATCTTGTCCTTCTGCAACTCGACCAGCTTCTCCAGATGCTTGACCTGGAGCGGACCGTTGAACTCGAGCTTGGTGTCGAAGCCGTCGAGGCCGTTGGCCTTGGTCGACAGCGGCACGTTGTGCCAGGCCGAGAGCTGTTCGAGATTGACCCAGGTCACCCACGAGCCGGAGAAGCCGCAGGTCGGATGGCCGTTGTCGTGCAGCTTCTTGGCGACCTCGAACACTTCGGGCCAGGTCTTGGGGATCTCGGCGTTGACCTTCTTGAGCTCGTCGAGGTTGACCCACATCACGGTCGACGACGAATTGAAGGGGAAGGACAGCATCTCGCCCTTCGAGGTCGAGTAGTAACCGGTGATCGCGGGCAGATAGGCCTTCGGATCGAACTTCTCGCTGGTCTCGGCCATCAGCTTGTAGACGGGCTTCACGGCGCCGGTCGCGGCCATCATGGTCGCGGTGCCGACTTCGAACACCTGCATGATGTGCGGAGCATTGCCGGCGCGGAACGCAGCGATGCCGGCGTTCATCGTGTCGGGATAGTTGCCCTTGTAGGTCGGAATGACCTTGTAGTCGGTCTGCGACGCGTTGAAGTCGTTGGCGAGCTTGACGATGACGTCGTTGTTGGCACCGGTCATCGCGTGCCACCACTGGATCTCGGTCACGGCCAGCGCCGGCGAAACCGTCATGCCAACCGTGATTGCAACAGCGGCAGCCGCTCCAAAGTGTCGAAGAGCCATCAAGTAAACCTCCCTTGGCCGTCAAAAAGAAGCGCTTGCGCTAGCAGCGCCATATGACGTTCACATGACTGTGTAAGCGGGAGAAACGAAAGCAGCAAGCGCTGCCAAATGTGAAGTCGTCAAATAGGCGAAGGCGCCGCGGGGAGCCTTCTCCGTACGCGGTGCTCACGCGTGCCCGCGCCGCACTGCGGCATCGGCTATGTTAGGCGGAGGATTAGCCGCGGGTTCGAAAACCTCTCCCGCTTGCGGGAGAGGTCGGCGCGGAGCGCCGGGTGAGGGTCCTTTCCTCTGGGGGATTCTCCCGTTGTGGGGACACCCTCTCCCCGACCCTCCCCCGCAAGCGGGGGAGGGAGCGCACCACCTAGCGCTTGCGCTCGGGGCCGCAGACCGTGCCCTTCTCGACCATCGCGTCGATCTCGGCCTTCGAATAGCCGAACTCGCCCAGCACCTCCTGGGAGTGCTGGCTGAATTTCGGCGGCAGGCGGCGCAGGCTCGGCTTGCTGCGATCGAGCCGGATTGGCGAGGCCACGCCCTTGTACCAATCCTTCTCGATAATATCGCCACGGTAGATCGTGTGCGGGTTCGTCAACGCTTGGTCGATCTTCTGCACGGGGCCCGCGGGCAGGCCCGCCGCGAGCAGGCGATTGCACAGCGGCTCGGCCTCGTGCTGGCTGAACACGGCGGCAAGCTCGGCGCGCAGCGCCTCACGATTGGCGATGCGGTCTTTGTTGCGGGCAAAGCGCGGATCGGTGCCGAGTTCCGGCTTGCCGATCTCCTTGGCGAGCTTGCGGAAGGTGCCGTCATTGCCGACGCCGATGAAGATGTTGTCGGTCTTGGTCGGGAAGATCGCGTAAGGCACGAGGTTCGGATGCTCGTTGCCGGTCAGGCTCGGCGGCTTGCCATGCATGAAATAGTTCGCGGTGTGTGGATGCATGATGGCAAGGCCGGTTTCGTACAGCGTCGTCTCCAGGAACTGGCCCTTGCCCGAGCGCTGCCGCTCCGACAGCGCCATCAGGATGCCGATCGCCGCATAGAGGCCGGTGGTAATGTCGACCAGCGGCACGCCGATCCGCATCGGCCCGCTCTCGGGCGATCCGGTCGCGGCGATCATGCCGGTCATGGCCTGGATGATCGCGTCATAGCCGGGATTGCCGCCGCGCGGACCGTCGGCACCAAAGCCGCAGATCCGGCAATGCACGAGGCGCGGGAATTTTTCGCGCAGCACCTCGTTACCAATGCCCCATTTCTCAAGCGTGCCGGGCTTGAAATTCTCGATCAGAACGTCGGCCGTCTCCAACATCTTGAGCAGCACGGCGCGGCCGCCCTCGGAGGCGAGGTCGAGGCCGATCGAACGCTTGTTGCGGTTGATGCCGATGAAATAGGCCGCGTCTTCCTCGTGGAAGGGAGGACCCCAGTCGCGCACCTCGTCACCTGCGGGCGGCTCGACCTTGATCACGTCGGCGCCATGGTCGGCGAGGATCTGGGTGCAGTAGGGGCCGCCGAGCACGCGCGTGAGATCGATGACGCGCAATCCGCTCATTGCGCCCAAAACGGCTTCAGAACTCATGCCTTCGCTACCCCTGTGTCGATCGTTGATTACAGGCCTAGCGAGGTTTGCAAACGCCAGCAATGGCTTGTTGTGTGGGGTGTCATGCAGCGCAGGCTGCAATCCCGCTGCATGGCAAATCAAGAAGCGGCCGGCCCGAGGGGGATCTCGGGCCAGCCAATCCACCTTGGGGTCAGACGACCTTCAGGCGAACGTCGACATTGCCGCGGGTGGCGTTGGAATAGGGGCACACCTGGTGCGCCTTCTCGACCAGCGCCTCGGCGTCCGCGCGGGCGAGGCCCGGCAGCGAGACGGCAAGATCGATGTCGAGGCCGAAGCCGCCGGCCGCGCGCGGGCCGATGCCGACGGTCGAGGTGACGGAGGCGTCGGCCGGAACCTTCGGGCCGCCCTGCGAGGCCACGAACTTCATCGCGCCGATGAAGCAGGCGGCATAGCCGGCCGCAAACAGCTGCTCGGGATTGTTGCCGGCGCCGCCTCCGCCGCCGAGCTCCTTCGGCGTGGTGAGCTTGACGTCGAGCGCGCCGTCGAGGGTCGCCGCATGGCCGTCGCGGCCGCCGGTTGCCTTGGCGCTGGTCTTGTAGAGGACGTTTACGGACATTGTCGTCTCCTCAGGTCTTCGGGGTGGAGTGCGGTCTATATCGCAAACAATTAGATTGTGCGCAATTGAAATTGCGAGGCCTCACATTTAATTGTTCGCAATTGAATGTGCCGCCGGCCGGCCCCAGAATGGGGGACATCGCGTGAGATTCTCTATGCCTCGGAAATTACCGGCGGTGGACCCGCTTCGTCTCGACAACCAAATCTGCTTCGCGGTCTATTCCGCCGCGCATGCCTTCAACCGCGTCTACAAGCCGTTGCTCGACCGGCTCGGCCTGACCTATCCGCAATATCTGGTGATGCTGGTGCTGTGGGAGCGCGACGACGTGCCGGTCAAGGACATCGGCGAGAAGTTGTTCCTGGATTCGGGCACGCTGACCCCGCTGCTCAAACGGCTCGAAGCAGCCCACCTCGTCAGGCGTACGCGCTCGAGCGAAGACGAGCGCCAGGTGTTGATCGCGCTGACGCCGCAGGGCCATGCGTTGAAGGAGAAGGCGCGCAGCGTCCCGCAGTCGATCCTGGCGGCATCGGACTGCTCGATTCCTGAGTTGGTCGAGATGAAGGACGAGATCGTCGCGCTGCGCGATCGGCTCAATGCGGCGATCGGAGAGTAGGGGTTAGACGATTAAAAGTGCTTCTTTGCGAACGCCCGCCCCGAGCCTGATTTCAGGTATCGCTCGAAAGCAACAGCACGAGCAGCCTCATCGAATGCGAAATAGGTCCGAATTCGCCAAGGTCCATATTTAGACGTGTGCGGCACCTCGCCGGCGTTGTGCTTTGCCAAGCGGGCCCCCAGGTCGTCGGTGATACCGACGTAGAAGTGCTCAGAATCGAGACTTTCGAGGATATAGACGTATTTCATCGCGCTTCCTCCCCATAGGCAGGATAGCAGCCTGGACACCTACACAGGATTTTTCGCGGCCCGCCGTCGCCCTTTGGGCTATGGCGGGGCAGCCTTCGCTCGTTTCGCTACGAGGGACTTCCCGGGCTTGCCCAGCCGAAGCTCGCGAAGCGAGCGAAGGCTGGTGGAGCCAGGCGGGATCGAACCGCCGACCTCTTGCATGCCATGCAAGCGCTCTCCCAGCTGAGCTATGGCCCCTTAAGTCTTCCAGTGGGATGATCCCGGAGGATCCGTCCCGACCGGCGAGTCCTAGGCGACTCGCGCGGTGCACCCTTTTTCACAGATCAGGACTGATCTCAAGTCTCTTCATCACCTCCGACATCACCAATGATGTCGGTCACGTCCTCATCGCCCTCTTCTTCGTCGGCGATGAAGGTCGAATCATCGTCATCGTCGTCGTCGAGGGTCTCGTCGACCTCGATATCGTCCTCCGACTCCGGAACGACGGCCTTGACCTTGCCGGTGTTCTCTTCGGCATCGGCCTCCTCGAGCGAGACCAGCTCCTCGGACTCGGCCGGCTCCGGCGCGGTGTCCTGGGCCATGCTGCGGGCCTCGGCGCCGCCACGGGTCGCGCGCGCAGGCGCCACCGGGGCAATCGGCACCACTTCGCCGGTATAGGGCGAGATCACCGGATTCTTATTGAGGTCATAGAACTTCTTGCCCGTGGTCGGGCAAATACGTTTGGTTCCGAGTTCGGACTTGGCCACGGCAGGAATCCTGGGAATGTCTGAAAAGCGGTGCTTCACTTGGCTAGTTGGCGGCCCGCTGTCAATAGCGCATTACAGGAGAAAGACATGCTCGTGACGGGGCGCGGGCCATGTGGTACCTGCCCCCAGCCCCCAAGGAAGCATCCATGGGCGCATCCAAGGACACAATCTTGACCCATTCCGACCAACCGAGGCCGCTTCAGTCTCGCGCCAGCGGTCCCCTGACCGGGAGAGCACGGGTGCCGGGGGACAAGTCAATCTCCCACCGCGCCCTCATCCTGGGCGCGCTTGCGGTCGGGGAGACCCGGATTACGGGCCTGCTGGAGGGCGAAGACGTCCTCAACACCGCCAAATCCATGCAGGCGCTGGGTGCCACGGTCGAACGCACCGGTGATTTTGCCTGGAGGGTGCAGGGCGTGGGCGTCGCGGGCTTCGCCCAGCCCAGGGCAGCGCTGGATTTCGGCAACTCCGGCACTGGCTGCCGGCTCGTCATGGGCGCAGTCGCGGGCTGCCCGATTTCGGCGGTGTTCGATGGCGATGCCTCGCTGCGCAGCCGCCCCATGCGCAGGATCCTCGATCCCCTCGAAAAGATGGGCGCCAGGGTCGTGTCGGGCGGCGAGGGCGGCCGTCTGCCGATGACCATCCAGGGTGCGCGCGATCCGCTGCCGATCACGTACAAGACCCCGGTCGCCTCGGCCCAGATCAAATCAGCCGTGCTGCTGGCCGGCCTGGCTGCGCCGGGCGTCACGACCGTCATCGAGACCGAGGCCAGCCGCGACCACACCGAGCTGATGTTGAAGCATTTTGGCGCCGACATCACCTCCGCGCAGGAGGGCCGGCACGGCCGCCGCATCACGCTCGTGGGCCAGCCTGAGCTGCATGGCGCCACCGTCGTGGTGCCCGCCGATCCGTCCTCGGCGGCGTTCCCCATCGTTGCGGCGCTGATCGTTGAGGGTTCCGATGTCGTCCTGCCTGATGTCATGACCAATCCGCTGCGCACCGGCCTGTTCACCACGCTGCGCGAAATGGGCGCCTCCATCGAGGAGAGCGAAGTGCGCGGCGACGCCGGCGAGCCGATGGCGCAGCTGCGCGTGCGCGCCTCGAAACTGCGCGGCGTCGAAGTGCCGCCGGAGCGCGCGCCCTCGATGATCGACGAATATCTGGTGCTGGCGGTGGCGGCCTCTTTCGCCGAAGGCACCACGATCATGCGTGGCCTGCAGGAGCTGCGCGTGAAGGAATCCGACCGGCTCGAAGCCACCGCCGACATGCTGCGCGTCAATGGCGTCAAGGTCGAGGTCTCCGGCGACGATCTGATCGTCGAAGGCCGGGGCCATGTTCCCGGCGGCGGCGTTGTGGCCACGCATATGGATCATCGTATCGCGATGTCGGCGCTGGCGATGGGCTGTGCGTCCGACCAGCCCGTCACCGTGGACGATACCGCCTTCATCGCCACCAGCTTCCCGGACTTCATTCCGATGATGCGTTCGCTAGGAGCCGAGTTTTCATGAGGCCGCGGCCATGAGCGCAGCCTTCGACCGCGACGCCTTGCTGGACGCTTTCGATTCGATCGGCCGTGCTGCGGCCGACGCTGGAACCAAGCTTCAGATCGCGGTCTATGACGGCTCGGCCCTCATGCTCGCCAGCAATTTCCGCTTTGCAACCGAAGACGTTGACGTCTCGAAGCTCGAGCGTCCGCTGCCGGATTGGCTGGAGCGGACAACAGCCGAAATTGCCGCAAGGAATGGATGGAGCGTCGACTGGTTCAACGATCACGTCGTATTTCATCTCAGTCCACTGGCTGACCGCGCGGCGGATCATCTCGAATTTGGCACGTTCCCGCGCGACGGCACGCCCCCAGGGCTTGAGGCGCTAAAACTGAAGGCATTCCGGATTGCGGATCCCGTTCGCGGAGAGACGGAGCGTCTGGATATCTTGAACTTGATGAAAGTGGTTGGAATCTCTTCCTTGGAGGAAGCCATCGCGCTGCTCCGCCGGTATTTTCCGGTGAGCGCGGCATCCTCGGAGAAGCAGCGCTTCCTGCTGAAGAACATGGACCTGGAGGGAGGTGCCGATGCGCCCAAATACCCTCGCTGAAGCCGTCGATCGCATTCGATCCGGCGCGCCGCAGGACGCCACGCTGGCCGAATTCCTCGACACGTTCGATCTGGCCGGGACAGGCCGGGCTCAATACGAGACGATCGAAGACGAGCCGGCGTTAACGCGGAACGACCGGCTCGATGCTCTGGTCGGCGCAATCGCCGAATATCCGGCAAAGCAACGTCGCCTCGGCCGAGTGCCGGCGTGGGTCTGCGATCCGGCGCGGCGGCTTGCCGAGCCATGGTTCACCACGTCGTCACCGTCCGAAGCGATGCGCGAATATCTCACCTTTGCGAGTCCCGCCGAGTTCGCCTCTCGCAACATTTTTACCGAAGAGCGGCCGTTGCGACGCGCCCGCGGGCCCCACACAGTCAAGGTTTGAGCGTCATGATCATCGCCATCGACGGACCGGCGGCTTCCGGCAAGGGCACGCTCGGCAAGCGCCTCGCGCATCATTACGGCTACCGTCATCTCGATACCGGCGTGATCTATCGCGCGGTGGCCTACGCCCTGATGCAGTCTGGCCACGATCTTCGCGACGAGGCTGCGGCGGTCGCGGCGGCGCTGGAGCTCGATCCCGAAAAGTTCGGCAATCCCGCCCTGAAGACCCAGAAGGCAGGCGAGGGCGCCTCCATCGTCTCGGCGATTCCCAGGGTCCGCGAGGTCCTGGTCAATTTCCAGCGGCAATTCGCCGCTGACCCACCGGGCGCGGTGCTGGACGGCCGGGACATTGGAACCGTGATCTGCCCGCATGCCGACGTGAAGATTTTCGTCGTCGCGGATCCCAAGGTCCGCGCGCGCCGCCGCACGATGGAGGCCAAGGCGAGGGGTGAGGAGGCAGACGAGGCGGCCGTGCTCGCCGACATCCTCCAGCGCGACGAACGCGACAAGAACCGGCCGATTGCGCCTTTAAAACCGGCCCCGGATGCTTACTTGCTAGATAACTCCCAACTGGATATAGAAGGCGGCGTCCGGGCCGCCATCGACATTATCGAGGCAGTCCGAGCGGGCCGGTCGCGGGGTTAAGCCGCAGCCGTCATTGGAGGAAGCGCCCGCTCCCGCTCTTTGAGGTCGATACTCTCGGTCCCTGTTTCGGGCCGGTGCGATCCAGGCTCCGGACAAAGATTTCCACGTATCGAACGCGCGGGCCTCAGCCGGCCCGCTTCCGCTGTTCCGGTCGCTGGCCGGGGCAACGAGCGGTCGCTCGAAGGTTTTGCGGACCTTCCGACACTGCGTGTGCGATGCGCCCATGAACCCAACGGCCGGCAAGACATCCGCAACTGGAGAACATATGGCTTCGATTTCTGCTGATACCTACAGCCCGTCGCGTGACGATTTCGCCGCGATGCTCGACGAGTCCTTCGCAGGTGGCAACCTGCAGGAAAGCTCCGTCGTCAAGGGCAAGGTGGTTGCAATTGAAAAGGACATGGCCGTCATCGACGTCGGCCTGAAGACCGAGGGCCGCGTCGCGCTGCGCGAATTTTCGGGCCCCGGCCGTGAAAGCGATCTCAAGGTCGGCGACGAGGTGGAAGTGTTCCTCGATCGCATCGAAAACGCCCTCGGTGAAGCCGTGCTGTCGCGCGACAAGGCGCGCCGCGAAGAGAGCTGGGGCAAGCTCGAGAAGGCGTTCCAGAACAACGAGAAGGTCAACGGCGTGATCTTCAACCAGGTCAAGGGCGGCTTCACCGTCGACCTCGACGGTGCCGTGGCCTTCCTGCCGCGCTCGCAGGTCGACATCCGCCCGATCCGCGACGTTGCGCCGCTGATGAACAACTCGCAGCCGTTCCAGATCCTCAAGATGGATCGCCGCCGCGGCAACATCGTCGTCTCCCGCCGCACCGTGCTGGAAGAGACCCGCGCCGAGCAGCGTCAGGAGCTGGTGCAGAACCTCGAAGAGGGTCAGGTCATCGACGGCGTGGTCAAGAACATCACCGATTACGGTGCGTTCGTTGATCTCGGCGGCATCGACGGCCTGCTGCACGTCACCGATATCGCGTGGCGCCGCGTCAACCACCCGACCGAGGTGCTCTCGATCGGCCAGACCGTGAAGGTCAAGATCATCAAGATCAACCACGAGACGCACCGCATCTCGCTGGGCATGAAGCAGCTGCTGGATGATCCGTGGCAGGGCATCGAAGCCAAGTACCCGCTGGGTGCCCGCTTCACCGGCCGCGTCACCAACATCACCGACTACGGTGCGTTCGTCGAGCTCGAGCCGGGCATCGAAGGCCTGATCCACGTCTCCGAGATGTCGTGGACCAAGAAGAACATGCACCCCGGCAAGATCGTCTC
>JAEYRD010000136.1 GCA_023435725.1 Pseudomonadota bacterium | reverse complement strand
CAGCGAAGCAATCCAGAGTCTTTCCACGGGACCGTCTGGATTGCTTCGCTGCGCTCGCAATGACGGAGGGCGAAGACGCGCTCCTCGCGATGAGGGTCCGTCAGCTGGACAATTCCGGCTGCCAATCGCGCAACTTTCGCGCAGCGCCAGTGACGTCGACGATGGCCGGGAACGCCCCCGTCTCCACCATCATCGCGCGCGCCAGCCGCACGGCGCGGGCTTCGCTGATCGCGCGTTTGCGCGGGTCTTCGATCAGCTCGAAGTCGATGTTGTGGGCGAGGCCGAAGATGCGGCGGATGGTTTTGGCCGCGGCGAAGCCGACCGTATCGGCGAACAGCCGCTGCATGTAGGCCTGCCGCTCGGTCTCCAGGCGCGCGGCACCCTGCTCGCCTGCGAAGAGCGAGACGGGATAGGCATCGCCGGCGGCTTCTGCACGCCAGAGGTCGAGGAATTTATGCGCGAACCCGTTCCAGACCTTCTCGACGGTGTCCAGCACCCAGCTCTCGAAGGCGTGGCGCTCGCCAGGCGATCGCTCGTGACCGGCGGAGGCGAAATAGGCCATCAGCAGATTGGCCAGCACCGCGCCGACGTCGAACCCCATCGGACCGTAGAACGCGAATTCGGGATCGATCACCCGCGTCTGGCTATCCGTGACCATGATCGAACCGGTATGGAGGTCGCCATGGAGCAGAGCCTCCGGGCTTGCCATGAACTTCAGCTTCAGCCGGGAGATGGCGACATGCAGCTCCATGTCATCGCGCAAGGCGGCGGCGAGCGCGTCGAGATAGGGCGTGGTCCAGCGGTTCTGCTCGGCGATGCGGTAGGGATCGGTGAAGATCAGATCCTCGGTGATCTTGCACAGCGCATGATTGCCTGCGAACGCGGCGATGCCGTCCTTCTTCTCCGCGGCGGAGAGCGCGAGGTCGGAGGTGAAGAACAGCGTTCGCGCCATGAAGGTGGTGATGTCACTGGCGAAGCGCGGATATTGCATTCCTGCGACAAGCCCCTTGCGCATGATGATATCGGGCTCGAGCAGCTCCATCACCGTCAGTGCCAGCACCTCGTTGTGATGCAGCAGCGCCGGCACGAGGCCGGGCGCCAGCTGGGCCTGCCGGGACAGCGCGAGATATTCGTAATGGGCCCGCGACAGCGGCAGCGGCCAGCTCTCGCCGACGAGGCGGACATAGGGCAGCGCCTGCTTCACGGCGATGCCGCCCCGCGCGCCCTTCACGATGAAGACGAGATTGAGGTTGCCGTCGCCGACCTCGGTGATCGCCCAGGAGGCCGGCTCGCCGCCGAGGAGCGCCGCGATGTCAGGCAGGCCTGCGAGATGATCCCGCAAAGCGCCCTCATGCAGAATCCGATAGTCCCCCGCCCGGCTCCCGGTCATGACGATCCCATCCCATGTGCATGGGCCGGATCGTTACTCCCGCTCCAGGAAGCTCGAGCCGATCTCGGCCTTTCTTTTGATGGGATCGTAATCACAATAGACGCTGTCCGCCACCAGCGTGTAGCTGGCGCTGACGGTGTATTTGTCGAGCTTGACAGAGTTCAGGCCGATGACCGAGGTGCTCTTGCCCCCGTTCCATTTAAACGGCGTCGAGCTCTGCGCCCGTTCGCAGGCTGCGACCGCCTCGTTGAAAACGTAGCCCTCGACGAACGCCTTCAGCGTCCGCACCTGAATGACCGTCCGCCATTCGACATAGCCGATGGCACCGAGAGCGGCGACCATCAGCACCAGAAGCGCAACGACGATCCTCTGAAAAGTCATTCGTTCCCCCCAACGTATTGCTGGCAAGCCAGAGCAAGATTGCAAATCGGCGCTGAACGCAGCCGCAAACAAGGTGCGCTCCCTCTCCCGCTTGCGGGAAAGGGTTGGGCAGAGGGTATCTCTCAAATCGAGAACCCCCAAGAGGAGAAAACCCTCACCCGTCGCTTCGCGCCGACCTCTCCCGCAAGCGGGAGAGGTGCAACGAGCCCGCGGCCAAATCTACCGGACCAAATAGCGTCACATTTTAAAACGGCATTCCCATCAGCTTCGACAAGCGTTCGATCGAGAGATAGCCGGCGTTATAGGCCGCCATGCCGATGCCGTAGATGATCGCAGAGATGATCGTGGTCCAGATCAGCTTGCGGCCCATCCGCGTCAGGATCGGCGCGCCGGGGTCGGTGCCTGGCGCCCCCACGCCGTCCTCGTGCTGGCTGCGTACGCCGAAAGGCAGCGTCAGGAACAGCGCGACCCACCAGATGACGAAGTAGATCGCGATCGCGGTTGATATCTGGACGGCCATGGGGCGGCCTTACGCCTGCTCGATCTCGACGAGCGCGCCGGAGAAATCCTTCGGATGCAGGAACAGCACCGGCTTGCCGTGGGCGCCGATCTTCGGCACGCCGTCGCCGAGCACCCGCGCGCCCTCCTTCACCAGCGTATCGCGCGAGGCGATGATGTCGACGACCTCGTAGCAGACGTGGTGGATGCCGCCATCGGCATTACGCTCGAGGAACTTTGCGATCGGTGATCCCTCGCCATAGGGCTCGATGAACTCGATCTTGGTATTGGGCAGCGTCACGAACACGGTGGTGACGCCATGCTCGGGCAGCGCGACGGCCTCCGAGATCTGCGCTCCGAACGCCGCGCCGTAGATCTTGGCGGCCTTGATCGCGTCCTTGGTCGCGATCGCGACATGGTTGAGCCGGCCCAGCATGTTTCTCTCCCTCAGAGCATGATCCGGAAATGCGTGAAGCGGCTTTCCGAAGAGACCATACTTTAGCACTCAGACTGTCAGCACGTGTACCAGACAGGGGGGCTTTTTACCCCAATGTTCGTTGATCACCGCCCGGACGGCGCGTCGCACCGACTCGCCCAGAGCATCCGGGTCGCGGCGGCGCGCCTTTGGCAGCCCCTCGATCGTGGACATCACGGCGTCGAAAACGAGATCGTCGAAGGCCTCGCCCGCTTTGTTCTTGTCGGGGATGCCGACGAGATCGACCTCGGGATCGTCCGCCAGTTCGCCCTGCGCGGTCATGGCGATGGCGACGAAGGCGCAGCCGGAAAAGGCCATGCGGCGCCGCTCGACCACGGCGCGTGATTTGGAATCCTCGAGGATCGTGCCGTCCTTGTAGAGCCGCCCCGACGGTACCTCGCCGACGATTCCGGGATCGCCGGGGCCGAGCTTGACGAGGTCGCCGTTGCGGCAGACCAGCACGCGGGGCACGCCGGCGGCGCGCGCGAGCTTGGCGTGCTCATGCAGGTGCAGGGCCTCGCCGTGCACGGGGATCAGGAGTTGCGGCTTTGTCCAGGCGATCAGGTCGCGCAACTCGTCGCGGCGGGGATGGCCGGAGACGTGGACCAGATGGTCGCGGTCGGTGATGATCTCGACACCCTGCAGGACCAGATTGTTCATGATCGAGCCGACGGCTTTCTCGTTGCCGGGAATCGTCCGCGAGGAGAAGATCACGCTGTCGCCGCGGTTGAGCGTGATCTCGGGATGGTCGTCATTGGCAATGCGCGCCAGCGCGGCGCGCGGCTCGCCCTGGCTGCCGGTGCACAGCGCCAGCACCTTGTCCTGCGGAAGATGGCCGTAGACCTCGGGCGAACGGAAATTCTGCACGCCATCGAGATAGCCGGTCTCGCGCGCGACCTGCACCACGCGCTCCATGGCGCGGCCGACCACAACGACCTCGCGGTCGGCGGCCTTGGCGGCAGCGGCCACGGCCTTGATGCGGGCGACGTTGGAGGCAAACGTCGTGACCGCGACGCGGCCCTTGGCGGCCTTGACCAGGTCGATGATGGTCCTGGCGACCTCCGCTTCCGACGGCGAGCGGCCGTCGCGCACGGCATTGGTGGAATCGCCGATCAGCGCGAGCAGCCCCTCCTCGCCCAGTTCGCGCAGCCGCTTCTCGTCGGTCGGACTCCCCAGGGTCGGGGTCGGGTCGATCTTCCAGTCGCCGGTGTGCAGCACCGTGCCGGCCGAGGTGTGGATCGCCAGCGCGTGCGCTTCCGGGATCGAATGCGCGACAGGAATGAACTCGACGTTGAACGGGCCGACATCGACGCGTCCGCCGGACGGGACCACCGTGACCGGGATATCAGGCGCATTACGCTCGGCGGCACATTTGGCCTCGAACAGTGCGGCGCTGAACTGGGTCGCATAGATCGGGCATTTCAGCTTCGGCCAGAGGTCGATGATGGCGCCGAAATGGTCCTCATGGGCGTGGGTCAGCACCAGGCCCATCAGGTTCTTGCGTTCCTTCTCCAGGAAGCTGATGTCGGGCATGATCAGGTCGATGCCCGGCAGATGCTCCTCGTCGCCGAAGGAGACGCCGAGGTCGACCGCGAGCCAGGCGCGCTGGTGGCGGTTGCCGAGGCCGTAGATCGACAGGTTCATGCCGATCTCGCCGACGCCGCCAAGCGGCGCAAAGACCAGTTCGTCGGGCCTCGCCATCAGGCAGCTCCCACGGAGGCGGCCGAGCCGAAGAACACCTCGCCCGCGGCCACGGGCACACGCCGGCCCTCCGCGGTGCGTACGATCAGGCAGCCGGTGTCGTCGATGGTGTCAAAAATGCCTTCCAGCGTCATCGTTCCCGTGTTGATTGCGACCCGTTCGCCGAGGCCGGCGGCGCGCTCCAGCCACAGCTTGCGGATCTCGGCAAAGCCGCGGCCATTGTCCCAGATGCCGCGGAATTCGACCCAGGCGTCGGACAATGCCAGGAACAGCTCCTCGGCGCTGATCTGGACGCCCAGCGCGGCGAGCGACACCGCGGGCGTCGGCGTCCCCTCCGGTGCCCCCACCACGTTGGTCCCGATGCCGGCGACGATGGCGAGGCGATCGCCGATAGCTTCGGCCTCAAGGCCGATGCCGACAAGCTTCTTGCCGCCGGCGAGTACGTCGTTCGGCCATTTCAGGGCGTAGCGGGGACGGTCCGGGCCGAGCCGCAACGCAGCTTCCAGGCTGACCGCCTCGAGGGCGGCTTCCTCCGCCAGCCCCGCCGCGAAACCGATCGTAGCGGCAACCGCAGGCGCGACGTCGATGACCTCGAGAACGCTGGCTGCGAGATTGCCGCGCGGCGCGATCCAGGCGCGCTGGCGGCGGCCCCGGCCGGCGGTCTGCTCCGATGTGACGAACCACATCG
>JAEYRD010000122.1 GCA_023435725.1 Pseudomonadota bacterium | reverse complement strand
CCATAGGTTGGGTCACACAGTCCCACCAGGGAGCGACGGAGTTTTTACTCCGCCGCGTCCCGCATCTCCGCGCGCTCGGCCCTGGCTGCGCAGAACTTGAACTCCGGGATCTTGCCGAAGGGATCGAGCGCCGGGTTGGTCAGGAGGTTGGCCGCCGCTTCCGCGTAGCAGAACGGCATGAACACCATGTTTTCCGGCACGTCGCGATCCGAGCGGACTTTGACCTCGACCGCGCCGCGGCGGGTCTCGAGCCGGATGAAATCGCCGGGCACGAGCTTCTTCCTGCGCATGTCCTTCGGCGACATGAAGGCGACCGCCTCGGGCTCAATCTGGTCGAGCACCTGGGCACGACGGGTCATCGAGCCAGTGTGCCAGTGCTCCAGCACGCGGCCGGTCGAGAGCACCATCGGATACTCCGCGTCAGGCAGCTCATCGGGCGGAATGACCTTGGCCGGCACGATCTTGCCGCGGCCGTTCGCAGTCGGGAAGCCCGTGGTGAAGATGATTTCGTTGCCCGGCTTGTTCGGATCATCGGCCGGATAGGTCACGGCACCTTCTCGCACCAGCCGCTCCCAGCTGATGTTCTTGAGCGACGGCATCAGTTCCGCCATCTCGGTGTAGACCTCGCCGGGGCCGGAGTAATTCCACGGCAGGCCCATCCGCTTGCCGATCTCCTGGATGATCCAGAGATCCTGCCGCGCATCGCCCGGCGGCTTGATCACCTGGCGCGCGAGCTGCACGCGGCGATCCGTGTTGGTGAAGGAGCCCTCCTTCTCCGCAAAGGCGGAGGCCGGCAGGATCACATCGGCGTGGAATGCGGTCTCCGTGACAAAGAGATCCTGCACCACGAGATGATCGAGCATGGCAAGCGCCTGGCGCGCATGCTGGAGATCGGGATCGGACATCGCGGGATTCTCACCCTCGATATACATGCCCTTGATCTCGCCGGCATGGATCGCGTTCATGATCTCGACCACGGTCAGGCCGCGCACGGGATCGAGCTCCTGGCCCCACAGCTTCTCGAAGGCTCCGCGCAGGTCGTCGCGACCGACCGGCTGGTAGTCCGGCAGGAACATCGGAATCAGGCCGGCGTCGGAGGCGCCCTGCACATTGTTCTGGCCGCGTAGCGGGTGCAGGCCCGTGCCGGGACGACCGACCTGGCCGGTGATCAGCGCGAGCGCGATCAGGCAGCGCGCGTTGTCGGTGCCGTGAACGTGCTGGCTGATGCCCATGCCCCAGAAGATGATCGACGATTTTGCGCGCGCATAGGATCGCGCAACCTCGCGCAGCGTCTGCGCCGGGATGCCGCAGATCGGCTCCATCCTCTCCGGTGTAAACTCCTTGATCTTCTCCTTGAGATCCTCGAAGCCCTCGGTGTAGCCGGCGATGTACTGGTCGTCGGTGAGGCCTTCGGTGATGATCGTGTTGATCATCGCATTCAGCATGGCGACGTCGGAGCCGGGCTTGAACTGCAGATGCTTGGTCGCGTGACGCGACAGCGTCTGCCGGCGCGGATCCATGACGAACAGCTTTGCGCCATTCTGCTTGACCGCGTTCTTGATGAAGGTCGCGGCGACCGGATGGTTCACGGTCGGGTTCGCGCCAATCACCCAGATCACTTCCGCATCCATCGCCGCGGAGAACGGCGCCGACACCGCACCCGAGCTCAGGCCTTCGAACAGCGCCGCCACCGACGAGGCGTGGCACAGACGGGTGCAGTGATCGACGTTGTTCGAACCGAAGCCTGTGCGCACCAGCTTCTGGAACAGATAGGCCTCTTCATTCGAGCCCTTGGCCGAGCCGAAGCCCGCGAGCGCTTTCACGCCTTTCTCATCGCGGATCTTGACCAGCCCCTTGGCTGCGATGTCGAGCGCCTCCTCCCAACTCGCTTCGCGGAAATGCGTAAAGGGATTGGCCGGATCGACCTGGTCATTGGAATCCTTCTTCGCATTCGGCAGGCGCACCAGCGGCTTGGTCAGGCGATGCGGATGGTGGATGTAATCGAAGCCGAAGCGGCCCTTGACGCAGAGGCGATTGTGATTGGCGGGGCCATCACGGCCTTCCGCATAGATCACCTTCTCGTCCTTGACCTGATAGGTCACCTGGCAGCCGACGCCGCAGAACGGGCAGAGCGAATCGACCTTGCGGTCCGCATAGGTCACGCGGGTCTGCTTGTCGTCGAGCATCACCGAGGGCATCAACGCGCCGGTCGGACAGGCCTGCACGCATTCGCCGCAGGCCACACAGGTGGACTCACCCATGGGATCGTCGAAGTCGAACACGATTTTGGAATCGTGATTACGATAAGCCATGCCGATGACGTCGTTGACCTGGACCTCACGGCAGGCACGCACGCACAGACCGCACTGGATGCAGGCATCGAGATTGACGCGCATCGCCGGATGGCTGGCATCAGCTTCCCAACGCTCGGCGGAGGGGAAGCGGCTTTCGGTGACGCCGGTCGCCTCGGCCCAGTGCCAGAATTTCGAATCCGGATCGTGCGAGGTCTCGCGCGCCGGCTGGTCGGCGACGAGGAGCTCCATCACCATCTTCTGCGCGGAGACCGCGCGGCTGCTCTCGGTCTTCACCTTCATGCCGACGGTGGGCGTTCGCTTGCAGGAGGCCGCCAGCACGCGCTCGCCCTCGATCTCGACCATGCAGGCGCGGCAGTTGCCGTCGGGACGATAGTCCGGCGCCGGCGAGTAGCAGAGATGCGGGATCTCGCGCCCCTGACGTTTCGCCACCTGCCAGATGGTCTCGCCGGGTTTGGCTTCGACCTGCTTGCCGTCGAGCTCGAACGTAATCCTGGTCATTCGGCCGCTTCCTTGAACTCGTCAGCGAAATACTTGATCACGGATGTGAGCGGATTCGACGCAGCCTGTCCGAGACCACAGATCGAGGCATCGCGCATCGCCTGGCTCAATTCCTCCAGCAACGCCCGGTTCCAGACCGGCCTCTGCATCAACAGCGCCGCTTTCTGTGTTCCGACGCGGCACGGCGTGCACTGGCCGCAACTCTCGTCCTCGAAAAAGCGCATCAGGTTCAGCGCCGCGGATCTCACGCTGTCCTGCTGCGACAGGATCACGATCGCCGCCGAGCCAATGAAGCAGCCATATTTCTCCAGCGTGCCGAAATCGAGCGGGATATCGTCCATCGAGGCCGGCAGGATGCCGCCGGATGCACCGCCCGGCAGATAGGCATAGAAATTGTGGCCGTCGGCCATGCCGCCGCAATATTCGTCGATCAGCTCGCGCACGGTGATGCCGGCGGGCGCAAGCTTGACGCCCGGCTCCCTGACGCGGCCGGAGACCGAATAGCTGCGCAAGCCGTGGCGGCCATTGCGCCCGTGCGATGTCCACCAGGACGCACCCTTCTCGACGATATCGCGGACCCAGAACAGCGTCTCGAGATTGTTGATGAGCGTCGGTCTGCCGAACAGCCCGACCTGGAACGGATAAGGCGGCTTGTGCCGCGGCAGGCCGCGCTTGCCTTCGATGCTCTCGAGCAGCGCCGATTCCTCGCCGCAGATATAGGCGCCGGCGCCGCGCCGAATGTGGATGGTGGGCCCGCCCGGCGGCAGCTTGGCGATCTCGATCGGCGCGAGCTTCAGCGCTGCCGGATACTCGTCGCGCAAGTAGATATAGACGTCCGTCGCCTCGACGATATGCGCGGCGATCAGCATTCCCTCGAAGAGGCGATGCACGTCGCGAAGCATGTAGAAGCGGTCCTTGAAAGTCCCTGGCTCGCCCTCGTCGGCATTGACGACCATCAATCGCGGGCCAGGCTCGCTGAGCACGGCGCGCCATTTGCGTCCCGTCGGGAAGCCGGCGCCACCCAGTCCGCGAAGGCTGGAATCATCGAGGGTCTTGAGGATGTCCTCCTTGCTGATCCTGCCTGCGCGAAGATCGCCAAGCAGCTTGTAGCCGCCGTCCTTTACATAGGCGTCATAGCCGACATAGGCGGGAATGACCGGATCGGTTTCGCCGCGCGCAGCCGTGTCAAGCACCTCCGCGGTGGTCGCATTCAGCACATAGTGATGTCCGACTTCGGCAACGGGGGCGCTGTCGCAGAAGCCGACACAGGGCGCGCGCACGACGCGAATGCCCGGGCCGGCTGTGTCCTGCAGCTCTTCCAGCAGCTTCTCGGCTCCCATCATGGCGCAGGTCAGCGAGTCGCAGACGCGGATGGTCAGCGGCGGGACGCTCGGCTCGCCCTCCTTCACCACGTCGAAATGCGCGTAGAAGGTCGCAGTCTCGAACACCTCGGCGAAGGCAAGCTTCATCTCGTCGGCGAGCGCGGCAAGATGCGCGGCCGAGATCTGGTGATACTTGTCCTGGATCAGGTGCAGATATTCGATCAGGAGGTCGCGCCGGCGCGGTCTGTCGCCGAGCAATTGCTCGATCTCGTGGGAGGCGGTCGGATCGACCTGCCGTCCCTTGGGCGTGGCCTTGGCGCGCCGGCGGCCCTCGCCCGGATGCTCGAATTCCCTGACCCTGTGAACGTCGTCGTTGCTGCTCATGGAAACGTCGCGTTCTCCTCAAAAGCGCGATGATCTCGGGCGGGATCGCGATCGCCATCCGCCCTCATCTCCAGGCCTGATCACCGGCAACCGCGTCGCCGGCGCCCCGCGGATCAGGTCCATTCGACCCGACTCTAGTCTCTGGTATGCCAGATGCAAGAATAATTTAGAACGACTCTATAAGGAGTTAGGGGGCAGGCAGCCGCCCTGCCATGCCCCCTCGCGCAAACTTCGCGCGGAACCTAAATCAGGTCTTCGCCATGCAATCCTCGATGAAGAACCAGCGGTCGTCGCCGATCAGGCCCTTGGCCTTCACCTCGGCGCGGCACGCCTTCAGCTTGGGCTTGTTGGCCGACCACTTGGCCTTCATGTCCTTCAGCTTCTGCATGGTGAGCTTGATCTTGCCGGGCTTTGCCTCGGCCGCAGCAGGAGCCGTCGCGGCAGGCGCCGTCGCGGTCTGCGCCGCGGCGGAATGAAGTGCACCCGCGACGAGCAGCATGGCGGCGACACCAACGAATTTGCGAACCATCAAAATCCCCCGAATGTTATTTTTCAATCGATCAAGAAGAGCGCTGCCGCGGGGCGCGCACCTCGCGCGCTCCGCGGGCTGGTCGTCTCGCAATCAGAATATCTTAACTGCGCTGAGCAGCGTCATGTACACGCCATAGGCGAGCGGAACACCGACAAAAGCCCAGAACAGCGCGGCCCGGCCGTCGAGACCGCCCTTGCCGATTCCGAATGAGCCGTGCTGGATCGCAGCCTCGCTCTTGGCGCTTGCCGCCTGGAGCCTGGCGACTTCCTCCGGACTCATGTTCCATTTCGGGTCGACCGGCTTGACCAGGTAGTTGCAGATCAGACCCGCGATCAGCATCGCGCACAGGATGTACATGGTGGTGTCGTACAGCTTGTCGCGCGGCACGCCGGCGGCGAGCTGGAACTCGCGGATATAGTTCACCACCACAGGACCGATGATGCCCGCGGTCGACCACGCCGTCAGTAACCGGCCGTGAATAGCGCCAACGAACTGGGTTCCGAACATGTCGGCGAGGTAGGCTGGCACAGTCGCGAACCCGCCGCCGTACATCGACAGGATGATGCAGAAGGCGAGCACGAAGAACAACTTCGACCCCATCGCCGCGAAGGTGGGCGCCAACGCATAGAGCGCGATGCCAAGGATGAAGAACGTGTAGTAGGTGTTCTTGCGGCCCATGTAGTCGGACATTGACGCCCAGAAGAACCGGCCACCGATGTTGAACAGCGACAGCAGGCCGGCGAAGCCGGCTGCGATACCCGCAATCGCGGCCTTCTGCTCAACCGAGAGCTGGCTGAAGGTCAGATCCGGCAGGCCGATCAACTTGCCGGCGAAAATCTCCTGGAGCATTGGCGACGCCATGCCTATCACGCCGATACCGGCCGACACGTTGAGACAGAGCACCCACCAGATCAGCCAGAACTGCGGCGTCTTGTGCGCGTTGTCCAGGTGCACGTGGTGCTCGGAGATCATCGATTTCTTTTCGCTCGGCGGTGTCCATCCTTCGGGCTGCCAGCCGCTTGGCGTAACACGATAGGCGAAAGCGCCAATCATCATGAAGAAGAAGTAGATGACGCCCATCGTCACGAAAGTTTCCCAAACGCCGACCGAAGTCGGTGTCTTGAAGGAGTTGATCAACCAATTCGCCAGTGGTGCGCCGATCATGGCGCCGCCGCCGAAGCCCATGATTGCCATGCCAGTCGCCATGCCGCGACGATCCGGAAACCATTTGATCAGCGTCGACACCGGCGAGATATAGCCCAAGCCAAGCCCGACGCCGCCGATCACGCCGCAACCCAGCCACATGATCCAGAGCTGGTGGACGTAAACGCCGAAGGCGCCAATCAAGAGACCGCCACCCCAGCAGCAAGCAGCGACGACGCCTGCCTTGCGCGGACCGGCGCGCTCGAGCCAGCCGCCCCAGATCGCGGCAGAGACGCCGAGCAGCACGAAGAAAAGCGTGTACATCCACCCGAGGCTCGCGACCTTCCAGTCGCAGGTCGTGGTGAACAGCTCCTGGAACAGCGAAATCTCCGGGCACGCCTTGCTCTGTGTGACGCCCATCGCGCGTGACAGCGGCAGCCAGAACACCGAGAAGCCGTAGGCCATGCCGATGCACAGATGAATGCACAGCGCTGCCGGCGGCACCAGCCAGCGATTGAAGCCGGCCTTGGCGATCGTTCGCTCGCGATCAAGAAGACCCGTGCCAGCGCTCGAAATCGTTCCAGCGCTCTCAATTGTCGTCATGTACTCCTCCCCTGCAGCCGCCCTTCTGAGCAGGTCTGCCGCTACGATCCTCTTCCTCAGCCCGTTGCGGCGCCGCCAACGGTCCCTGCTGCCCCGCACATTCATCCGACGCACGCCAGGATCGTCACGCGCATCCGAAACGTTAACCCCTCGCGCGGGGCTCTATGCCCGATACAACATGCAGCCTTCGTGCGCGGCCTGATCCGTGTATCGCAGACAAGACTCAACCTCCGCGCATACACGGAGATTGTCAATTGGGGCAGAAGCTGTCGTTGATGTCGATAGACAAAAGGTCGGTATCAGCGCGGTAACGCTCTCACGGATGCAGCGCACCATTGACGCGCTCTATCGAGCCATTCGTCTTTTCTATCAAGAACACGATACGCGCGTCGCTGCGCTCGGTGATCTCCACCGTGTCGCCCGTCTCGCGGATCAGGTTTGGAATGTCAATCACCGACAAAGGATCGGTACAGTGCACTTCGAGCTGATCGCCCGGCTGCAACGGCTTCAGCGCCTTGCGCGTCTTTAACGCGGGCAACGGGCATTTGAGTCCGGTGAGATCGAGTATCGTTCTTGTCATGGGCGCAACATGGCGGGGCCGATGATCGGCGTCAACGCAAGGACTTCAGAGCAGATCGGCATAGGACAGGAAACCTACGGCTTGTCCCGGTTCAACCTGCGTAGTGTCCTCACCGAGCTCAACGAGACCATCGGTCTCGACCAGAGACGACAACAGCCCGGCGCCTTCGCGCGGAAAGTTGACTGCTTGCAGGACGCCGTCGTTTCCGCGTCGCAACGAGGCACGAACATATTCGCGTCGGCCGATCTTCTTCTTGTAGGCAAACGCCGCGCGCACGGGAATCGGCGAGAGCGGTTCGGGCAGACCGCCGGCCAGCGCCAGCACGGTCGGCCGCACAACATGGACGAACGTGACGAAACTCGCGACGGGATTGCCCGGCAATCCAATCAGAGGCGTGCCGTCGATGATGCCCATCGCCACGGGCCGGCCCGGCTTGATCGCCATCCGCCACAGCACCAGCGAGCCTATGCTCTCGACCGCAGCCTTGACGTAGTCCTCCTCGCCGGTCGAAACGCCGCCGGTCGTGAGGATGAGGTCATGGCTGCCTGCAACCTGTTTCAAACCATTCGCGAGCGAGGTGCGTTCATCGCGCAAGATGCCGAGATCCGAGACCTCGCAGCCGAGCCGGCGCAGCATCGCCATCAGCATGAAGCGGTTTGAATCGAAGAGCTGCGATACCGCGCGCGGCTCGCCCGGCGAAGCCAGCTCGTCGCCGGTCGAGAACACGGCAACGCGAATGCGCCTGACGACGTCGAGCCTGACAAGGCCGAACGCCGCGGCGAGCGCAACATGCTGCGGCCGTAACCGCTGGCCAGCGCGCAACGCGACGTGCCCTTCAGGAATGTCCTCGCCCGCGGGGCGGACATTGGCGCCCGGCTTCAGCCCCGACGGCAGCACGATTCGGCCGGCGCCATCGATGCGGACATCTTCTTGCATGAAGACGGTCTCGGCATCAGGCGGCATCGGCGCGCCGGTGAAAATGCGCGCGGTATGGCCGGGCTTGATCGGTGCGTGCGCGAGGCCGCCGGCCTGGATGCGGCCGTCGAGCGGGAACGCCCTTTCCTCACTGTCCGGAAGATCGGCGTTACGCACGGCATAGCCGTCGACAGCGGAATTGGTGAAAGGCGGCAGCGGCAGGGGCGCCGCGATATCGCGCGCCAGCACGCGCCCATCGGCATCGACGAGCGCCACCGTTTCGAGATCGGCAATCGCGTTGACGCGGGTCGTGATCAGGCCAACCGCATCCTCGACCGACATCATCGGACCACCGAAGGCAAAGCAATCGTCAGACAGTTGCGCCATGGTGCCTCGTCAGCGCATCGCAGCGCTTTTTGCCACCGCTTCCTCGATCGGCATGGCCGAACGCAGCATCAGGGCCGCCGCGGCCGGGATATCGTCGAGATGGACGGTGGGCAACCGGGTTTCAATCGCGATGTCGGTCGCGATTCCGACAATCCCGGGGTCATTGGGAAACAGCAGCGGCTTGTCGTTCGCGGCGCGGTGCACCTCGATCTTGCGATGCGGCTCGCGCTTGAAACCCTCGACCACGACGAGATCGACCGCGGACAGCTTGCCGAGCAGTTCCGGCAGCCGCGGCTCCGCCGCGCCGCGCAGCTCATGCATCAGGGCCCAGCGGTTTGACGAAGCAACCAGCACCTCGGCCGCGCCCGCCTCGCGATGACGCCAGGAATCCTTGCCGGGCACATCGACGTCGAACCCGTGATGCGCATGCTTGATCACGGAGACGCGCAGACCCTGCGCGCTGAAATGCGGGATCAGCCGCGTCAACAGCGTGGTCTTGCCCGCACCGCTCCAGCCTGCAAGGCCAATGACTTTCATTCCAGGTCTCTCTTCTGCAACCGGCGCTCTCCGGTGGAACCATCGCCCCTTCCCCCGTCATTGCGAGCAGAGCGAAGCAATCCAGCG
>JAEYRD010000101.1 GCA_023435725.1 Pseudomonadota bacterium | reverse complement strand
GTTCCGGGGCGGGCCGTCGTCGTTCCGGGGCGCGCGGTCGGGGTGGTTCCGGGCCGCGCCGCGGGCGCTCCGGGCCGCGGCGCAGGAGCGGCCGGGGCAGCGGTAGTAACAGGGCGAGGGGCAGATGCCGGCTGCTCGCCTTCGCCAAAACGCTTCTTGGCTTCAGTCTCGGCCTTCCGCTTGGCTTCCTCCTCGTGGCGATGGCGTTCTTCCTCGGCCTTGCGGCGGGCTTCGGCGGCTTCGCGCTCGGCGCGTTCGGCGGCCTCGCGGACAGCGCGGCGCTGGGCCTCTTCCTCGGCCTGGCGGCGCTCTTCGACCTCGCGCACTTTGGCATCGGCCAGCGCGCTGGCGCGGGCAGAACGTTCGTCCTCGGTCAGCGTGCGGAGCACCACGCCGGATCCGGAGTTGCGCGACTGGGCCGGCGGCGGAGCCGGACGCGACGGAGCGGGCGCAGCCGGCGCCGGCTTCGCAATCTCGGTTGCCTGCGGCTCGGGGCTGCCGTCGATGCGGCGCTTGCCGCGCTTCTCGACCACGACCTGCTTGCTCCGGCCATGGCTGAAGCTCTGGCGCACAGTGCCCGTTTCGACGCGCGGCTTGAGCGATAGCGTCTTGCTCGGAACGCTCAGCTTCTTGTCGCCAGGGGTCTTGGTATCAACCATTCAGCAGTCCTAATCCTGATCTTGTTGTCGTTGTGCGTTGCCGCACCGTCCCATCGGTTCGTCGTTGTCTTCAGAAATCCTGGCCGTGCTTTTCGGCAGTCTTGTCATCGTCCGCCATCCGGTATCGGACCAGCATCTGGCTACGTGACAGGAATGACTTGCTCGCCGGGCCCGCGAGCAGGGCAGCATGTATCACATTTGACCGGGTCAGTGCCAAATCCAATTCTATCGATTTCAGTACGGTGACGATAGGAATCTGCGGCTTGGCGCCACGATTCCCGTCATTTTGATGCGCCAGCATGTCCAATTTGCGGATTCCGTCCGCGGCCCCGTCGCTGGCATGGATCAGGACCTCGACCGTGCCTTCCCTCAGGGCGCTCTCGACCTTGCCGAAACCGGCCACGACCCGGCCGGCTTTCGCGGCAATTCCAAGAGCTTCGGTCACGCTCCGGACCAGGAGCGCCTCGACGTCGGCGGGAAGCGTCTGAGGGATGCGCAGTTCGCGCTTGAAGGCCTTGTTAAATTGGTGACGCCGGACGGCTTCCGCAACCGCCTGTCGCGAGGCGGTGATCCACATGCCGCGTCCGGGCAGCTTGCGCTTGAGATCGGGAACTACGCCGTTCTGGGGCGAAATGACGAAGCGGATCAGCTCGTCGATCGGCCGGACCTCGCGACTGACCGCGCACATCCGCATGGTCGCGGACCTTTCGGTCCGCGGCCCATGGTCGAGTTCGGGGTCAATGCTGGCGAGCATCCGGGCGACATCCTCCTTCGCCCTTAAGCCGGCTGATCTTCGGTCGCCTCAGCCGCTTCAGCGGGCTTGGCGAGATCGGCCTCGGTGATCCAGCCGGCCTTGACGCGGGCCTGCATGATCATCGCTTCAGCGTCGTCTCGGGAGATGTCGATCCCGTCGAGAGCACCCGGATATTTGGTCTGCTCGCCGCCTTCCTTGCGTTCGGTCCAGCCGACCAGGTCGTCGGTGGCGCAGCCGGCGAGGTCGTCGACCGTCTTGATGTCGTTCTCGCCGAACTTCACCAGCATCTTGGAGGTGACGCCGGGCACGTCCTTGAGGGCGTCCTCGACGCCGAGTTCCTTGCGCTTGGCCTCGAGCTCGGCTTCCTGCTGCTCGAGATATTCGCGGGCTCGGTTCTGGAGTTCCTGCGCGGTCTCCTCGTCGAAGCCCTCGATCCCGGCGAGTTCCTTGACGTCCACCATGGCGAGTTCCTCGACCGAGGTGAAGCCTTCGGACGCCAGCAACTGGCCGACCACTTCGTCGACGTTGAGCGATTCCATGAAGACGCGAGTGGAGTTTTCGAAGTCGGCCTGACGGCGCTCCGATTCCTCCTGCTCGGTCAGGATGTCGATGTCCCAGCCTGTGAGCTGCGAGGCCAGACGTACGTTCTGGCCGCGGCGGCCGATCGCCAGCGAGAGCTGGTTGTTGGTGTCGGGCACGACGACCTCGATGCGCTCGCGGTCTTCGTCGATGACGACCTTGGAGACTTCGGCCGGCGCGAGCGCGTTGACCACGAAGGTCGCGATGTCGGGCGACCAGGGAATGATGTCGATCTTCTCGCCCTGCAGTTCGTTCACCACCGCCTGCACGCGCGAGCCGCGCATACCGACGCAGGCGCCGACCGGATCGACCGAGGAATCACGGGAAATCACGCCGATTTTCGCGCGCGAGCCGGGATCGCGGGCCACCGCCTTGATCTCGACGATGCCGTCATAGATTTCCGGCACTTCCTGCGCGAACAGCTTCGCCATGAACTGCGGATGGGTGCGGGAGAGGAAGATCTGCGGACCGCGGGTCTCGCGACGGACGTCGAAGATGTAGGCGCGGACGCGGTCGCCGTTGCGGAACACCTCGCGCGGCAGCATTTCGTCACGGCGGATGATGGCTTCGCCACGGCCGAGATCCACGATCACGCTGCCATATTCGACGCGCTTGACGACGCCGTTGACGATGTCGCCGATGCGGTCCTTGAATTCCTGGTATTGCCGGTCGCGCTCGGCCTCGCGCACTTTCTGCACGATCACCTGCTTGGCCGATTGCGCGGCGATGCGGCCATATTCCAGCGGCGGCAGCGTATCGGCGATGGTGTCGCCGACCTGGGCGCCGGGATTGGCGCGCTGCGCATCCACCAGCGAGATCTGGTTGGAATGGTTCTCGACCTTGTCGACGACCAGCATGTGGCGCGACAGCCGCAGCTCGCCCTTCTTGGGGTCGATCTCGGCATGAACGTCAGTCTCGCTGCCGTAACGTGCCCGCGCCGCCTTGGCGATGGCGTCCTCCATCGCGGCGATGACGATGCCACGGTCGATCGATTTCTCGCGCGCAACGGCATCGGCGATCTGCAGCAATTCAAGTCGATTGGCGCTGACTGCCATGGCTAATCTCCTTCGTCAGGCTCGATCTCGCCACGCCGCGCGCGTTCGGCGGCCAGGCGATGTTGCTTGGTGTTCTTCGGTGCCGGCTTCTTTTTCGGCTTGGTGTTCTTGGTCGTTTTTTCGCTGATTTTCGCGTGCGGGGCCTGTGGCGGCTCCAGGCCGAGATTGCGGCGCATCTCTCGTGCCTCGGCCTTGCCGCGGCGCATCGACTCAGCGATCAGCTCGTCGGTCAGCACCAGTCGTGCCTCGCCGATATCCTCAATAGTCAGGAGAACATCGGGATCGTCGCCCGCCTTGACGTCGTCGCGATGCAGATGCACGCGGTCGCCTTCGACGGGACCGATGGTGCCGCGGAACCGCTTCCGACCCTCGTGGGCGACGGCCATCTCGACCTTCACCAGATGCCCGGAATAGCGCTCGAAATCGGAGCGCCGCACCAGGGGGCGGTCGATTCCCGGCGAGGAGATTTCCAGCCGATAGGCGCGATCAATGGGGTCGGCGACATCGAGCACGGGCGACAGCGCCCGCGAAATCGCCTCGCAATCCTCGATCTGCATCGAGCCGTCCGGCCGCTCGGCCATGATCTGCACGGTGCAGCCGGCTTCCCCGGAAATGCGGATCCGGACCAGACGATAGCCCATGCCCTGCAGCACGGGACCTGCAACCGCGGACACCCGTGCCGCGACGCCTGGCTCGACTACGAGCCTTGGCTCGGCCAGCAGTTCGGCATCCGTGGAACCAGTGTTCGGCTCGGTCATATCCAGGGTCAAGGCGCTCGATGGTTAAGGCTTGGTTACGACTTTAAAGCCCGCTTCGGAACTCTCCCGACAGCTCGTCGGGCCGGCATCTTCCGCCGAACCGCGTTCGGGTAATAAAAAAGAGCGGGTCCTTTCGGGCCCACTCTCACTACGCGGATCGTATGAGAAGATGAATTGGCGCTGATATAGCCCTTTCCACCCTCCCGGACAAGGCCCATCGCAGGGAAGGCGAGGCTTTTTGCGCCCAATCTGCAGCCTTCCGCGCAACGCTTCCTTCATCAACCAGGCCTAAATTGCGCGATGTGGGGCGGCTTGGACCAAGGGCGCTCCCGCGGCGTGCCCTGTTCGAGTTGCGTTCATGACCGTTGCCACGTCGCTCATTCCCGGACTGGACGATATCGTCAAACGCGGTGACCCCCGGCGTCGCGGCGAGATCGCGCGCGCCATCGCCGAATTGTTCTTCCAGGATTCCGCCAGGCTCCGTCCCGAGCTCATCGACCTCTTCGACGATCTCCTGATCGATCTCGTCCCGCATGCCGAGCTCGCCTCGCGCGTCGATCTCGCCGAGCGCTTCTCGGAGCTGCACAACGCGCCGCGGCATCTGGTGAGTCAGCTCGCGCGCGAAAACGAGATCATGGTGGCGGGCCCCGTGCTGCGCCGCTCGCCCGTGCTCGACGAGGCTGTCCTGATCGAGATCGCGCGGCTGAAGGGCCAGGGTCATCTGCTGGCGATGACGGAGCGCCCCGCTTTGTCGGCTGTCATCACTGACGTGCTCGTCGAGCGCGGCGATCGCGACGTGGTGCGTCGCGCCGCGGGGAATGCGGGTGCGGTGTTCTCGCCGGCCAGCTATTCCGAGCTGGTCAGGCGCGCGGCGCAGGACGGCGTGTTGACGCTCAAGATCGGCCAGCGCGCCGATCTCACCGGCGAGCACCTGAAACAGCTTCTCGACGGCACGCTCGACGTCATTCGGCGCCGCCTCTCCAGCGTGGTCAATCCCGTGCGCCAGGTCGAAATCAGGCGCGCCATGGCGTCGATCGAGGAGGCAACCTTGCCGCCGGGGCCGCGACGCGATTTCTCGGCGGCACAGCGCACGGTGCTTTCCTTGCATCACGGCGGGCATCTCGGCGAGAGTGCACTGCTCGGCTTCGCCAAGGCGCACAAATACGAGGAATCGATCGCTTCACTTGCGACGATGACCGGCGTCCGCGTCTCGATCCTCGACCGCCTGATCGCGGGCGACCGCTACGATCCGATTCTGATCCTGGGGCGCGTGCTGAATCTCGGCTGGCCCACGGTCCGCGAGCTCATCCTGCTGTGGTACGGTCCGCATCGCACGCCGACCGATGCCGACATCGAGGCCGCGCGCATGAATTTCACGCGCCTCATGCCGACGACCGCCGAGCGCGTCGTGAATTTCTGGCGCAACCGGCAGACGATTTAACATCGAAGGGGGCATCGCCCCTGGCGTCACGGCCGGGACAAGCCCGGGCATGACGACTGCGGATGGATCCCGCGACGAATTTACACCCGCCTGAACCGCAGATATGCCGCCTTGCGGCCCTCGCGCGCGGCCTTTCGGCCGTAGCGCGTCATGGTGTAGCCCGCCCACGGCTGCCGGAAATCGTCAGCGCGTTCCGCGAGCCAGACGAAATCCGGCGAGCGCGCAAGATGCGACAACGTCCAGGCGCAGTAATCGTCGATGTCGCAGACGAAACGGAATTCACCGCCCGGCTTCAGCACGCGCGCCATCGCGGCGATCGTCCTGTCCTGGACGAAGCGCCGCTTCCAGTGCCGGCGTTTCGGCCAGGGATCGGGATGGATCAGGTCGATCCGCGACAGCGAAGCCTTTGGCAGCCAGGCCAGCAGCTCGGCCGCATCGCCCGCGAACAGGCGGATGTTGCCGATGTTGGCGGCCTCGATCTGCGCGAGGATCTTCGCCATGCCGTTGACATAGGGTTCGCAGCCGATGAAGCCGGTCGTGGAGAAGGTTTGTGCCTCCGCCGCAAGATGCTCGCCGCCGCCGAAGCCGATCTCGAGCCGCAGGTCGATCGCCGCGGGATCGAAGATCTCGCTCGCCTTCGCGGGCGCCCTGCTTGCGATGTCGAGCGCAAGATGCGGCAGCAGATGATCGATCAGCTCGGCCTGATGCTGCCTGAGCTTGTGGCCCTTGCGGCGCCCGAAGAAGGCGCGCTCGCTGTCATCGCGATCGGGGTCTGATTTGCGCTCGCTCATTGTAGCGTCTGATACAGGCGATAGAGCAGCCGCGCGCGCGGTTCGAGCGACGAGACATAGAGCTGCTCATAATGGGTGTGCGCGCCCTTGCCGTCGACGCCGAGCCCGTCGAGCGTGCCGGTATGGGCCGCCGTGAAATTGCCGTCCGAGCCGCCGCCGGTGTGAGTGTCGATCAGCTCGAAGCCGATCTCCGCGGCGAGCGTCCTGGCATGCTCGTACAGCGAGGCGCCGGAATTGTTCTTCTCGTAAGGCGGACGATTGAGCTCGCCCGTGACCTTGACGGTGACGCCGTCCGTCTTCGATTTCAGTCCGAGAATCTTGCCGACGAATTCGTCCGCGTCTTTGAGACCCGGCACGCGCAGATCGATCTCGGCATAGGCCTCTTCCGGCGTCACGTTGGGACGCGTGCCGCCGCGCACCACACCGACATTGACGGTGACGCCGCGCTTCAGGTCGTTCATCCCTTCCAGGGCCTGGATGATGTTGGCGAGCTCGCGGACTGCACTGCGACCGTCTTCGGGCCTTGTGCCGGCATGCGCGGGCACGCCTTTGATGAACACCTGGAAGCGTCCGACGCCCTTGCGTCCGGTGACGATCTTGCCGCCGTCGCGCGCCGGCTCCGTTACCAGCACGTATTTGGCATTGCGTCCTTCCTTCTTGATCAACGTGCGCGAGGTGGGGCTGCCGATCTCCTCATCGGAGGTGAACATGTGGGTGATGCCGAGCGGCGAACGATCGGCGGTGGTGCAAAGCGCGCGAAAGGCGTGGTGGGCGATGTAGGCGCCGCCCTTCATGTCGTAGATCCCGGGGCCGAACGCGCTGTCGCCCTCGACCTTGAACGGCAACCGCTCGATGAATCCCATGGGATGAACGGTATCGAGATGACTTAGCACGAGGATACCCGGCCGGTCCTGGCCCCAGGTGGAGCGCGCGATGAGATGATCGCCGCAGCCGTCGACGCCGTCGACGCGCTCGAGCGTGACAGGCAGATCGCGATAGTGATCCGCAACCATCGAGACCAGCTTGTTGACCTGTTCTGGCGTGTCCGTCGGCGTCTCGATCTCCACCCAGCGGCGGATGCCATCGAGAATAGTTTGAGAATCGAACCAATTGGATTTGGTCATGGACGCATCTGTGCCTTTGAACCGCATCATCTCAGAGAACGCGCAACGAAGCGCGGCCATAAATGACGACATAGGCCAGATTTGACGCAGTCTCAAATCGGATTGAGAGGCCGCGTCAGCGCTTGTCGGGGCCTTCGCGGGCCGCAATCTGCTCGACGAGATCGACGATCGAGCGGCGCATCTTTGAATCGGTGATTCGCGTGAACGCCTTGGTCAAGGCGAGACCTTCAGACGTGGCGAGGAAGTCCGAGACGTAGGAGGGCGAGGCGCCTTCGCTGAAGCCGTCGGGGCCAGGCGTGCCGCTTGGTCCGCCCTCGAACAGGAACGACACCGGCACCTGGAGAATCTCGGCAATCTGCTGGATGCGACTCGCGCCGACCCGGTTGGTGCCCTTCTCGTACTTCTGGATCTGCTGGAAAGTCAGGCCCAAAGCTTCACCGAGCTTTTCCTGACTCATGCCCAACATGATGCGGCGCATGCGCACGCGACTGCCGACATACTTGTCAACAGGGTTGGGCGCTTTCGACATTTCCTCAGCCCTCCAAACACCACCGTTCGGCGCAATCGAATCAACTGCCTCAGGTGTCAGCAACGTCAAAACTTCACTCTGATTGGGGAAACATTGCGGAGAAATTTAGCAACGCCCACTGTCTTTTGCAGCCGGTGCAGAATGGGGAGGCCGCCTGCAATCTGTCAACCGGGGGGCTGCGATTGTCAAAGGTTTCCGGCCATTTCGGCAAAGACGGAGCGATCAGGGGTACCGTTTGGCAACACGCCGCCGTACCGCCAGAATCACAGCCAGTGCAACCAGCATGGCTGCGGGGATGTCACCAACTCGCGCATAGATGGTGGGCGAGATTGCGGCGGGAAGCTTTGCATCCAAAATGCCTTCGATTCCGAGACCGAGGCTAGCAACGGTTCGCCCCACCGGATCGATCACCGCGGAGATGCCGGTATTGGCGGAGCGGACCAGCGGCAATCCGAGCTCGATCGCGCGCATCCGCGCCTGCTCCAGATGCTGATAAGGGCCGGTCGAGATGCCGAACCAGCCGTCATTGGTGAGATTCACGATCCAGCCCGGACGTTCGTTGCGTCCGGCCACCTCGCCGGGAAAGATTGCTTCGTAGCAGATCAGCGGCAGCGCGGGGGGCGCGCCCGGCACCGGCAGCGCATGCCGCACGGTACCGGGAATAAAGCCGCCGCGCATGCGCGTCAGTTGCTCGAAACCGAGCTTCTCCATCAGGCTCTGGTAGGGCAGAAACTCGCCGAACGGTACGAGGTGCAGCTTGTCATAGACCGCGAGCACGCTGCCGTCGTGATCGATCACGTAGATCGAATTATAGGCGCGCGTGATCGGCGTGCCCGGCGGCAGGTCGGGCGCGCGGACCGAACCCGTCATCAGCACCGTCCCCTTCGGCAGAAGCTCTGCGATCTGCGCCATCGCGTCGGCTTCGCGGGTCAGGAAAAACGGAAAGGCGGATTCCGGCCAGATCAGGATGGTGGCATCGCGCACACCGGTCGATTGCGGTCCGGAGGCGCGGTCCGACAGGGCCAGGTATTTCTTCATCACCTGCGCCTTGGCGGAGTAGTTGAATTTCGCGTCCTGCTCGAGGTTCGGCTGCATCAGGCGCAGCTTGACGCCTTCGATCATCGTGGTCGGATGCAGCGACAGGCGGATTGCGCCGAAGATGCTCATGACGATCAGGAGAGCGACTGCTGCGGCCGGCACGCGCCACGCCGGGCGGCGATCGGGCGTCCGGTCGATCAGCGTCGCAGGGCTCGCGAAGATCGCAACCGTCAGGAACGTCATGCCCCACAGGCCGATCAGCGACGCTGTCTGCGCCAGCGGCAGCGGCTCGGATAGCGCATAGCCGAACGCGTTCCACGGAAAGCCGGTCAGCGCGTGACCGCGCAGCCATTCGCTGATGGTGAGGCTTGCTGCGAGCGCAAGCACGCGCGTGGCGTTCTTGGTCCAGAGCAGGCGGGCGAGCGCGAAGCCGATCGCCGTGAAGATGGAAAGGTAGGCCGGCAGGCCCAGCACGGCGAACGGTGTCAGCCAGGCGAACACATCGGCGTCGACGAAGAAGGCATAGCCGATCCAGTAAAGGCCGGGGACGAAAAAGCCGAGCCCGAACCAGTAGCCGGTCAGCGCCGCGGCGGGGATACCGCCAAAACGACCCGCGCCGGCGCCGTCGATCAGCCAGACCAGCACCGGGAACGTGATGAACAGCACCGGGAAGGCGTTGAACGGAGCCAGCGCCAGCACCGAGAGCGCGCCGGCCGCCATCGCGATCAGCGCGCGCTTCCATCCCCAGGCGAGGATGATGGCGAGGGCGATCTGCCGAAACCGCTGGAACAGGCTCACTGCGGGCCGGCCCCGTCGCTTGGCGGCGGGCTGGGCGTGTCGCTGGAAGGCGGCTGACCGCTCTCCGGCGTGGCATCGCGGCGGCGGCTCTCGCGCTGGGTGCGTGGCGCGGGACGCTCCTTCCGCGTCGAGATTCGCAGCCGCTTGACGCGGCGCGGATCGGCATCGAGCACCTCGACCTCGTAATTGCCGGGGCCCGAGATCACCTCGCCGCGCACCGGCAGGCGGCCGACGAAGCTGACGAGATAGCCGCCCAGCGTCTCCACCTCCTCGCCGGCCTCGCCGGTGACGAAGTCCTCGCCGATCACGGTGCGGACGTCGTCGAGGCTGGCGCGGGCATCGGCGATGAAGGCGTTGTCGGGCAGGCGCACGATCGAGGGCGGCTCGTCGCTGTCGTGCTCGTCGTCGATCTCGCCGACGATCTGCTCGACGATGTCCTCGAGCGAGACCAATCCGTCGCTGCCGCCATATTCGTCGACCACCAGCGCCAGGTGAATGCGCGTGGCCTGCATCTGCGCGAGCAGGTCGATCGCCCGCATCGATGGCGGCACGTAAAGCAGCTTGCGGATGATGTGCGCATCCTCCAGCGGCAGCGCGAGGTCGACCGTCCGCAGGTCGAGCCCGGCCGGCAGCGGCTTCTTGCGCTTGGTCTTGGCGGCTTCCGACACGCGCGCCCGCGCGGTCATGAAGGCGAGCAGGTCGCGGATGTGGACGATGCCGACGGGATCGTCGAGCGTTTCGTTGTAGACTACGAGCCGCGAATGGCCCGCGCTCTCGAAGCGGTCCATCAATTCGCCGAGCGAGATGTCGCGCTTGACCGCGACGATGTCGGCGCGATGCACCATGACGTCGGCGATTCGGCGCTCATGCAGGCCGAGGATGTTGCGCAGCATGGTGCGCTCGACGGCGGAGAAGCCGGTGTCATCCGGCGTCGTGGCGTCGAGCACGACCTGGAGGTCGTCGCGTACCGAGCCGGCCTTCCAGCCGAACAGCGTGCGGATGGCACGCAGCAGCCAGCTTTCCGCGGTCGGACGCAGGGCCTCGCCGGGCGTCACTACGGCCGGCAAATTGGCCGTGTTGCGCGGATTGTCGTGGGTTGGATCGGAATCCGGCATCTCAGTGCGTTCCTGGGCGGTCTGCATAGGGGGCGGGGATGCCGAGATCAGCCAGGATCTGCGTCTCCAGCGCTTCCATCTCCTCCGCGTCGTCGTCGTTCTCGTGATCGTAGCCGATCAGGTGCAGGAAACCATGCACGGCGAGATGACTCAAATGATGGTCGAACGGCTTCTGTTCTTCGTCCGCCTCGCGCCGCATGGTCTCGTAGGCGATCGCGATATCCCCGAGCATGCGCGGCGCATCGCCCGGCTTCCATTCACCATCCGGCTGGAGCGCAGGAAACGACAACACGTTGGTCGGCTTGTCGATGCCGCGCCAGTTGCTGTTGAGCGTGCGGATGCCGGCATCGTCGGTCAGCATGACGGCGATTTCCGCGTCTGCGACGTCTTCGTCGACAGTCTCGGCAGCGGCCGCAACGGCGCGCTGGATCACGGCTTCGGCGTCGGGCTCGCGCTGCCAGCAGTCGGCGACGACGAGGACCTCGGTCATGGGAAGATTGGGATGTGACATTGTGTTGTCTGGGACGGAAGGGCGCCGTGTCGGCGCCCGTAGGTCCGGCTGTTGTCTCGTCAGGATTTACCGGTGGCCGGCCGCTGCGGCGAACCTTCGTAGGCGGCGACGATCCGCGCCACGAGCTCGTGGCGGATCACGTCCTCGGCTTTGAAATGAACTTGCGCAATGCCCTCGACGCCGCTCAGCAGACGGGTTGCCTCGGCGAGGCCCGAGGTCTGGCCGTTCGGCAGGTCGATCTGCGACGGGTCGCCGGTCACGATCATGCGGCTGTTCTCGCCGAGACGGGTCAGGAACATCTTCATCTGCATCGATGTTGTGTTCTGGGCCTCGTCCAGGATGATGGCGGCATTGGTGAGCGTGCGGCCGCGCATGAAGGCGAGCGGCGCGATCTCGATCTCGCCGGTCTGCAGCGCGCGCTCGACGATGCGCGCGTCCATGAGGTCGTAGAGCGCATCGTAGATCGGGCGGAGATAAGGATCGACCTTCTCGCGGAGGTCGCCGGGCAAAAAGCCGAGCCGCTCGCCGGCTTCGACCGCCGGGCGCGACAGGATGATCCTGTCGACCTCCTTGCGCTCGAACAGTTGCGCGGCATGCGCGACCGCGAGCCAGGTCTTGCCGGTGCCGGCCGGGCCGATGCCGAACACCAGCTCGTGGCGCTTCAGCGCGCGGATGTAGGAGTCCTGCGCGGCCGTGCGTGCGCGCACCGGACGCTTGCGTAAATTGATGCTGTCGAAGGTCGTCTTCGCCGACTTCGCGTCGAACTCGAACAGCGAGCCCTGCGCGATCACGGCGCGGATCGCGCCTTCGACCTCGCCCTGGTCGAGGTCCTGGCCCTTCACCGCCTGGGCGTAGAGCATCTCCACAACGCGGCGCGCGGCATCGCAGCCGTCGCGCGTGCCGCCGATGGTGATGTGGTTGCCCTTGGAATCGACGACGACGCCGAGCCGCCGCTCGATCTGCGCGAGATTCTGCCCGTAAGGGCCGACCAGCGCGGAAGCGGCGCGGTTGTCGTCGAGGTCGATGACGACCTGGGTCTCGGGCGGAACTTGCATGTCGCGGTCAAATTTGCGGCTGGGAGCGAAAGAAGACGAATCCGATGCGCTTTTTGGCAAGGGTTCAGGCTCCAGTGGCGATTGACGATGAAGCGGGCTCGCGCGCGGTGCGCGGCGTCACGAGTTTGCCGAGAAAGCTGTAGCGCTCGAGGCTGTCGATCCGCACCGGCAGGATCTTTCCGATGATATCGGGCGAGGCCATCACATGCGCGGGCTGGAGAAATGCGGTGCGGCCGACGATCTGGCCTTCCTTGCGGGCCGGCCGCTCGAACAGCACGTCGACCGTTGAGCCAATCGCAGCCTTGTTGAAGGCCGATTGCTGGCTGTCGATCAGTTCCTGGAGCCGCTCCAATCGCTGGTCCATCTCGGCGGGGGACACCGTCTCCTGCATGTCCGCGGCCGGCGTTCCCGGCCGGGCGGAGTATTTGAACGAATAAGCTGCAGCGTAGCCGATTTGCGTGACAAGCGCGAGGGTGGCGAGAAAATCTTGCTCGCCCTCGCCGGGGAAGCCGACGATAAAATCCGATGAAAAAGCAATGTCTTGCCGCGCGGACCGGAAACGGTCGATGACACGCCGATAATCATCGGCGGTATGTTTCCGGTTCATGGCCGCCAGAATCCGGTCCGAGCCCGACTGCACCGGCAGGTGCACGATCGGCATCAAGGCACCGAGATCGCGATGGGCTGCAATCAAACTGTCATCGACGTCGCGGGGGTGGCTGGTCGAATAACGCAGCCGCGCGATGCCGGGAATCTTCGCCAGATGTTCGAGCAACTTGCCGAGCGGCCAGCTTGTCCCGTCCGGTCCGTCGCCGTGATAGGCGTTGACGTTCTGGCCGATCAGCGTGAGCTCGCGCACGCCGTTATCGGCAAGTCGCTTCACGTCGTCGACGATCTTCGCCACCGGGCGCGAGACTTCGGCGCCGCGCGTGTAGGGCACGACGCAGAAGGTGCAGAACTTGTCGCAGCCTTCCTGCACCGTGACGAAGGCGGAAATGCCGCGCGCGCGGATCGCGTCGGGCTTCGGCTGCGCGAGGAAGCCGAACTTGTCCGCGGCGGGAAACTCGGTCTCGATCGCGCGGCCTTCGTCGCCGGCGCGCTTCAGCAGCTCCGGCAAATGATGATAGCTCTGCGGGCCGACCACGACGTCGACAACGGGCGCACGGCGTACGATCTCCTCGCCTTCGGCCTGCGCCACGCATCCTGCGACCGCGATCTGCATCGTGCGGCCCCCGCGCGCGGCCTCGTCCTTGGCAACGCGCAAGCGGCCGAGCTCGGAATAGACCTTTTCCGATGCCTTTTCGCGGATATGGCAGGTATTGAGGATGACGAGGTCGGCGTCATCGGCGCTGGCCGTCTCCACGAATCCTTCCGGGGCCAGCGTGTCCACCATGCGCTGGGCATCGTAGACGTTCATCTGGCAGCCATATGATTTGATATGCAGCTTGCGCGGCGGCTTCATGGAACCCGGAATTGAGGTGAAAGACGGCCTCCAGATATAGGCTGGAGGGGCGAAAATCCAGCGAATGGCCGCTCTTCGGGCGTCATTCCGGAGCGCGCGCCAGCGCAAATGCGGATTCCCTGGCCAAAACCACCGGATTCCGGACGTGAGCGCGTTGCGTGCACCCTGCAAATGCCGATGAAGGGCGAAATCAGCCCGCCAGGGCGTCCGCGCCGACCCGGCGGACCAGCTCTGGCAACTGGTGCATGTCGGCAAAGGTCAGGTCGGCGCCGGCCCGGCGCAGGGTCTCGGCATGGCCATCCCCGCAATGGCTGCCACCGTAAAAGCCGAACACGGTCATGCCGGCCGCCCGCGCGCCGGCGATGCCGGCAAGGCTGTCCTCGATCACGACGCAGCGCTCAGGCGGCACGCCCATTTCCCTGGCGGCGAACAGGAACAGGTCCGGCGCCGGCTTGCCGTGCTCCACTTGCGAGGCCGAGAAGATATTCGGCGCGAGGCGGTCATAAAGACCGGTGCTTCCGAGGCTCACGCGCATGCGCTGATGCGAACCGCTCGAGGCGACGCAGACAGCTTGCGTGACGACATCAAGCACATCGTGGATGCCGCGGATCGCTTCGAGGTCGGCCTCGAACGAGCGGAACAGCTCGTCCTGTAAATCGCCGTGATAGGCCTCGGGCAGTTTGCGGCCGAGCTCGGTCTCGATCTCGAGATTGGCCTGCCGCGTCGAGCGCCCGAGGAAGCGCTCGAACACCTGCTCCGAGGTGATCGGATAGCCGTGCCGCGTCAGCACATCGGCATGCGCGCGACAGGAGATGACCTCGCTGTCAACGAGCACACCGTCGCAATCGAAGATGATGAGATCGATGGGCATCAGCGTCTAACTTGGTTGACCACTCTGGTGGAGCGCGGGTGGTGCCACCTCTCCCCGATGGGGAGAGGTGAAGAGACATCGCCGATGCCGCGAATTCGCAAGAGCACTAATTCGTCGGCTTGTCGTCGTCGAGCGGGACGCAATAGAGCTCGAGCCGGTGATCGACCAGCCTGTAGCCGAGCTTGCGGGCGATCTCCGCCTGAAGCTTCTCGATCTCCTCGGAGGTGAACTCGATCACCTTGCCGTCGCGCAGATTGATGAGGTGGTCGTGGTGGCTGTCGCGCATCTGCTCGTAGCGCGCGCGGCCCTCGCGGAAATCATGGCGTTCGATGATGCCGGCATCCTCGAACAGCTTGACGGTGCGATACACCGTCGAGATCGAGATCTTGTCGTCGACGGCGACGCAGCGCCGGTACAGTTCCTCGACATCCGGATGATCGACCGCCTCCGCAAGCACGCGGGCGATGACGCGCCGCTGCTCGGTCATGCGCATGCCGGTTGCGGCACAGCGCGCCTCGATGCCGGACGTCTTGGATACAGAAGAAGGTTTCAGTGCGGTCATGGGTGTCTGCCTGCGGGGCGCTTTCTGCCATCAATGTTACGACAAGTCACGTCGCATCAGAAGAGCGTTCAATTGTTCCCCGTTCGGCTGCTTATAGTAGCGTTCGCGGCGCCCGACCACCATGAATCCGCTCCGGTCGTAGAGCTGTCGCGCCGGCTGGTTATTTTCCTCGACTTCAAGAAATATTGTGCGGACGCCGCGCCCTGCGAGGTGGCCGAGATGGGTCATCAGCAGCGTGCGGGAGAGGCCGCGGCCGCGATGAGCTCGGTCTACCGCGATCGAAAGGATTTCCGCTTCATCCGCGCCGATCCGCGATACGGCGAAGCCGATCGTCGTGCTGCCGAGGCGCAGCCGATGCACGAGCGTATTACGCTCGCCGATCATGCTCTCGAACTCGCCTTCACCCCAGCCGCGCGCGAAGGATTCGCCGTGAAGCTGCGCGAGCCGCGCGGCGTCGCGCGCGGAAGCGGGCTCGACGGCGGCCGTGCCACCGCGCCACCATTCCGAAAACCATTTCATCATGAGGTTGCGGCTTGTGCTGCGAGCGGCGGCTGTGCGGCCGGCTTTGCATCGGGCGCGCGCAGATAGAACGGTCGCGCCGGCGTCGTGTCGGGATCGGCCGCGGCGCCAAGCCACGCGACCCAGCCGATGTCTGGCGCAGGCTGTGCGTCGACGGCGACTGGCTGTGGCGCGTCTTTCGGCCAGCGCTCGGCAAGGATATTTGCGGCATTGCCGACCAGATGCGGCGCTCCGAATTGCGAGGCCGCAATCGCCTCGTCGATGGAAGCAACCCTCGGCCGCACCAGTTCGCTGCCGTCACCGGCCACGATCTGGAAATAGACATGGTCATGCCGCGCATCGATCGCCGAGATCACCGGCGCCGCTCCGGTCCGGCCGACGATGCCGGCGGCATAGGCCGACAAGGTGGTCAGGCCGACGGCGGGCCGCTTCGCAGCGAGCGCAAGGCCGCGCGCCGCCGAAATGCCGACGCGCAGACCAGTGAAACTTCCCGGGCCGACGGTGACCGCGATGCGGTCGAGCGAGGTAAAGGCGAGATCGGCCGACTGCATGACGCGCGCGATCATCGGCATCAGCGCCTCGGCATGGCCGCGCTTCATCAGCTGCGATTCCTGCGCAAGCAGCTCACCGGCGTCGGTGTCGAGAACGGCGGCCGCGCACGCCTCCAGCGCGGTATCGATGGCAAGGATCAGCATGGCGGCAATCTAGTCGGTTCCGGGGAGCCTGAACCAGAGCAAGTTCGCGCCTTGCACAACTCGCGCGGGACGTGAAAAATTTACGTTTCCCGTAATTCTACGTGTTCGGGAAAAGCATGCGATCCGGGTTCCCTCGTTTCGGTGCGGACACGGCAATTGCAGCCTCTCTGGAAGTCTAAGCTATTGCAATAATGCGTGATTATTCACGAATTAGCATTCTCCTCGGCGCGGAGAGATGTCGGCGAGCATGCGGCATCGAACTATGGTGCGCAATTGCTCGCCTGAGAATCTCAAGGTTCCGGGTTCGGTCCTATCGGACCGCCCCGGAATGACGATTTCATCGTTACATCGGCCGGACTTCGACCACGTCGGGCACGAAATGCTTGAGCAGGTTCTGGATGCCGTGCTGGAGCGTCGCGGTCGATGACGGGCAGCCCGAGCAGGCTCCCTTCATGTTGAGATAGACGATGCCGTCCTTGAAGCCGCGGAAGGTGATGTCGCCGCCGTCATTGGCGACTGCAGGCCGCACGCGCGTCTCGATCAGATCCTTGATCATGTCGACCGTCTCGGCGTCCGCCTCGTCGAAGAACTCGTCCTCGTCGTCGAGATCGACCTCGTTTTGAGCCGCGCCGTCGGCGAGCAGCGGTGCACCGGACATGTAGTGCTCCATGATGGCGCCGAGGATCGCGGGCTTGAGCTGCTGCCATTCGCCGTTCGCCTTGGTCACGGTGATGAAATCCGATCCGTAGAACACACCGGTAACGCCGGGCACGTCGAACAGCTTTTCGGCGAGCGGCGAGCGGCCTGCGGATTCGCGGCTCGAAAACTCCATCGGGCTGCCGTCGATCACGACGCGGCCGGGGATGAACTTCAGCGTGGCGGGATTGGGGGTGGCTTCGGTTTGAATGAACATGGTTTTCTCCAGACGTCACCGGTTCAAGGCCGGTGCGTGCTCTATCCACTAGCAGATGGCGACCGGGAACGCACGGTCAAGGGGCGGCGGGACGGTTTCGCTGTTATATCAGCGAGTTAGACCGCCTTCTCACCCTCTCTTGAAGGGGGAAGGCAAGAAGCATCGTCGTTACGACAGCGAATCCACGCTCTGGTCGCTCAGCGCGCCGGAAATGATCGTCACGGGGATCGGGAAGGTTCCGACCGCGTGCGCGAGCAGCGCGACCAATGGCCCGGGCCCTTCGGTGCCGGGGGTCGCGGCGAGCACCAGCATGCCGATCTCAGGATCTTCGTCGATCACCGCGAGCAGCTGTTCCATCGCAGCGCCCTCTCGGATGACGCGCTCCGGCGTGATTGCGGCAATGCCGTTGGCCCGGCCGGCGGCGCGGTCGAGCGCGGCTTCCGCCGCTTCATGCGCCTCGGCGCGCATGATGTCGGCGACACCCAGCCATTCCTGGTCCTGTCCGTCGGTCTCGATGATGCGCAGCATCACCACGCCGCCGCCGGCTCGGATCGCCCAGCGGCTGGCGTAATAGACCGCGCGATCCCATTCGGCGGTGTCGTCAACGATGACGAGGCATTTGGGCTTGTGACCCGGCTCGAAGCAAAGTCGCTTGCTGGTCATGCATGTCCCGGCGTGTGCACGGTCGACATGCTGCCACACTCCCTCAGGCTTTGGGAGAGGGGGGCGGCCGGCGCTGTCGCGTCGGCCGGATTTCGCAAATGCGGTCGTCAGCGCCGGCGAATGAAGCCGACCACGTCCTTCGACAGTTTCATGGTCTCGTCGGCGATCGCGCGGGCCCGGTCGGAGCCATCGTTCAGGATCGCGTCGATATGGCCGGGGTCGGCGACCAGGCGCTTCATCTCGCCGGCGATCGGCGAGAGCTTCGTGACGCACAGCTCCGCCAGCGCGTTCTTGAAGCTGGAGAACTGGCCGCCGCCGAAATCGCGCAGCACGTCGGCCTTGGAGCGGTCCGAGAGTGCGGCGAAGATGCCGACGAGATTGTCGGCTTCGGGGCGCGCTTCCAAGCCCTTCTCCTCGGTCGGGAGGGGCTCCGGATCGGTCTTCGCCTTGCGGATCTTTTGCGCGATGGTGTCAGCGTCGTCGATCAGGTTGATGCGCGAATTGTCGGATGGATCCGACTTCGACATTTTCTTGGTGCCGTCGCGCAAGCTCATCACGCGCGTCGCCGGCCCCGTGATGAGGGGTTCCGGCAGCGGGAAGAACAGGCCGTCATTGGCGCCGTGGCTGCGGATCGAGTCGCCGAAATCGTTGTTGAACTTCTGCGCGATGTCACGCGCGAGCTCGAGATGCTGCTTCTGGTCCTCGCCGACCGGCACGTGGGTGGCGCGGTAGAGCAGGATGTCGGCAGCCATCAGCACGGGATAGTCGTAGAGACCAACGGAAACGTTCTCGCGATCCTTGCCGGCCTTCTCCTTGAACTGGGTCATGCGGTTCAGCCAGCCCAGGCGCGCGACGCAGTTGAAGATCCAGGTGAGCTCGGCATGGCCCGAGACCTGGCTCTGGTTGAACACGATATGCTTCTTCGGATCGATGCCGCTGGCGATGAACGCCGCGGTCACCTCGCGGGTGTTGCGCGCGAGCTCGGCCGGTCCGCCCCAGACGTCCACCCCCATCGTGATCGCGTGCATGTCGACGACGCAATAGATGCAGTTATGGGTTTCCTGCATCTTCACGAAGTTGACGACCGCGCCGAGATAATTGCCGAGATGCAGATTTCCCGTCGGCTGGACGCCCGAAAAGACCCGTTCAACGAATGGCATGGTTAGTTTTCCTGGCAAGCCTTTCTGAAGGTAATCGGCGTCGTTTCCAACAGCGGCGCTGCCCCGTCAAGGGTAATTCGAAGACCTCAGGCGCGCTGGTCCCGCCGGGCGGGCCGTTTCAGCGCGGTGATCGCCTCGCGCCAGGAGGCGGCGCCGAGAATTTGCAGGAGCAGTCCATAGACGGCGATTCCGGCCCCGATCTGCAGGCCCAGCACGATGAAGCGGATGAGGCCATGTGCCCCGGCAGGCGACAGACCCGTCGTCAGCCAAAGCAGGGCGCCCATGGCGGCTGCGGCGAGTACGATCCGCGGCATCCGCTTGCGGGCGGCGGCGTCGACCGAGAAGCCGAATTCACTTGTGCCTTTGCGAAGCAGCGAGAGCGCGCTGCTCCAGGCGCCGGCCGCGATGCTCGCAGCGATTCCGCTCGCGCCGAAGAAGTGCCCGAGCAGAACCGCGAGCGCGACGGCGACCACGAAGCCTTTGGCCGTTGCCAGCAGCGGCGCCATCGTGTCGCTGCGGGCAAAGAAGGCCGGCGACAGCGCCTTGATCAGCACGTGCGCCGGCAGGCCTAGCGCCAGCCACATCAGCGCACGCGCAGTGGCGACGCTGTCCTCGGC